>NZ_BAAAQD010000009.1:0-423857 GCF_039531485.1 Dactylosporangium maewongense | reverse complement strand
CGGCGTTCACGAACTTCTGGGCGAAGCGTGCCAAGTATCCGACGTTCAAGTCCAAGAAGCGGTCGCGCCGCTCGGCGGAGTACACGACCAGCGCGTTCCGCTGGCGCGACGGCCGGCTCACCCTGGCGAAGATGACCGAACCCCTGGACATCGTATGGTCCCGGCCGCTGCCTGAGGGAGCTTCGCCGTCCACGGTGACCGTGTCCCAGGACACCGCTGGCCGCTGGTTCGTGTCGCTGCTCTGCGACGACCGGGTCGAGCCAGTCCCGGCCACGGGTGCGGTCGGTGTCGACGCCGGACTGAACAGCCTGCTCTGCCTGTCCACCGGGGAGAAGGTCACCAACCCCGGGCATGAGCGCCGCGACCGGGCCGCGCTCGCCCGAGCCCAACGCAACCTCGCCCGCAAGGAGAAGGGCTCCGCGAACCGGGCCAAGGCACGGCTGAAGGTCGCCCGCGTCCACGCCCGGATCACCGACCGCAGGCGTGACCACCTGCACAAACTGACCACTCGACTCGTTCGTGAAAACCAAACGATCGTGATCGAGGACCTGACCGTCCGCAACATGATCCGAAACCACAGCCTCGCCCGCGCTGTCTCCGACGCGGCCTGGCGGCAGTTCCGCACCATGCTCGAATACAAGGCCGAATGGTACGGCCGCACCCTGGTCGCCGTGGACCGCTGGTTCCCGTCGTCCAAACTGTGCTCGACCTGTGGTGCACTCGCTGAGCGGATGCCGCTGCACGTGCGGTCGTGGACCTGCCGGTGCGCGCACACCCACGACCGCGACGTCAACGCGGCCCGCAACATCCTCGCGGAGGGGCTCTCCGTGATCGCCTGTGGAGGCGGTGTAAGACCTCAACGAGAGTCCTCTCGGACGAGGCAGTCGCCGGTGAAGCAGGAACCCCCTGGGGTGACCCAGGGAATCCCCGCCCTTTAGGGCGGGGAGGACTGTCAACGCAGGATGTCCGAGAACTGCTCGTCGATGCGGCCCTTGATGTCGACCTTGCCGGGGATGAGCTGCAGCTCGGTGAACCCGTCGGCGATCTCCTGCAACTCGGTGCCGATGGCCGCGTCGATCGCGGCGAGCGGCTGGGCGCTGCGGTCCAGAGCGCGGCGGGCGACGTCCTCGGGGATGTTCAGCTCGGGTGCGAGGATCTTGACCCGCTCGTCGGGGTTGCCGATGCCCCAGTCGGTGACCTCGCGGTAGGTCTTGAGGAACTCGCGGATCTTCCCGGGCTTCGACTTCAGCGCCTGCGGCGACACGAGGATGTACTCGCGGTTGTTGGCCAGGCCGGTCGCGTCGGCGAGCACCTTCACGCCCGGCGTTTCGGCGAGGGAGAAGTACGGGTCCCAGATGATCCACGCGTCGACCTGGTCGTTGTCGAACGCGGGCCGGGCGTCGGCGGGCTTGAGGTAGTGCACGTCGATGTCCTTGATGGTCATGCCGTTGGCCTCGAGGAGGCGCACGAGCAGCCAGTTGACGTTGGACCCCTTGTTGAGCGCGACCTTCTTGCCCTTGAGGTCCTTGAAGGAGGCGTACCCCTTCGCGGCCTTGACGAGGACGGCTTCGCCCTTCGGCACCGGCTTCGAGGTACCGATGATCCTGAAGTCGATCTTGCCAGCCGCCGCGAAGATCGGCGGCGCCTCACCCACCTGGCCGATGTCGATCGCGCCGGCCTTGATGCCCTCGGTGAGCGCCGGCCCGCTCTCGAACAGCGACCAGGTCGTCCCGGCGGCTTCCGCCTTGCGCGCCTTGACCAGGCTGAGCCCGCCGAAGCGCTGGTACCCGACGCGCAACGGCTCCTCAGCCGCACCCGGCTGCGCGGCGGCCGGCTCCTTGTCCGCGGCACACCCGGTCAGGGTGGTGCCGAGCAGGACCATGACACCGGCCAGAACGACCGAGAGCCGACGCATCGATGACACTCCTCATTGACAGACGTGTACAGCAACATTCGAGCGGCACTATACCCACAACACCTACCGGTTGACTAGGGATTGATTGCCGGCGGCGCTGAGGTGCCGCACACTGCGACCGTGACCTCGCTGACCTCACCCGCCATCGCCCGGCCCTGGCGCGCGGGCACCGTCCCGCTCGCCGTGGCGGTTGCGCTGGTGCTGGCCTGGCTCACCGCCGCCCTCATCTGGGGCGACGGTTGGAGCCTCTCGGTGCGGGCCGGGGCATTGATGCTGCCGCCGGGGTTCTTCACCATCTTCACGCTCGGCTACCTCACGTGGAGTCTCGCGCGCTCCCGTCCGGTGGCCTTCGAGGTCCGCGACGGGGCCTTCGTCGTCCCGCCGGCCGACCAGCTGTCGGCGGCGTTCGCGACGTCCGTGCTCTCCGGCTCCACCGTCGTCGCCGGGATGCTGCTGTTCCACCGGTCGGAGGACACGCTCGGCGGGCTCGTCGCCGTCTGGTACATCAGCATCGCGCTCACGGCGGCGACCTTCGTGCTGCGCCTCCTCATGCGCGCCCGCGGCACCGGCCGGATGCTGCTACGCCCGGAAGGGCTGCTGATCACGTACGCCTACGGCAGCCGCGAGATCCCGTGGGAAGCGGTGTCGGGTGGCCCGTCACGGACCGGGCTCACGGAGCCGAGGCTGCGCATCGGCCGGCCGGACCTGGTGCGCGCCACCGGCCTCGCCCGCCACGGCGCGGTGAAGGCCTTCCTGCCCGTCTCCGACGCCTGGGTCCGGCGCGAGTTCCTGACCGACGCGATCAACTACTACCTGGCCGTCCCCGCCGCCCGGGTCAGCATCGGCACCGCCGAGGGGTACGTCCACCTGCGCCGCGTCCTGCGCGCCTGACGAACGCTTGTCGATGCTCGCACGGTTGCCGCACACTGCGACCGTGGCCTCGCTGACCGCACCCGCCGTCGGCCACCCCCGGCGCGCGGGCACCGCCGTCCTGGTGGCGGCGGTGACGCTGGTGCTGGCCTGGCTCACTGTCGTTCTCCTCTTGGGTGGCGGCTGGAGCGAGCCGGCGCGGGATGACGCCCTGGCACTTCCGCCGCTACTGTTCGCCATCGTCGCGTTCGCCTATCTCGCGTCGTGTCACCGGCGCCGCGGCCCGGTGGCCTTCGAGGTCCGCGACGGCGCCTTCATCGCCCCTCCGGCCGACCGCCTGTCGGCGGCGGCCGCGGTCGCGGCGCTCGCCGGCAGCACCATCGGCGCGGGCATGCTGCTGGTCGACGGACCGGAGAACATGCCGGGCAGCTTCGTCGCCGGCTGGTGCACCGTCACCGCGCGGTGAAGGCGTCCCTGCCCACGGCCGATGCCTGGGTCCTGCGCGAGTTCCTGGCCGACGCGATCAACCACTACCTGACCGATCCCGCCGCGCGGCAGAACATCGGCACCGCCCAGGGGTATGAGCACCTGCGCCGCGCCTTGTGCGGTTGACGAACGCTTGTCGATGCTTGCGCGATTGCCGCACACTGCGACCGTGACCTCACCGACGGCATCCGTCACCCCGCGCCCTCTCCGGTCCGCGGCGGTCGCCCTTGTGGTGCTGTCGGCGTCGGTACTGGTGTGGTACTCCGCCGCCCGGCGCTGGCACAACGCCTGGCACGAGAACGGCGTGGCCGGATACGCCGCCTTCCTCTTGCCGCCACTGGCGCTCGTCATCGGCGCGCTGATCGTCGAGGGGATCCTGAGAGCTCGGCAGCGGCCGGCCTCGTTCGAAGTCGCCGGCGGCGCATTCGTCGCACCGGCGGCCACCAGGGTGGCGGCGGCGAGCGCGGCGACGGTGCTCACCCTGGCGACCGCGAGCGCGACGCTGCACCTGCAGCCGATGCCCGACGACTGGTGGTCGCCCATCTCGGTGCGGTTCCACCGTGTCATCCTCGCGTGCCTGGTGGCCGGCTTCCTGGTGAAGGTCGCCGCGCTGGCCCGGCAGTCCGGGCGGATCGAGCTGCGCCCCGCGGGCCTGCGCGTCAGGTCCCTCTTCGCCGACCGCGACGTGTCCTGGGAGCAACTGGCGGCGAAGCCGAATACCTGGCCGGCAGACGAGGCATGGGTCCGCCGCGAGTTCCTGATCGCCGCGATCAACCACTACCTGGCCGATCCCGACGCGCGGGAGACCATCGGCACCGCCGAGGGGTATGAGGACCTGCGCCGCGTCCTGTGCGGCTGACGAACGCTTGTCGATGCTGGCGCGGTTGCCGCACACTGCGGTCGTGACCTCACCGAGCGCACCCGTCGCGCTGCGGTCCATTCGGGGTGCCATGGTCGCCGTCTGGGTGGCAGCCGCGCTGGCGGTGGCCTGGATCGCGGCGGCCGTGCGCTGGCACGAGACCCTCCTCCACGACATGGTGCTCGGCACCGGCGTCTTCTTCCTGCCGCCGACCGTGTTCGTCTTCGCCATGCTGGTCATCGGGTGGCGGCTGCAGCCGCAACGGCGCCCGGCCGCGTTCGAGGTCGACGGCGGTGCCTTCGTGGCACCGGTGGCCACGAAGTGGCAGGCGGTCAACGCCACGACCACGCTCTCCCACGCGACCGGCCTGGTTTGCACATACGGGTGGCAGGAGCCCGGTAACTACATCGACCTCGTGGTCCCGCGGGTCGGCATTCCGCTCATGGCGGTCCTGTTCCTGGTGCGGGTCGCCCGGCTCGCCCGCCGCTCCGGGCGGATCGAACTGCGGCCCGAAGGACTGCGGGTCACCTCCCTCTTCGGTGTCCGCGAGCTGCCCTGGGAAACGGTCGAGGCGGCACGGTACGGCCAGCCGACGCACACGCCCAACGACACCTGGGTCCGGCCCGAGTTCCTGGCCGGTGCGGTCAACCACTACATCGGCAACCCGGCCGCCCGGCAGGCGATCGGGACCGCTGCAGGATACGAACAGCTCCGGGCGAGGTGAGCATGGACGACGCGGTCGCTGGGGTCATCCGGCGGATGGAGGACGGGCTCGCCCGGCTCGCACCCGCCGACGCGCGGCGGCACTTCCACGGGACGTACCTGCGGACCACGCACGCGGTCGCGGCGGAGATCGAGCGGGGCGGGTTCCTCGACGCGGCGTGGCTGAACCGGTGGGACGTCGCGTTCGCCGAGCTGTACCTGGACGCGCTCGACGCGGACCTCGCGGGCGAGGAGGTGTCGCGGCCGTGGCGGATCGCGTTCGACACGGCGCGGGAGCGGCCGGGGCTGCCGGCGCTGCAGCACGTGTTGCTCGGCATGAACGCGCACATCAACTACGACCTGCCGCAGTCGCTGATCGCGGTGATCGGGCCGGCCGAGTTCGACGACGGCGAGCTGCGGGCCGCCCGGGAACGCGACCACACGCACGTCGACACGGTGCTGCTCGCACGGGTCGGGGCCGAGGAGGTGGAGGGTCGCGCCGCCGCCAGGCCGAGCCTGCTGGACCGGGTGCTGGCGCCGGCGAACCGGGCCGCGACCCGCCGGCTGCTCACCGAGGCTCGGGCCAAGGTGTGGCGCAACACCGCCGTGCTCGACGCCGCCAGGAGGCAGGGGCGGGAGTCGTACGACACCCGCATCCGCCAACTCGAAGACGCCTCGGCGGCGAAGCTGGCCACGCTCACCGCGCCGGGGCAGGTCCTGCTGCGCCTCGCCCGCACCGGATTCGGCGTCGTCATTCCAGGTGCTTAGGTGCGCCTCAGGGCAAACTCAGGGTCGGAGTGGCCGAAAGCCCTGACGCGGCAGGCGGGCCGGCGCACCACACTTGAGGGCATGACAGTCCGCCGCACCCTGCAGGCCGTCGGCGCCGCGCTCGCCGGTGCCGTCAGCGCTCCTGAGGCCGCCGCGCCGCCCGCCGACCCGCGCGAGGTCCGTGACCTCCTCGCCGAGATCGGCCTGCTGCACCCGCGCTCCCCCGTGTCCGACGTGCCGCTCACGCTGTGCCGGTTCCAGGCCAGGGCCGGGCTCACCATCGACGGCGTCGCCGGTCCGCGGACCGTGCAGGCGCTGACCCGGGCCGCCCGCGAGACCCGCCACATGCGCTCCCTCGGCCTGGCCGCGTAAGCAAGCCGAAGCCGCAGCCAGACGAACCCGCAGCCGGACGGCGTCACAGCCAGCCGTTGCGGCGCAGCGCCCGGTAGAGCAGCAGCCCGCTGCCGAACATCAGCGCCAGGGCGAAGAAGTAGCCGTAGTGCCAGTGCAGCTCCGGCATGAAGACGAAGTTCATCCCGTAGATGCCGGCGATCGCGGTCTGCAGCGCGGCGAGCGCCGCCCACGACGCGATCTTGCGCATGTCGTCGTTCTGGTCGATGGTGACCTGCGCCAGGCGGGCCTGCAGGATCGAGTTGAGGATGTCGTCGTAGTTGACGATCTGCTCCACGACCCGGGTCTGGTGGTCGTTGACGTCGCGGAAGTACCGGCGGATCTCCTTGGCCAGGGCGAACGTCTGCTTGTCCAGCAGCGTCACCAGCGGCCGCTGCAGCGGGACCGCCGCCGTGCGGAACTCCATCAGCTCCCGTTTCAGCTGGTAGACGCGTTCGATGCTGATGCCGCTGTCCCGGCGGAACACGGCCATCTCCAGGGCCTGCACGTCGCTGTCGATGGCGGTGACGATGGCCAGGTAGGCGTCGACGATCCGGTCGAGGATCGCGTGCAGCACCGCCCACGGACCCGCGGCCAGCTGGGCCGGGTTGGCCTCCAGGTCGTGCCTGGCGGCGCGCAGCTCACCGGCCTCGCCGTGACGCACCGTGACCACGAACTGGCGGCCGAGGAACACCCTGACGGACCCCGTGTCGATCACCTCGCTGGTCTCGGTCAGCTCCTCGTGCGGCACGTACCGGGCGGTCCGGGCGACGAAGAACGTCACGTCCTCGTACCGCTCGACCTTCGGCCGCTGCGGCATCGGGTTCAGCGCGTCCTCGACGGCCAGGGGGTGCAGCCCGAACACCTTCTCGGCCTCGGCGAACTGGTCCGGATCCGGTTCGTGCAGACCGATCCAGACGAACGCGTCCGGTCGGTCGCAGGCCCGCTCGTACAGTTCGGCGAGCGGCAGCTCGTCAGGCTGCCGGACGCCGCCGACGTACAGCGCGCAGTCCACGACCGCCGGCCGAGTGTCCAGTTTCACCGCAGAAGCACCTTTCGTCCGGGCGTGACGGTTCGCGGGGGCTACTGGTTGCGTACCCACCCCGGTTCGTCCATGAACACCCGCCCGACCAATGACCGGCCGCTGCTCGGATCACCCGAAGCGACGTCCGGCTGTCCAGTCACCGGCCAGTCGGGTGGTCCCTCCACCTGGACAGAGGTTCACGGACCGTCACGGCGGACCGTATCGTCGGCAGCATGGCAGCTCTCACCTTCGCGGTGGACCGACTCGCTGCCGCGACGGTGCTGACGTGTCACGGCGCGCTGGTCGCGGCCAGCGCAATGCAGCTGGAGACCGCACTCTCCCAGCTGCTGCTGCGCCCCGAGCCCAGGATCGTGATCGACCTGGCGCAGGTCACCGCCATCGACTGCACCGGCGTGATGATGCTGCGCGTCACCGCGGGTATCGCCCTTGAGCAGGGCGGATCGCTGGTCCTGGCGATGCCGGCGCCGGTGGTCGTCCACACGCTGCGTGAAGGCGGGACGCTGTCCACGATCCAGACGTACCGGACGCTGGAAAGCGCTCTCGCCGCCGACCCGCGCGGCCTGGTCACCGACGCGGACGCCGCCGCCCAGGCGACCGCCACCCCGTGGCCGATGAACTCGGACCGCCGCCGCAGCGCCTGACGCACCACGGCAGCGACAAAAACCGCGATCGAAAATGCGGCTCAGCTGGGCTCGCCGCGGTAGGTGCCGAACGACCAGCGGTTGCCCTCGGGGTCGCGGACGATGAAGTCGCGGGAGCCGTAGTCGGTGTCGGTGAGCTCCATGACGACCTCGGCGCCGGCGTCGACCGCGCGCTTGTAGAGGGCGTCGGGGTCGTCGGTGACCACGTAGGCGCCGAACGTGCCGGGCCGCAGCGGCCACCTGTCGCCGTCGGCGTCGCGGACGCTGCCGAGCATGATGCCGCCACCCGGCGGCCAGGCGAGCTGGGCGTGGTCGACGCGGTCGCCGTCGCCGTGCACCACGACCTCCCGGAAGCCGAAGGCGTCGACGAGGAACCGGATGAGGGCGCGGGCGTCGGTGGCGCGCAGGGTCGGCCACACCTGCGGTGCTGGTGTCGTTGTCATGCGGCCCAGTCTGCCGACCACGGCACGTCCGGGTCTTGGACGTTTCGGAACGGTGGTAGCCGCTCCTCGGCGAGCCACCGCGCCGGCGGCAGCCCGGCCAGGGCGCTGAACTCCCGGGTCAGGTGCGCCTGGTCGTAGTACCCGCAGCCGGCCGCGACCGCGGCGAGGGAGTCCGCGCCCTCCTGCATGCGGCGGCGGGCGGCGTCGAAGCGGGCGACCCTGGCCGCCGCCTTCGGTGCCAGGCCGATCTCCTCGTTGAACCGTCTGCTGAGGTACCGCCCGCTCCACCCGACCTCCCGGGCCACCGCCGCGGCGGTGACGGTGCCGCCGCGCAGCAGCCGCCATGCGTGCACGACCTCCGGCGCGGGCAGCACCGGGTCGGTGAGTCTCGTCGCCAGCATCTCGTCGACGATCTGGAACCGCTCGGCCCAGGTGTCCACCGCACGCACCCGGTCGCGCAGCAGGTCGATGAACGGGCCGAAGACGTCCGTGGCGACGACGTCCAGGGACGCGAGCTCACCGGCGGGCAGGCCGAGCAGGGCGCGGGTGCCGAGCGGCGACAGGCCGATCTGGATGCCGGACTGCCGGCCGTCGTGCACGATCGTCGCCGGCGTCGTGTGCAGCCCGCCGAGCAGCGTGTCGTACACCCCCGGCGGGGTCTGCGCCGAGGGGTGCGCCGCGACCTGCAGCGGGTCGTCGAGGGTGACGATGAGCGTCAGGGTCGGTGACGGCAGCCCCCGGTGCACGGCGGGCGCGGCCCCGGTCTCGCGATAGCCGCTGTACCAGGTCGCGAACGGTCGCACCCGCGGCCCGGCGGGGCGGCGCACGTACTCCGACAGCACCCCGTCACCGTAGCGCCTTCTCCAGCTCCGCCTTCGTCATCCGGGAGCGGCCCTTGACGTTCTTGCGCCTGGCCTCCTCGTAGAGCTGGTCCCGGGTGCGGCCGGCGGGGCCGGTGGTCCGGGCGCGCAGCGCGCCGCGCTGTGCCGACGACATGTCCTGCGTCGACGTGCGGCTCGCCGTGCGCGACTCGCCGGCGCGGGCCCGTTCCTTGTTCACCACACGGGCCGCGATCTCCTCGGCGACCTCCTCGGAGCGGCCCTGGGCCAGCTGCTGACGCTTGACGTGTCCGTACTGCCGTTCCCGCTTGGCGCTCCACACCTGCTGCGGCATGACGGTCCCCCAATCACAGGAATTCGCGCTTGTACAGGTCGATGAGCTCGGCGTAGTGCGGTCCGACGTTCGCCACGTACACCTCGTCGAAGCCGGCGTCCTCGTACTGCTTGAGCTGCGCCGCCTGCTTCGCCGGGTCCGGCCCGCAGGCGATCGCCTCGCGGGTCATGTCCGGCGTGACCAGCTGCGATGCCTGCTCGAAGTGCTTCGGCGACGGCAGCACCTGCGACAGCTCGCCGGGGACGCTCGCGTTGGCCCACAGTTCATGCGCGATCCGCACCGCGGCGTCCTCGCTCGGCGCGTAGCAGGCCTTGAAGCCGCCCTGCACCGGCTTGTCCCCGCCGCCGCCCCTGCGGAACGCCTCGACGTGCTCCGCGACGGGCGCCACGGACATGAACCCGTCCGCGATCCGCCCGGCGAGCTCCAGGGCCTTCGGCCCGAACGCCGACATGTACACCTTCGGCGGGGTCTCCGGGCGCGTGTACACCTGGGCCTGCTCGACGGTGTAGTGGGTGCCGCGGTGGCTGACGAACCCGCCCTCCCACAGCTCCCGCATCACGGCGACGGCCTCGTCGAGCATCTCCAGGCGCTCGGCCGCGCCCGGCCACGCGTCGCCGTGGATGTGCTCGTTGAGCGCCTCGCCGGTGCCGACGCCGAGGACGAACCGGCCCTCGTGCAGGACCGCGCTCGTCGCCGCGGCCTGCGCGACGACCGCCGGGTGGATGCGCATGATCGGGCAGGTGACCGCCGTCGTGACCGGGATCGTGACGACCTGGCTCAGGGCGCCGATCACCGACCAGACGAACGGGCTCTGCCCCTGCGCGTCGTTCCACGGATGGTAGTGGTCGGAGATCCACAGCCCGGTGAAGCCGGCGTCCTGGGCGAGCTTCGCCTGCTCGACCAGCTGCGCCGGGGTGTACTCCTCGCAGGACAGGAAGTAGCCGACTCGCATGCCCTCACCCATACCCAGCCCGCCACGATCGACGCACGAGCGTCAGGACATGGCGTGCAGCCGGTCCACCAGGCGCTTGAGCTCCGCCAGGTGCTCCGGCGGGTAGACCCGGCCGGCGGGGTCCACGACCCGCTGCACCGGCTGCAGCAGCCGCCACGCCTCGGCGACGTCGCCGAGCTGGGCCAGGGCCTGCGCGTCGAGCCAGTCGCAGTAGTCGCGGGCGACGCCGGCGCCGCGCAGCTGCGCGGTCAGCACCAGCACCGCCTCATCCATGCCGGCGCCGAGCAGCAGCCGGGCGAGCGCGTCGGTGCCGAGGACCCACTGCCGGGTGCCGGGCGCCAGCTCCCGCAGCGTCTCGAACGCGTCGACGGCGTCCTGTGTGCGGCCCGCCCCGACGAGGCTGCGCCCCAGGTCCAGCAGGATGTCCGCGACCCGCACCGGGTCCCGGGCGCCGTCCGCGGAGCCGTCGGCGATCCCGTCCAGCATCGCCTGGGCCAGCTCGACGTTGCGTTCGGCCTTGCTGCGCCGTTCGTCCGGGTCCGCGTACCCCTGATGCTCCAGGCGGATCGCATCGCGTGGCGCCGACGGCCACTCCGCGATCCCGATCCCCTGCACAGTGCCCGTCGCCTGCAGGTGCCCGGTGCCGACGCCGGTGCCGTGCCCGCGGTCGACGAACACGTCCGGCGCGGCGCCGCCGGCGATGCGGACCAGGTGCTCGTGCACCCGCCCCTGCCACCGCAGCTGCGCCGGGCGGAAGAGCCGGGCGGTGCGGAACGTGTAGGGCAGCTCGTCGTGGGCGTTGTCGATGTCGACCAGCAGCGCGTCGGCGGTCGTCGCGGCCAGGACCTCGCGGAGCTTGCCGGGCACGGCGACGGCCCGGTCGTCGGCGTCGATGCTGAGCACCCAGTCCGCCGGCGTCCACGGGGCGCCGCGGGCGGCGGCCGCCTCGGCGAGCGCGGTGTTGCGGGCGGCGGCGAAGTCGCCGGTCCAGGTGCCGTGGCTGACGACGGCGTCGAGCGCGGCCGCGATGGCCGGGGTGTCGTCCTTCGAGCCGGTGTCGTGCACGTGGATGAGGTCGACGACCCCACGCAGCGACGTCAGGCACCGGTCCAGCATGGCGGCCGAGTCACGCACGATCAGCACCGCGGCAAGGTTCACCTCCGCCCGATCGGCGGCCGTCCGGCCGACCTGAGCGTTTACCTGCGCGAGGCACCATAGATGGATGGCGATCGAAAGTGCCGACCCGGCGGACGATCTCGCGGTCCCCTACTGGTTGACGGCCACCGCCGAGGCGGCGTCGGCGTCGTTCGGCCGGATGGTGCGCCGACTGCCGGGGCTGCTGCTGCAGGCGTGGCGCCTGGCGTGGCGGACCGACCGGCGCACCACCGCCGTCGTCGTGGTGGGCAACCTCGCCGCCGGGGTCGCCTCCGGCGTCGGCCTCGTCAACGTCGTCGGCGTCCTCGACGGGCTGCTGCGCGAGGGCCCCACCCCCGACCGGATCCGCGCCGCCGTGCCGTCGCTGCTGGTCATGGTCGCCGCCGGCGCCGCCCGCACGCTGCTGGCCGCGGCGGCGACCGCGGCACAGGGCAGGCTGTCGCCGCAGGTGTACGAGGCGGCCGAGCTGCGGCTGCTGGAGCTGACCACCCGGGTCGACCTGGCGACGTTCGACGACGCGGACTGGCGCGACCGGATGCAGCGGGCCCGCGACCGCGGCATCGACGCCGCGCAACGGGTCGTCGACCACGCCATCGAGCTCGGCACCAACGTCGTGTCGCTCGCCGCGGCCGCCGGGGTCCTCGCCGTGCTCCACCCGATCCTGCTGCCGCTGCTGGTGCTCGCCGTCGTGCCGAACTTCTGGGCCGCCGTGCGCTCCGCCCGCCTCGGGTACCGCCAGCAGCTGCGCCTCATCGCCGTGTGGCGGCGCAAGTGGATGCTGTCGGAGCTGCTCGCCGAGCGGGACCAGGCCGGCGAGCTGCGCGCGTTCACCCTGCAGCGGTACCTGCTGGCCGAGGTCCGGCGCCTCCTCGACGCGGTGACCCGCGAACAGATCAAGGTGTCGTCCGCGCAGGTCCGCACCAACCTCATCGGTCACGCGCTCGGCGCGCTCGCTACCGGCGCCGCGTACGCCGCCCTCCTCGGGCTGCTGCTGACCGGCCGGATGGACATCGCCGTCGGCGGCGCCGCGGCGTACGCGATCAGCACCGGCATCAACGCGCTCACCCAGGTCGCGTTCGCGGTGAACCACCTCTACGAGCAGGGCCTCTACTTCGGCGACTACGAGTCCTTCCGCGCGCTCGCCACCGCCCGCTCCGAGCCCCTCGACCTGCCGCCCGCGCCGGCCGGCTTCGAGACGCTGACCCTGGACGGCGTCACCTTCACCTACCCCGGCGCGCAGCGGCCCGCGGTGTCCGGCGTGAGCCTGACCATCCGCCGCGGGCAGACGATCGCGCTCGTCGGCGAGAACGGGTCCGGCAAGTCCACCCTCGCGAAGCTGCTCGCCGCGCTGTACCGGCCGGACAGCGGCGTCATCGCGTGGGACGGCGCCGACCTGGCCGGGCGCGACCCCGACAGCGTCCGGGAGCACGTCGCGGTCGTCATGCAGGACCCGACCAACTGGCCGCTGTCCGCGGCGGAGAACATCACGGCCGGCCGGCACGACCGGGTCACGACCCAGGCCGAGATCGAGGCCGCCGCCGGCCGCGGCGACGCCCACGACTTCATCGTGGAGCTGCCCCGCCAGTACCAGACGCTGCTGTCCAGGCACTTCAACGACGGTGCGGAGCTGTCCGGCGGCCAGTGGCAGCGCCTCGCGATCGCCCGCGCGTTCTTCCGCGACGCGCCGCTGCTGATCTGCGACGAGCCGACCGCGAACCTCGACGCCCGCGCCGAGCACGCCGTCTACGGCCGGCTGCGGGAGCTCGCCGCCGGGCGGACCGTGGTGCTGATCACGCACCGCATGGCGAGCGTCCGGGAGGTCGACCGGATCTTCGTCCTCGACCACGGCGCCCTGGTCGAGGAGGGCACGCACACCGAGCTGACCGCCACCGGCGGCCTCTACGCCCAGCTGTACGCCCTGCAGGCGACCGCGTATCAAGGGAATGAAACGTCTGTCCAAACGCTTGACCACAAGATGTGACCGTGAACCCCGCCCGAGCTGCCGCTCATGAACTCAGACTTGTGCTCGTCCTCGGCTCGCTCATCGCGATCGGCCCGCTGACCATCGACATGTACCTGCCGGCGCTGCCGAGCATCACCGGCGATCTGCACACCACCTCGACGGCGGTGCAGCTCACCCTCACCGGCACCCTCGCGGGCCTGGCGCTCGGCCAGCTCGCCATCGGCCCCTGGTCCGACGCGGTCGGCCGCCGGCTGCCGCTGCTCGCCGGGCTCGTCCTGCACGTGCTCACGTCGGTCGCCTGTGTGTTCGCCCCCAACGTCGGCGTCCTCGGCGGCCTGCGGGTGCTGCAGGGCCTCGGCGTCGCCGCGTCGTCGGTCGTCGCGATGGCGATCGTGCGCGACCTGTTCAGCGGCGCCGCGTTCGCCCGCCTGTTCTCCAGGCTGATGCTGGTCATGGGTGCCGCCCCGATCCTCGCGCCCACCCTCGGCAGCGCCGTGCTGCGCTGGACCGAGTGGCGCGGGGTCTTCGTGGTGCTCGCCGTGTTCGGGGTCCTGCTCAGCACCCTGGCGGCGCTCGCCCTACCCGAGACCCTCCCGCCGGCCCGCCGCCGCTCCGGCCGCGTCACCGGCGTCCTGCGCGTCTACGGCTCCCTGCTGCGCGACCGGATCTTCGTCGGCCTGGTGCTCGTGGCGGGCTTCGCGATGGCGGCGCTCTTCGCCTACGTCGGCGGCTCCTCGTTCGTCCTGCAGCAGGTGTACGGACTGAGCGAAGCGCAGTTCGGGCTGGCCTTCGGCGCCGGCGCCGTCGGACTGATCGGCGGCACGCAGTACAACGTGCGGCTGTTGCGCCGGTACTCGCCGCAGCGCATCCTCGTGTCGGCCCTGGCGGGTGGCACGCTCGCCGGAGCGGTCATGGTCCTGCTGGCCGCCACCGGCCTCGGCGGGCTGCCCGCCCTGCTGGCGGCGCTGTGGGCGGTCCTCACCGCGGCGGGCCTGGCCCTGCCCAACGCCCCGGCGCTCGCCATGTCCCGCCACGGCGAGGCGGCGGGGACGGCGGCGGCGCTGCTCGGGGCGGTCCAGTTCGGGGTCGGCGCGGTCGCGGCCCCGCTGGTCGGCGTGCTCGGCACCGGCGCGACGGCGATGGCGGTGGTGATCGCCGGCGGCATGCTCACCGCGACCGTGACGCTGTTGCTGGTCGTCCGCCCCGGCTCCCTGCCGGTGACCGCGGACGACGCCACGGAGCCGGCCCTGGCCGCCGCCCACTGACCACGCCGTTGATCGAATGACGGATCCGGTCGTGATGACGGCCGGATCCGTTGTTCGATCATGCACGGCTCGTGGCAGCGGCCGGCGACGATGGTGGTCAGCGGCCGGCGGCGGCGTGGTACTGGTCGACGATCTCCTGCTTGATCCGGCCCCGGTCGGAGACCTGGTAGCCGGCGCCCAGCGCCCACTCGCGGATGGCCCGGTTCTGGTCGCGGTCACCCCGGCTGGCACCCCGCCCGCGGCCCGAACCGGACCGGGCCGCGGGCGCCCCGCCACGCCCGACCTTCGTGCCAGCGGAAATGTAGGGCTTCAACGCGGCGCGCAGTTTCTCGGCGTTCTTCTTCGACAGGTCGATCGCATACTGCACGCCGTCGAGGCCGAACTGCACGCTCTCGTCGGCCGGCTTGCCGTCCAAGTCGTCGATCAGTTCTTGAATGACGCGCTTGGCCATGACGGCGCCTCCTCGGCAACGGAAACGGGTGACGGCGGCGACCGAACGGCTGCCATCGCAGAAAATAGTATCGCCCATTCTGCGGATTTGAAGTCCGCTCGGTTTCAAATAGGCACGATCACCGATCGTGTCGGTCCAATTACGACCCGGGTGGGTCGCTGCGCCCGATCCCGGCATCGGCGAGACTCTACCCATGACGAACACTTCCACACCCGATTGGGGCGACCTGCTCACGGGCCAGTTGGCGTTCTACTGGGACGCGCATCTGCGACCCAGGCTGGACGGCCTCACCGACGAGGAATATTTCTGGGAACCGGTGGCGGGCTGCCTGTCGGTCCGCCCGGACGCCGACGGGAATTACCGCGTCGAGCCCGGCAGCCGCGACGCGGACCCGGCGCCGGTCACGACCATCGCATGGCGCATGATGCACATCGCCGTCGGTTGTTTCGTGATCCGGAGCAGCACGTTCTTCGGCGACGGAAGTGCCGGCGAGGGTGCCGACATGTTCGACCCGCGGCACGTGCCGGCGGATCTGCCGCACACCGCGGAGGATGCCGTCGCGTTCCTGGACGCCAGTTACCGCGAGTGGCACGGGCACGTTTCCGCACTCGACGAGGCCGCACTGAGCGCGCCATTGGGACCGAAGGGCGCCTATTTCTCCGCGGACCCGATGGCGGCCCTGATCGCGCACGTCAACCGCGAGACGATGCACCACGGCGGCGAGATCGGAGTGCTGCGGGACCTGTTCCGGGCGACCGGCGCGGCACAACGCACCGACCGGCTCGCCGCGACGAGTTCGTGACATCGATCCAGGGCCCGGTCTGGAAGACTTCCGGGCATGTCGACGATCGATGGCCTTCTTTCCGTTCGGTCCGTGCTGCGCGCGCAGCACCATGACCGGGGCACGCTCGACCGGTTGACCCTGGCCGGGCTGCGGGACGCGCTCGACCACGCGCGCGCCCGCGTCCCGGCCTACGGCGGCGACCGGTACGACATCGGAACCCCACACGACTTCGCCGACTTCGCGCGCCTGCCCATGCTCCGCAAGGCCGACGTGCTCGCGCTCGGTGAGGACCGGTTCCGCGACCCGGCCTACACCCGCGACGCCGTCACCGTCTACACCACCAGCGGCACCAGCGGGCAGATCCTCGAGGCGTGGCACGACCCCGCCAACTACGCCCACGACCGCGCCTGCAACATCCGCCGCTTCGCCGCCGCCGGCGGGCGCTACCGGCCCTGGTCGCGCCTGGTGCACTTCAAGCCGTTCCCGCTCGACACCGCGTGGTACCAGAAACTCGGCATCTTCCGCCGCGCCGTCGTACTCAGCGCGCTGCCCGTCCGCACCAGGGTCGAGCACCTGCTGCGCGAGCGCCCGCACGCGGTCATCGGATATCCGGTGCTGCTCCGCGACCTGCTGCGCGGCATGCGCCCCGCCGAGCTCACGACGCTGCGCCGCACGCTGCGCGCCGTCTTCACCGAGTCGGAGCTGCTGACCCCCGAGGTCCGCCACCAGCTCACCGAGGGCTTCGGCGTGCCGATCTTCAACGAGTACTCCGCCTACGAGCTCATGCACATCGCGTACGACTGCGCCGAAGGCCAGCTCCACGTCGCCGAGGACCGCGTCCACGTCGAGATCGTCGACCCCGACGGCCACCCCGTCCCCGACGGCACCGAAGGCCACGTGGTCGTCACCGGCTGGCGCGAGCGCGCGATGCCGCTGCTGCGGTACTGGCTCGGCGACCGCGCCACCCGCCACACCGGCCACTGCGCGTGCGGCAGGACCTTCGCCCGCCTGCACCTGGCCAAGGGCCGCGCCGACGACTACGTCGTCCTCCCCGACGGCGAGCGCATCTACGCCGGCACCTTCATCGGCATGGCCATCAGCACCCCCGGCGTCGCCGAGTGCATGGTCCGCCAGGACTCCGCCGGCAACATCACCATCTTCCTCGTCCCCGACGGCCGCGCCGACCGCGGCTTCGACGACCTCGCCCGCGAGGCCCGCGCCTGGCTGCACACCACCGCCGGCCGCCCCTTCGACCTCGACGTCCGCCACGCCGACGCGCTGGAGCTCACCGCCGGCGGCAAGGGCCGCTTCGTCGTCTCAGAGTTCCAGCGGTGACCCCCGCCGGCGACATCCTGACGGGGCGCCTCCTGCTGCGCCGCCCCGCGGTCGGTGACGTCGACGCCATCCTCGACGTCCACCGCGACCCGCTCGCCTGCCTGCACAACCCGGGCGACCGGCTGCGGACCCGCTCCGAGGCGCTCGAACGCCTGCACCACTGGACGACCCACTGGGACCGCCACGGTTTCGGCTACTGGACCGTGCTGACCGCGCCGGCCGCCGCACCCCCGGCACTGGTCGGCTTCTGCGGCCTCAAGTTCATGCCACTGCGGGGCGAACCGGCGCTGAACCTGTTCTACCGCCTCGCACCCACCGCATGGCACCAGGGCTACGCCACCGAGGCCGCGGCGGCCGCCGTCGCCTGGGCCGCCCAGCACCGCCCGGACCTCCCCTTGGTGGCCCGCGTCCGCCCGGCCAACGTGGCGTCCCAGCGCGTCGCCACCCGCATCGGCCTGCACCGCGCCCCACACCTGGACCACGGCGGCGAGGACGGCCCCGACCTGCTCTACCAGGCCACCCACGCACTCAGCCCGGCGTGACGCTCAACCCCCACCACCTTCGCCCGGCGCGCACCACCCAGCCGGTCCGCGCCGGGCGAGGTGGGGATCAGGCCGTCACGGCACCGTGCTGGGGGACGAGGTGTGCGCCGAGGTCGGACTTCAGCTCGGACATGCCCTTACCCAGGATCATGCCGCGCGCCCCGCGGTCGACGACGCGCTCCACGAGGCGGCGGAACAGGTCGAAGTACAGGTGCCGCCGGCCGCCGTCCTCCACGGGCAGCGCACCCCACGACAGCCAGACCGGCCAGACCGGGTCGTCCAGGATCGTCGCGGCGCCGAGGAGCCGGCCGGCGGCGTCGCGGTACGCCACGATACACACGTCGGCACGGCCGGCCACCGACGCCTGCCACACCTCCGAGCGGGGGCCACTGCGCAGCTCGACGCTGCCGGCCGCGTGCTTGGCGAAGTTGAGCCGGGTCAGGTGGGCGAGCTCCGCCGGGGTGACGACCTCGCCGACCCTGCCCGTGCGCACCTGAAGGTCCGGGTCGGCGGCGACGAGCCGCTGGGTGCGGCGCACGCTCGCCCGGCGCTTCTGGCCCAGGCCGGCCAGCCACGCGTCGACCGACTCCGGTGCGTCCAGCACAGCGAGTGGTTCGGTGTCTCTGGTGTACCGCGGCCACGGCAGCCACGCGTCGTCGCCCTCGCCGAGCTGCCGCCACAGCGCCCCCCGGACGCCCGGCCCGAGGGTCCGCCGGGCCGCGCGGCGGAACGCGCGCACCAGCGACGCCCGCTCCTGCACCGCGGGCGACGCGAACCAGAATCCCGGCACGGCACTGCTCTGCGGCGCCTGCACGTGCAGATACCCAACCCGGGGAAACCCGGGTGCGGAGGCTCCGGCGGCACTGCGGCGCGGCGCCACCACCGACGCGGCGACCAGGCCCACCGGACCCTCCACATCGGACAGGACCGCGAGCAGCACCGGGTCGGCGCCGGAGAGCACCCCGGCCCGCATGACCGGCCAGGCCCAGTTGGCGCGCAGGCCGGCGCGGGCGCGCAGGGCCTCCCAGTCGGCCGGCTCCGGGTCGGTTACCGGGTCGTGCAGTCCGACCGTCAGACCCTCCCTGACAGCTGTCACATCTACCATCATGATCCCCCGTGTGGAACTGTGCGACGCCACCTTCCACTGAGGCCGGCGTCGAGACTCAGGGCGCTCGCTCCGGCGGACAGCAGCAGCGCCGCCATCGCGCCGGACGAGGCGGCGTGCGGGACCAGTACCGCCGCCGAAACCGTGACGACGACCAGCCCCACGGCCGCGGCGGCCGCGGTGAGGCGGGGCGAGCGGCCGTCGGTGTTCTCCACCAGGTAGCCGGCGTAGGCGACGAGCGCGAAGAGCGGCGTCTCCAGGCAGGTCAGCAGGGTGAGCAGCAGCGTGCCCGGCGCCAGGAACGCGACCAGCGGCACGCCCGGCAGGCAGAGCAGCACCGCGAACCGCAGGATCCGCCGCGCCTTCGCCCGTCCCGCCCGGCCCGCGGGGCCGCGCAACCGCAGCGACGTCACCGGTTGGCGCAGGCGCAGCAGGTACGTGAGCGCCGCCGAACAGAAGCCCGACGCGGTCACGGCGACGTAGAAGGGGCCGCTCTCGGTGCCGTGGCCGGCGATGCGCAGGATCAGGTAGCACACGGCGAGGCTCAGGCTGGCGATCAGCTCGGGCAGGCCGAGCAGGACGCAGGTCCGCAGCACCAGCCAGGCGACCCGGCGGCGGCGCACGGAGGTCCCGACACCCCGGGCGCCACGGCCCGCCACCGACCAGCCGGACGGTAGGCGCCACAGCAGGACCGCGGAGGCGGTGAGGGCCGCCGCCGCCAGCATGGTGAGCTGCCACAGCGGCGGCCACGCGAAGTGGAACGTGACGGCGGACAGGGTCAGCAGCGCGCCGGTCATCGCGGCGAACGTGACCGCGTCGGTGCGGGGGTGGCCGCGGACCCGGTGCAGGCCGACGGCGAGCTGCAGCAGGCCGAGCGCGGCGGACCACAGCAGCGCGGCGGCGACCACCCGCAGCTGGTCGCGCCCCGACAGGAACGCGGCGGCGAACGCGACCGCCGCCACCGTGACCGGCACCGCGGCGACCCGCAGCACGACCCGGGCGATGTACCCGCCGAGGCGGCGGGTACGGGGCACCAGTTTGAGGGCGGCCTTCTCGCCGCTGGAGGCGACGAACACCGTCCACGCCGACACGCCGACGGCGCCGGCGTAGTCGGCGAAGCGGGCCGCGCCCCACGGCACGGCGAGCACCAGCGGCGCGAGCTGGCTGGTCGCCCGGAACGCGCCGCGGCCGGCGAACAGCGCCAGCATCATCCCGCCGCCCGGGGCGGTGGTGCGCGGCTCGGCCTCCGGTGCGAGCAGGGTCATGAGCGGTCGGCGAGGAAGTCACCGCCGCGGGCGGTGTCACGGCGGGCCGGCCCGGCACCCGCGGGCGGGCCCACCAGGCGCGGCGGGGACGGCCAGCACAGCACCGCGACGGCGGCGACGAGGTGGGCGGCGATGAAGACGTACGCCTCCGTACGACTCGCGACGTGGCCGAGCCGGACCGTCATGTGGTCGGCCCAGTCCCACCGCTGCGGCACCGGCTGCCCGCGCCACAGCCAGAACGACAGGTCCTCCAGCCCTGACAGCATGACGAGGATGCTCGCGTAGCAGATCCGGCGCACGGTCGCCGCCGCCGAGCCGCCCAGTCGCTGGTGCAGCCCGAACGCGAGGATCAGCAGCGGCGCGAGCACCCGGACCAGCGAGTAGAAGCCCTCGAAGTCGTCCGCGATGACCCGGTCGAACATGCGCGGGACGAAGCCGCAGAACACGGCCGTGAACGTGAGGACCCCGACGACCTCGGGCAGCCGCCACCGGCGCAGCCACACCGGGTCCAGCGCGGCGATGGTCTCCGTGGCGAGGACGAACGGCAGCAGGTACGCCAGGAACAGCCACAGCGAGTCGAGCTGCTTGCCGTCCGGGGCGAGCGCCACCAGCAGCACCCCGGAGACCAGCGTGGCGGCGACGAGGCCGAAGAAGCGCTTCACGGCCGCACCTCGAAGCGCACCGTCGACAGCAGCCGGTCGGCGGCGGCGCGCAACTGTTCGGGGGTGTCGGCGGTCAGCAGGGCGTAGCCGAGCTTGCTGGTGAGGTCGATCGTGGAGGTGACGGCCCGGCCCGGCTCGGCCAGCAGCGCGATCCTGAGCACCTCCGGCCAGGTGCGCGCCTCCTCGACGCCGTGGATCGCGGCGAGGGTACCGGTGTCCGCCGCGTTCAGCAGCTGCACCATCACCGGGTGCGGCACCGTGGCGGGCGGGACCGGTGGCAGCGGCGCGCCGACGGCGACGCTGATCGACGCCTCGATCGGGTCGACGCCGTAGCAGTGCTTGGCGAGCTCGCCGAGGGGGTCGCCGCCGGTGCGGGCGCCCATCTCGATGAGCCGGGGCCGGCCGTCGGCGTCGACGACGAGGTCGAGGTTGAGCGGGCCGCGGCGGTAGCCGAGCCGGGCGCAGATCGCGTCGACGTCGGCGATGATCGCGTCGTGGGTGCCGTCGGGGACGCCGGCGGGCAGCAGGTGCGCGGTGGTGGTCGCCTGCGGCGGCGGGGTGAGCCGGCGTTCGGTGAGGGCCATGAAGACGACCCGTCCGCCGTCGATGACGCATTCGCAGCCGCAGTGCTGCCCCTGGACCTCTTCCTCGATGACGATCCCGGCGCCGTACGAGAAGCGTTCCGCCTCGGCGATCGCGGCGTCCACTGTGGACTCGTCCGGGCAGCGGGTCACGCCGCGGCTGCTCTGCGCGTCGGCGGGCTTGACCACGAGCGGGAACGTGAGGCCCGCGCCGCGCCAGTCGGCGCCGTCGATCCAGCGGTAGCCGGGCAGGCCGAGCTCGTCGCAGACGGCGCGGAAGCGGCGCTTGTCCACCGACGCCGCGACGGTCTCCTCGGTGAGGCCGCACGGCAGCCCGAACCGTTCGGCGAGCGCGAGCTGCGTCGGCAGTGCGATGTCGCTGCTGGGGGCGAGGATCCCGGCGACGTCGGTGCGCCGGCGCACGATCTCGCTGAGGGCGGCGACGTCGCGGGTGCTGACGGGCAGCAGCTCGTCGGCGAGCGCGACGGCCGGCGCGGTGTCGCGCAGGTCGACGGCGATCGTCCGGAACCCGAGGGCCCGGGCGGTGCGGTAGGTCGCCATCGCACCGTCGGCGGCGCCCAGGATCAGCAGGCTTTTCATGCGGCGTCTCCACGCTGTACGGGGATGTGCGGCACCGCTCTGGCGCCGGGGAACAGCTCGTCGGCGGCGTCGACCGGGATCGACGCCTCGCGGATGTAGAACATGGCGGGGCGCGGCTGCGCGTCGGCGACGAGCACCGTGTAGCGGAGCATGACGGCGGCGCCGGCGAGCGCGACACACTCGGCGAGCAGCGCGCCGCCGATCGCGGGCGCGACGCCGACCCAGCCGGCGAACGCGGTGGCCGACAGCCCGGCCGTCACGAGCGCGGCGAGCAGCAGCACGATCGCGACCCAGTGCACGGCGCGGCGGGAGAAGGCGACGTACAGCTCCAGCGCGTGCCCGATGAGCCGCCCGAGGCGGAACTTCGACGTGCCGCGAGTGCGTTCCCGGTGCTCGACCGGCACGGTCGCGATCCTCGACGTGAGCAGCGGCACGGTGGCCAGGAAGTACGGCGTGCCGAGGCGCAGCCCGACGACCCGCCGGGCGAGCTCAGTGCGCAGCACCCGGAACGTGGTCGCGCCGGGCGGGATACGGATGCGCAGCCGCCGGCCGAGCCAGTGGTAGCAGGCGGCACCCCACCTGCGGTGCCACGGGTCGTGCCGGGTGCGCCGCACCCCGAACACGGCGTCGAAGCCCTCCAGGGCCCGCTCCACCAGCAGGTGCACCTCGGTCGGCGGGAACTGCAGGTCGGCGTCGAGGTGCACGAGCCACGGCTTCCGCGCGTACTTGTACCCGGCCGAGAACGCCGCCTCGAAGCCGAAGTTGCGGCTGAACGACAGGTACTGGACGCGGTTGTCGGCGGCGGCGAGCCGCTGGATCTCCGCGAGCGTGCCGTCGCCGCTGCCGTCGTCGACGAAGAGGATCTCCAGGTCGTAGCCGCCGAGCGCGGCCACGATCTCGGCGTGGGTCTGCGCGACGCTGTCCGCCTCGTCGTAGCAGGGCACGACGGCGGTGAGGCCTAACGGGTGCATGGGACCGGCGGGTTCAGCGGGCGGCGAGCGCGAGCGGCTCGGGGGCCGTCCAGTGCTCGCCCTGGGTGGCGATGAACCAGTCGACGGTGCGCTCCAGGCCCGTCTCGAGCGACACGAGACCGGCGGGGTCGATGCCGACGGCGCGCAGCGTCTCGGCGTTCGCGCTGACGACGGCGCCGGCCTGCTCGCCGGGGCGCATCGGCAGGTCCACGATCTCGACCCGCGGGTAGCCCTTGCGCTCGCACTGGTCGATGACGATCTCGGCGACGTGGCGGATCGTGGTCGACGAGACGGGGCCGCACTCCACCACGTGGTCCAGGACGGTGCCGGCCTCGGCGGCCTCGAACGCGGAGACGAGCGCCTTGGCGACGTCGCCGACCCAGACCATGTCGGAGACCTGGTGGCCGCCGCCGTAGAGCTCGACCGGCATCCCGCACAGGGCGCGGCAGACGACCGCCGGGGTGATCTTGCGGACCTTGCCGGGTCCGAACGGCGCGGCGGCGAGCTGGCGCGGCCCGTACGCGTTGACGGCGCGCACCACGTTGACCCGGCTGCCGCGGTCGGCGTTGAACATCGACACGAACCGCTCGACGGCGGTCTTGGAGATGGAGTAGCTGTTGTTCATCCAGTGGTTGCCGACCCCGATGTAGACGCCCGGCAGCTGGTACTGGGTGACGGCCTCGAGGAAGTTCAGCCCGCCGACGAGGTTCGTCTCGGCGGCCGGGCGCGGGTTCAGGATCGTCTCCTGGGTGCCGAGCACGGCGGCGAGGTGGATGATGCCGTCACAGTGGGCGGCGAGCTCGACCATGGCGGTCGCGTCGCGGATGTCGCCGAGCATCACCTCGCGCTCGGGCGCCTCCGCACGGCGCCGGGCGTGCGCGTGGTGATCGAATACCAACGCCTCATGTCCTCGTGCCTCGATCTCCTCGCAGACGTACCGCCCGATGAAACCATTACCCCCGGTCACGCCGATCTTCATTGGCCGTTTCCTATCACTCGATGGGCGGGTCCTCGCCCACGGCAGGCTTCGGCGGCTCCCTCCACGGGGTGGTGCCCCGCGCTGGAACGCCGTTGAACAGCACAAACACGATGCGGACAGCGATCTTCGCCACGAGTGATCGAATCCTCACGCCGCGGTCGCAATCTACCGTCCAGGCGCCAGTGATCACAGTCCGAGGGGAAAGATTTATTGACTCAGTCGTATGTGAGGCATCGTTTTGCCGACGTTGCCCCCGATCCGGCGGAATTTACGTGAAGCGATGGTTTTGGCGCCTCTCACGAACGGCGACACCTCCCGGAACGCTGTGATCCCTGGCAAAACCCTGGCAAACGCTCCGCCCCACACGGAGGTGGTCGAAGTTGACCCCGTCGGGCCGAGCGGTGCCCGGCTGCACGGCACCACGGATGGAGCACATGTGACCTCGATCAGCGGCATCAGCGGCATCTCGGGCTCGTTCGCCGGCCAGCGGACGGCGCTGCGACCCCCACCGCCACCGAAAGACGGCCAAGACCCGATGAGCGCGGTGTCCAAGGCGCTCGGCCTGTCGGGCGACCAGCTGAAGTCCAAGCTGGACAGCGGACAGAGCCTCACCGAGGTCGCGGAGGAGCAGGGCGTCTCGCACGACGACCTGATCGCCGCGATCAAGGCCGGCAAGCCGGCGAGCGCGGCCACCTCGGTCTCCGCGTCCGTCGAGAAGGACGACGACGCCGTCGCCGAGCGGATCGCGGCGCAGAAGGGCACGCCCGGCCCGCCGCCCGGCGCACCCCGCGGCGGCGCCGCCGGCCTGTCGGACGAGTCGAAGCTGCAACAGCTCAGCACCCTGCTGGAGACCGACAGCGGTTCCCTGCGCGGCAGCAGCGCCACCGAGGTCGTGAAACGCATGCAGGACAAGGGCATCGACCTGTCCCGGCTCCGCTCGGTCCTCGACAGCGGCGACCTGGTCGACTACGCCGCCTGACCCTCGCCCCCGACAAGCAGCCGCTCGGTGAGCTCCATCAGCCGGGCGGCTGCCGCGGCGTCCAGGGTCGGGAAGTCCGGCGGGAGGCGCCGGTCCCGGTCGACCGCGGTCAGCGCGTCCGCCGGCGGCTCGTCCACGAACCCGTGGATCGGCCCCACCGAGGCGGCCACCGGCCGGGCCGCCAGCGACGCGACCGCGAGCAGCCCCCGGACCACCGGCGGCAGACCCGAACGGTCGCCGCTGCGGGTGAAGCCCGGGTGGTAGAGCACGTACCGGGCGCGGCTGCCGGACCGTTGCGCGAAGCCCGCGCCGAGCAGGTCGTTGGCGCGCCCGGCCTGCAGCTGCGCCCGTACCGTGGAATAGCCGGTCGACAGCTGCGGGTCGGCCCATTGCACGGCACCCTTGGTGACCCCCACGCCGGCGACGTTGACGATCACCGGGTGCTCGGCGCGGTCCAGGGCCGGCCGCAGACCGAAGCTCAGCAGGTACCGGCTGACGTAGTACAGCGCGAAGGTGCGTTCGAGACCGTCGGCGGTCACCTCGCGCCGCGCCGACACGGCGTTGGCGAACAGCGCGAGGGCGTCGACCACCGGGTGCGCGGCGAGGACCTCCTCGACCACCCGCCGGTTCTCCGCGACGCTGCTCAGGTCCGCGGGCAGGAACGTGATCGCGCCGCCCGCCATCGCCTCGCCCCGGCCGCGGTCGCGCCCCACGACGACGACCCGGTCGCCGCGCTCGGCGCGCCCGAGGGCGAACGCGCGCCCCATGCCGTTCGTGCCGCCACTGACCACGACCACGCCCATCTGCGCCCCCACTACCGTTGGTTGCCGACGGGCTCATCCTCGGCGCGACGGCCGGGGCGGCGGAAGAAGGCACTGTGATGTCCACTGCGCACACCGGTGTGCCCACCTCGCTCCGGCAGCACGCCCTGCCGGTGCCGGTGCCGGCCGGCGAATACGAGCAGTGCCCGGTCACCGAGCTGCTGCGACGGCTCGGCGACAAGTGGACGCTGGTGACGCTGTCGTTGCTGGCGCGGCGGCCGTTCCGCTTCAACGAGCTGCACCGCGCGGTCGAGGGCATCAGCCAACGGATGCTGACCCGGACCCTGCGCACCCTTGAGGCCGACGGTCTGGTCGAGCGCGAGGTGTTCGCGACCCTGCCGCCCAGCGTCGAATACCGGCTGACCCCGCTCGGCGTCAGCCTCCTGGAGCCGTTGTCGGCCCTGGCGGCCTGGGCGGTCGCGAATCCACGCCGCGTCGGCTAGCCGACGCCCGCTACTCGCCGAATTCGCGGTCACGCCCTTACGGCGGCCGCAGCCGGCGGCCTAGCTCCGCGCGATCCGCGTCATCACCGCGACCAGCACGGCGCCGACGGCAACGACGATGGCGTAAGGGAACCAGGGCGTGGGGTAGGTGGCGGCCATCAGACCGACCATCAACGGTCCAGTCGGCGCGGCGACGGTGCCGGCCACCGCCGGCGACATGGGCCGGCGGACGAGCAGGCCCCGCACCAGGAGCGAGATCCCCACGCCGGCGGCGAACAGCGGCACCACGATCACAGCCAGGAAGAACGCAGTAAGGAACTGGATGTCGGGCTGGCCGCACCACGTGCCGCCGCACAGCGCCCACGTCCAGGGGCCGAAGGCGTAGGCGGCGAACCCCGCGGTCGTGGCCAGGCCGAGCCCCACGAACCAGAGCGTCATCACGTTGTCAGTCCGGATGCGCGCGGCAGCGTCCATGCCCGACACCCTAGCGCCACCTGCGCGGACGACTTAATTGGAGACTTACTTTAACTATTAGGACTCTTTACCTTGTGGTGGCGTCATCGATGGCTGATGATGCGAGGGGAGCGGATCCGCCCATCCCCTCCCGCCTACCGAAGGACCACCCGTGCTCAAGAAGCTCCCCTTGAGCGCGCGACGCCTCGTGCTCGCCGCGCTCGCCCTGGTGACCGCGCTGGGGGTGGGCCTGGTCATCAGGCCCGCCCTGGCCGCCGCCGCCCCGTTCAAGGTGCTCGCCTTCTACAACGGCACCTGGGACGCGGCCCACATCGACTTCGACAAGGAGGCCCGGGACTGGTTCCCGGCGCAGGCCGCGCAGAACGGCTTCACCTGGGAGGCGACCACCGACTGGAGCCGGCTCAACACCGGCAACCTGGCCCAGTACAAAGTCATCATGTTCCTCGACGACGCGCCGCCGTCGGGACAGCGGGCCGCGTTCCAGCAGTACATGAACAACGGCGGCGCCTGGATGGGCTTCCACGTCAGCGCGTTCACCACCGACCCCGGCTCGTGGAGCTGGTACTACAACACGTTCCTCGGCTCGGGCGCGTTCCGGACCAACACGTGGGGGCCGACCGCGGTCACGCTGAAGGTCGAGGACCGGGCGCACCCGTCGACGGTACGACTGCCGGCCACGTTCCGGTCCGCGGTCAGCGAGTGGTACTCGTGGAGCAACGACCTGCGCCAGAACCCCGCGATCGACATCCTCGCCTCGGTGGACCCCAGCAGCTTCCCGGTCGGCACCGACCCCAACCAGTCGTGGTACAGCGGCTACTACCCGATCCTGTGGACGAACCGTAACTACAAGATGCTGTACGCCAACTTCGGCCACAACGGCATGAACTACTCCACCAACACCCGCACGTCCTCGACGTTCGCCAGCGCCGACCAGAACCGCTGGATCATCGACGGCATCCTGTGGCTCGCCGGCGCCTCCACCACCCCGCCGTCGTCGTCGCCCACGCCGTCCGCTTCCCCTTCGTCCAGCACGGGACCGATCTCGCCGACCGCCTGGTACAGCGTCACCAACAAGAACTCGTCGAAGTGCGTCGACGCGCGGGCCGCCGGCACCACCAACGGCACGGCGATCCAGCAGTACACGTGCAACGGCTCCACCGCGCAGCAGTTCCAGTTCCAGCCGACCAGCGGCGGGTTCGTGCGCATCAACAACCGCGGCAACAGCGCACAGGCCCTCGACGTCACCAACGTGTCGAGCGCCGACAACGCGCTGATCCAGACGTGGACCTACGGCGGCGGCAACAACCAGCAGTGGCAGCCCGTGGCCGAGGGCGGCGGCTGGTACCACTTCGTGAGCCGGCTCTCGGGCAAGTGCCTGGATGTCCCGGCCGCGTCGACCGCCGACAGCGTGCAGCTCGTGCAGTACACCTGCAACGGCACGGCGGCCCAGTCCTTCCGGCTGTCCTGAAAGTTTCGGCTTCCACGGACCGCTCCGAGCATTGACGCATGGTGATGCATTGCCCGGCCCTGGACACCGGGACTACGGTCTCGCCGTCCCGGGTCGGGCAATTGTGACATTGTGACACTCGCCCGACCGCCGTTCGCATGTTGTACAGCGAGGAGCGGATCGTGCGGTTCATCCCCCATCGGCGGCGGGCCGTCGCCATCGTCGCGGCCGGCGCGGTGGCCGTCGCCGCGGCCGCCGTCACCGTGACCGTGGCTTTGGCCGCCGCGTCCGGCTGCCGCGTCACGTACACCGTGACCAACTCCTGGCAGGGCGGCTTCGGCGCGAACGTCGACATCACCAACCTCGGCGACGCCGTGAACGGCTGGACCCTGGCGTGGACGTTCCCGGCCGGACAGACGGTCACCCAGGCGTGGAACGCGACCGTCACGACCAGCGGCGGCCAGGCCCGCGCGACGGACGCCGGCTACAACGCGCCGATCGCGACCGGGGCGACCGTGTCGTTCGGCTTCAACGGCACGTGGACGGGCAGTAATCCATCGCCTGTTGGATTTTCGCTGAACGGCGTCACCTGCACCGGAGCCCCCACATCGTCTTCCGCGCCACCGCCCTCTTCTTCGGCGCCGCCGCCTCCCACGGGCAACGCCAAGCAGATGGAGGACCTGGACCGCGGCCTCATCTCCGTGCGGTCCGGCAGCGGCAACCTCGTCTCCTGGCGGCTGCTCGGCACCGAAGCCCTGTCGACGGCGTTCAACCTGTACCGCGGCGGCACCCGCATAGCGACGGTCACCACCGGCACCAACTACCTCGACGCCGGCGCCGCCGCGGACGCCTCCTACACGGTGCGCGCGGTCGTCGGCGGCACCGAGCAGGCCGCGTCCGGTGCGTCGCTACGCTTCGCCAACGGCTACCTCGACGTGCCGATCTCCTCGCCCGGCTCCGGCTACACCGCCAACGACGCCTCCGTCGGTGACCTCGACGGCGACGGCGACTACGAGATCGTGCTGAAGTGGGACCCCGCCGATGCCAAGGACAACTCGCAGTCCGGTGTCACCGGCGTCGTGTACGTCGACGCGTACCGGCTGGACGGGCAGCGGCTGTGGCGGATCAACCTCGGACGCAACATCCGCGCCGGCGCCCACTACACGCAGTTCCAGGTGTACGACTACGACGGCGACGGCCGCGCCGAGGTCGCCATGAAGACCGCGGACGCCACGGTCGACGGCACCGGCCGCGTCATCGGCAACGCCTCCGCCGACTACCGCAACAGCTCCGGCTACGTGCTCAGCGGCCCCGAGTTCCTCACCATGTTCAACGGCCTCACCGGCGCCGCCATGTCCACAGTGGACTACGTGGTGCCGCGCGGCACCGTCTCGTCGTGGGGCGACAGCTACGGCAACCGGGTCGACCGGTTCCTGGCCGGCACCGCGTACCTCGACGGCCAGCGCCCATCGCTGATCATGGCCCGTGGGTACTACACCCGGTCGGTCATCGTCGCCTGGGACTTCCGCAACGGGTCGCTGACCCGGCGCTGGACGTTCGACAGCAACAGCTCCGGCAACAGCGCCTACGCCGGGCAGGGCAACCACCAGCTCTCCGTCGCCGACGTCGACCAGGACGGCCGCGACGAGATCGTGTACGGGTCGATGGCCGTCGACGACAACGGCGCCCGCCTCTGGAACACCGGCAACGGCCACGGCGACGCCCTGCACGTCGGCGACCTCGACCCGTCCCGCCCCGGCCTGGAGGAGTTCAAGGTCGACGAGGACGGCAGCAAGCCCTCCTCGTGGATGGCCGACGCGCGCACCGGGCAGATCCTGTGGACCACCCCGGCCAACGGCGACAACGGCCGCGGCGTGTCCGGCGACATCTGGGCCGGCAGCGCCGGCGCCGAGTCATGGTCCTCCGCCGCCGACGGCGTCCGCAACCCCAAGGGCACGGTCGTCTCCACCCGCAAGCCGAGCTCGACCAACTTCCTCGCCTGGTGGGACGGCGACACGACCCGGGAGCTCCTCGACGGCACCCACATCGACAAGTACGGCACCTCCGGCGACACCCGGCTGCTGACCGCCTCCGGCGTGCACTCCAACAACGGCACGAAGTCGACGCCGTCGCTGTCCGGCGACATCCTCGGCGACTGGCGCGAGGAGGTGATCTGGCCCACGTCGGACAACACCGCGCTGCGCATCTACAGCACGCCCGACCCGACGTCGACGCGGCTCTTCACGCTGATGCACGACCCGCAGTACCGGTGCGCGATCGCCTGGCAGAACACGGCGTACAACCAGCCGCCGCACCCGTCGTACTTCATCGGCAGCGGCATGTCGACGCCGCCGGCGCCCGTCATCTACGTGCGTTAGCGTTCCTGTCATACCTGGGCGGTAGCTTGTTGGCATGACGTCGGCGAGCTCGGACCTGATCCGCAGGGTGGATCGGTGCGTGCTCGCCGGCGACGTGCCGGGATTCCCCGTGGTGCCCGACGGGTGGCTGGCCGTAGCGGTCGCCCCCGCCGTCTCCGTCACAGCCTCGGACCTCGCCGCGGCGGTGCCGCCCGACGCCGAGCGCGTCGTGCTGCTCGCGGCCGGCCCGCTCGGCCCCGACCTCGCCGCGGCGCTGGACCGGCCCGTCGTCGCACCCGACGGCCCGGTCGTGCAGACGCCCGGCGGGGTGATGGTCACGACCGACGCCGGCGGCGGCTGGTGGCGGCACCGGCCCGGCCGGCCCGCCGAGCCGCTCGGCCCGCGCTGGCCCGCACCCGACTGGCAGGGGTCCGCGCCGCTGTGGCCCTCCACGGTCATCGCCCAGCCCGTCCCCGCCGGCTGGCTGCTGTCCCCCGGCCCGGTGGGCTCGGCGGCCGCCTTCGACGGGGTCGAGTTCGCCGTCGCCGTGGACCCGTCCCGGCCGCGGCTGCTGCTCGACCCGGCCCTCACCGGCGAGCAGCTCGCACTGGCCATGACTGCCCTGCCGACCCGCGTGCGGCGCGTCGCCGACCTCGTGCCGCTGGGCGCGGGCCAGGGCGCCGGCCGCGCGGTCGCCGCGACCGCCGCCGCCCGCCTCGGCGAGCCCGTCCACCTGGTCAACGGGGTGCCCCTGCACACGCCCGCCGGGTCGATCGTGGTGTTCGCCCTCGACGCCCACCGCCGGCCCGTCTGGGCGGAGCCCGCGTGGCTGCTGCGCCTCACCCCCGACGGCGGCGAGGAGGTCGTGGCGTCGTCCCCGCCGCACACCTCGCTGCGCGAGCTCTCCCCCGCCACGTATGCGATGGACATGGGCTGGCAGGTGCGGTTAAGCGGCGGCGGGATCCATGCGTTCCCCGGCCCTCCCCCGCCACCCGCGAAGGGCCGCGCCTCATTGCCTGCCACCGCGGCCGTCACTGAGTCGTTCGCCGCTGTGGATGCGGGTCTCCCCGATGGTCCCTCGGTCCCGGCTTCGTTCGCTGATCGGCCGGGTGCTTACCGGGTCGTCGTCGGCAGCGCCGGGGAGACGATCGACGACCTGGTGTGGCCGCCGCTGTCGGCGATGTTCACCGCGCTCCTGTCCGACATTCCCGCCGCCGTCGACCTCGTCGTGGAGGGCACGTCCTCGGCGTGGGGCGAGGCCGCCGAGCGGGAGCTCGCCGAGCGGCACCCCGGCGGCGGCGTGACCAACGGGCAGGCGCGCGAGTTCCAGCGCGCCGACCTGCTGCCCATGCCGCCCGCGCCGCTGCCGCCCGACCCGCCGTCCGCGGTCCGCCGCGCCCGCAACGGGCTGGCGCTGCTGGCCGCCGCGGCGGTGGTCGTGGTGCTGCTCGCCGTCGCGGGCCTGGTCGCGTTCTGGCCGCGCGGCGGCGACGGCGCCGACCTCGCCGGCGACGTCGGGCCGCAGACGGCGACGGCCCCCGGCGCCGCGCCCGGCACCCCGTCCGCGGCGGCATCGGCGAGCGGCAGCGCCTCCCCTCGGGCCAGCACGTCCGCCTCGCCCCGCGGCTCCACCCAGGCGTCGGCGTCCGCCGGCCCCAGCCTCACGACCTCGGCCACGGGCGCGCCCCCGCTGCCGCTGGACACCGGCACCGACGTCGCACGCGGCCGACCGGCCACGGAGAGCAGCCACACCGACTCGTATGTCGCGAGCCGCACCACCGACGGCGACCCGATGAGCTACTGGGAGAGCCGCAACAACGCCTTCCCCCAGTGGATCCAGGTCGACCTCGGCGCCCCGGTCGCGGTCCGCCGCATCGTCCTGCGCCTGCCCCCGTCGTCCGCCTGGCCCGCCCGCACCCAGACCGTGACCGTCCTCGGCAGCCCCGACGGCGCCACCTTCTCCGTCCTCATCCCGGGCGCCGCCTGCCGCTTCGACCCCAACAGCGGCCAGCAGGCCACACTCGCCGTCAACTCCGGCAACCACCGCTACGTCCGCATCCTCATCTCCTCCAACACAGTCCAGCCCGCCGGCCAGCTCTCCGCGATCGAGCTGTACCGCGGCTGACCCCTCACGACCGCGCCCAGCCCACTCGGGCCCCGTCAGTACGTCCCCGAGCGACCCCCGGAGCAGCGACTTCGACCCCACCACCGGCCAGCACGCCACACTCACCGTCCCCTCAGGCAACCACCGCTGCATCCGCATCTACATCTCCTCCGACAACGTCCAGCCCGCCGGCCAGCTCTCCGCGATCGAGCTGCACCGCGGCTGATCCGTGCGACCGCGAGCCAGCCCGTCGTCCCGGCCCGCGACATGCATCCCAAAGCCTGGCGAACCTCCATCACCGCTGACCGGACACAGCGATCAATCAGCAGCGCCCCCGCATCGCCAGCGAAGCCACCCCGGTCAGGGCCTCGACGACGAACATCGCAGCCGCTGAACCCTTCGGCACACCCCGGTCACCCACTCACGCAACCCCACACGGCTCGCCCACGCACCACATGATCCAAGGACGATTCCGGCCGCCCACGACCAGAACCATCCTTGGATCACAGCAGCCTCGGCAAACCCAGCAAGCCCCAGGCAAACCCCACCACCACCGACCGGACACAGCGATCAAACAGCAGAGCCCCCGCGATGCCACACCCTCAGAGCCATGAAAGCGAACACCGCGGCGGCACACCGCACGGCCCGCTCAGGCAGCCCGGCCATCACACGCCGCACTGGTCGCCCACACTACGAGAGATCGAAGGACGAATCCGGCCGCCCGCGCGACCAGAACCGTCCTTGGATCACAGCGGGGCGCCGGCGAACCCGGCAGGCCGGACCGGGGCGTGCGGACGTTCGCCGGGACCGTCGAGCAGCACCGTCGCCGCCACAGGTGCGCCGCGGGCCGCGGAGTCCGATCGTCGTGCCGGGCCGGTGAGGGCAGGTGTCAGTCGTGCGAGTAGCTGTCGACGGTGATGCCGTCGCGGCGGACGGTGATGTGTGCGTGGTCGCCGAATGCGTCGAGCAGCACCTGGTTGAACGCTTCGCTCTCGAAGGCGTCGGTGAGTGCGCGGGCCCGGTCGTACCGCTCCTCGTCCGGGCCGGTGTATGCGCTGTACCTCTGCCCGTTGACCCACTTGCCCTGCCGGCGGCCCAGCGACGGGTGTTGTCCATCCTCGAGCCGGAGCTGGTGGGTCAACTGCGGCTCGAGGGCCGGGTCCTCGGGAGTCCGGAACCATGGCGTGTCGACGCTGAACACGCACGGGTCCCCGTCGTTGTAGTAGGGCGTGTACTGCGTCCAGCCGAACTCGACGATCGCGTCGTCGGCGAGGAGTGCGCGGATCAGGGGTTCGAGGTCCGACAGCGGGCGCTGCTGCACCGTGGGGGCGGGGCGGATGATGGTCCCGTCGACCGGGATGCCGAGAAAGTTGAAGTGGCTCATTCGGCTGGCTCCTCGGTCCGGGGTTCGCTCTGCAGAAGGTGGGACAGCGGCAGTTGCTTGCGTTGCGCGCCGGACATCCACGGCGCGATCGGCATGCCGGCGATGTAGTCGGCCGGTGAAGGGAGCCAGCCGAGATCTTCCAGGACGTGCCGCTCCGCGATCAGCCGGACGGGGACCTGGACCGTCCCACCGGCGCTCCGGGAGACTTCGATGGTGCGGCCGAAGATGCGTTGGCACAGCCAGACGCCCTCGGTGTGGTGGTAGAGCGACCGGTGCCGGACGTCGCCGATGATCTTCTTGGAGGAATCGAGGAACTCCTCCAACTCGATGTAGTCCTCAGGGGTGCCGCCCCACTTGCGCGCCGCCGAGACCGCATGGTGCCAACTGTTCACGCGCTCTCCCGCTCCCGGCGACGCCGTGCCGGAACGGAATGTAGATCATCGCCGGGCGGCGGGCAACGGCGGTGTCAGGGCAGGGGACGGAGGTTGAACCAGGTGGTGGCGGCGGCGCGGGCGGGTTCGGTGAGGACGGTGTAGGGGACGGGGGTGCCGCCGTGGGTGAGGACCTCGCGTTCGAGGTGGTCACGCAGGAGCCAGACGTCGGCGGGGTCGATGGCGGGGCGCAGGTGCAGGAGGTCGTCGAGGTAAGCGGTGGTGAAGCCGAGGTCGGCCGCCAGGGCGTCGGGTGTGCGGCCGGTCAGGCGCTGGTTTGCCTGGAGTTCGGCGGCGGTCTGGGCCTTCTCGGCGAGGTTGAGTGACATGGAGTCCTCCGTGCTGGGTTCTCCGGGCTGGTTCAGGTCAGTGCGGTGGCGCGGGTGCGCAGGGTGGCGAGGGTGTGCGCCAGGGCGGCGCACTCCTCGGTCGTCAGGTCGGCGAAGAGCTCGGCCAGGAACTCGTGCCGGGTCGCGGTGGCCAGGGTGTTGGCGTGTTCGCCGGCGGGGGTGAGGCGGACCAGGCGGGCGCGGCGGTCGCGTGGGTCGTCGGTGCGCTGGACCAGGCCGTCGCGGGACAGGCCGTCGATCAGCTCGGTGATCGTGCGCGGGGCGACGTCCAGCGCGGTCGCGAGCTCGCTCTGCCGGGCAGGGCCGGCGGCCAGGGCGCCGAGGACCCGCTTGCGGGCGACGGACACGCCGTGCCGCTGGAGGCGGGTGTCCAGGACCCGGCGGATCTGGGTCACGCAGCCCAGCAGCTGGTCGGCGAGGTCGAGATCGTTCACCCCGTAAACGGTACCCCCTCATCGTGAGGGCCCTCAACAAAAGGCCGAATAGGATCGACGAGTGATGCGATCCGCGTTTCTCGATGCCAGTGAGACCGCCGCGGGGCTGCTGCGGGACCCGGCCGTGACGGCGAGGTGGGGCGAGCCGAGTGCGCTGCCCGGGTTCACCGTCGGCGGGCTGGCCCGGCACCTCGCCAATCAGGTCACCAGGACCGTGACGCTGCTCGCGGGGCCGCCGGGTGAGGCCGCCGTCCCCGTTCTGGACCACTTCACCGGCGCGGGCTGGGTCGGGTCGGGCAGGGACAGCGACGACAACGTCTTCATCCGTTCGCGGGGTGAGGAGGCCGCCGCGCTGACCAGCGCCGCCGAGCTGGCCGCCGAGGTCGACGCGGCGCTGGACGAGCTGCGCACGACCGTGCCGGCGCAGCATCCGGAGCGGATCGTGGACGTCGGGAAGTGGGGGCTGACGGTCGACGACTTCCTGCTGACCCGGGTGCTGGAGCTCGTCGTGCACGTGGACGACCTGGCGGTGAGCCTCGACGTACCGACGCCGCAGCTGCCGCCGGAAGCCGTCGCGGCGACCGTGGAGCTGCTCGGCAGGCTGGCGGTGTGGCGGCACGGGGCGCTGCCGGTGGTCAGGACACTCGCCCGGCAGGAGCGGGCCCCCGCGTCGATCGCGGCGCTGTAAAGCCGAGCGGCATAGGGTCAGGGGTGTGCGAATCCGGATCGAGGGCACCGACCTGCCGGGGCGGCGCCCCGGTGCCGACGAGTTGCGGCTGCACAACGTGCACGTGGGCGTGCAGCGCAAGGCCGACGTGGTGGACAGGGTCCGGGCCGACGCGCCGGACGTGACCTGGGACCTGGAGGTGACCAGCCGGGAGGTCGACGGGCTGCTCGACGTGGGCGGGCCGTGGGTGCACGGGCGGCCCGGGGCGCGGTTCCTCTACCTGAGCTGGGGCGCTGTGACGGGCGACGAGTTCGCGATGTTCCGCCGGGCGAAGCTCATGTTCGGCGACATCCCGACCGAGGTGCTGCGCGCGGCGCACGACGGGGCCGGCACGCTGCACGGCCGGCTCGGGCTGACCGACGCGGCGGGCGATCCGGTGTGCGCGCGGGTCCGCCCGCCCGCGATCGCGTGGACGGTGCGCTGACCGGGCCACGACGAGCGCCCCGCAACGAAAGCTGACCGGGCCACGACGAGCGCACCCGCAACGAAGCTGAGCGGACCACGACGAGCGCCCCCGCAACGAAGCTGAGCGGACCACGACGAGCGGCCCGCAACGACCAGGAGGCCCAGGGGACCGTCAGCATCCCCTGGGCCTCCATCATCCACCGGTTCGCGTCCCGCCCAGGTCACGTACCGGCGAGACCTCAGCGGGAGCGGCCCGCCCGGCGCTTCGCCCAGACGTCGAACGCGACCGCCGCCAGCAGGACCAGACCCTTCACGAGCATGACCCGCTCGCTCGGGGAGCCGATGAGGGACATGCCGTTGTTGATGACGGCCATGATGAGGCCGCCGGTGATGGCGCCGACGACCTTCCCGACACCGCCCTGCACCGCCGCGCCCCCGATGAACGCCGCGGCGATCGCGTCCAGCTCGAACGCGTTGCCGGCGGTCGGGCCGGCCTGGTTGAGCCGGCCGGCGAAGATGATGCCGGCGATCGAGGCGAGCAGCCCCATGTTCACGAAGATCCAGAAGGTCACCGACTTGACCTTGACGCCGGAGAGCCCGGCGGCCTGCAGGTTGCCACCGACGGCGTAGATGTGCCGGCCGAAGACGGTGCGCTGGGAGATCAGCGTGTACAGCAGGACGAGCGCGGCGAGCAGGACCAGCACCCATGGCAGGTTCTTGAAGCGGGCCAGCTGGACGATGATGAACATCAGCACGAGCGACGCGCCGGCGATCTTCGCGACGAACACGGGAAGGCTGTCGACGGCCTGCCCGTAGCCGATGCGGCCGCTGCGGGCCCGCCACTGCACGACCACGATCCCGGCGACCGCCGCCAGGCCGACGAGGAGCGTGAAGAGGTCCGCGCCGCCGAGGACGCCGAGGCCGATGTTGTTCAGGAAGCCCGGCGTGAAGCCGTTGGCGAGGGTCCGCACGTCGTCGGGGAACGGGCCGATGCCCTGGTTGCCCAGGACGGTCATGGTGAGCGCCCGGAAGACGAGCATGCCGGCGAGCGTGACGATGAACGCCGGGATCCCGAAGTACGCGATCCAGAACCCCTGCCAGGCGCCGATGAGCGCCCCGACGGCGAGGGTGGCCAGGATCGCGACGGGCCACGGCACGTCCAGGTCGACCATGAGCACCGCGGCGACGGCGCCGGTGACCGCGACGACGGAGCCCGCGGACAGGTCGATGTGCCCGGCGATGATGATCAGGATCATGCCGATGGCGAGGATCAGGATGTACGAGTTCTGCACGACGATGTTCGAGATGTTCTGCGGCTCCAGCAGCGAGCCGGACGTCAGGACCTCGAACAGGACCACGATCGCGGCGAACGCGATGTAGATGCCGCTCTGGCGCAGGTTGACCGAGAAGCGGGTCGGCGCCACGGTCTCCGCGTCGGCCTCCACGATGGTCGTCATGAGCGTTCCTTAAAGCTGGTCATGAGCTGCATGAGCCGCTCGGGGGTCGCGTCGGCGCGGGGCAGTTCGCCGGTGACCCGGCCCGCCGACAGGGCGTAGATGCGGTCGCAGATGCCGAGCAGCTCCGGCAGCTCGGAGGAGATGACCAGGATCGCCTTGCCCTCGTCGGCGAGCCGGTTGATGATCGTGTAGATCTCGTACTTGGCGCCGATGTCGATGCCGCGGGTCGGCTCGTCGAGGATCAGCACGTCAGGGTCCGTGAAGATCCACTTGGCGAGCACGACCTTCTGCTGGTTGCCGCCGCTGAGTGTCCCGGTGACGGCGCCGACGCCGGGCGCCTTGATGTTGAGGCTGTGCCGGTAGTCCTCGGCGACCCGGAACTCGCGGTTCTCGTCGACCCAGCCGCCCTTGGCGATGCGCGGCAGCGCGGCGCCGGAGACGTTGCGCTGGATGTCCTCGATGAGGTTGAGGCCGTACCGTTTGCGGTCCTCGGTGGCGTACGCGATGCCGTGCGCGATCGCGTCGCCGACGGTCCGCAGCTCGACCGGGACGCCGTCCTTGTACACCTGGCCGCTGATGCCGGTGCCGTAGCTGCGCCCGAAGACGCTCATCGCGAGCTCGGTGCGCCCGGCGCCCATGAGTCCGGCGAGCCCGACGATCTCGCCGCGGCGCACCGACAACGACGCCCGGTCGACGACGACCCGCCCGTGCTGGGTGGGGCTGTGCACGGTCCAGTCCTCGATCCGCAGCGCCTCGTCGCCGAAGCCCGGAAGATCCGGGGACGGCGACCGCGGCGGGAAGCGGTGCGACAGGTCCCGGCCGACCATGCCGGAGATGATGCGGTCCTCCGTCACGCCCTTGCCGCGCATGTCGAGGGTCTCGATGGTGCGGCCGTCGCGCAGGATCGTGGTGGTGTCGGCGACCGCCTCGATCTCGTTGAGCTTGTGCGAGATGATCACGCAGGTGATGCCGCGCTCGCGGAACTCCCGCAGCAGGTCCAGCAGGTGCTGGGAGTCCGACTCGTTGAGCGCCGCGGTCGGCTCGTCGAGGATCAGCAGGCGGACTTCCTTGGACAGCGCCTTGGCGATCTCGACGAGCTGCTGCTTGCCGACGCCGAGGTCCATCGCCGGGGTGACCGGGTTGTCACGGAGGCCGACCCGGCGCAGGAGCGCGCCGGCGTCGGCATTCGTGCGGTTCCAGTCGATCAGGCCGCGATGCACCCGCTCGTTGCCGAGGAAGATGTTCTCCGCGATCGACAGGTGCGGGATGAGCGCCAGCTCCTGGTGGATGATGACGATGCCGCGCCGCTCGCTGTCGCGGATCCCGCCGAAGTGGCAGGGCTCCCCGTCGAAGTCGATGTCGCCGGTGTACGAGCCGTGCGGGTACACGCCGGACAGCACCTTCATGAGGGTCGACTTCCCGGCGCCGTTCTCACCGCAGATCGCGTGGATCTCCCCGCGGCGGACCTCGAGGTTCACATCCTGCAGCGCGGCAACGCCGGGAAACGTCTTGGTGATGCCGCGCATCCGCAGGATTACGTCGGACTGAGCCTGGGACATGGCTACTTGAGGTCGCTCTCGGTGTAGTAGCCCGAGTCGATGAGGACCGTCTTGTAGTTCGACTTGTAGACGATGACCGGCTCCAGGAGGTACGACGGGACGACCTTCACGCCGTTGTCGTAGTCCTTGGTGTTGTTGGTCTCCGGCTTGCCGCCCTTGAGGACCGCGTCGGCCATCTTCACGGTGACGTCGGCGAGCTTGCGGGTGTCCTTGTAGATCGTCGCGTACTGCTCACCGGCGATGATGGACTTGACCGACGCCTTCTCCGCGTCCTGGCCGGTGACGATCGGGTAGGGCTGGCCGGCGGTGCCGTAGCCGCTGCTCTTCAGCGCCGACAGGATGCCGATCGAGAGGCCGTCGTACGGGGACAGCACGCCCTGGACCTTGGTGCCGCCGACGTAGGTCTTGGTGATGATGTCCTCCATGCGCTTCTGCGCCGTGGCGGGGTCCCACCGGAGGATGGCGACGGTCTTGAAGTCGGTCTGCCCGGACTTCACCACGAGGGTGCCCTTGTCGATGTACGGCTTGAGCGTGTCCATCGCGCCGTTGAAGAAGAAGGTGGCGTTGTTGTCGTCGGGCGAGCCCGCGAACAGCTCGATGTTGAACGGCCCGGTCGCGGTGCCGTCGCTGCCGTCCTCCTTCTTCAGGCCGAGGCCGACCAGCAGCGACGTCGCCTGCTGCACGCCGACCTTGTAGTTGTCGAAGGTGGCGTAGTAGTCGACGTTCGGGGACTTGCGGATGAGCCGGTCGTACGCGATGACCGGGATCTTCTTGTCCGCGGCCTGCTGCAGCTGGGTCGTGATGGCGGTGCCGTCGATCGAGGCGATGATGAGCAGCTTGGCGCCCTTGGTGATCTGGTTCTCGATCTGGTTGACCTGGGTCGGGATGTCGTTCTCCGCGTACTGCAGGTCGACCTTGTAGCCGAGCTTCTCCAGCGCCGCCTTGACGTTGTTGCCGTCGGCGATCCACCGCTCGGAGGACTTCGTCGGCATCGTGACGCCGATGAGGCTGCCCGCGCCGGCGGCGGCGCCCGCCTCCTTGTCGGCGGTCTTCTCGGCGGAGCCGCAGCCCGTGACGCCGATCGCGACGGCGAGGCTGAGGCCCGCGGCGGCCAGTGCTCTGGTGAACTTCATCTGGGGTGTCCTCCACGGTGTACGCAGGGTGCAGCGCCCGGTGACGGCCCATGTGAGCGCTATCAACGGTGCCGGCAGAAATCTGTGGGTGTCTTGGTCATGGAGGACTTGAAAGCCGGTAAACGTTTCAAGTCCGTGGCGGGGGTGTTGCTCGGCACAGTGTTAACGCTCACAAATGAAGGTGTCAAGACACCATCGGATCACGAAATGGGAGGATGGTCGTCATGCGCCTGCTCGCCGGCACCACCGGCCCGGGATCCGCCGACCGGCCCGACGCGGTGACCGTCGACGGCCGGACCCTGTCCTCCGAGGCACTGCTCGGCGCGGCCCTCGCGGTCGCCGCGGACGTGCACGGCGCGGCCACCGTCGCCGTCGACGCGACCCCGTCCCTGGAGACGGTCGTCGCCGTCGTCGGCGGGCTCCTCGCCGGCGCCGCGGTCGTGCCCGTGCCGTCCGACGCCGGCCCGGCCGAGCGCTCACACATTCTCGACGACTCCGGGGCATCGGTCGTCCTGGACACCGTCGACGTCACCCGGCGCTCGTCGATCAGCCTGCCCACCCCGGCGCCCGAGTCCCCGGCGCTCATCATGTACACCTCCGGCACCACCGGCGCACCCAAGGGCGTCGTGCACACGCACGCGTCGCTCGAGGCCGGCGTGGACGCCGTCGCCGACGCGTGGGACTGGACGCCGGACGACCGGCTCGTGCACGGCCTGCCGCTGTTTCACGTGCACGGTCTGGTGCTCGGGGTGCTCGGTGCGCTGCGGGCCGGTTCTCCGCTCGTACACACGCGGAAACCGCAACCTGAGCGGTATGCCGCCGCCGGTGGGACCCTCTACTTCGGCGTGCCGACCGTGTGGTCGCGGATCTGCGCGCAGCCCGCCGCGGCCCGGGCGCTGTCCCGCGCGCGGCTGCTCGTCTCCGGCAGCGCCGCCCTCCCCGTGCCGGTCTTCGAGCGCCTGCGCGCGCTGACCGGCCACACACCCGTCGAGCGGTACGGCATGACCGAAACCCTGATCACGATCAGCAGCCGCTTCGACGGCGCCCGCTTCCCGGGGGACGTCGGCGTCCCCGTGCGCGGCGTCGAGACCCGCGTCGAGGCGTCCGACGGCGACATCGGGGAGCTGTGGGTGCGCGGACCCATGCTGCTGCGGCGGTACGTCCACCAGCCCGCCGACCTGGTGGACGGCTGGTTCCGCACCGGCGACATCGCCCGCAAGACCCCCGACGGCCGGCACCGGATCGTCGGCCGCGCCTCGACCGACCTCATCAAGTCCGGCGGCTACCGCATCGGCGCCGGCGAGGTCGAGGACGCCCTGCTGGCGCACCCCGCGGTCCGCGAGGCGGCCGTGATCGGCACCCCGCACGCCGACCTCGGCGAGGCGGTCACCGCGTACGTCGTCGTCTCCCCCGGCGCGGCGCTGGGCGCGGATGACCTCGTCGACTTCGTCGCCAGGCAACTCTCCGTGCACAAGCGGCCGCGCGTGGTGCACCTGGTCGAGGCGCTACCACGCAACGCCATGGGCAAGGTGCAGAAGAAGCGCCTCGGTGGTCCTATGCTCTGATGTGCCGGACCCAGCGGACGCGGGCCGGCTCGATGGCTGGTGGTGGTCGTGGTGGAGACAGGCAGAATTCTGCGGTTCGACGAGGTGCGTGGTTACGGGTTCATCGCCCCCAACGCGGGCGGCGAGGACGTGTTCGTCCACGCCAACGACTTCGGCGAGCAGCGGCACCTCGTGCATCCGGGGATGCGCGTCGAATACGAGGTCGAGGAGGGCGAGCGGGGCCTGAAGGTCGCCACCGTGCGCATCCTCGACGCGCCCGCGCGCCGCGAGCACGCCCGGCCGTCGCGGCCCGTGCACCACGACGACGAGGACGCCGAGCCCGGCGACGACGACGGCCTGTGCGACGTGCTCAGCAGCCGCGAGTTCTCCGCCGAGGTGACCGAGCTGCTCATCCAGCACGTCCCGTCGCTCACCGGCAGCCAGATCTCGCAGGCGCGCCAGCATCTGGTCAGCTTCGCGCGGACCCACGGCTGGGTGGAGAGCTGAGGATGAGGGTCCTCTTCATCGGCGGCAGCGGCATCATCAGCTCCGCCTGCACCGACCTGGCCGTCTCCCGCGGCATCGACCTGTACGTGCTGAACCGTGGCACCAGCACGACCCGGCCGCTCCCGCCGGGCGTCACGGTCCTTCGCGGCGACATCCGGGACCCGCTGTCCGCCCACGCCGCGCTCGATGGCCTGACCTTCGACGCGGTGGTGGACTGGGTCGCGTTCACGCCGGAGCACGTGCGCACCGACGTCGAGCTGTTCCGCGGCCGGACCGGTCAGTACGTCTTCATCAGCTCCGCGTCGGCCTACCAGACCCCGCCGGCCCGGCTGCCCGTCGTCGAGTCGTCCCCGCTGCGCAACCCCTTCTGGCAGTACAGCCGGGACAAGATCGCCTGCGAGGACCTCCTCGTGCGGGAGTACCGGGAGTCCGGGTTCCCCGCGACCATCGTGCGCCCCTCCCACACGTATGACCGCACCCTCGTGCCCTTCGACGGCGGCTGGACCGCACCCGCCCGCATGCGCGCCGGCCGCGAGGTCGTCATCCACGGCGACGGCACGTCCCTGTGGACCCTCACGCACCACACCGACTTCGCCCGGGGCTTCGTCCCGCTGCTCGGCCACCCCCGTGCCATCGGCGACGTCTTCCACATCACCAGCGACGACGTCCTCACCTGGAACCAGATCGCCGAACACATGGCCGCCGCGCTCGGCGTCACCGCCAAGCTCGTCCACGTCCCGTCGGACGCGATCGCCGCCGCCGACCCGGACTGGGGCGCCGGCCTCCTCGGCGACAAGGCCCACTCGATGGTCTTCGACAACAGCAAGCTGCGCGCCCTCGTCCCCGACTACGTCGCCACCGTCCCCTTCCACGTGGGCGCACGCGAGATCGTGGCCTGGTTCGACGAGGACCCGTCCCGCCAGACCGTCGACAACCGCCTCGACAAGCTCATGGACGACCTGGCCGCCCGCTACCGCACCGGCTGATTCCCGCGTTCGCACCGGCCGCGGTGCGGCGGGGCGGCACACTGGGGTCGGGAGATCAGCGCGAGGACAGGTCATGAGCCGGGACCCGACCGGGGACGACGAGGCGGAGCGGTGGACGCGGTTCGCCCGCGCCCCGCACCCGCCCGCGACGCACCCGGGCCGGGTCCGGAAGGCCGTCGCGGTCTACGTCGCGGCGGTCAGCGCGGTCGCTTGTGGCGCCATGACCGAGCTCGGCCGGCTCGACCACGAGTCCCCGTCGGCCGACTTCGCCACGCCGCTGTTCTGGACGGCGATCGCCCTGACCGTGCCGCTGGGCCTGCTGTGGCACGCGTGGCTCCCGCTCGTCCTCGACGTCGTCAACGTTGCCGGCCATCTCCCGGCCGTCCTCTTCGGACTGTCGTTCGGCGTGATCGCCGCGGCGAACGCCGCCCTCGTCCTGACCCTCGTGTCCGCCGCCAGATCCCTGTGGCGCCGGACCAGGCACCACCCCTGACCGCCGTGGAGAATGCGGCGGTGGGAGTCTCGTGGCGGGCAGCTGGGAAACTGTTCGAGCGGTGCCTCGCGGGGCACGGGCTCGATCCGGCGGGCGTCGACGACGTCGAGGCGGCGTGGCGGGCGTTCGAGGCGTTCGTGCAGGTCGAGATCGACGGGCTCGACCCGGGGGCGGACGCCGACGGGTTCATCGTGCAGTGGGGGCGGTACTCGTGGAACGGCGGGCTGCCGTCGCTCGACTTCACCCGGCAGCTCGCCGTCGTCGACGTTCACGATGCGGGCGGCACGGAAGGCACGGAAGGCTCGGACGACGTGGAGGTCGGGCCGGAGCTGTGGCAGGTGAGTCTCCAGCTGTGGTTCGCCGACGGGATCGAGCTCGCGGGCATCGGCGAGCTGCGTCCAAGTGACAGCGGGTTCGACTTCACGCCGGTGGGAGCGGGCCGGGAGGCGGCCCTCGCGGCCGTGCGCGGCCAGATCGAGCGGTTACCGCCGGTACGGGCGGCGTGGCGGGCGAAGCCCGTCGGCAGCGGGCTCGCGTTCGACTGCGCGTGCTGAGCCGCCGCGCCGGTCCTGGGACCAAGACCGGCGCGGCGGGGTCAGTACAGCGTCAGGAGCAGGTCACGCCGTTGAGCTTGACGTTGCTCGGGGCGGGGGTGGAGGGGCCGTTGGCGGTGAAGCCGACCGACACCGACGCGCCCGCGGCGAGGGACGGGGCCCAGGAGGGGCCGGCGGCGGTGAACGTGGTGCCCGACTGGGTCACCGTGGCGTTCCAGCCGCTGGCGAGGGTCACGCCCGACGGGACCGTCCACGTGATCGAGAACGGGTTGACCGCGGCGCTGCCGGTGTTCTTCACCGTGACGGCCGCCTGGTAGCCGCCCTGCCACGCGTTGTCGATGCGGACGGTGGCGGTGCAGGAGCCGGTGCCCGTGTTGCCGGACGGCGACGTCGAGACCGACGGCGAGACCGAGCGCGACGGCGAGACCGAGCCGGTCGGGTTCGTGCCGCCGACGGGCGGGATGAGGTACGGCTGCAGGATCGACTGCTTCTGCTGGTTGACCGTCTTCCAGTCGTCGCCGACGATGCCGCCCGTGTCGCCGGAGTTGGGGTTCCAGGACCAGTAGGTGAAGTCCATGCCGGTGACGCCGGTGCCCATGTACTCCATGAGCTTCTTCAGCCACAGCACGTCCTGCGGGCTCTGCAACGTCGAGCCGAACTCGCCGACGAGCACCGGCGCGATGTTCTGCTTCTCCAGGTAACCCCAGAACTGGTCCCAGATGGCGGGGAGGTTGTTCGGGAACGCCGGGTCGTCGAACCACGCCTGGTGGTAGACGGAGTTGCCGTACTCGTGCGCGGAGTAGACGAGCTTGTTGGCCTTGTTGAGCCGGACCGGGAACTGGCCGGCCTTCGACAGGTTGCCGCCCCACCAGCCGCACGGCTCGTCGGGGATGTTGTCCCACGCGTTGGCGTTGCCGCCGCTGGGGCAGCTGACGCCCTCCACGACGATGAGCCAGTTGGGGTTGACCTCCAGGATGGCGTTGCCGGCGCGCTCGGCGGCCAGGCGCCAGTCCCGGTTCACGTCGCCGCAGCCCCAGCACGACCCGGTGCCGTTCGGGTCCGTACCGTCCGCGTGCGGCTCGTTGTGCAGGTCCGCGCCGACGACGGTCGGGTTGTTGGCGTAGTGCTGGGCGAGCGAACGCCAGTTGCTGATCCAGGTCGACTCCGGCGTCGCCGACACGTACCAGAGGGCGCTCTGACCGGCGCTGGTCGGGCGGTGCCGGTCCAGCAGGATGCGCATGCCCTTCGTGCCGGCGTAGGCGACGACCTTGTCGAGGATCTGCAGCGGGGTCAGGCCCTGCAGGTCGGGGTTGGTGTAGCCGTCGACGCTGTTGGCGGTCGCGCCGGGCTTCAGGGCGTCCTCGGAGAACGGCACGCGCAGCGTGTTGTAGCCGAGGCTCGCCATCTGGTCGATGTGGTCGCGCCACGGGCGGGCCCACAGGCCGTGGAACGTCTTGTTGTCGGTCTCCATGCCGAACCAGTTGATGCCGGTCAGGCGCACCGGGTTGCCGCCGGCGTCGATGATCTGGTTGCCGCGCGTGCTCAGGTAGCCCGTGCCGGTGCCGCCCACGGCCGCCGACGCCGTGCTGTTGAGCCCGATGACGACGACCGCGCCGACAACGGCCAGGCTGCTGGCCGCGACGGCGGCCCAGAGTCTTCTCACCACACCCTCCTCAGTCGAAACTGCCACCGGGACGGGAGTCGTGGCAGTGGCAGGCCGACGCTAGGAGCGGGCGATCGCACGTGTCGTCGCCGCCGCCACGGTACGAGCAAAACCGCAGGTCAGCCGGGCGTGAAGGGCGAAAGTTACATCGTGGGAAGCTGCGCCAGCAGCTTGCTGTGCGCGTCCAGGACCTGCTGGGCGGCGGCCTTGGTGGCGGGGTCGGCGCCGTTCTTCGCCTCTGACCCGCACAGCGCGGTGGTGCCGGTCAGGTGGTCGCGGAGCACCTCGAGGGCCTTCGCCGGCTGCTGCGCGGCGGGCACGGCGCGGATCGCCGCCATGTCGGCGTCGACGACCATCCCGGGCAGGTCGTGCCCGGCGTGGATGCTGGAGTCCTCGACGGCGCCACCGTCCGCGAGGGCCTTGCGCAACGCGGCGAGCTCGGCCCGGTGACCGTCGGCGGCGGAGCGGGCGATCGGCGTGAGCGCCGGGTCGCCGCCGGTGACGATGAGGTCGAACAGCTGCCCGGCGCTGGTGTTCAGGGAGATCATCAGCTGCAGGTACGCGATGTCCGTCGGGTTCAGCGACGTCACCGCGACCGGTGCGGTGCTGCGCTGCGCCGTGGGGGCCGTCGGCTCGTGGGCGGGCCTCGCCCAGAGGACCACGACGGCGAACGCGGCGACCAGCACGATCAGGACCGCCCCGACCCTGCGCCAGCCGTCCCGCCCGCGCTCCCCGGCCCCCTCGATTTCCGCTGCTTCCGCGGTACCGGTGGAGTCCGCGCTTTCAGAAGCCTTCGGTGCTTCCGATGCCTCCGTCGCCGCGGCCTCCTCGACCGGTGCCTCGGTGGCGGGCGCGTCCGAGGTCTCTGCTTCCGGGGCCTCGGCCGGTTGGTTCGACATCACCGGCCGCCACCCCCGCCGCGGCGGGGAGGGAGGTCCACCGCGGTCGGGGTGGCGGCCCCGACCGACGGTGCCGCGGTGCTGTGCGCAGCCGCGGTCCGGTCCGCGGGGTGCAGGCGCAGCCCCGGCAGACCTGTGGACACGATCCGGGCGGTGGTCACGCATCGACGGTAAACGCCGGAACCTGCGGAGCGCATTAGCTGAACTTTAAGATTTGTCCTGGTCGCCCCGACGTTCTCCGGCGCCGCGGATAACAGTTTTTCCGCAGGTCACGCACCGAAGTGGTTGGTCTGCGTATTGTTTTCGCCGACCTGGACGCCATTGGATTTGGTGATGGTGAAGCCGGGCCGGGCCGGCAGCAGCCGGGCGATCTCGGCCGCGAGCTCCGGGTCCTGCGCGAGCGCGGCGCGCACCTGTGCCCGCACGATCTCGGCGAGGTCCTCGTCGGCGGGCGACCCGGCGAGATCGACGACCGCCCCCTCGATCTGCGCGCCGCGGCCGGACCGGAAGAGCCGCGCCAGCACCCGCCGCCCCACGCCGATGGTGCCGTCCACGGTCGCGTCACTGGCCTGGTCGGCGACGCGTTGGACGACCGCTGTGCCGTACGCGCCGACCGCCGCGGAAACGAACGGCACGACCGCGCTGGTGACCTCGCCGACATCGATCATGACAACCTCCCGGGAAACGTCACCGCCTGTGTAGCACGCCCGGTCGAGGCGGTCAGGTCCCGATGCGGGTGACGGTGCCGTGCGGGGCGCCCTGCCACCACATCGCATCGACGAGGAAGGCGGCGTCGCCACCGGCGGAGATGAACTGCACGACCAGCCGGCTCGGCTCGGTCTGCCCCCGCGACACGGAATACCCGTCGCGGGGCGTCGCCGTGACGACGGAGACGGCACCGTCGCGGATGCGGATGACCGCGTCGCCGCCCTCGGACCGGAACGAGCGCAGGTACGTGTCGACGCCATCGGCGCCGGTCGTCACGGTCCAGCCGTCGACGACGCGGGCGGGGGCGGCGGTCGTGACCTTCGCGGTCGGGGTGGCGGCCGCCGACGTGCGCGGCACCGCCGAGGTCGGCGCCTGCGGCGTGGTCCCGGCGGCCGCGGGCGGGGAGACCGGCGTGGTGAGCGGCGGCAGGCCGGGCTGCGGGATCAGGTCGCCCGGCCCGCGCGCCTCCGCGGCCGGCACGGGCAGCGAGTCGGACGGCACGGCCGTGCGCAGCACGGGGCGCAGCGCCAGCGACGCGACGCCGATACTCGCCGTGGTCGCCAGGCACCACAGCAGCACCGGCACCGCCGCACGTCTGACCCGCACCGGCAGATCTTCTCACCCGCCCCGCTCCACATGGCAAACCCGGCGGTTACCGTGTTGCCATGCCGCTGATCCTGCTCGTCGAGGACGACGTCGCCGTGTCCGGCGCCCTGTCCAGGGCGTTGACCGACGCCGGTCACGTGGTGCGTCCGGTCGGCAACGCCGGGTCCGCGCTGCGGGTCATCGCGACCGACCCGCCCGACCTGGTCATCCTCGACCTCGGGCTGCCGGACATGGACGGGCTCGACGTGCTGCGGATGCTGCGCGGCATCTCCAACGCGCCGGTCATCGTCGCCACCGCCCGGCGCTCGGAACGCGACATCATCCGGCTGCTCGACGCCGGCGCCGACGACTACGTGACGAAGCCGTTCTCCAGCGCCCAGATGTCGGCGCGGATCAACGCGGTCCTGCGCCGCGGGCAAGGCACCCCCGGACCCGCCGCCGTGCCGGCGGGCGTGACGATCGGCACGCTGCACGTCAACCCGCAGCAGCGGTTCGCGTCCATCGGCGGCCAGCCGCTGCAGCTGACGAAGAAGGAGTTCGATCTGCTGGCGTACCTCGCCCAGCGGTCCGGCCGGGTGGTGAGCCGGCGGGAGCTGCTGACCGAGGTGTGGCAGCGCCCCGACAGCTCCGGCGAGGACCAGACGATCGACGTCCACGTGTCCTGGCTGCGCCGCAAGCTCGGCGAGAGCGCGACCCAGCCGCGGTATCTGCGCACGTTCCGCGGGGTCGGGGTCATGCTCGTCGACCCGGACCAGGCACCCGCACAGCCATGAGAAACGCGCTCATGCGCCTCTCGTTCGCGATCACCTCGATGATCGCGCTGGCCTTCCTGGTGCCGCTCGCCTACGTCACCAAGGAGATCGCCCACGACCGTGCCCTGGCCGAGGCCCGCTACCAGGCCGACGCGATGGTCGCCGCCCTCGCGTCAACGTCCGGCAACGGATCCGGCGCCCTGGACCGCGCCGTCGCCACGGTGCCGGCCGGGCAGAGCGGGCGGCTCGCCGTGCACCTGCTCGGGGAGCCGACGGTCGGCACCAGCCACGCCGCAGCCGTTGAGGTGGACCGCGCCGCCACGCAGGGCAGGTCGCTCACCGTCGACGCGCCCGGCGGCGTCGCCTACCTCCAGACGGTTGTCCTGGACGGCGACCGGACCGCGGTCGTCGAGGTGTACGTGTCCGACGGCGACCTCAGCCGCGGTGTCGGCGCCGCCTGGCTGGCCCTCGCCGGGCTCGCGGTCGTCCTCATCGGCGGCTCGATCCTGGTCGCGGACCGGCTCGGCGCGCAGATCGTGCGCTCCACACAGCGCCTCGCGGAGGGCGCCCGGGCCTTCGGCGACGGCGACCTGCACGCGCGCGTCGAGCCGGACGGCCCGCCGGAGCTGCGGGACGCGGCGCGCAGCTTCAACCGCATGGCGGACCAGATGGTCGCCTTCGCCGACGCCGAACGCGAGCTCGCCGCCGACCTCTCCCACCGCCTCCGCACCCCCCTGACGGCGCTGCGCCTGGACGCCGACGCGATGCCGCCGGGCCCGATCGGCGAACGCATGCGCCAGGCGTTCGACGCCCTCGACGACGAGATCGAGCAGATCATCACGACCGCCCGCCGGTCCGCCGCCGACCGCGTGCCCGAGAGCACCGACCTGGTCGAGGTCGTCGCCGACCGCCTCGCGTTCTGGTCGGTGCTCGCCGAGGACCAGCAGCGCCCCTGGCGGGTCGTCGGCGGCCAGGAGCCCGTGTGGGTGCCGGTCGCCGAGTCCGACCTGGTCTCCGCGGTCGACTGCATGCTCGGCAACGTCTTCCAGCACACCCCGGAAGGCACCGGCTTCGAGGTCCACGTCTCCCCGCGCGGCCTCATCGTCGACGACGCCGGCCCCGGCATCGCCGACCCGGCGCGTGCCCTCCGCCGCGGCTCCAGCGGCGCCGGCTCCACCGGGCTGGGCCTGGACATCGTCCGACGCGTCGCGGAAACCGCCGGCGGCCGCCTCGTCGTGGAGCGCAGCCCGCTGCGCGGGGCGCGCGTCGCCGTCGTCCTGGAGCCGGTCGCCCTCACGACCCCGCCGCCCCGCCCCCAGCGCCGCGTCGTCCGCTGACGCACCGTCGGCGGACCCGGCCGCGGTGAGCGCCTCAGTCGTCCTCGTTGCGGGGCGGTGGCAGGCTCGCCGCGAGCCGGTCCAGGCTGGCGAGCACGGCGGTGTACCCGGCCTGCTGCGTCTTGCCGTCCTTGCGCTGCTCGCCGAGCTTCCTGCGCAGCTCGGCCACCTTGTCCGCCGCCTTCTCCTCGTCGCCCTTGGTGATGAACCGCTCGATCTCGTCGAGCCGCTTGTTCAGCTCCCGCGCCGACTCGGTGGAGAGTTGCCCGGCCCCCGCCTGCTCGCTGACGGTCGCGCGCGCCGCGGCGAGCGCGTCACCGGGCAGGCTCGGGGACGGGGCAGCGCTGGTCGGCGCGGCACCGGACGTCGGGGGCGCGACGGCCGCCGCCGAGCTCGTCGGGCCGGCGCCTGACGACGGCGAGCCGTCGCGTCCGGCCATGATCGCGGCCGTGACGGCGACGACCGCCACGAGGACGACGACCGCGGCGAGCGCGACGCCGATCGGTCCGATCCCGGTGCGGCGGCCCGCGGGAGCCACCTCCGCGGCCGGCGTCACCGGCATCGACTGGGTCGGCGCGACGACGGCCGCGGTGGCCCGGACCGGCTGCCGCGCGGCGGGGACGGCGGCGGTGGGGACGGCGGCGGTGGGGACGGCCGGGAAGGCTGCGGTGGCGGCCGGTGCCGTGCCGTCACCGAGGTGCTGCAGCAGGGCCCGGGCCTCGGCCGCCGTCGCCGGCCGGTCGTCCGGTCGCTTGGCCAGCAGCCTCGCGAGAATCCCGTCCACCCGCGGCGGCAGGCCGGGCCGGACCGTGGAGGCCGGCACGACCGGCTGGTTCACGTGCTGCCACGCGATCCGCATCGGCGTCTCGCCGGCGAACGGTGGCTGCCCGGTCAGCATCGTGTACACCACGCACCCGAGCGCGTACACGTCGCTGCGGGCGTCGACCGGCCCGCCGGTGATCTGTTCGGGCGCCATGAACGCGGTGGTCCCGAGCACCTGCGCCGACGCGGTGAGCTCGGCCTGCCCGGCGCCGGTGACGCGGGCGATCCCGAAGTCGCAGACCTTCACCCGGTCGGCGCCGGCGCCGGTGAAGAGGATGTTGGCCGGCTTGACGTCCCGGTGGATCACCCCGGCGGCGTGCGCGGCCTCGAGCGCGTCGCAGACCTGCACCGCGACGGCGGCGGCAGCCGCGGGCGGCAGCGGGCCGGCGACGAGCCGGTCGGCGAGGCTCCCGCCCTCCACCAGCTCCATCACCAGGAACGACACCGCACCGCCGAAGTGCGCGTCGGCGTCGACGCCGACGTCGTGGATCGCGACGATGTTCGGGTGCGACAGCCGGGCGACGGTGCGCGCCTCCCGGTCGAACCGCTCCCGCGCCATCCGGTCCACCGCGCCGGCATCGGGCAGGACCTTGACCGCCACCGCACGGCCCAGCCGGCGGTCGAATCCCAGCCACACCTCGGCCATACCGCCCCGGCCCAGCACACGCCGAAGCTCATACCGACCGCCCAGCACAACCTCGACCACGGCCTACCCTGACACAGCCCGGCCCGCATCGCACAGCCGGCGGCCGGGCCGCCGGTCACCGGCCGGTCCCGCAGGACCGCCGGACGGCGTCACACGCCCACCCGGGCCCGGATCACGGTGATCAGCGCCTCCTGGACATCAGCCAGGGAGCGGTCGGGCTCGAAGACGAGCCAGTCGACGGCGACGACGAGGCAGACGCCGAACAGCGCCGCCGCCGCCATCCGGACGTCCAGCGCGGCGTCGAAGTGACCCTCGTCGACGCCGCGGCGCAGGGCGCCGGCGATGACGTCGACGGCCTCGCTGCGCAGGAGCTGCAGCGTCTGATGCCACTCGCGGTTGGTCCGCCACATCTCCGAGAGCAGCAGCTGCGCGAAGGAGCGGTGCCGTTCGATGTACGCCAGCTCCGCCCGGATCAGCGCCAGGACCGCCTCGGGCGGCGACACGCCCGCGACGGCGGCCCGGAAGTCGGCGGTGAGCAGGCCGACGCCGTGCCGCAGCAACTCCTCGAAGAGGGCGTTCTTCGAGGAGAAGTTGTAGTAGACGGTGCCCTTGGCGACACCGGCGCGCAGGGCGATGTCGTCGACGGTCGTGGCGGAGAACCCGTGCTCGGCGATGAGCTCCATCGCCGCGTCGTACAGCCGCTGCCGGGTGTCGGTGCGCCGCCTGGTCCGGCCGTCCTCCGCCACGTACGAAACCCCCTACATCACCAGATCCGGGTGCAGCTTGGACGTCGTCAGGCGGCGGCCGCGCCACGCCGCCAGGGTCGTCAGCGCGAACGCCGCGGCGGCGAACCCGGCCAGGACCAAGGCACCCGTGACGACCGTACCGCCCGGGCCGCCGTTGACGAGATGCCGGACCCCCGACACGACGTACGTCATCGGCAGGAACGGATGGATCGCCTGCAGCACACCGGGGGTCGTCTCGATCGGGTACGTGCCGCCGGACGACGTGAGCTGCAGCATCAGCACCGCGAGGGCGACGAGCCGGCCGGCCGCGCCGAGCCGGGCGCCGAGCCACTGCACGATCGCGGTGAACGCGACCGCCGTCAGGCACAGGAACCCGTACATGGCCAGCGGGTGCGCGGGGTGCAGGCCGAGCGCGAACCGCACCACCAGGAACAGCGCGGTCGCCTGGGCGACGCCGACGGCCAGGCCCGGCAGCCAGCCGGCCAGGGCCGCGCGGTGGGCGGGCGCGCCCGACACGAGATGCCGGCGGGTCAGGGGGCGCAGCACCATGTAGCTGATCATGGCGCCGACCCAGAGGGCGAGGCCGAGGAAGTACGGCGCGAACCCGGCCCCGTACGTCGCGGACGGGTGCTCGGTGGAGCGGTCCAGCGCGACGGGGTCGCCGAGGACGCCGGCCCGCTCGGCGCGGGTGTCCGGGTCGTAGCCGGGGATCTTCGCCGCACCGTCGGACAGGCCGCGGGCGAGCCGGCTGGCGCCGTCGGACAGCTCGCCGAGCCCACCGGCGAGGCGCCGCCCACCGTCGGAGAGGGCGCCGAGGCCGTCGTCGAGCTGCTGGGCGCCGGTGGAGAGCCGGAAGATGCCGCCGGACAGGTCGCGGGCGCCGTCGCGGGCCTCGCCGGCGCCGGCGTGCAGCTGGGCCGCGCCGCCGGCGAGCCGGTCGAGGCCGTCGGCGAGCTGGTCGACCTGGGCGCGGGCGGCGGCGACGTCGTCGGCGAGGTGCGGGGCCGCCGCCGCGACCTGCCGGGCGAGCTTCGACGCGCGGTCCAGGTCGGCGCGGACCGCACCGAGGTCGCCGGTCTCGAGCCGGGTCTCCACGGAGCGGGCCGCGGTGACAGCGGCGTCCGCGGCGGCGACGGCCGTCTTGTACTCGGCGGTGCCGGCGATCTGCGGATACCGCGACCCGAGCGTGTCCAGGGCGGCGCGGGTCGCGGTCGCCCGCTCCGTCGCGGTCCGGGCGAGGGCGGGCAGCGCGTCGAGGTGCTCGCGGAGCAGGTCGGCGCCGTCGGCGATGCTGGTCGCGGCGGCCTCGATGAGGGCGGCGTTGTCGCGCAGCACCGGCTCGACCGTGTCGGCCGCGGCGCCGACCTTGGTGGCGAGCAGGCGCCCACCGGCGGCGGCCTGGGCGGTGCCGTCGGCGAGCTGCGCGGCGCCCTGGTCGAGGGCGACGAGCCCGTCGTACAGCCGCTGCGAGCCCTTCGTCGCCTCGTCGAGACCCGCGGCGAGGTCCCCGGCGCCGCCGGCGGCCCGGTCGAGGCCGCTCACCAGCGAGCCGGCACCGGCACCGGCCTGGGTGGCACCGGCGGAGAGCTGCCCGGCGGCGTCGGCGGCCTGGGCGGTCTGCGACTTGAGGTCGGTGAAGCCGATCAGCATCCGGTCGAAGTAGCCGCCGGCGACGGACGCGGCGGCGCTGGCGCGGACCTCGGTGAAGACGCTGCGCGACAGCTGGCCGGTGAGGTAGTTGGTGGCGTCGTCGTTGACCACGAGCAGCCGGCCACCGGTCGGGTCGCGGTCCGGGTCCGGCGGCGTGACCAGGGACGCGGAGAAGTCCGCCGGGATCTCGAAGACGAGCTGGAACCGCCCGTCGGCGAGCCCCTTGCGGGCCGCGGCCTCGGTGGTCTGCTGCCAGCCGAAGACGTCCCGGCGCAGCAGCTTCGCGGTGAGGTCGTCACCGGCGTGCACGGTGCTGCCGTCGGCGGCGGTCGCGGGCCGGTCCGCGTTGACGACGGCGACCGGGATGTGACGCATGTTGCCGTACGGGTCCCAGAACGCCCACAGGTACAGCGCCCCGTACAGCAGCGGGATCAGCGCCAGCACGACCAGCGCCGCCACGGTGATCGGCGCGCGGGTGAACCGCCGCAACTCGAACCGTGCCAGCCTCATCGCTGCCCCTCCAGCTCGAACACGCTTCCGGTCCCGGCTGCGGCAACCTCGCGGGCGGCGGCGATGACGGCGATCCCGTCGCCGGTGAGGGCGTCGAGGGCCTCGTCCAGCAGCGCGCGCTCCTCGACGGACAGGCCGCTGTCGACGTCGTCGACGACGACCGCGGCCGGGGCGGCGACCCTGGCCAGGGTGAGGCCGAGCAGGTGCCGGCCGAGGACGTCGAGGTCGCGGCCCAGCGTGCCGGGGTCCAGCGCCGGGTCGATGGCGACCGGACGCCGCCTCCTGAAGGGACCGTCGAGCAGCAGCCGGCGCTCCTCGACGTGCTCGGCGACGGTCAGCGCGGGCTCCGGCTCGTGCACGCCGGGGACGTGCGCCAGGGCGACGACGCCCTCCCGCCGGACGGTGCCGGCGCTGGTCCTGAAGCAGCCGGCGAGGGCGAGCAGCAGCGACGTGCGGCCGCTGCCGGCCGGGCCGGTGACGGTGACCCGCTCCCCCGCGGCGACGTCGAGGTCGACGTCGCGGAACACCCAGCCGCGCCGGGTCCGGGCGCCGAGCCCGCGCGCTTCCACCACGCTCATGGCGGCCTCCTGACTTTGAACTGACCAGTCAGTCTAAAAACATTGCCGCATGGTGACGCAAATGGATGTGCTGGAGGTCTCAGACCCGGAAGCCCGCCACGAGGGTCCTGACCTCGTGCGACATGCGGGCGAGCTCCGCCGAGGTACGCTGCGACTCGGCCACGCCCTCGGTCGTGACCTGGGCGGCGGCGGCGACCGAGCCGATGCTGGAGGCGATCTCGGTGATCCCGCCGGCCGCCTCGGCGACCCCGCGGTTCATCTCGCCGGTGGTCGCGGTCTGCTGCTCGACCGCGGACGCGATGGTCAGCTGGTAGTCGTTGATCTTCGCGATGATCTCGCCGATGTTGCGGATCGCGGTGACCGCGGTGTCGGTGTCGGCCTGGATGCCGGCGACGCGGCGGGAGATGTCCTCGGTGGCCCGGGCCGTCTCCTGGGCGAGGTCCTTGACCTCGGTCGCCACGACGGCGAAGCCCTTGCCGGCCTCCCCGGCGCGGGCCGCCTCGATCGTCGCGTTCAGGGCCAGGAGGTTGGTCTGCCCGGCGATCGACGTGATCGTCTTGACGACGTTGCCGATCTCGTGCGACGACTCGCCGAGCTTCGACACGGTGGCGTCGGTCGCCCGCGCCGCCGACACGGCCTCGCCGACGACGAGGGCGGCCTCGTTGGCGTTCTGCGAGATCTCCCGGATCGACAGGCTCATCTCCTGCGAGCCCGCCGACACGGTGTGCACGTTGCGGGTCACCTCGTCGGCGGCGCTCGCCACGACGGCGACCTGGTCGCTGGTCTGCGCGGCGCTCGTCGCGATCTGCGTGCTGGCCCCCGACAGCTGCTCGGCCGCGGCCGCGAGGGTCGACGAGGTCCGCCCCAGCGTCCGCACCGCCGCGCCCATGCTCTGGGTCGCCCGGTTGAGCGCGCCGGCCATCGCGCCGACCTCGTCGCGGGTGTCGAGGTCGAGCCGGCCGGTGAGGTCGCCGTCGGCCATCTGCGCCAGCACCCCGCCGACGAGGCGGATCGGCCCGACGATCCGGCGCACCGTGACCCAGCCGAGGGCCGCGGCGATCAGGCAGCCGGCGACGAGGCAGGCGACGATGACGCCACGGCTGCTGGAGTACTGGTCCGCGTTGTGCTTCGCGGCCGCCGCCGCGGAGGTCCGCTCGTAGGCGGCGAGCCCGTCGAGGGCCTTGTTGGCGGCGTCGACCAGTGATGCGGCCGCGCTCTGGTACGCCTGCTCGTACACGGCGGCATCGCTGGCGGCGGCCGCCTGGACGAGCCGCTCGTCGCGGACCTTGTGCAGGCCGGTGACGGCCTGCCGCAGCGCGGCGAGCAGCTGCTCCTGGGGACCGTGCGTCCCGAGTGCCTGGTAGGCGTCGATGCCGTCCTGCAGCTCCTTCGCCGCGCCGAGGGCCCGCTGGCGCTGCGCCTCGGTGGCCGCCGGCGTCGTGGCGATCGCCATCATCGCCAGGCTGTTGATCTCGTCGTCGAGCGCGCCCTGCGTGGTGTTGAGCATGCTGGTCGGCAGCAGGTTGTCGCGGTAGATCGCGGTGGCGTTGGCGTTGGCGGTGCCCAGCGCGGCCAGCCCGGCCCAGGCGACCAGGCCGCCGGCGAGGAGCGCGACGGCCAGCGCCGCCGTGATCTTCACACCGATCCGGATGTCGCCGAACCACCGGAGCGGCCCGCCCGCACGGCGGGGCGTCGTGTCCGTCATGGCACCTCATCGCAGAGAACCCGTTTGCCGTCCGTTCGGCCCGCGGCGCACCCACCTGAGCGAATTCAGCGCTCGAGACGGTGGGCGTCGACCATGTCGAGCAGCGCGCGGACCGCCGCGCTCGGACCTCGCGCGGAGGCCGTCGCCACCCCGAACGTCCAGCGCAGCCCCGCCCCGGTGACCGACAGCGTCACCAGCCCGTCACCGGACCCCACCGCGAAGCGCGGGATGAGTGCCACCCCGAGGCCGTTGCGCACGTAGTCGGCGACGGTGGCGATGTCGGCGACCTCCAGCGCCACCCGCCGCTGCAGGCCCGCGGCGGCGAAGCCCCGGTCGACCTCGGTCCGGTTGCCGTAGCCGGGCGGCGAGTCCACGAACGGCTCATCGACAAGATCGGCGAGGCTCACGGAAGCCCTGCCGGCAGGGCCCACAGAAGCCGTGCCGGCGGGGCGCCGGGAAGACTTGCCGGCGAGGTCTGTCGCGCCCGCGCCGGCGAGCCTGTGCCCGGCCGGCAGCACCGCGACGATCGGCTCGGCGACGAGGACGCGCACCGACAGGCCCGCCGGCGGGCGCCCGGCCAGCGACACGAACGCGACGTCGAGCTCCCCGTCCAGCAGCGCCCGGGCCAGCCCCGCCGAGCCGGTCGGCGCCGCCCGCATCCGCAGGTCGACGCCTGGGTGCTCGGCGCGGAACTGGCCGAGCAGCCCCGGCAGGTCGACGAAGCCGACCGAGATCAGGGTGCCGATGCGCACCGTGCCGCGCAGCCCGCCGCGGACCTCGTCGACGGCGTCCCGGGCGGCCTGGGCCGCGTCGATCGTCGCCCGGGCCGCGGGCAGCAGCGCCGTGCCGGCGTCGGTCAGCGCGACGCGCTGCGACGTGCGCTCGAACAGCGGCGTGCCGAGCTCCCGCTCCAGCGCCCGGATCGCGGCGGACACCCCGGACTGCACCACCCGCAGCCGCTGGGCCGCGCGGGAGAAGTTGCGCTCCTCGGCGACGGTCACGAAGTACACCAGATGCCGCAGTTCCATCACCGATGATGATAGCTGCGAGCACGAACATTCGTCGCAGGTGATCGACCCGCCGCGGCACAGTCGGGCCCATGACCAGTGTGCTGACCCGCCCCGCCCGACCGGCTCCGGCGGCTCCGTCGACGTCCCGCCACGAGCGGGGGTTCTGGACCGTCGCGGCGGCGTTCGCGGTGTCCCTGGCGTTCACCGTCGTGCCGACCCCGCTGTGGGCGATCTACCAGCGGCACGACGGCTACTCGACGATCGACGTCACGGTCGCGTTCGCCGCGTACGCGTTCGGCGTCATCGTCAGCCTGTTCCTCGCCGGCCACCTGTCTGACCTGTGGGGCCGGCGCCGGGTCCTGCTGCCGGCGATCCTGCTCGAGGCGGCGGCCGCCGCGCTGTTCCTGACCTCGACGTCGCTCGGCGTGGTCGTCGCCGCCCGGGTCTTGTCCGGGCTCGGCGTCGGCATGCTCACCGCGACCGCCACCGCGCACCTGTCCGAGCTGCACGCCGCAGCCCGCCCGTCCGCCGGCCGGGCCCGGGCCGACCTGGTCGCGACCGTGGCGAACCTCGGCGGCTTCGCGGCCGGCCCGCTGCTGGCCGGCCTGCTCGCCCAGTTCGGCCCCGCGCCGCTGCGCACCTCCTACGCGGTCTTCCTGGTGCTCCTGCTCGCGGCGGCTGCCGTGGTCGCCCGCGTCCCGGAGACGGTCTCCGTCGCGCCGCGCCCGCGCCGGTACCGCCCGCAGCGGATCTCTCCCCGCTACCTCGCCGCCGGCGGTGGCGCGTTCGCGGCGCTGTCGGTGCTGGGCCTGTTCACCTCGCTGGCGCCGGCCTTCGTCGCGGGCACCCTGCACCACCCGTCGCGGGCCCTCGCCGGCCTGGTCGCGGCGATGGTGTTCGCCAGCGGTGCCGCCACGCAGATCCTGCTGCGCCGCGAGCCGGTGCGCCGGCAGGTCGCCGGCGGCGTGGTGCTCATGGCCGCCGGCCTGCTGACGCTGACCGCCGGCGTGTGGGCGGCGAGCCTGCCGGTGTTCCTGCTCGGCGGCGCGGTCGCCGGCGGCGGCGCGGGCGCGCTGCTCAAGGGCGCGGTCTCCACGGTCGTCGACCTGGCGTCCCCGGCCACCCGCGGCGAGGCCCTCGCAGCGGTGTTCCTCGGCGGCTACCTCGGGCTCGCCGTGCCCGTCCTCGGCCTCGGCGTGGCGACGCAGTTCCTGCCGGCAAGGGTGGCGCTGCTGGGCTTCGCCACGGTCACCGTCCTGGTCACCGCCCTCGCCGGCCACCGCCTTCTCCGCCGCTGACCGCTTTCCGTGATCCGGAAGACTTTGTGCTGCTATGACGACACAAAGTCTTCCGGATCACGGGAAACCCGCCTCCGCCCCACCCGCAGTGATCCGGAAGACCTTGAGCACCCCTGACTGCACGAAGTCTTCCGGATCATGGGGAAGGGGGGAGCTGGGTCAGGCCGGCGGTGCGAGATGACTCGACCTGCCTGGCGAGGTCCTTGACGGCGGCGCTGGTGCCGTTGGTGATCTCGGAGCGGGCCAGGTTCGCCAGCTGATCCAGGTGCTCCCGCAGACACGCGGTGACCTTCCGGTCGAACTCGGCGCCGCCGGCCCCGCCGATCGCGGCCAGGCTGTCGGCGTCGACGAGGCCCGGCATCTTGTGCCCGGCGTGCGGGTTGGTCTCGTCCAGCCCGGCGCCGCGGCGCAGCGTCTTGAGCTGCTGGATCTCGCCGGTGTACCGGCTGCGCAGCTCACCGGCCAGCTGGACCAGCCGCTGGTCGGCGCCGCGCTCCTTCGCGAGGTCGAGGACCGGCAGCAGCTGCTCGTCCATCGGGATCATCAGCTGGACCCACGCGATGTCGGTGCCGCCGAAGTCGGTCGTGGCCGGCGCGCTGGCCGGCGCGGCCTTCGCGGCCGGTGGCGGCTCGACCTGGTCGCCCGCGCACGCGGACCCGAGGGCCAGGACGAGGGTCAGGACCAGGACCTGCGAAGCGGCGGGGCGGGGTGGCACGGGCGGGCTCCCTTCGTCGGGGACCGATCCCGCGGTCGCGGCGGTCAGGGCGCCCAGAGCCCGGAGCGACCGGCCGCGACCGCGGGATCGATGCAACGGGACGGCGGCTCGCGCGGTCGTCCCGCCGGCGGCGACCCCAACCCGGTCGCCGTCGGTGACGTGCTGGTGGACCCTCCGGCCTGCCTGAACGGCACGGCCCGGACGGCGCACCTGGCCGGCACCGGTGGGCGCGGCGCGGGCCGGGAAACGGCACCGCGGGCCCGTCGGACGATCTTCGAGCAGCCCCCGCCTGGACGACCAACCCGAACAGCCTGTCCTACGGCGTCGGTCAGGTGACCCAGCCAACCCCCGTCGATCCGTTCGGATCGTGTGGCCGGCCACCTCGGCGCTGCTCCCCGCCGGCACCCGACCCGGCTGGAGAGCGCTCTCCGTAAGGGAAGTTTCCCGCTGGTACCGGACGGTGTCAACAGCTTGCGACGGGTTGACGAAGAAGATCCGAACGGGCAGACTCGAACCATCTCGGAGAGCGCTCTCCGAGCGGTGGAATACCTGCCCATCACGCCCTTCCGGCAGCTCCCGGCGCGCGTCACTGACCAGAGTCGTGGCGCGCCCCGGTTACCGCCCGTCCGGGAGCAGCACCTGGTCCAGCGCGTGCGCGCCGATCGCCGCCATGGCCGGGTTGTCGGCGGAGCTCGCCGCGATGGCCGAGCCGATGCTCAGCGCCCAGCCCCGCGCCCGCCGCCACGTCGCATCGACCGTCGCGTCCTCAAGCGGCGCCAGCGCGGCGTAGGTCTCCCGGAACACGGCCCGCCCGGCGGCGTCGAACACCATCCAGGCGGCGGCGAGGTCGGTGGCGGGGTCGCCGGAGGTCAGGTCGCCGAAGTCGATGAGCGCGGCGAGCCGGCCGTCGTCGCCGGCGAGCAGGTTCGCCGGGTGCGGGTCGGCGTGCAGCCACACCGGCGGGCCCGTCCACGGCGGCGCGGCCAGGGCCTCCCCCCAGGCCGCCGCGAGCCCGGCCGGGAAACCGCCGCCGGCGAGGCGTTCCCGCACGGGTTCGGTCCGGTCGCTCAGCGGCACGCCGCGGAAGGCGTTCGGCGGCGCGTCCGCGGGCGCGGGGACGTGCAGCGCGGCGAAGGTGTGGGCGAGGTCCGCGGCGAACGCGACCCGCTCCGGCACGGGCACCGCGGTGGCGGGGTGGCCGGGCAGCCACGGGTTGATGCTCCACGGCCACGGATACGACCCGGCCGGCTCCCCCACCGCCGCCGGGACGGGGACCGGGACCGGCAGCCGCGGTGCCAGGCGCGGCAGCCAGCGCTGCTCGTTGACCAGCAGCGGCACCGCGACGGCGCGCCGCGGCAGCCGCACCGACCAGGCGGTGCCGAGCCGGTAGACGGCGTTGTCCCAGCCGTTGGCGACCAGTCGCAGCGGGCCGTCGAAGTCCGGGTGCTGCGTGCGTACCAACGCCGCCACCAACGACTCGGAGACCGCCACCTCGGCGGCGGGAGTGCCGGCCGTCATGCGGACTGGCGCACGACGAGCTTCGGGTCGAAGATGACCGACTCGACGCGCAGGGAGGGATCGTCGATGCGGGCGAGGACCAGCCGGGCGCTCTCCGCCGCCATGTCCTCCAGAGGGTGCCGGACGGTGGTGAGCTGCGGCCGGGCGTCGAGCGCGGCGCTGCTGTCGTCGAAGCCGACGACCGCCACGTCGTCGGGGACCCGCAGCTCGCGGCCGCGCAGCGCCATCACGGCCGCCTGGGCCATGACGTCGTTGGCGACGAACACGCCGTCCAGCTCGGGCTGCTGGTCCAGCAGCTCCAGCAGGGCGGTCTCCCCCGACTCGTAGGTGAAGCCGCCCTCGACGGTGGGGAACCAGGCGTGCCCGTGCCGGGCGAGGGCCTGCCGGAAGCCGGTGAGCCGGTCCTGGCTGGCGGGGACGTGCGCTGGGCCGGTGATCATGCCGAGGCGGGTGCAGCCGCGGCCGATGAGGTGCTCGGCGGCCAGGACGCCGCCGGCGTCGTTGGCGAGGTCCACGTAGCTGATCGGCACCGGCTGGGCGGGGCGGCCGACGAGTGCCGCGGCGATCCCGGCCTCGTAGAGCTGGCGGGGCAGCGTGTCGTCGGGGTGCAGCGACAGCACGACCGCGCCGTCGGCCTGGCCCTGACCGAGGTCGCCGACGAGCCGGCCGCGGGCCTCGTCGGTGCCGACGATCTGCAGCGCGAGCTGGATCCCCCGGGGGCGCAGGACCGACATGACGCCGCCGACGATCCGGCCGAAGAACGGGTCGGCGAAGAACCGGCGCATGAAGGGGTCGTCGTCGTGGCTGACCGAGTCGGAGACGACGAGGGCGACGGTCCCGCTGCGGCGGGTGACGAGCGACCGGGCCGCACGGTTGGGCACGTAGCCGGTGGCGTCGACGGCCTGCCACACGATCTCGTGCAGCTTCGGGTCGACGTTGCGAACACCGTTGATGACGCGCGAGACCGTCGCCCGGGAGACGCCGGCGGCTTCCGCGACGTCTTCAAGGGTGGGCTTGCGGGCCGAACGTGGATCGCTCATGGCCGGTTTTATAGCACGGAGCATGGAGAGCGCTCTCCACTACATAGCATGAAATTCGCTGAAAAATACAGACGAAAGGGCGGGCGGCAGACGCCGCCCGCCCGAATCGCGTGACTTACCGGTACACGCCGAACTCCCAGAGCGAGTACCCGTAGGTGGTGGCCCGGGCGGTGCCGTTCATGCGCACGTAGCGGGCGTTGCCGTTGACGTTGATCTCGTCGAAGCCGCCGTTGCCGGTGGTCGTCGAGTAGATCGTCGTCCAGTTGTTGTTGTCGTCGGACGTCTGGATCTGGTAGCCGGTCGCGTACGCCGCCTCCCAGGCCAGGAAGACCTTGTTGAAGGTCTGCTTGCTGCCCAGGTCGACCGTGCACCACGCGGTGGCGACCCACTCCGACGCCCAGCGGGTGCCGTAGTTGTTGTCGGTCGCGTAGGACGGCAGCTGCGGGCCGTTGGTGCCGGTCGGCTGGTAGGTCGACGCGGTCACCGTCTTGCCCTGGGCGATGTTGGTGCCGGCGATGACCGGCGGGACGACCTTGAACGACTTCGTCTCGATGCCCACGTTGCCCTGGCCGTCGAACGCGTAGACGTACACCTTCCACACGCCGAGGGTCTCCGGAGCGGTCACCGTGAAGGTGGAGCCGTTCTGGGTGAAGTTGACGTTGCGGAAGCCGGTGTTCCCGGTGATGTGCTTGTCGCTGATCATCACGTTGTACCGGATGGTGTCGTTGTTCGGGTCGGTCGCGGCGACGTTGACGGTGAACGTGCCACCGGCCGGCACGGCGGTCTGGTTGCCGACCGTCATGCTGGTGATCTCCGGCGCCGTGTTGGCCAGCGGGGTGCCGGTGTACGCCTGCTTCAGCGCGCCGTACCCGAGCCGGCGCCAGCCGCCGCCGTAGGTGTTGAGCCAGACGCCACCGAAGTCGTTCTCCAGGCCGTAGTGGAACTCGGTCGCGCCGAGCGCCACGCCGGGGTGCCCCTTGATCGCGTTCCAGCTGGCCGTGTAGCCCGCCCGCTTCTGCAGGTCGGTCGGCTCGCTCGGCACGCCGTTGACGTCGTTGGGGACCTCCCACTCACCGGACGGGCCGGCCTCGGTCACGACGTACGGCTTGGTGTAGCCGCCGGCGATCCAGTCCGGCTTGATGTTGTTGATCGCGCCGTAGGAGTTGACCGCGAGCAGGTCCAGCGCCGGGGAGTTGTTCTTGTAGTACGGCCACGCGCCGGTGTACGCGTCGGTCGAGGTGACCGGGTGGTTCGGGTCGGCGGCGTGGATCGCGACCGCCAGCTCGTTGACGAACTTCGCGTACGCCACGCGGCGGGCCTCGACCGTCGCGGCGTCCAGGCCGTGGTCCTGCATCGTGAGGATGACCTCGTTGCCGACGTCCCACATCAGCACGCCCGGGTTGTTCTTGAGCGCGTTGACCCGGTTCACGACCTCGGTCTTGGTGGCGTTCTTGTACGCGGTGTCGTTGACGTAGTCGGCGCCCTGGTTGAGCCAGTGCCCGACGATCACCTTGATGCCCTGCTGCGCGGCCCGGTTGAGCAGGGTCGGGGTGTTCGCGTCGTCCACGCCCCAGGTGCGGATCGTGTTGACGCCCATGTTCTTCAGGTCCCGCATGTAACCGTCGGCGGCGGCCTGCGGCGGGCCGTAGGTGAGGCCCTTGACCTCGTACGGCTGGCCGTTGACCTGCAGCTGCCAGTTGCCCTGCGAGCCGGTGACCTTGACGACACTCGGGCCGGCCGGGGTCGCCGGGTCGGTCATCGCAGTCGGCACGGTGCCGGTCTGCTTGGACACGGAGACGGAGTCCACGGACAGCACGCCGCCGGAGGTGGTGTCCGGGGTCGGGGTGGTGAAGCCGGCGATCGCGTTGGGCAGCGAGCCGCCGATGGACAGGTCGAGGCGCAGGTAGAAGCCGTGGTTGACGGCCGCGTTCCACGCGGTGACGCCGACCTGGCTCTTGCGCACGATCCAGGACTGCTTGCCGTCGAGGTAGAAGCGGATCTCCTCGTCGGTCTTGGTCCGGTCGATGACCTGGGTGTACTCGTGGTAGCCGGTCTGGCAGCCGGTGCAGCTGGCCAGGCCCGAGGTGCGGCCGTTGTACTCGCCGCACGGCCCGTCGGGGGCGGTGCCGCAGTGCAGGGTCTGCGACAGCTGGCTGCGGCCGTTGACGTCCATCATGATGTCGGTCTCGCCGACGGACGGCCAGTTGGTGTAGTTGCCGCGGTAGGCGGCGCCGGTCGCCCGGAACGCCGGCCAGTAGCCGGCCGCGTTGGCGACGTCGGGCTGCTTGAGCACGGCGGTGAACTTGACCTGCTCGCCGGCCGCGGCCTGGAAGTCGGTCCGCTGGGTCTCCAGGCGGCCCGAGGTCCACGTGCCGCCGCCGTCGCGGATCGCCTTGATGTTCAGCTTGCCGGCACCGTCGAGGTACACGTTGGCGGTGGAGGCGCTGGCGGTCTCGACCTCACCGGTGCCCCAGTTCGCGGCGCCGCCGGGGAACTGGGTGCCGGTGCGCAGCAGCCAGTTGGCCGCGTTGGGCGAGGTGTTGGCGGCACCGTCGAAGTTGTCGCTCCACACCGGGGTCCAGTTGGGGTCCTGCGACGGCGGGGTGCTCGGCGACGGGCTGGTGCTGGTCGGCGGGGTGGTCGTGGTGCCGCCGCCGGTGGAGATCTTGAACTCCCACAGCGAGTACCCGTAGCCGCCCGGGCGGGCGGTGCCGTACATCCGCACGTACCGGCCGGCGCCGGTCACCGGGATCGTCTGGGTGCCGCCGGTGCCGGTGCTGGTGGTGTAGACGTCGGTCCAGCTGGTGGCGTTGTCGGAGACCTGGATCTGGAAGGCCTTGCCGTAGGCGCCCTCCCACTGCAGCACGACCTGGCAGATGTTCTGCTTGCTGCCGAGGTCGACCTGCAGCCACTGCGGGTCGCTGAACTGGCTGCTCCAGCGCGTGCCGGCGTCACCGTCGACCGCGGCGGAGGCCGGGTTGCCGGCGCCCTCGACGCTGGAGGCGGTGGCGGTCTTGCCCTGCGCGGCGTTGGTCCCGGTGTTGCACGTGCCCGGGTTGGTGGTGCCGTCCAGGGAGCCGTACACCTTGAACTCGTACAGCGAGTAGCCGTAGCCGGTGCCGCGCTCGGTGCCGCTCATGCGGACGTACCGGCCGGTGCCGGAGACGTTGAGCGTCTGCGTGCCGCCGGCGCCCGTCGTGGTGGTGTAGATGTCGGTCCAGGTGCTGTCGTTCGCCGACGTCTGGATCTTGAACGACTTGCCGTAGGCGCCTTCCCACTGCAGCACGACCTGGCTGATGGTGGCGGTGCCGCCGAGGTCGATGCGGATCCACTGCGGGTCGCTCCACTGGCTGCTCCAGCGGGTGCCGGCGTTGCCGTCGTTGACGAAGCTGGCGGCCACGTCGGGAGCCTGGTCCGACGACGACGTGACGGGCTTGCCCTGCGAGATCAGGCTGTCCGCGGCGCGCGCGAAGGGCGCGACCACGACAGCGATGGCTGCGACGACGGCGGCCACCAGGATGATGCGCCATCGCGAACTGAGCAGTCTCCGCCAGGCGGGGGCGGAAGCGTGTGCCGGATGCACGTGAGCTCCTTGCTGAGGGGTGTGGAGGCGCGGCGGGCGGTTTGGAGAGCGCTCTCCGATAGGTCGCAGTGTTGCCCCGTGGTTTCCCGCGTGTCAAGAGTGGCGGACTTCTTTGCGGGCAATTTGCCCGTTTTGCGAAGAAGCACGCCACGCCGCACCTTGACACCCGTACACGCGACGTCGCAGTCTGGTCACACGGCTTGGAGAGCGCTCTCCAAGCCTCCAATTTGTCGCACGGGGAAAGTGGTGGTGGGTGTGAGCACGACAGCGGTGCGGACCGCGACAGAGGTCCTGACGTTCCCGTCGAACTTCTGGTGGGGCGCGGCGACCGCCGCCTACCAGATCGAGGGCTCCGTGGACGCCGACGGCCGCACCCCGTCGATCTGGGACACCTTCGCCGCCCAGCCGGGCCGCATCGACAACGGCGACACCGGCGCCCGCGCCACCGGGCACTACGAGCGCTACCGGGGCGACGTCGCGCTGATGAAGGACCTCGGGCTGTCCGCGTACCGGTTCTCGATCGCCTGGCCGCGGATCCGCCCGGCCGGCGGGTCCGGCGTCAACGAGGCCGGCCTCGGCTTCTACGACCGGCTCGTCGACGAGCTGCTCGCCGCCGGCGTCCGGCCGGCCGCGACGCTGTATCACTGGGACCTGCCGCAGGAGCTGGAGGATGCCGGCGGCTGGACGAACCGGGACACCGCGCTGCGCTTCGGCGACTACGCGGCGGCCGTCGCCGCGCGGCTCGGCGACCGGGTCGCGCTGTGGAACACGCTGAACGAGCCGTGGTGCTCGGCGTTCCTCGGATACGGCACCGGCGGGCACGCGCCGGGCCGGCGGGGACACCTCAACGCGCTGGTCGCCACGCACCACCTGCTGCTGGCGCACGGGCTGGGGGTCGCGGCGCTACGGTCGGCGGGGGTCACCGGGCAGGTGTCGGTGGCGCTGAACGCCGGCGCGGTGCGCCCCTTCACCGACGCACCGGCGGACGTGGACGCCGCGCGGCGCATCGACGGCCTGCTGAACCGCATCTTCTTCGACCCGATCCTGCGCGGCGCGTACCCCACGGACACCATCGCGGACATCGCGGACATCACCGACATGTCGTACGTGCGGCCCGGGGACCTGGAGGTCGTGTCGCAGCCGGTCGACGCGGTGTGCGTCAACTACTACCAGCCGGACCTGGTCAGCGCCGCCACCGACGGGACGCTCGACGAGGGCACGCCATACCCGACGGCGCAGCACGTCCGCTTCCACCCGACGCCGGGCCCGGTCACGCACATGGGCTGGTCCGTCGACCCGACCGGCCTGCGCGACCTGCTCCTGCGGATCCGCCGTGACTACGGCGACCGCCCGATCTACGTGACGGAGAACGGCGCCGCCTACGACGACCGCCCCACCGCCGACGGCGCGGTCCACGACCCCGAGCGCATCGCCTACCTGCGCGGCCACCTCGCCGCCGTCCATGAGGCCATCACCGCCGGCGTCGACCTCCGCGGCTACTTCGCGTGGTCCCTGCTGGACAACTTCGAGTGGGCGTTCGGCTTCAGCCGCCGGTTCGGCCTCATCCACGTCGACTACGACACGCTCGCCCGCACCGTGAAGTCCTCGGGCCGCTGGCTCGCCGAGTCCATCACCCGCAACGCCATCGACGCCCCCTGACCCCGTTTCCGCGATCCGGCGCGCGGGTCTTCCGGATCAGGCGTTCGCGTTGCGGCGGACGCTGATGTAGAACGTCTCGATCCGGCGCACGACGTGCATGAGGCTGGCGAAGTCGACGGGCTTGGCGATGTACGTGTCGACCCGCAGCTCGTGACTGCGCAGGAAGTCCTCCTCCGCGCGGGAGCTGGTCAGCACCACGACCGGGATGTCGTTGAGCGCCGGGTCGGCGTGGATCGCGGCCAGCACCGCGCGGCCGTCGACGCCCGGCAGGTTGAGGTCCAGCAGCACGATGTCGGGGCGGGGCGCCGTGGCATAGGCACCCTCCCGGCGCAGGAACCGCAGCGCGTCGGCACCGTCGGCGCAGACCGTCAACCGGTTGGACACCTTGTGGTCGGCGAACGCCTCGCGCGTGATGAGCACGTCGCCCGGATCGTCCTCCACGAGCAGGATCTCGATCGGCACGCCGGCGGGCGAGTCGTCCACGGGTCCTCCCAACAGCATGTTCCGGCCCAACGATAGCGTCCGGCGCAAGACCGGCTACCGTCATACCGCCACTCAACGATGCGGAGATTGCCTGATGACGTTCCCGATCTCGACGTTCGATGGGCACACCGTGGTCCGGGCGGACGGCGAACTCGACGTCAGCACCGCGCCGCGGCTGCGCGAGGCGATCACGACCGCGCTCGACGAGGGCTCCGGCACGGTGATCGTCGACCTGACGACCGTCACGTTCATGGACTCCACCACCCTCGGCGTGCTGATCGGCGCCCACAACCGGGTCCGCGAGAGCGGCTCCGGCTCGCTGCGCCTGGTCTGCCCCGAGGAGCGGATCCGCCGGGTCTTCCGGATCACCGGGCTGGACAACGTCTTCCCGCTCTTCGACACCGTCCCGGACGCGGTGAACGCCGCCGGATGACCTGCGGGGCGCCTCCGTCTGGCACCATCGGGTCGTGGAACGTTGCGCTGCCTTCCGCGAGGCGCTGTCGGCCCGCCTCGACGGTGAGGACGAGCCGATCGAGGCCGCCCTCACCGACGCGCACCTGCGCCGCTGCGCCGACTGCCGGGCCTGGCACGCCGACGCGGTGACGGCCACCCGGCTCTTCCGGGTCCAGCAGGTGCCCGCACAGCCGGCCGGCGTGGACGACCTCCTCGCCGCCCTCGACGCCCACGGAGTGCTTCCGGCGGCCGATGTACCCCCTGCGCCCGCCTCCGGTCTCCGTCGGCGGCTCGCCCTGCCCGCTTCCTGGATTCGTGGCCGGATCGGCCGGGCCCACGTCGTCCTGGCGCTGCGCGTGCTGCTCGGGGGCTTCGGGGCGGCCCAGTTCATGCTCGGCATCGCCCAGGTGACGACCGCCGCCACCGCCTCCGACCTGCACGGCGACGGCGCGGGCCACCTGTGGCACGAGTCGGCCGCCTGGAACGTCGCGATCGGCGCCGGCTTCGGCTGGATCGCCAGCCGCCGCGGCCGCCCCGCCGGCGCGCTGCCGATGCTGACGGCGTTCGTCGGGCTGCTCGCGCTGCTCAGCGTCAACGACCTGCTCGCCGGACGGGTCGAGACGGAGCGGCTGCTGAGCCACGCGTTCGTCCTGGCGGGGTACGCGATCGTGATCGCCCTGACCCGTCCCGCCCTCGACCCGGGCTTCTTCGACGGCGGCTCCTCGACCTCGGGCTCCGGCGGTTCTTCGGGCGGCTCCGGCGGCGCTTCCGGCGGCCCCGGCGGCGCTCATGGCGGCGCTGCGCCGCGGCGGCCGTTGCGGATCGTGCCCGGGCAGGCTACCGCGCACGTCACCGACCGCGAAGCCGCCTGACCCTCACCTGACGCTTCACCTGGGCGCCGCTCGCGGCGCCTGACGCCCATCCGACGCGTGTCGAGGCTCACCGCCCATCCAGCTGTGATGATCTTTCTGAATCGATACAGTAGACGTCAGAGAGACCAGACCAGAGGAGAAGCCAGATGCCCGCACAGACCACGGCCAGCCGCGTCCGCAACGCCGTCACCAGCCGCTTCGAGGCGCGCCGCGCCCGCAGGGCCCTCGCCCGGGAGATCGCCGCCTACCGCACGCCCGCCGAGCGCCTCGAGCTCGACCTGATCCTCGGCCGCCACACCGCCGACGAGACCCGCGAGATCGACGAGATCCTCCGCGCCCAGGCCGCCGCCGAGCGCTCGACGTTCCAAGCCATGCCGGTCGACCGCACCTAACGCCACCGCGAGCGGGAGTGGCACCACGCCGCTCCCGCTCGCCTTCGCGACATGCTGTACCTACTAGTATGTACAGCATGGACGCCGCCGAACGCCTCGTCGAGAGCACCCGGGCACTGTTGTGGGAGCGCGGCTACACCGGCACCAGCCCCCGCGCCATCCAGGAGCGCGCCGGCGCCGGCCAGGGCAGCATGTATCACCACTTCCGCGGCAAGCCCGACCTCGCCGCGGCCGCCATCCGCCGCACCGCCGACGAGCTGCGCTCCCGGGCCCGCGACCAGCTCGCCGCCCCCGGCCCGGCCCTGGCCCGGATCGAGGCCTACCTGCGCCGCGACCGCGACGTGCTCCTCGGCTGCCCCGTCGGCCGCCTCACCCAGGACCCGGACGTCCTCGCCGACCCGACCCTGCACGCCCCGGTCGCCGAGACGTTCGACTGGCTGTGCGCCGAGCTGTCCGCCGTCCTCGCCGAGGGAATCACCGCAGGCGAGCTCTCCCCGGCCCTGGACCCCGACGACACCGCCGCCACCATCGTCGCCACCCTCCAGGGCGGCTACGTCCTGGCCCGGGCGGCCGGCTCCAGAGACCCGTTCGACCGCGCCATCCAGGGCGCCCTGTCCCTCCTGAAGGCGGCGACCCCCTGATGCATGCCATGCAGTACGAGCTGACGCTGCCCGCCGACTACGACATGCGGATCATCCGCACCCGCGTCCGTCTGGCCGGCCCGGTCCTGGACGACCGCCACGGCCTGGCGCTGAAGGCCTACCTGATCCGCACCCGCGGCGTCGACGACTCCCCCGTCAACCAGTACGCCCCGTTCTATCTCTGGAACTCCCCCACCGCCATGACCCACTTCCTCCTCGGCGGCGGCGGGTTCCAGAACATCGTCCGCGACTTCGGCCGGCCACCCGTCTCCCACTGGACGGCTGTCGCCGCCACCCAGGGCGCCGCCGCGACGACCCCGCCGCTGGCGGCCTCCCGCCACCTCACCCCGCTGACCGCCGACACCTCGATCGAATCCGCCGTCGCGGACCTGCGGTCCCTGGCCGCCCGCCCGGACCTGCACACCGCCGCCCTGGCGTACGACCCGCGCTCGTGGCACCTGGTGCGCTTCGCCCTGTGGCGCACCGAGGTCCCGCCCGACCAGGCCGGCGAGCGCTATGAGGTCCTGCACCTGTCGGCGCCGGAGCCGGCCGCGGTGCTGTGACGGCTGGGCGTTCGCGGCGCTCGCCGCAGCCGCGGCGCTCACCGCAGTCGCGGCGCCGGGGCGTCGGGTGGGACGGTGCCGGCGACGACGCCGCGGGCCCAGGCGACGAGGCCGGGCGCGTCGATGCCGTGCGGGGCGGGGATCTGGGCCTCGATGCGGTCGGCGGCGCGGGTCAGCAGGCGGTGGCCGCCGGTGGGGTTGCCGCGGTACAGGTGCGTCAGGCCGACGGCGAGCTGCGCCAGCCCGCGCCACAGCTCGCGATCCTCGGCGGGGGCGCTCTTCCAGGCGGCCTCGAGGACCTCGTGGGCGTGAAACGGGCGGCCCGCGTCGAGCAGCTCCTGCGCCAGGGTCAGCGCGGCGTCGGGGGTGGCGTCGACGTCGTCGGGCATCGTCGGGATGCCCTCCGCGCCGCGCGGAAGGGGGCGGCCGAGGCCGTCGCGCGGGCGGGCGCTGCGGGCCCGGCCGGCATCGTCGCGATCACGATCCATATCCACCAACGTAGTGGTGCATGATGGATGGCGTGACGCAATGGGAGTATGCGCGGCTTGAGTATCGGGCGGCTGGGACGCTGGGCACGGACAAGTTCGAGGACTGGGACGCGGTGTTCCACCACCCGGGTGGGGTGCAGCGGTGGGGCACCGACGAGCGGTACAACGACCTGCGCCACCTCAACCGGGCTGGTGCGGAGGGCTGGCAGGCGTATGACCGCGCCGCGCTCGTCGTCGGGCAGCCGCACCGGCTCCACGCCGTCACCTACTCGCTCCGCCGGCCGATCCAGCGCTGAGTGCGGGCGCTCCTCGATGCGCACTGGGGTCACCGTCGACGGCGAGGTCGCGATGGACTGGGTCGACCCCGGCGCCGCGCACCTCGGGCTGCGGCCGTGGCTGCGGGAGGCCGTCGCCGGGGCAGTCCACGCGCTGCACGCGCAAGGTCCGCTCACCGAGGGGCTGCTGCACGCCGACCCCGCGCCGGAGGCCTTCGTGGGCGGAGGCCTCATCGACTGGGGCGTCGCGTTGCGCGGGCCGCTCATGTACGACGTGGCCTCCGCCGTCATGTACCTGGGCGACGCCGCCGGCGCGTTCCTCGACGCGTACGGCCGGGCCGGGATCGTCCCCGCCGGCGAGCTGCGCGACGCGCTCCCCGTGCTGCTGCGCTTCCGCCACGCGGTGCAGGCCGACTACTTCGCCCGCCGCATCGCCGGCGACGACCTGACCGGCATCGCGGACCCGGCGGAGAACGAGAAGGGCCTCGAGGACGCCCGCCGCGCGTTGTGCGCCTGACGCGTCAGATCATGCGCATGCACCAGACGGCCTTGCCGTCGGCGGTGGGCCGGGTGCCCCAGCGGTCGCACAGCGAGGAGACCAGCTGGAGGCCGCGGCCGTGCTCGTCGTCCGGGGTCGGGCGCTGCTTGCGGGGCAGGTAGGTCGCGGTGTCGTGCAGCTCGAGGACCACGTGGGTGCCGCCGTTGCGCAGGCGGAGCTGGATGGGCGGGCGGCCGTGCAGCACGGCGTTGGCGGCGAGCTCGCTGACGACGAGGACGAGGTCGTCGACGACGCGGGACGGGGCATCCCAGCGGCGCAGGGTCGTGGCGACGAACTGGCGGGCGGTGCGCACGGCCCGCTCCTCGGCGGGGATGTCCTGGACGACGGACCGCTCCTCGCCGGGCTCGGCGACGACCCGGGCCAGCAGGACGGTGATGTCGTCGTCCGGGCCGTCGGGCAGCAGCGCGTCGACGAGCCGGTCCGGGACGTCGGCGAGCGGGCCGGTCAGGGTGCCGACGTGGGCGGCGAGCGCGTCGATGCCCGTGTCGAGGTCGCGGTCGCGGTGCTCGACGAGACCGTCGGTGTAGAGGGTCAGCAGCGCCCCGACGGGCAGCTCGACGCGCTCCTCGCTCAGGGTCAGCGGGCCGGTGCCCAGCGGCGGGCCCGAGACGGTGAGCGGGCGCACGGCGCCGCCGGGCAGCAGGAGCAGCGGCGGCAGGTGGCCGGCGTTGGCGTACGTGAGGCTGCGCTCGCCCGGGTCGTACACCGCGTAGACCACCGTGACGATCTGGTCCTCGCGCAGGTCGCGCACGACGCCGTCGAGGAACTCCAGGACGTCCGCGGGCGGCAGGTCGAGCCGGGCGTAGGCACGGACCGCGGCCCGCAGCTGGCCCATCACCGCGGCCGCCGGGACCCCGCGGCCCATGACGTCGCCCATGACGAGGGCGGTGCGGTCGGCGCCGAGCTCGATGACGTCGTACCAGTCGCCGCCGACCTGCGTGCCGGCGACGCCGGGCCGGTAGTAGGTGGCGACCTCGAGGTGCTCGGGGTCGAACGTGAGCGGTGGCATGAGGCTGCGCTGCAGCTCGTCGGCGATGCGGTGCTCGCGGGCGGCGGCCTCCTGCAGGCCGCTGGCGGCGGCGAGGGCCTGCTCGGCGCGGCGCTGCTCGGTGACGTCCTGGTTGGAGCCGCGCAGCCGGACCGGAGCGCCGGCGGCATCGAGCTCGAGCTCGCCGATGGTGCGGAAGACGCGCAGCGAGCCGTCGGGCTGCAACACCCGGGCCTCGTAGTCCAGCGGCTCGCCGGCGATCGCGGCGGCCATCGCCGCGTCGACGAGCGCGCGGTCGTCGGGGTGCAGGAGGGCGTTGGTCGCATCGCGGGCGGCGGGGTCGAGCAGCTCGGCGGCGGTCATGCCCATCTGCCGCTGGAACTCCTCCGAGCCGTGGATGTCGCCGGTGGCGAGGTCGAGCTCCCAGCTGCCGACGGATGCGAGGCGCTGCGCCTGGTCCAGCAGCTCGCGGCTGCGCTGGAGCTCGTCGCGGGCCCGCCGGACCCGGTCGAACTCGAGGTTGGCCCGGACCCTGGCGCGCAGCTCCCGCGGCGAGAACGGCTTGATGAGGTAGTCGTCGGCGCCCGCGTCGAGGCCTTCGACGGTCGCCTCGTCGCCGGCCCGCGCCGACAGCATGACGACCGGCAGGAGCGCCGCGGTGCTGTCGGCGCGCAGGGCGGCGACGAGGCCGAAGCCGTCGAGCTCGGGCATCATGACGTCGGTGAGGATGAGGTCCGGCCGGGTGCCGCGCAGCAGGCGCAGCGCCGCCATGCCGTCGGACGCCTCGACGATCTGGTAGTCGGCCTCGAGGATGGTGCGGATGTAGTCCCGCATGTCGCTGTTGTCGTCGACGACCATGACCGTCGGCGCCGTCGAGTGCACCGGCGTGGCGGACGGCGGCGCGGGGACCATCCACCGCTCGACCTCCGCCAGGAACCCGGGCACGACCCGGTCCGCCGCCGACTTCCGGTCGGCCGCGTCGTGCGCACCACCGGCGGCACCGGCGGCGGCGCTCTCAAAGGCCTCGTCGGCGGCGGTACCGGAAGCGGTGTCCTGCGCGGTGCCGGCGGCAGGCTCGGGGGCGAACGGGAGCCTGACGGTGAACGTGCTGCCGGCGCCGGGCGCGCTGTGGACGCCCGCGGTGCCGCCGTGCAGGGCGGCCAGCTCCGCGACCAGGGCGAGGCCGATGCCGGAGCCCTCGTGGGTGCGCGAGGGGGTGCCCATGATGCGGTGGAAGCGGTCGAAGAGGTTGGCCTGGTCGGCGGGGTCGATGCCGACGCCCGTGTCGGTGACGCTGAGCTCGGCGGCGCCGCCGACCTCGGCGACGCGGATGGTGATCGAGCCGTCGAACGTGAACTTCAGCGCGTTGGACAGCAGGTTCAGCGTGATCTTCGCCCACATCTCCGGGTCGGCGAGGACGGGCCGGGGCAGCGGCGGACAGTCGATGACGAGGTGCAGGCCGGCGCGCTGGGTGGCGGTGTCGAACATGCCGGCCAGCTCGGCGGTGGCGGCGGCCATGTCGAGCGGCTCGAAGCGCGGCTCGACCTGGCCCGACTCCAGCTGCGAGAAGTCCAGCAGGGTGTTGACGAGCTTCAGCAGCCGCTCGGCGTTGCGGTGCACGACCTCGACCCGCTCGCGCTGGCCCGGCGGCAGCGGCCTGGCCTGGTCGGTGAGGGCGTCCTCGGTCGGGCCGAGCAGCAGCGTCAGCGGCGTGCGGAACTCGTGGCTGACGTTGGTGAAGAACGCCGTCTTCGCCCGGTCCAGCTCGGCGAGGGACTCGGCGCGGCGGCGCTCGGCCGCGTAGGAGCGGGCGGTGCCGATCCTCGCCGCGAGCTGCCCGGCGATGAGGTCGACGAAGCCGGCGTACGCGGAGTCGAACGGGCGGTAGCGGTTGAGCCCGACGGCCAGGAAGCCGTACGGGCGGCCGCCGCCGGGCTTCGGCAGCGGGACGAGACGCACCTCGGTCGGCGGCTCCTCCCACGCGCCGGTCGGCAGCTCGGTGTAGCCGCCGAGGGTCAGCGGGGCGCCCCGGGCGAGCTCCGCCACGGGCCAGAACGGCCCGGCATCAGGGTCGAGCACCGCGGGCGCCGCCGGCGCGCCGGGCTGCACGCCGGTGCTGCAGGCGAGGTGGGCGGTGTCGGCGTCCTCGTCGAAGAGGTACGTGAGGGTGAAGGGCAGATCGTCGGCGCGGGCCCCGAGGTGCCGGACCACGGCGCGGAAGAGGTCCTCCTCGCTGTCACCGGCGGTGTCGGCGCCGAGGTCGCGCAGGGTCGTCATGCGGCGCTCGCTGATGACGCGGTCGGTGTCCTCGCTGACCACGCAGAGCATCCCGGCGATGACCCCGTCGTCGTCGGTGAGCGGGCTGTAGGAGAAGGTGTGGTAGGTCTCCTCGGTGTAGCCGCTGCGGCTGAGGAACAGGCGCAGCGCCTCGTCCCAGGTGGCGTCGCCGGTCTGCATGACGGCGGCGATCCGCGGGCCGATCTCGGGCCAGATCTCGGCCCACACGTCGCGGGCCGGCTTGCCCAGGGCCCACGGGTACTTCTTGCCGAGGGTGTCGCGCCGGTAGGCGTCGTTGCAGAAGAACGTGAGCTCGGGACCCCACGCCATCCACATCGAGAACCGGGAGCCGAGCAGGATCCGCACGACCGAGCGCAGGCTCTGCGGCCAGCTCGCGGGCTCACCCAGCGGGGTCGCCGCCCAGTCGACCGCGCCGAGGTCGCGGCTCACCTCGGAATCGTCGGACGTCGACCAGGCCGCCTCACCCACCCGACCAGCGTACGCAGAGAACGGGGCTCGCACACCGCGCCAGTGCGCCATCGGCGGGTGCGGCCGCCCCCGTCTCGCATCAGCCGCACCGCCGATGGCGAACCAGCTGCGGGAATGTGAGGATGACTCTGCCCTCCATCCGATCGTATATGATCGTGCGGGCGCCCGGCCCCTGTCAAGAGCGGAACTCGCACGTGCAACATGAGCACAGCAGTACCGGGCCGTCCGGGTCCGCGGACCATGACGGGCCGCCCGCGCCGTCGAAGCACGAGCTCGCCTACAGCCGCATCCGCCAGCGGATCCTCGACGGCCGGTACCGGCCTGGACACCGCCTCGTGCTCAGCACCCTGGCCAGGGAGCTGGACGTCAGCCCCGTGCCGGTGCGGGAGGCGATCCGGCGGCTGGAGGCGGAAGGCCTCGTCAGCTTCGAGCGCAACGTCGGCGCCCGGGTCGCCACGCTCGGCGACGACGACTGGGTGCAGCTGGTCGAGATGCTGGCGCTGCTGGACGGGTACGCCTTCGCGGCCGCGGCGCCGCAGATGTCCGCCGAGCGGATCGGGACCGCCCGGGGGCTCAACGCCCAGCTGCGCCTGGAGCAGACCAACGAGCGGGTCATGGCGCTGCACCGGGAGTTCCACCGCACGATCTACGGCTGCTGCGGCAACCGGCACGTGATCGAGGCCCTCGAATGGATCTGGGACCGCATCGACGCTTCGCGAGTCCTGGCGTCGCTCTACCCCCGGCTGCGGGTGCGGGCCGCGGTCGACGAGCACGACGAGCTGCTGGACCGGCTGGAGCGGGGCGAGGACGACCCGGGCACGCTCGAGGCCTGCGCCCGCGAGCACAACCTCAACACCATCCGGGCGATCAGGTCCGCCCGGGAAAAGTAGAAGACCGGCATCCACGGGGGAAGATGCCGGTCTCGCGTTCAACTATACGACGCCCGCACGTTTCCCGCCAGAGGTCAATTCCGTCGGACGGTCGTCACCGTGGGCGACCGGCGCCTTCGGGTTGCGCAGGCCCTTCGGCAGAGTCGGCTCGCTGGCGGCGATCTCCACCTCGATCAGGCTGGTCTCGTGCCGCTCGGCGGCGTACGCGGCATGCCCGCCACGCAGCCCGAAGAGCCGCTTCGACAGCAGGATGTAGAGCACGGCGACGATGTTCACCACGAGCGCGCCGATGCGCAGCCAGGTGACCTTCTCCGACAGCTCGTAGATCTCCACCGGCAGGCCGAGCGACGTGGCGACGACGGCGAAGTACTCACCCCAGCGCTTCAGCATCCACAGGCCGACGCCCTCGACGACCTGCAGGACGCCGTAGACCATCAGGCCGATCGCGACCCACAGCAGCGTCTTGGACTCCGCCTCGATGACCGTCCGGATCGTGTGGATCATCGCGGAGTCCTCGAACTTCCAGCCGATCCGGTCCGCGAACGGGCGCAGCAGCGGCAGGTCCTCGTTGAACGCCCGCTCGACGCCGTCGCGGTGGGTGCGGAAGCGGTACACCCCGTAGCCGGCGAGCAGCACGGCGATGCCCTTGGCGAACCGCTCGATCGACAGCAGCCGCAGCACGAGCGCGTCGCGCAGCGCCCTGCCCCGCAGCACGATCGGGGCGTCCTCGGCGGGGCCCTGCGCCTGCGGCTCGCCGATGACGAAGTCGCCGCACCGCAGGCAGCGCCACGCCGCGCCGACGGGGGTCGTGGCGTGCAGCCGCTCCCGGAAGGGCGCCTCGTCCGGGGCGTAGGTGACGTGCCCGCGCCGCGCGCAGGTGCGTAGGTTCCAGTCCACGCGCTATTCGTACCGCAGACGCGCCGGCCCCGCGTCGGTCAGGTCGGCTTTCCAACGGTCTGCGGATGCCCGGCGTCGGTGATCGTGTCGCCGAAGGTGGCCAGGTAGGCGGCCTCGCCGACGGCCAGGTAGTCCAGGTTGCGCCGCAGCTGCGCGGGGATCTCGGCCGGCGCGGGCGCGTCGGCCTGCGTCCCGGTCCGCCCCCGGGAGCGCTTCCGGGCCCGCTTCCTGGTGCGCCCCACGACCAGCATCAGCGCGCCGACCAGGATCGAGGCGATGATCCCATCGAGCCAGTAGTGGTTGGCGGTGCCGACGACGACCAGCATCGTGATCACCGGGTGAGCCAGCCACAGCCAGCGCCACCGGCTGCTGGTCGCCGTGATGAGCCCGAGCGCGATGACCAGCGCCCAGCCGACGTGCAGCGACGGCATCGCCGCGTACTGGTTGCTGAGCGTGTCGGTCTGCGGCGGCCCGTACACCGACGGACCGAACTTCGCGGCGGTGTCGATCATCCCGATGCCGGCCAGCATCCGCGGCGGCGCGAGCGGGAACCCGAGGTGCATGACCAGCCCCGCCGCGGTCAACCAGGCGAGGATCCGCCGGAAACGCAGGTAGTGTGCGGGGCGGAAGACGTACATGAACACCAGGAACGCGACGGTCGCCGGGAAGTGCACGACGGCGTAGTAGACGTTGGCGGTGCGGATGACGACGTCGGAGGTGAGCAGCAGGTGCTGCAGGTCCGCCTCGCCCGGTAGCCACAGCGCCCGCTCGGCCTGCCACACCAGCTTCGCGTTGGCGTAGGACTCCCCGACCCGCCCGTCGACGAGCAGCCGGCCCATCTTGTACGCGAGGAAGAGTCCGACGATGAGCAGCAGCTCGGCCCAGGCACGGGGACGCACCCGCGTCCCTTGCTGGGACGTGGTTCGCGTGGCGGCGTCGTCCCGTTCACGCAACCCGGGCCCCGTGTTCACGATCGACAACGTACCTGATGTTGCCAACCCGGCAATATTGCCGATCGGGCAGTCCTCGTCATGTCCTGCGTCACAAACTTGTTTATGCTTCAAGGAAATTGTCGATGTTCAAGCGTTGAAGGAGCACGATGAGCAGCCGAGCCGACCAGGCGATCGCCGCCCTGCGCAAGGGGCACGAGGATCTCACCACCGTCGTTCGCGGGCTCACGTCTGAGCAGCTCACCAGCCCTTCGGCGGCGAGTGAGTGGGACATCTCCCAGGTGATCAGCCACCTGGGCAGCGGAGCCGAGATCAACCTGGAGGTGGTGCGCGCCTCGCTCGAGGGCCGCCCCGCCCCGGAGTTCGAGTTCAACAAGGGCGTGTGGGCCCGGTGGGACGGGATGACCCCGGCCGAGCGGGCTGTCGAGTTCCCGGTTGCGAACCAGCGCCTGGTCGAGGCATACGAGGCCCTCGACGCCGAGCAGCGCGCCTCGCACCGCATCGACGTGGGCTGGATGCCCGAGCCCGTCGACGTCGCGACGTCGGCGGTGCTGCGGCTGACCGAGTTCGGCTACCACGACTGGGACATCCGGGTCGCGCTCGACCCGTCGGCGACCCTGGCGCCGGAGGCGGCGGTGCTCATCGACGAGCGGGTGGAGGGGCTGTTCGGCTGGATCGCGAAGCCGGCCTACCTCGACGGGCGCACGGCCGACCTGATCGTCACGCTCACCGACGTCGGCGAGCAGCGCGGCCTGCGCCTGGCCGACCCGGTGACCCTGGGCGCCGCCCCGGCGTCGCCGGACGGCGAGCTGAGCCTGACCCTGGACGCGTTCCTGCGCCTGGCCGCCGGCCGCCTCGGTGCCCGGTACACCCCGTCCGACGTGAAGATCACCGGCCCGATCACCCTCGACGACCTCCGCGCCGTCTTCCCCGGCTACTGAGTTCACTGCCGCCCCCGGACACAGAGCGACCCCGGCACCGGAGTTCCGGGCCGGGGTCGCGAGGGGTGGGGGGACGAGCGGCAAAGCTGAGTGTCGAGCCATGCTGCGACGCGGTCGTGCCGGACGTTGCCGCAGCGGGATCCGCGGCTCAGGCGGCCTTGAGGTTCTTCAGGCAGAGCACGTCGCCGTTCTTGCCGGCCTCGCCCCACCAGTACAGGTCGGTGGTCTCCGGGAAGGCCTCGCAGACGTTCTTCTCGTCGGACATCGCGTCCGACTCCTTCTTGTCGGCGACCTTGCCGATGACACTGAAGTCCGCGTCGGCGTCACCGCACTTGACGATCTTCAGCTCGTTGGCCGAAGCCTTGTGCATGCAGTCACCGACGTTGGCCTTCTCGGCGGAGTCGCGGTTGAGGTACCAACCGATCCCGGCCAGGACGACCAGCACAACGATGGAGACGCCGAATCTAACAACCTTGGACATGCGGAATTTTCTACAGGTCACGGAGCGTTAGCGCTGCCCCGCTCTCATATCGAATCCATCACGGCCAGGTCTCACATTGGCGCAGGCAGGACCGGTCGGTGCCCGCCTGCGCCGTTGTGGGCGTTATGCCATGTGTCGACGCTGTGTCGTCGGCCACAGACGTTCGGGGCCTAATGTCCCCGAGGACGTCAGAGGGTGAGCGTCCAGGTGTCGATCCGGCCGGTGTCGAGGCTCGCGGCGTCGCGGACCCGCAGGGTCCAGGTGCCGTTCGCGGCCTCGGTCGACAGGTTGACGGTGAAGTTCTGGATGATGTTGTCGGCGCTGCCGCCCGACCGGTTCGACAGGTTGTAGACCGAGCCGTCGGGGGCGACGACGTCGACGACCAGGTCACCGCGGTAGGTGTGGTAGATCGCCACGTTCACCGAGCTGGTGGCCGAGGCGTTGCGGTTGCAGCCGCTGATGGTGATCGTGCTGGTCACCGTGGTGTTGTCCGGGATCGCGACGTCGTTGCCGTTGGTGCCGGTGCAGCCGGGCGCACCGTTGACGGTCAGGTTGAACGTGGTGGTCCGGGTCGAGCTGGCGCCCGTGCCCGTGATGGTCACCGGGTAGGTCCCGGACGGGGTCGACGCGGAGGTGGCGATCGTCAGCGTGGACGTGCCGCCGGCCGAGTTGATCGAGGCCGGGCTGAAGCTGGCGGTCGCACCCGACGGCAGGCCCGACGCGGTCAGCGCCACGGTCTGGGCCGAGCCGTTGGTGAGCGTCGCGGTGATCGTGCTGGTCGCCGAGCTGCCCGGGTTGACCGAGCCGCTCGCCGGCGCGGCGGCGAGGGAGAAGTCGTTGCCGGTCGGGCAGGCGGCGTCGTTGCCGGCCACGTTCACCGCGGTCCACGCGGCCTGGACGGCCTTGTACTCCCCGGAGCACGTGCCGTACAGGTCGGTCGCGGCGCTCAGCGAATACGCCCGGGCCGTGTTGGCCGGGTTGCTGGTGTTCACGTAGCTCGTGTTCGACGTGAAGTAGACGTCGAGCGCGCGGTACCAGATCTTCTCGGCCTTGGCCCGGCCGATGCCGACGACGGCGGGCGCGGAGCCGCAGACCGGCGAGGTGCCGTAGGCGGTGGCCCCGGTGCCCTCGGCGAGGTTGAAGAAGAAGTGGTTCGCCGGGCCCGACGAGTAGTGCACGTCGACGTTCTTGGTGCTGGTGGACCAGCAGCCGTGCGACGAGCCGTCCAGGGTCGGGTTGTACATGTAGCGCAACGGCGTGTTGTTGCCGTTGATGTTGATCTTCTCACCGATCTGGTAGTCGCCCGCGTCGCTGGCGTTGTTCGCGTAGAACTCGACCATCGAGCCGAAGATGTCGCTGGTGGCCTCGTTGAGACCGCCGGACTCACCGGAGTACACCAGGCCGGCGAGCGCCTCCGTGACGCCGTGGCTCATCTCGTGGCCCGCGACGTCCAGCGCGACGAGCGGCCGGCTGTTGCCGGAGCCGTCGCCGTAGGTCATCTGCGCGCCGTCCCAGAACGCGTTGACGTACGCGTTGCCGTAGTGCACCCGCGACGGCACGCCGGCGCCGTTGCCGAAGATGCCGTTCCGGCCGTGCACGTTCTTGTAGTAGTCGAACGTGACCGCCGCGCCGAAGTGCGCGTCGACGCCGGCCGACTGCCGGTTGGAGTTGGCGCCGGTGCCCCACGTGTTGTCCGCGTCGGTGAACGTGGTGCAGGTGCTGGTGCCGTTGTTCATGTCGCAGGTGCGGCCGTTGCCGTGCGACGGGTCGATCATCTGGTAGGTCGTGCCCGACAGCGTCGTGTCGATCGGGACCGAACCCGAGTAGATGCTGTTACCGGTGCCCTGGACGGTCTCGATCTCGTCGAAGGCGCCGCGCACCGCGTTGGTGGTCGCGTCGGTGATGACGTGCAGCTTCGACGGGGTCTGTCCGTCGGCGAGCCAGCCACTGACCACGGTCTCGTAGGCGAGCACGCCGGTGCCGTCGCTCGCGTCGACGAACAGCTCGGGGCTGCCGACCGCGGTGATCGTGCCGCTGAACGCCGACTTCGCCTTGGCGGCACCGGCCGTCTTGGACACCGCGGCGCTGGTGCCGAGGGTGAGCGGGGCGTGCAGCCCGACGGACGCGCTGCTGAACGTGCCGTCCGGCGCGGCGTGCACGACGAAGTCGCCGCCGTAGACCCGCAGGCCGTGGTAGGTGCGGGTATAACGGGTATGGGACGCGCCGCTGGCGTCCTTCTGACTCCTGGCGACCGTGTAGGCCTCGCTGTCGGCGGCCCGGATGTCCACCCGGTGGGCCTGCAGGGCCGAGGGGGCTGGGGTGCTGGGCGACGCGTCAGCTGGTGACGCGAGAGCGGCCAGCATGCCCCCGGTCAGGAGCAATGCACCGGCTGCGGCGATCTTTCGTTTCACTCGGCCTCCCTGGCAGCGGATGTGCCGTGACGGTAGTCACGTATGTACATATAGCAATGCCTAGGGATGACCCATCCATATCACTTCCCTCATACCGCCCGGGCGGTCACCCGTCGGGGCGGGTCCGGACGCGACCGGCTCATGCCACTTCGTCCGGAGAGATCCGCGCCGGCAGGTCGAGCACCGACGCGAGGCGCCGCGCCTCGGGCACGTCGGCGCGGCGCGCCGGGTCGATGAGGAACGCGGTCATGCCGAACTTCTCGGGCCCCACGAAGTCCGCGAGGTAGGTGTCGCCGACGAAGACGGCCGCGGACGGCTCGATGCCGAGCGCCTCCACGGTCGCGGTGTAGATCGCCGGGTGCGGCTTGCGGTGACCGACCTCCACCGACGTGATCACCACGTCCATCAGGTCGGCGATGCCCATCGCCGCGAGGTGGCCCGGCACCAGGTCCGGCTGGTGCGTGTTGGTGACGACGGCCAGCCGGTACACCCGCGACAACGACCGGACGAGCGGCACGACCCCATCGGGATACCGGACGCCGGCGCTCCACTCGGCCAGGTAGGCCCGGGTGAACGCGTCGACCTCGCCGGCGGCGGGCACCCGGCCGAGCACCTCGGTGAGGTAGGCGGTGCCGACCTGCGCCATCGAGAACTCGTGGTCGTCGGCGTCGCTGTCCCGGTCGAACGCCGCGAACGCGCCGTCCCAGCCCTGGAGGAACTCGGCGTAGGAGACCGTGGCGCCGAGCCCGCCCAGCTCGGCATGAGCGCGCGGGTACCCCTGACTGGTGCGGCCGGCGTCGTAGTCGACGAGCGTGCCGAAGAAGTCGAACAGGATGTGCGAGTACATCCGGGCAACCTTAACCAGACTCATCGACAGCCCTTGAAGCCTCGGCTACCCGGGAGTAACTTGACCGGATGCGAATGGTGGCGCTGCTGGCCGCGGCGGTCGGGATCATCGTCGAGGGCGTGGTCGTCGGCGCCGCGCTGTTCGTCGTCGGTGGGGTGATCGGGGCGTACTCGATGTCGCTCAACGGCGCCGATCCAGACCATGCCCAGGTCGGGATCCGGGTCGCCGCCGTCATCCTGGGTGCGTTGCTGGTCGCGCTCGGCGCGGTGCTGCTCGCTGCCGCGTTGCGGCGCCGCGCCGCCGGTCGTCCTGGACATGGCGCCGCCGGGCGTCTCGGACCCCGGGCCGCCGGCCGCTTGACGATGGTCGCGCTGGTCGTGCAGTGCGTGGTCGTCACGGTCGCCGGGATCGCGCTCGGCTGGGAGGTCTTCGCCGGCACGCTGCTCGTGCTCGGCGCGCTGCTCTACGTGCGGCTCGACGAGGACTCGCCGCCGCCCCGCACGGCCGATACCCGCTGACGATCAACGAGGTAGCGTGGCGCTACCGCGTTCGGCGTCAAGGGGGTCGGAAGTGCAGCAGGTCAGGGTCGGCCGGCGGGTCGGCCGGATGATCGGCCGGATGATGCGCCACCTGCAGCCCGGCGAGCCACTGCCGCACCTGCTCGCCGACGACGGGCGGGACTCGATCGTCGACTGCGCGCTCTACGTCCGCGGCGTCCGGCAGCCGGACGGGCACACGTTCCGCGAGGCGTACGCGGCGGCCCGCCGGCGGCGCAACGGGTTCGTCTGGCTGGGGCTGTTCGAGCCGACGTGGGCCCAGTTCGCGGCCGTCGCCGAGGAGATCGGCATCGACGACCACACCGCCGAGAAGGCCGTCGCACGGGAGCGCCGGCCCGCCGTCGAGCGCCGCGGCGACGTGACGATGCTGGTGATCCGCACCGCCCGCTACGTCGAGCACGCCGAGCTCACCGCCACCTCCGAGGTCGTCGACACCGGCGCGGTGACGCTGCTCATCGGCCCGCACTTCGTCGTGTCGGTCCGGCACGGCGGCGCGGGCGCGCTCGCCGACGTCCGCCATCAGCTGGAGCAACGCCCCGCCATGCTCGGGCACGGCCCGTGGGCGGTCGCCTACGCGGTGTGCGACCGCATGATCGAGGTCTACCACGACGTCTCCACCGACGTGGAGCAGGACGTGGAGCAGCTGGAGCAGACCGCGTTCCTGCGCGTCGGCGGCTGCGACGTGCAGCAGATCTACCAGCTGAAGCGCGAGCTGGTCGAGTTCAAGCGGGCGGTCGTCCCGCTGCAGGCGCCGCTGCGCCGGATGAACGACCCAGCCGTGGTGGAGCTGCCGCCGCAGCTACGGCAGTACTTCGCGGACCTGCTCGGCCGGCTCACCCAGGTCGTCGACCGGGTCGCCTCCGACAACGAGCTGCTCGACTCGATCCTGCAGGCCCGCCTCGCCCAGGTCGGCCTGGACCAGAACAACGACATGCGCAAGATCGCCTCCTGGGCCGCGATCGCCGCGCTGCAGACCGCGATCGCGGGCATCTACGGGATGAACTTCGAGCACATCCCCGGACTGCGGTGGGACTACGGCTTCTACCTCATCCTGCTGATCATGGCCGTCGGGTCGGTGGTCCTCTACCGCCTGTTCCGGCGCTCGGGCTGGCTGTGAAGCCGGCGGTGATCCTCCTGCACGCGCTGACCTAAGATCGTCGCCGTGTCGTACACCTTCATCACCGCCGCCCGGATCACCATGTCCCGGGAGGGCTTCGACACCTGGATGGACGCGCCGGTGCCGCCGGCCTCGCGCATCGAGAACCCTTCGGCGATGTTCGCCGGCTGGTGGTGGTCCGACCGCACGCCGCAGTGGTCCACCGACGCCGACGCCGAGACCCCCCGCTCCGTGCTCGCCGAGCGCGCCGACGACCCGCAGACGCTGACCGTGCTGCGCCACCACGACGGCGCCCTGGAGGCGTACCTGTGGACGGTCGGCCACTCCGGCTTCTGGGAGCCACCCGCCCAGCAGCTGCTGCTCATGCTGGCCGGGGCGGCCGCCGTCAAGACCGACGACACCGAGGACCACGTCCTGTTCTGGGAGGACGCCGCCGGCACCCTCCCGACCCGCGACGAGTCGGCGCTGATCTCCCTGCTGGCCGTCGGCCGCGACAGCGCCCGCTTCGTCGGCCGGCGCCCGCTGGCCGACCTGCTCACCCGCCTTGCCCCGGTCGAGGAGGCCTTCGCCGAGCTCGCCGAGTCCTACGACGACTAGGCTCGCGCCCCGGCCCGGGAACCTCACGCCGCCGCCGCGACTCACGGACGCGTGAGACTTTCTTCGTGGTGCGCCGTGCTGCTGCCGGCCGTCGTCGTGGTGTCCGGCGGCTGTACCGCCAACCGCCCGCAACCGCCGTCCCAGACCGCCCCCGCACTGGGCGCACCCTCTCCGGGCGCACCGTCTCTGAGCACACCGACTCAGACCGTGCCTGCCACCCCCGCCCGCTCGGGATGCGGCTCCCCGGTCGACACCGGCCCGCTGCCCGAATGGGCCCGCGCCGGCTTCACCGGCGACTCGAGCATGCCGCACGTCCTGAGCGACCATGGCACCATCGTCGCCGCGATGTTCGGCCACCCGCTCGCCGTCACCAGACCCGACGGCTCCTCCAACAAGATCCTCTGGGTCGCCAAGGACCCCACCCCACCCGGCGACCTCCAGATCGACGCCACCCGCACCGGCACTCAAGACGTGGTCCGGCGCACCGTCCCCGGCGGCCCAGGCCCGTCGATCATCGACCTCCCCCAACCCGGCTGCTGGCGTCTCACTCTCACCTGGCCGGCCCACACGGACACCCTGGACCTCACCTACCAGCCCTGACGACCCCACCAGACACCCAGCACCCCCAACGACACGAATGATCGAAGGACGGACCGGGTCGCACCGGCAGCCACCCCGGTCCTTGGATCAACCCGACACGAGGATCAGCCCCACGAACTCGGCAGCTGGCAACACTCACACCCACCCCCTGCCGCAGCACGGCGACGCAGCAACACGGCGGCACCGGTGATCAAAGGACGGCACCGGTCGTGGCAACGGCCACCCCGCGACTTGGATCAACCGCCACCAGAATCAACCTTGCGAACCCGGCTCACCGGCGCCCGGCAACACCCACACCCGCCCTTACAGCGGCACGGCGACGCCCGTGATCAAAGGACAGCACCGGCCGCGGTAACGGCCACCCCGCGACTTGGATCAACCGCCACGACAATGCACCTTTGCGAACCCGGCGCCCAGGCCCGGCGGCCAGAGACACTCACGCCCGACTCCCAGCGCCCGACAACCTGGGACGTCGAGGGTGACCTCAACGACCGTTTGCGGCCTTGGGTGCTGTTGGTGCCGCGTCGGGCGAGCATGTCAACGCTGAGGGGGCAGCACCGCGGCGCGCCGGGTGCCCTTGCCGACGCTGAGGAGGCACCGCCGTTGGCGCTGGTGAACCCACACCCGGCGCTGGGTGCGGGTGCTGTTGCGTCGGGTGAGCGCACCGGTGCTGCGCGCAGGCCCTTAGGAGGCAGCACGCGGCGGTGGGTCGGTGCGCCGGCGCTGGGGTGGGCAGCGCCGGCGGGGACTGGAGCGGGTTGCGGGATCGGGCCGGTGGGCAGGTTGGTGGGTGCGAGTGAGGGGTCAGCCGCGTTCGACCAGGTGGCCGACGATTTCGGGGGCTCGGAGCTGGGCGCCTGAGCCGTCGCGGCGCTGGTCGGGGGCGGGCAGGTCGCGGGGCTCGCCCTTGGTGGAGGAGGCGGCCGGGCGCGGGCCGACCCAGGCGAGCACCAGGCGGCTCTCGCCCTTCAGGAAGCGCTGGGCGCGCACGCCGCCGGTGGCGCGGCCCTTCGCCGGGTAGAGGCGCAGCGGGGTCATCTTGGCGTTGCCGATGGTGGCGGTGACGACCATGGGCTCGCCGTGCTGGGGGTCCTGGGTGTTGACGGCGCCGAAGTAGAGGACCTGGGCGCCTTCGGACAGGGCGACGCCGGCCATGCCGCCGCCCTTCAGGCCCTGTGGGCGGACGAGCTTGGCCGGGAAGCGGAGCAGCGACGCATCCGAGGTGACGAAGGCGAGGGTCTCGGCGCCGTCGGTGAGCCAGGTGGCGCCGACGACCTCGTCGCCGTCGCGGAGGCCGATGACCTCGAACTCGTCGGCGCGGACGGGCCACTCGGGGGCGCAGATCTTCACCATGCCGTTGCGGGTGCCGAGGGCGAGGCCGGGTGAGCCCTCGGCGCCGGGGCCGCCGAGCGGGGCGAGGGCGACGACCGTCTCGCCGGGCTGGAGGGAGACGAGCTCGGCGGTGGACATGCCGCCGCGCAGGGAGACGGTGCCGGGCTGCTCGGGCAGGACGGGCAGGGGCAGGACGTCGACCTTGAACGCCCGGCCGAGGCTGGTCACGAGCAGCACCTGACCGCGGGCGGTGGTGTGCACGACGGCGCGGACGGTGTCGTGCTTGTCGCGGCCGGCCTTGCGGCTGCCCTCGGGGGCCTCCTCCGACTCGGCGGCGGTGCGGGCGACCAGGCCGGTCGTGGACAGCAGGACCTGGCACGGGTCGTCGGACACCTCGAGGGGGCCGGCGGGGATGGACGCGGCGAGGACCTCCTTGAGGTCGCCGTCGATGAGCGTGGTGCGGCGCGGCTGGGCGAACTCCTTGACGACGGCGGCCAGCTCGTCGGAGACGACCTTCTTCAGGACCTTCTCGTCGTCGAGGATCTGGCTGAGCGCGGCGATCTCCTCGTTGAGCCGGGCCTGCTCTGCCTCCAGCTCGATGCGGTCGTAGCGGGTGAGGCGGCGCAGCGGCGTGTCGAGGATGTAGGTGGCCTGGATGTCGGTGAGGCCGAACTCGCTTATGAGCGACGCCTTGGCGGCGGCCGCGTTCTCGCTGGCGCGGATGAGGGCGACGACCCGGTCGATGTCCAGCAGCGCGACGAGCAGGCCGTCGACGAGGTGCAGCCGGTCCTGGCGCTTCTTGCGGCGGAACTCGGTGCGCCGGGTCACGACCTCGTAGCGGTGCGCGAGGAAGACCTCCAGCAGCGGCTTGAGGCCGAGGGTCTGCGGCTGGCCGTCGACGAGGACGAGGTTGTTGACGCCGAAGGACTGCTCCAGCGGGGTCAGCCGGTACAGGTCGGCGAGCAGCGCCTGCGGGTTGACGCCGACCTTGCACTCGATGACGAGGCGGGTGCCGTTCTCCCGGTCGGTGAGGTCCTTGACGTCGGCGATGCCCTGCAGGCGCTTGGTCTTGTTGACCTCGTCGGTGATCTTCTCGATGACCTTCTCGGCGCCGATGCCGTAGGGCAGCTCGGTGACGGTGATGGCCTGCCGGCCGCGACTGCCTTCGAGCAGGCCGATCTCGATCCGGCCGCGCATGCGCACGACGCCGCGGCCGGTCTCGTAGGCGCGGCGGACCTCGTCGAGGCCGAGCAGCAGCCCGCCGGTCGGCAGGTCGGGGCCGGGGACGAACTCCATGAGCTTGTCGAGCGTGGCGGTCGGGTGGTTGATCAGCCAGCGGGCCGCGGCGACGACCTCGCCGAGGTTGTGCGGGATCATGTTGGTGGCCATGCCGACCGCGATGCCCGAGGAGCCGTTGACCAGCAGGTTGGGGAACGCGGCGGGCAGCACCGAGGGCTCGTCGAGGGAGCCGTCGTAGTTGGGCCGGAAGTCGACGGTGCCCTCGTCGAGCTCGCCGACGAGCAGCATCGCCTCGCGCGACATCCTCGCCTCGGTGTACCGGGAGGCGGCCGGACCGTCGTCGGGGGATCCGAAGTTGCCGTGGCCGTCGATCAGCGGCACGTTGAGCGAGAAGTCCTGCGCCATGCGGACCATCGCGTCGTAGATCGCGCTGTCGCCGTGCGGGTGGTACTTACCCATGACGTCACCGACGACGCGGGACGACTTGACGTGGCCGCGGTCGGGACGGTGCCCCTGCTCCTGCATCGAGAACAGGATGCGGCGGTGCACCGGCTTGAGGCCGTCGCGCGCGTCGGGCAGCGCGCGGGAGTGGATGACCGAATACGCATACTCCAGGTAGGAGTCCTCGACCTCGGTGATGAGCGGGTTGTTGAGCACCCGCGCGCCCGCCTGGTCGAAGGCGGACAGGTCGGCCTTCATTGGTTTGGCCTTGCGTGCCATGTCGCCGGACTACCCTTCCTGACTCAGGCGTCGATGTTCTCTTGGTCGACCCGCGGCGCGGCGTCGATCAGCCAGTTTCGCCGGGGCTCGACCCGCTCACCCATGAGCAGCTCGAGGACCTCCTCGGCCTTCTCGATGTCGTCGAGGGTGATGCGCCGCACGGCCCTGGTCGCCGGGTTCATCGTGGTGTCCCACAGCTCGTCGGCGTCCATCTCGCCGAGACCCTTGAACCGCGGGATCGGCGTGACGACCTGCTTGCCGGCCTTCTCGAGGCGGCTGACCGTGCTGACCATCTCCTGCTGCGTGTACGTGTAGATCGTCTCCGAGTTGCGCCCCTTCGTGACGATCTTGTGCAGGGGCGGGACGGCGGCGTAGAGCCGGCCGTCGGCGATGGCGGGCCGCATGTACTTGGCGAACAGCGTGATGAGCAGGGTGCGGATGTGCGAGCCGTCGACGTCGGCGTCGGCCATGATCAGAATTCGCCCGTAGCGCATCGACTCCAGGTCGAACGTGCGGCCGGAGCCGGCGCCGAGGACCTGCACGATCGCGGAGCACTCGGCATTGTCCAGGACCTGCTGGATGTTGGCCTTCTGCACGTTGAGGATCTTGCCGCGGATCGGCAGCAGCGCCTGATACTCCGAGGAGCGGGCCATGCGCGCGGTGCCGAGGGCGCTGTCGCCCTCGACGATGAACAGCTCGCTGCGCTGCACGCCGGTGGAGCGGCAGTCGACGAGCTTCGCCGGCATCGACGCGCCTTCCAGGGCGGTCTTGCGCCGGGCGGCGTCCTTCTGCTGCTTCTGGGTCAGGCGGACCCGCGCGGCGTCGACGATCTTCTGCAGGACGGTGCGGGCCTCGACCTTGGTCTTGCGCGCCTCGACCCACGCCTTGATGTGCTGCTCGACGATCCCCTGCACGACCCGGGTCACCGGCGCGGTGGACAGCTCGTCCTTGGTCTGCGACGTGAACTGCGGCTCCGGGATCCGCACGTGGATGACCGCCGTCATGCCTTCGAGCACGTCGTCGAGGGTCGGCAGGTCCTCCTTCGGCCGCAGCAGGCCGCGGGTGTTGCGGATCGCGTCGCTGAGCGCCCGCAACGCGCCGCGCTCGAAGCCGCGCCGGTGCGTGCCGCCGTGCACGTTGCGGATCGTGTTGGTGAACGACTCCACGACCCGCTCATAGCCGGTGCCCCAGCGCAGCGCGATCTCGACCTCGGCGCGGCGCTCGACATTGGCCTTCATGACGCCGTTCTCGTCGGCGGCATTCTCCTTGTAGGTGCCCTCGCCGGTGATGTGCAGCAGCCCGCACACGGCGCGGTCGCCGGACGGCGCGAGGAACTCCACCATGTCGGCGAGCCCGTTGGGGTAGTGGAACGTCTCCGTCGAGATCTGCCCGCCGGTGGCGTCCTTGAGCACATAGGTCACGCCGGGGACGAGGAAGGCCGTGTTGCGCAGCTTGGCGCGGACCGCCTCGACGTCGAGCGCGGCGCCGGTCTCGAAGTAGCGCGAGTCGTGCCAGTAGCGGATCGAGGTGCCGGTGGACTGGCCCCGCTTCATCCGCCCCGTGACATTGAGCCCGGAGCGGCGGGTGAACGCCGCGCCTGGGCCGGCGCCGTCGAAGTCGCCGGGGACGCCGTGTTGGAAGGCCATGTGGTGGACCTTGCCGGTGTGGCGCACGGTGACGTCGAACCGGTGCGACAGCGCGTTGACCGCGGAGGCGCCGACGCCGTGCAGGCCGCCGGAGGTCTTGTAGCCGGAGCCGCCGAACTTGCCGCCGGCGTGCAGCCGGGTCAGCACGAGCTCGACGCCGGACATGCCCGACTTCGCGTGGACGCCGACGGGGATGCCGCGGCCGTCGTCGTCGACCTGGACGGAACCGTCGGCGTGCAGGGTCACCTCGACGCGGGTCGCGTGGCCGGCGATGCCCTCGTCGGTGGAGTTGTCGACGATCTCGTTGAACAGGTGAGCGACGCCGCGGCTGTCGGTCGAGCCGATGTACATGCCGGGCCGCTTGCGGACAGCGTCCAGCCCTTCGAGGAGCGTGAGGTCGTCAGCCCCGTACAAGGTCTCGGGTTGTGCGGTCAACTCGATGCTCTCCAATGATCCTGGTGCGCTGCTGCCCGCGAGCGTAGCCGCAGGGTCTGACATTTCCGTGGCACCCTCGCCGGATGTGGCGCCCGACGCGCCGCAACCAGCGACGACGACACCACGGAAAAGACGACCACACCACGGAAAACGAAACCAGCGACGACGACACCACGGCAAACGGCCGACCGCAGAAGCACGACACGACGCCGGGCCGGCCGGACGGTCGCGGGGTTCATGCGGGGACGGCGAGGTGGCCCCGCGTCCCGTTCAGTGAAGCACGACCACCCCCGGGACGCAGTCCAGGGACGCGGGTCACGCCTCCAGGACCGGCCGCCCGCTGAACCGGCCGACCGCGCCGACGATCTCCGCCGGGGTCCGGTCGTTGAACCGCAGCGGCACGGAATAGCGGACCCCGTCGGTGGTGAGGACGGTCAGCCGGCGGGCCCGGGTCAGCTGCGAGACCCCCACCCACGGTACCCAGACCGGGGTGCCCCAGAGCCCGCGCGAGTTGCGGACCCACAGGCCGACGGAGTCGAGCGCGAGCACCGGACCGCCGGACACCGCGATCCGCACGGCGGCGACGGCCAGCGCGCCGAGGACCACCAGGGCGCACAGCCCGATGGCCGCGACCGCGACGGCGTCGCCGTTGGTCCGGTCGGGCGAGCCACCAGTCAGCAGGCCGGCCGACACCAGGATCATCAGCAGGACCCAGGCCGCCGCGGAGATGCCGCCGATCAGCACGGTCCACCGCCCGGTGCCGCGCCGCACGACGAACGACAGGTCGCCCGGGATCCGCTTCACGCCGAGGTCCGGTCGATCCAGGAGCGGTAGCTGTCCCCCGTGCCCTGGCCTTCCAGGTAGTACTCGCGCAGGTCGGTGCGGACCAGGAAACCGGCGACGAAGAACAGCAGGCCGGCCGCGATGAGGCCGGCCACGCCGTGCACCCACAGGTACCACTCCGGCACGGCGCGGGCGTACTCCTGGCGCAGCAGCTCCGGCTCGTCACCCGTCGGGGCGACCGCCCACTCGGGGCCGCCGACCAGGCCGCACAGCAGAGCGAGGGCCAGCAGCGGGCCGGCGACCCACAGGATGGCCCTGATCTTGGGGGTGCGCCACCGCACGAAGAACAGCAGCGCGCCCAGGACGACCGCGCCGACCGAGGCGACCGCCAGGTTGTTGTGGTAGTCGGCCTCGACCTGCCGGAGCGACCGGGGAGACATGAGCACGGTGTGGAGCGCGGCGAGGTCGCGCGTCACGACCGCCGTGACGGCGGCATCGACGGCGAGCAGCGCCGCGGCCGCCGCCACCGACCAGAACACCAGCCGGACCTGGGTGCCAACCTGCATCGCCACACGCTATCGACGTGACATCCGCCGCCGCAGCCCCGTTTCGTACCGACAAAGACGACCGAGATAGTGCACAATTCGCCGGTGGATCCTGTGATGGCCCTGGCGGGGCTCGGCGTCGGCATCGTCGTCGGACTGACCGGCATGGGCGGCGGCGCGCTGATGACCCCCATCCTGGTGCTGTTCTTCGGCATCCCTCCCCTGGCCGCGGTATCCAGCGACCTGGCCGCGAGCGCGGTGATGAAGCCGTTCGGCGGCTGGGTCCACGCCCGCCGCGGCACCGTCAACTGGTCGCTCGTGCGCTGGCTGTGCCTGGGCAGCGTGCCGTCGGCGTTCGCCGGGGTCCTCCTCATGCGCGCGCTGGGCGACGGCGAGCAGGTCCAGGACATCGTCCGCGTCGCGCTCGGCATCGCACTCCTGCTGGCCGTCGTCGGACTGCTCCTTAAGTCGTACAAAAGCGGAAAAAGCGAAAAGTCGGAGGTGCCGCTGAAGGTCAAGCCGGTCCCCACGGCCCTGCTCGGCGCCGTCGGCGGGCTGGTGGTCGGGATGACCTCCGTCGGCTCCGGCTCGCTGATCATCGTCATCCTGCTCGCCCTGTACCCCATGCTGCGCCCGAACGACCTGGTCGGCACCGACCTCGTCCAGGCCATCCCCCTCGTCGCCGCGGCCGCCCTCGGCCACGCGATCTTCGGCGACCTGAAGCTCGACCTGGCCGCCGCGGTCCTCATCGGCTCGATCCCCGGCGTGCTCATCGGCGCCCGCCTGTCGTCCCGGGCGCCCGCCGGCGTGGTCCGCGCCGCGCTGGTCATCGTGCTCATCGCGAGCGCGCTGAAACTGTTCGAGGTGCCGACGGCCACGGTCGGCATCGTGGTCGCGGTGGCGACCGCCGGGGCCGTCGTGCTGGGCCTGCGCCGACGTCAGGCGATTGCGGCAGATGTACGGGCAGCCGCCGGCGCACCGGAGGAGGCGCTGGTCAGCGGGTGGGACCAACCGCAAGATCGGCGCACGGAGGACGAGACGCACCCGAAAGGGGCACAATCCCTGTGAGAGTGTGACCTCGCTGAAGGAGTGCTTGATGTCTCAGGGCCGACTCAACCAACTGCCCGAATGGGCCGCGCTGGCGAAACACCGCGCCGAGCTTGGTGAGGTGCACCTGCGGGACCTGTTCGCCGAAGACCCGGAGCGCGGGACGAAGTACTCCCTGCAGGTCGGCGATCTCTACCTCGACTATGGCAAGCACCTGGTCACCGGCGAGACCCTCGGCCTGCTGCGCGACCTCGCCGCCGCGCGCGGGGTCGCCCAGCTGCGCGACGCCATGTTCCACGGCGACAAGATCAACTTCACCGAGCACCGGGCGGTGCTGCACACCGCGCTCCGCGCTCCGCGCGACTCGGTCGTCGAGGTCGACGGCGAGAACGTCGTGCCGAAGGTGCACGCCGTGCTGGACCGGATGGCCGCGTTCGCCGACCGGATCCGCTCCGGCGAGTGGACCGGCTTCACCGGCGAGCGGATCACCACCATCGTCAACATCGGCATCGGCGGCTCCGACCTCGGCCCCGCGATGGCCTACGAGGTGCTGCGCGGCTACACCGACCGGGGGCTGGAGATGCACTTCGTCTCCAACGTCGACGGCGCCGACCTCTACGAGGCGGTCCGGGCCGCGGACCCGGCGACAACGCTGTTCATCGTGTCGTCGAAGACGTTCACGACGATCGAGACGATCACCAACGCGACCGCCGCCCGCCAGTGGATCCTCGACGCGTTCGGCGACGACGCCGCGGTCGCGAAGCACTTCGTCGCCGTGTCGACCAACGCCGGCGAGGTCGCGAAGTTCGGCATCGACACGACCAACATGTTCGAGTTCTGGGACTGGGTCGGCGGGCGTTACTCCTACGACAGCGCGATCGGCCTCTCGCTGATGATCGCGCTCGGGCCGGACGGCTTCCGGGAGATGCTCGACGGGTTCCACGCGATGGACGAGCACTTCCGGACCGCGCCGCCGGAGCAGAACGCGCCGCTGCTGCTCGGGCTGCTCGGCATCTGGTACCGCAACTTCCACGACGCCCAGACGCACGCGGTGCTCCCCTACAGCCACTACCTGTCCCGGTTCACCGCGTACCTGCAGCAGCTGGACATGGAGTCCAACGGCAAGTACGTCGACCACGACGGCCGCCCGGTCGACTGGCAGACCGGCCCGGTCGTCTGGGGCACCCCGGGCACCAACGGCCAGCACGCCTACTACCAGCTGATCCACCAGGGCACGATGCTCATCCCGGCCGACCTCATCGGCTTCGCCCAGCCCGCGCCCGGCCTCGGCGTCTTCGCCGACCAGCACGACCTGCTGATGGCCAACCTGTTCGCGCAGGGGCAGGCTCTCGCGTTCGGCAAGACGTCGGAGGAGGTCGCGGCCGAGGAGGTGCCCGCCGAGGAGGTGCCGCACCGCACGTTCCGCGGTGACCGCCCCACCACGACGATCCTCGCCGACAAGCTCACCCCGTCGGTGCTCGGGCAGCTCATCGCCCTCTACGAGCACAAGGTCTTCGTCCAGGGCGCGATCTGGGACATCGACTCGTTCGACCAGTGGGGCGTGGAGCTCGGCAAGGTCCTCGCCAAGCGGATCGAGCCGGCGCTCACCGCCGGGGCCGGCGACACGTCCGCGCTGGACTCCTCGACCGCCGCCCTGGTCAACCGTTACCGGGCGCAGCGCGGCCGCTGAGTGCCGATCACCGACGACGAGCTCGCACGGATGTCCCCGTCCGAGCGGGCCGACCTGGCCCGGCGCCTGGCCGTCCTCATCCCCGCACCGCGTGCGGGTGAGCGGACGCGGCGCCGGTTCGTCGTCGTGGTCGTCACCGCCGCCCTGTTCCTGATCCCGTGGGTGGCGGTGCTCGCGTGGACGTTGCCGCCGCGGTACCTCGCCGGCCACTGGCGCGCCACGTGGGTCGGCTTCGACCTGGTGCTCGCCGCCGCCCTCGCCGCCACCGCGTGGGCGGCGGCGCGGCGCCGCCAGGTCCTCCTGCTGACCGCGGTCGTCAGCGCGACCCTGCTGGTGTGCGACGCATGGTTCGACCTGATGACGGCGGCGGGCCCCGACCACTGGGTCAGCCTCGGCACCGCGCTGCTGGTCGAGCTGCCGCTGGCGGCGTGGCTGCTCTACGTCGCGCACCACCTGATCCGGCTCAGCCTGCGCCGCATGCTGACCCTGTCGGGCCAGTCGTTCACCGACCTGCCGCTGTGGCGGATGCCCCTCTTCGGCGTCCCGCCCCGCCATCGTCGTTAGCGCCGGCTTCGTCGGTACCGCGGCCGCATGACCCACTGGACCCTGGGCTGCGACGCGACGGACCCGCACGCCCTCGCCGCGTTCTGGGCGGCGGCGCTCGGCTACGTGCCGGAGCCCGGCAACGACGAGCCCGACGGCGCCTCGATCGGCGACCCCGCCGGCGCCGGCCCCGCGATCGGCTTCCTGCGCGTGCCGGAGGGGAAGACCGCGAAGAACCGGATGCACATCGACATCCGGGTGGCCGGCCCGGCGGCGATCCGCGACAAGGCCGCCGAGCTGGTCGCCGCGGGCGCCACGCTGGTGCGCGAGGAGCGCTACGGCGACCGGCTCGGCCACATCGTCATGCTCGACCCGGAAGGCAACGAGTTCTGCGTCGCCTAACCTCTGATCTCCTCCAGCAGGGTCGGGCGGGTCGGCGACCAGCCGAGCGAGCGGGCCTTCGCGCCGGTGGCCCGCTGGTCCAGCAGCAGCGCGTCGGCGAAGAGGGCGCCGAGCCTGGCCCGGGACTCCTCGACGGTCTCCGGCACGACCTCGGCGCCGGTGGCCTCGGCGATCTCGCGGACGGTCGGGCCGGCGCCGGACACCCCGAGCACGTGCCCGAGGCGCTCGCCGCGCTCGACGACGGTGACGTACAGCGCGGCCACGTCCTCGACGTGCACCGTCGTCCAGTGCTGCGAGCCGTCGCCGACCAGCCGGACCTTGCCGTCGGCGGGCGTGAGCACGCCGGCGGGGATGCCGCCGCCGTGGCCGTACACGACGCCGGGCGTGACGATCGTGGCCACCAGGTCCGCGTCGAGCACCGACCGCTCCACCGCGGGCCGCCACGCGGTCAGCGCCGGCGGCGCGAGCGGCGAGTCCTCGGTGATGTCGGCGTTGCTGCCATACAGCCAGACGCCGCTGGTGTGCACGTAGGGCTTCCCGGTCCCACCGAGCGCCTCGACCGCCGCCGCGACGACCGCCCGGTCGAACTGCTCGCTGCTGCCGTCGCCGGGCGCCGCGGTGTGCACCACGGCGTCGGCGGCCGCGAACAGCCGCGCCGTCCACGCGGTGTCGTACAGGTCCCCGACGGCGGCCTCCGCCCCGGCCTTGCGGACCTTCTCGGCCGCCTCGTCGCTGCGCACCAGGGCCGTGACGGCGTGCCCCGCCGCGACGAGCTGCTCCAGCACCACGGATCCGATGTACCCGGTCCCACCGGTCAATGCGATGTTCATGCCACCGAGCCTAGGAGCGTCACGACCTCCGGCGCAGCGTGACGCAGCCGGCGCCCCGGCCGGGAATACGCCTCCGACGAGGCTATTCCCGACTGGCCGGTGATGCCTGACCTACGGCAGCGCCTCCGCCTTGCGCAGCAGGACCGCCCGCTCGCGGGCGTTGGTGCACAGGCGGGCGGCGCGCTCCAGCTCCGTCCGCGCCTCCCTGGTGCGCCCGAGCCGCCGGAGCAGCTCGCCGCGGACCCCGGGCAGCAGGTGCGAGCCGGGCAGCCGGTCGGCCGCGACGAGCTCGTCGACGATCGCGAGCCCCCGCAGCGGCCCGCTCGCCATCGCGACGGCGACGGCCCGGTTGAGCTCGACGACCGGCGACGGCGCGATCCGGCCGAGCGCCTCGTAGAGCAGCACGATGCGCTCCCAGTCGGTCTCCTCCACCGACGGCGCGGCGGCGTGGCACGCGGCGATGCCGGCCTGCAGCCCGTACGGGCCGAGCCCCTTCTTCGACGCGGCCGTGAACGCCGCGAGCCCCCGCCGGATCGCGGACCGGTCCCACAGCCGCCGGTCCTGGTCCTCCAGGAGCACCGCCTCGCCGTCGGGGCCGGTGCGCGCCGGGAAGCGGGCCGCGGTCAGCTCGCACAGCGCGAGCAGCCCGTGCACCTCGGGCTCGCCGGGCAGCACCGCGGACAGCATCCGGGTCAGGCGGATCGCCTCGTACGCGAGATCGGGGCGCAGCAGGTTGTCGCCGGCGGTCGCCGTCGAACCCTCCGTGAAGATCACGTAGAGGACGCTGAGGACCCCGCCGAGCCGCTGCCTGCGGTCCTGCGCGGGCGGCAGCTCGAACGGCACCTTCGCCGCCGCGATCGTCTTCTTCGCCCGGGTGATCCTCGCCTGCACCGTCGGCACCGGCACCAGGAACGCCCGGGCGATCTCCTCGCTGGACAGGCCGCCGACGGTGCGCAGCGTCAGGGCGACCCTCGCCTCCGGCGCGAGCACCGGATGGCAGGCCACGAACATCAGCGCGAGGATGTCGTCGTCGATGCGGTCCGGGTCCCACGGCAGGTCGTCCTGCTGCTGCGGCACCAGCGCCCCGGCGGCGGCCTCACCCTCGCCGAGCTGGCCGGCGATGGCGGCGTACCGCTCGTCGCGCGCCGACCTGCGCCGGAAGCTGTCGATGGCGCGCCGCCGCGCGGTCGACAGCAGCCACCCGACGGGGTTGTCCGGCGTGCCGTCGCGGGACCAGCTGACGAGCGCCTCCGCCACCGCTTCCTGCGCGACGTCCTCCGCGAGGCCGAAGTCGCCGGTGTACCGGCTGAGCGCCGCCACGATCCTCGCCGACTCGATCCGCCACACGGTCTCGACGGCCCGCCGCGCCGTCTCGGTGCCCGGCGGGCCGTCGGGGTCTGCGGAGTCCACGGAGGTCACAGCTGCCCGGTCCGCTCACGCCACGCCCGCTCCTTGGCGATCCACTCGTTGTCCTGCGGGAAGTCGTCGATGTCCGACACCCGCCGCACCTCGACCTTGGTGCCCGGCCCGCCCGGCAGGCGCCGCGCCCACTCGACGGCCTCCTCCTTCGAGGCGACGTCGAGGATGTAGAAGCCGCCGAACAGCTCCTTGGTCTCCCCGTACGGCCCGTCGGTGACCACTGGCGTCTCGCCGTCGAACTCCACCACCACGCCCTGGCCCGCGTCGTCGAGCCCCTCGGCCGCGACCAGGACCCCGGCCCGGATCAGCTCGTCGTTGTACCGGCCCATCATGTCCAGGATCTCCTCGAACGGGATGTCGGCCGACTTCGCCATCGCCTCGTCGGTGGCCCGCAGGATCAGCATGTACTTCGCCATCGCCGTGCTCCTCGCCTTCTGGGGATCGCGTCCCGACCCTCTCACCCCGAGGTCGAACGGGCCCACCCGCCGATCGACACGCGCCCCGGAGAATCTTTCCCGCGTGCGTCCGGTCGATACAGTGCGGGCCGCCGATCGAAGGAGCGCCGCGCGGCTGGCGGTGGCCGACGAGCCCCGCTGACCGACATGGAGGAGGCGCGGGGTTGGGCCCGCGCCTCCTCCGTCGTGCGGCGGTGCTGCTCAGCGGCGGTCGAGGAGGACCTCGGCGGCGCCGCCGTCGACGTGCAGGGCGTAGCGGTCGGCGGCCTGCTGCCAGCCGGGCAGGGCGATGACGGCGCCGCCGGCCAGGTTCTGCTTGGCCGAGGTGTCCAGGGTCGCCTTGCCCACGGTGCTGGTCTGGCCGAGCGTCAGCTGGGCCGGCGGGCCCGCCGGGGCGTGGACGAGGAGCTTGCCGACGCCGCCGACCCGGATCGGCAGCTCGCCCTCCGGTTTCGGGACGGTGACGTCGAGCTCCTGCACCCCGGCGACCACGTCGACGGCGGCGAGCCGGCCGGAGCCGAAGTCCACGACCTGCCGCAGGCCGCCGCCGGCGAGCTTGAGCGTCCAGCGGACGGTCGAGTTCAGGTACACGTGGACCGTCGCCTGGCCCGCGACCTCCGTGCCGTTCAGGCTGAGCCGGACGACCTCGCCGTCGACGGCCGCGGCGGGTTCGACGCGGCTGCCGGGCAGGGTCGAGGCGCGGTACAGGTAACCGTCCATCGGCTCGCTGTGGATGATCACCGACTCCGCGCCGGTGACCACCTCCAGCGTCGCCGCCTGCCGGCCGTCGTGCGCGCCGGTGACGGTGTGCACCGTCTCCTTCTCCGCCGGCGCGTCCGGCTTGGAGCTCCGGGTGGTGGCGATGACGAGGCCTGCCAGTACCAACGCCACCGCCACCACACCGGTCAGCAGCCGCAACAGGGGTGACTTGATCATGGGCTGGTGCAGCTCAGGGTCGGGGCGGTCGCCGGGGCGGTGCCGGTGGCGTTGAATCCGAACGACGTGGTGGCGCCGGCGGCGAGCACCCTGTTCCAGTCGACGTTGCTGACGGCCGGATTCGGGGGCTGTGCGACGAGTGTGCCGTTCCACGGCGATCCCTCGAAGCCTTGTCCGCCGGTGTACGACCAGCGCACCGTCCATCCGTTGAGGCTGCCGGTCCCGTTGTTGCGGACCGTGACCTCGGCCTGGAAGTGCCCGGCCCACGAGCTGGGGACGATGCTCCAGGTGGCGGTGCAGGCGCCCGATCCCGTGGACGGCGAGTTCGACCGCGACGGGGACGTGCTCCTGGACGGTGACATGCTCCTGGACGGGGAGGCGGACGCCGACGGCGACGTGCTCCTCGACGGGGAGACCGAGGGTGAGGGCGACGACGGCGCGCCGCCGATGCCGGTCACCTCGCCGTTGCCGCCGTCGAAGACGATGTCGGAGCAGCTGAAGAAGTTCTCCTGGCTGTCCGAGCGGACCCACTGGATGAACAGCATGTGCTTGCCGGTCTTGCCCGACGGCAGCGTCGCGTTGAACGAGTAGTAGTTCAGCGCGCCGGGCGGGCCGGACTGCGGCGGGTCGGTCGCGCTCCAGAACGGCTCCAGGTCACCCCACGCCAAGGGGGTGGTGGGGCTCCAGCCGTTGCGGGTGACGTACAGGTGGAACGTGCCGGGGTGCGCGGCCCAGTTGCTGTACCGCATCTGGATCGTGGCGCCGGCGGTCAGGTGGGTGGTGGGCCAGTCGGTCCGGGCGGCGTTGTACGCGGCGTACTTCGTCGTGCCCGCACCGCAGATCTGGCCGTCGGGGATGAAGCCGGTGGTACGTCCGCCGGCGTCTGAACGCAGCACGCCGAACCAGTCGTACAGCGGCTGCTGACCGCCCTGCGCGACGGCGTCGGCGCAGGCGGGGTTGGACGGGATGATCTGGCCGGTGGCCTTGAGTCCGTCCACATAGCACAGATAGGTGCGGCTGCCGGGCACCATCGCGACACCGTGGGCGCTCGCCGGGGCGGGCACCACGAGGACCGCGACAGCGCCGACGGCGAGGGCCGCCAAGACGCTCCACACTGGGCGCAATGTGCTCCTCCTCACATGAGGTGAGCGCAGTGTTCCCACGGCCTCCCGCCATTGGCAAGCATCGACGTCTCCGGTACGGCGGGACTTCGGCTTTCGCTTGAAAGTTCCACCGCGGCCGTCACGCCGTGATCGACAGCCTCGCGGTGGTGCCCTTGCCGGCCGAGCTCAGCGTGACGGTGCCGCCGTGCGCGGTGGCGGCCTGGCGGGCGATGTGCAGGCCCAGCCCGACGCCGGGGACGGCCTGCTGGCGGGCGTGGCGGCCGCGGTAGAAACGCTGGAAGACGTAGGGCAGCTCGTCGGCCGGGACACCGACGCCGGTGTCCGCGACCTCGACGGTCGGCACCGGGCCGCCGGACACCGCGACGGTGACGTCGCCGCCCGCGGGGGTGAAGAGCACCGCGTTGCGCACCAGCTGCTGCACCGCATGCGTCAGCTGGGTCACGTCGGCGCGGACGTCCACCCGTACCGGCGAAGGAACCACCGACAGGGTCACCCCGCGCTGCTCGGCGAGGGTGCGGCAGGCGCGCCAGGCGGCCTCGACGACCATGGCCAGGTCGACCCGGGTGCGGTGCAGCTCGGTCGGGGCGTGCGCGGGGCGGGTGCCGGTCAGCAGGTGGTCGACCATGCGGACGAGCCGCTCGCCGTTGCGCTGGATCGGCTCCACGAGGCGGGCGTACGCGGCGAGCTGCTCCTCCTCCGCGAGGAGCTCCAGGTACCCCTGGATCGCCGCGACCGGGGTGCGCAGCTCGTGCGAGACGGTCGCGATCAGGTCCTCCTCGCGCTGCGTGGCGCGGGCCAGCTCGTCGCCGAGCTCGGCGAGCAGGAGCCGGTTGCGCAGCAGCGACAGGTGCCCGACCGCCTGCGCGGCGAGGGTGTCCAGGGCCTCGCGCTGGCGGGGGCCGAGGTCGCCGGGGCGGTCGTCGATGACGCACAGGGCACCGAGCGCGTGGCCGTCCTCGTCGACGAGCGGGGAGCCCGCGTAGAAGCGGATGTGCGGGTCGCCGGTGACGTTGGGGTACGTGCGGAAGTGCGGGTCGAGCCGGGCGTCGGGCACGACGAGCTGCCGCCGCTCGGGCAGGGTGTGCGCGCAGAACGAGACGTCGCGGGGCGTCTCGGCGTCGGCGAGGCCGGTGCTGCCGGCGAACCACTGCCGGTCCCGGTCGATGAGCGAGACCGAGGACATCGGCGTGTCGAAGATCGACGACGCGAGGCGGGTCAGCTCGTCGAGGGCCGCGGGGCGGGGGCCGTCGAGGACGCCGTAACTGTGCAACGCGGCGAGGCGGGCCTCCTCGTCGTGAGCATGTGTCGTCATCTCGTCTCCCAGGCTCGGTTGTGCCCCATCAGGTTCGGGACGCCGGGGTGCCCGCCGCGATCACGGCCGGTTGCCATGCGGTAGCTGTCCGCCGGAACTGTCGGTGGTTGTGGTTAGGGTGTGGTTCTCGTCGTACTCGGGTTTCCGTTTTCGTCTTTTCCGCTCACAGCATTATTCGGTTGTCCGAGTGAGTGCTCGCTCAGTAAGGTGGCCGTCGTGAACCAGCAGCCTGTCCGAGCCCGACGCCGGCGCGTCCCCGCGCTGTCGCCGGACGAGCGGCGGGCGGCGATCGTCGCCGCGACCATCCCGCTGCTGCGCACCCACGGGGCGGCGGTCACCACGAAGCAGATCGCCGAGGCCGCGGGCGTCGCCGAAGGCACCATCTTCGGCGTCTTCCCCGACAAGGCATCGCTGATCCTCGCCGCGCTCGGCACCGCCTTCGACCAGGAGACGGTGCTGCGCGACCTCGACGCGATCGACCGGCAGGCACCGCTGCGCAAGCGCATGCGCGACGCGGCGGCGGTCCTGCTGCGCCGGTTCGAGTCCAATGTCCAGCTCATGATGGTCGCCCGGACGCTGCCGATGGAGACCGGGCGACGCCAGGTCGAGCAGCTGATGGAGGGCCGCCGGGTGCTGACCGAGGCGGTCGAGGCCCTCATCGAGCCCGACCGGGAGCTGCTGCGGCGCAGCCCCGCCACCACCGCCGGCATGCTCGTGCTGCTCGTGATCGCGTCGGTCCGGCCGGAGCTGGCCGAGCCCGGCGAGCTCGACGCCGACGGCGTGGTCGCCGTCCTGCTCGACGGCCTGCTGGTCCGCCCGACCGACACCACCGGGGGAGACGCCTGACGATGTTGATCCGACTGCTCAAAACCTATCTGAGCCCGTATCGCAGGACGATCTGGCTCATCGTGCTGCTGCAGCTGGTGCAGACCACGGCGACGCTGTACCTGCCGACGCTCAACGCCGACATCATCGACGGCGGTGTCGTCACCGGCGACACCGGCTACATCATGCGCATCGGCGGCTGGATGCTCGCCGTCACGCTCGTGCAGATCGTCTGCTCCGCCGCCGCCGTCTACTACGGCGCCCGCACCGCGATGGCCCTCGGCCGGGACGTGCGCGCCGGCATCTTCGACAAGGTGCAGGAGCTGTCGGCGCGGGAGGTGGGGCAGTTCGGCGCGCCGTCGCTGATCACCCGCACGACCAACGACATCCAGCAGGTCCAGATGCTGGTGCTGATGACCTTCACACTCATGGTCACGGCACCGATCATGTGCGTCGGCGGCATCATCCTCGCCCTCGTGCAGGACGTGCCGCTGTCGGCGCTGCTGCTGGTCGTGGTCCCGATCCTGATCGGGATCATCGCCGTCATCGTAGTGCGGATGCGGCCGCTGTTCCGCCTCATGCAGGTGCGCATCGACCTGGTCAACCGGGTCATCCGCGAGCAGATCACCGGCATCCGGGTGATCCGCGCCTTCGTCCGCGACGAGCACGAGCGGGTCCGGTTCGCCAAGACCAACGGCGACCTGCGCGACGTGTCCCTCGCCGTGGGCCGGCTGATGTCGCTGATGTTCCCCACCGTGATGCTGGTCGTCAACGCCTCCAGCATCCTCGTGCTCTGGTTCGGCGCGCACCGCATCGACACCGGCGGCATGCAGGTCGGGGCGCTGACCGCGTTCCTCAGCTACCTGATGCAGATCCTCATGGCGGTCATGATGGCGACGTTCATGTTCGTCATGATCCCGAGGGCCGAGGTGTGCGCGGAGCGCATCCAGGAGGTCCTCACCACCGACTCCAGCGTCGTGGTGCCGGCGAAGCCGGTCACCGCGCTGCCCCGCCACGGCGAGCTGGAGCTGCGCGGCGTCGAGTTCCGCTATCCCGGCGCGGAGTCGCCGGTCCTCAGCGGCATCGATCTCGCCGCCCGGCCCGGGCAGACCACGGCCATCATCGGCAGCACCGGCGCCGGCAAGACCACCCTGCTCAACCTGGTCCCCCGCCTGATGGACGCGACCGGTGGCACCGTCCTCGTGGACGGCGTCGACGTGCGCGACATCGACCCGGCGCTGCTGTCGGCGACGGTGAGCATGGTGCCGCAGAAGCCGTACCTCTTCTCCGGCACCGTCGCGTCCAACCTCCGCTATGGCCGGCCCGACGCGACCGACGCCGAGCTGTGGCGGGCCCTGGAGGTCGCGCAGGCCGCCGACTTCGTCCGGGCGATGCCCGAGGCGCTCGACGCGCCGATCGCGCAGGGCGGCACCAACGTCTCCGGCGGGCAGCGGCAGCGGCTCGCGATCGCCCGGACGCTCGTCGCCCGGCCCGAGATCTACCTCTTCGACGACTCCTTCTCCGCCCTGGACTACGCGACCGACGCCGCGCTACGCGACGCGCTGCGCGCCGAGATCGTCGACGCGACGGTCGTCATCGTCGCGCAGCGGGTCAGCACGATCCGCGACGCGCACACCATCGTCGTGCTCGACGAGGGCCGCGTGGTCGGCACGGGCACCCACACCGAGCTGATGGACGGCAACGCCACCTACCGCGAGATCGTCCTCTCCCAGCTCACCGAACAGGAGGCCGCGGCATGAGCGGCCAGCGGAGCGGCTCGGGCCGCTCATCAGCATTGCAGGTTCGGCTCAGGCCGACGCCGGAGCGAAGCGGAGGTGGCGGCATGAGCGGCCAGCGAAGCGGCTCGGGCCGCGAATCAGCAGCGCAGGTCGGGTCAGGCCGGCGCCGGAGCGAAGCGGAGGTGACGGCATGACCGGACCTGGGCGCCCTGGTGGGCCGGGTGGCGGGTCGCGGCCTTCGCCGCCCGCGTTCGGGCCTGGGCGGATGATGATGGGCGCCGGCGGGCCGCCGGCGAAGCTGGAGGACTTCAAGGGCTCGTCCAAGCGGCTGCTGCGCATGCTCGCGCCCGACCGGATGCTCATCGCGGCCGTGCTGGTCTTCGGCATCGGCAGCGTCGTGCTCTCCGTCATCGGGCCGCGGCTGCTCGGCCACGCCACCGACGTCATCTTCGAGGGCATCGTCGGCCGGCAGCTGCCCGCGGGCATCAGCAAGGCCGACGCGGTCGCGGGTGCGCGGGAGCGCGGGCAGGACCGCTTCGCCGACCTGCTCGCCGCCATGGACCACGTCGTGCCCGGCCGGGGCATCGACTTCGACCGGCTCGAGCGCGTCCTGTTGTGGGTCGCCGTCGTGTACCTCGGCGCCTGGATCCTCGGCCTGCTCCAGGCCCGGCTCACCACCGTCGTGGTGCAGCGCACCGTCTACCGGCTCCGCGAGCAGGTGTCGGCGAAGCTGTCCCGGCTGCCGCTGAGCTACTTCGACCAGCAGCCGCGCGGCGAGGTCCTCAGCCGCGCCACCAACGACACCGACAACATCGCGATGACCCTGCAGCAGTCGCTGAGCATGCTGCTCACGTCGCTGCTGACGATCTTCGGTGTCCTCGGCATGATGTTCTGGATCTCGCCGCTGCTCGCGATCATCGCGCTGGTCACGGTGCCGGTGTCGGTGCTGGTCACCATGCGCATCGGCAAGCGGTCGCAGCCGCAGTTCGTGAAGCAGTGGGCCAGCACCGGCAAGCTCAACGGGCACATCGAGGAGATGTTCACCGGGCACTCCGTGGTGAAGATCTTCGGCCGGCAGGCCGAGGCCGCGAAGACGTTCGAGGAGCACAACGAGGCGCTGTTCACCGCGTCGTTCCGGGCGCAGTTCATCTCCGGGCTCATCCAGCCCGCGATGATGTTCATCGGCAACCTCAACTACGTGCTCGTCGCCGTCGTCGGCGGCCTGCGGGTCGCGTCGGGGTCGCTGTCGCTCGGCGACGTGCAGGCGTTCATCCAGTACTCCCGCCAGTTCAGCCAGCCGCTGACCCAGGTCGCGAGCATGGCCAACCTGGTGCAGTCGGGTGTCGCCTCCGCCGAGCGGGTGTTCCAGCTGCTCGACGCCGACGAGCAGTCGCCGGACCCAGTCAAGCCGGCGCGCCCCGCCCAGGTGCGGGGGAAGGTGACGTTCGAGGGCGTCTCCTTCCGGTACAAGGCGGACGAACCCCTGATCGAAGACCTCTCCCTCACCGTGGAGCCGGGCCAGACGGTCGCGATCGTCGGCCCGACCGGCGCCGGCAAGACCACGCTCGTCAACCTGGTCATGCGCTTCTACGACCTGACCGCCGGGCGCATCCTCCTCGACGACGTCGACATCGCCACCATGTCCCGCGACGACCTCCGCGAACAGATCGGCATGGTCCTGCAGGACACGTGGCTCTTCCAGGGCACCATCGCGGAGAACCTCGCGTATGGCGCCGACCACCCGACCCAGGACAAGATCGTCGCGGCCGCCGAGACCGCCCACGCGGACCGCTTCGTCCGCACCCTCCCCGACGGCTACGACACCGTCATCGACGAGGAGGGCGCCGGCGTCTCGGCGGGCGAGAAGCAGCTCATCACGATCGCCCGGGCGTTCCTCGCCGAGCCGACGATCCTCATCCTCGACGAGGCGACCAGCTCTGTCGACACCCGCACCGAGGTCCTGATCCAGCGCGCGATGACCACCCTGCGCGCCGGCCGGACCAGCTTCGTCATCGCCCACCGCCTGTCCACCATCCGCGACGCCGACCTCATCCTCGTGATGGAGCACGGCACCATCGTCGAGCAGGGCACCCACACCTTTCTGCTCGCCTCCGGCGGCGCCTACGCCAGGCTGTACTCAGCCCAGTTCGCCGCCGCAGCGGTCGAGGTCGACTGACCCCGCCCCACCTGTCCGGAGCCCCGGACCTCGCCGCCCGGTCCGGCAGGAGCCCCGCCTCCCGCCGGACCGGCCCGGCACCGCCGCGTCCACCCCGCCGGACCCGGCCCGGGCCGCGACCGCCCCGCTAGAGGGCGGGCCTCGGCGTGAGCCGCGGCGGAACGACATGGAAGCACTGCACCATCGTCGAGCAGGGCACCCACACCTCCCTGCTCGCCTCCGACGGCGCCTACGCCAGGCTGTACTCAGTCCAGTTCGCCGCCGCCGCGGTCGAGGTCGGCTGACCCCGCCCACTCACCCGCACTTCTCCCGGCCGGTCCGACAGGAGCAATGCCTCCCGCCGGACCGGCCTCGCCACAACCGCCCCACCGGACCGAACCACAACCCACCGGCCACCGGACCGAACCACAACCCACCGGGCCACCGGACCGGACCGCGACCGGACCGCCGGAGGGCGGCGCGACCCGGCCGTCCGGCGACCCACACCTCACCGTTTCAGTCCGGCAGGATCACCGCCTCCTGTCGGACCAGTCCGACGCCGCCGAGACCGCCCCGCCGGACCGGTTCCAGGCCTCTGATTTTGTCCGCGAGAACCGGGCTCTGGCGCACATTCCGTGAAGCCAGGACGGATGTCAACGACGGCTACCTGAGGACTGAGCTTTGGACTGCACGAACAGCGCCAGCCTCGACGGCGCCCGCGTAGTCGCAGTGATCATTCACGGAGATTGCGCCAGAACCCAGAACGAGCGCCACTTGTTGACCATCGGGAGTCAGCGGCCAGATCGGCACAGGGCCGCCTCGTCACCCTGCGTAGACGCCGATCGCGATGTTGGACCAAACGTCGACGCGCGCTTTTGGCCGATGAGAGGGCATCGCCTGCGGCTCCGCTGCACCCCCGAACTCATCGCAGCGCCGCTGCGAGGTCGGCAGCGATCTCGAAGGCCGGTGCCGCCCTTCCGGTCTGGTCTGCGCTCAGCGCGACGTGCTCGATGCGGGTCAGCATCTCCGTTGCGGTTTCCCGGTCATGGAGCGCCATCGCCAGTTCTGCGCGGTACACCAGAACCTCTACCTGTGTGACGGGGTCATCGTCGGCCTGCGGGCGAGCCAACGCACTGTCGAGGATGCGGACTGCCTGGCCGACGTCACCCTTGGAGTCGGCCAGCACGATGGCGTTCGCCAGCGCTTTGGCGAGTCGTCCGGTGGGTGCGGGTGCTGGCGTGGGCATCGTGGCGGCGTTCTGGAAGACGCGGATCCAGTTGCCGCCCGGGTCGATGACGCTGAATCCGCCCAGCCCGTCGGCGTTCTTTCGAGCCCTGGGTCGGGTCATCCTCGGCATTCCGGACACCAGGACTTTGCCGTATGCGGCCCGCATGCCGGCGGCGAAAGCCCGGTGCAGTTCCGCGATGTCCGAGGTGAGCACGAGACAGGAGCCGTAGGACTGCTCTGGGTCGAACCCGGCGATTTCGAAGAATTGCAGGTGCAGGTCTTCACGTTGCAGTCCCACGCAGGGGTTGGGTTTGCGCTGCTTGTACGTCGTGCTGAAGCCGAGAACCCCGTAGAAGGTGACGATGTCGTCAATCGATGCGCAGGGCAGCAGGGGGACGGTTACCTCGTTGGCCATGGCTCTTTCCTAGGCGCTGCGGACAGTCCTTCGCACATGGAAATGGCCGATCATCGCCTGACCCCATCCGATCGGCCGATGCGGCCGCAGTCGGCGTGCGGCTCGGCCAGGGGCGCATAGGCTTCTGCGGCGTCACCTCATTTGTCGCCGACAACGCGACCGGCTGAGGGTGACCGCGCCGGCGGGGCGGGGGTGATCGGGCCGGCGGAGGGTGGTGGGGCACCGGCTGAGCTGCGGCGGAACGCCGTTGGAAATTCGTTTGGGTGGCGTGTCGATCCTCGGGTGGGTCGTTCGACCTTGGGGTGAGAAGGTCGAGGAGCGACCTTCACCGTGAGGAGAACCACGATGGCGAAGTACATGCTGATCATGCGCGGCAGCGATGAGTCGACGGCGAAGATGATGGAGACGCCGTTCGAGGAGATGCTGGAGACGGTCGGCAAGTTCAATGAGGAGCTGATGCGGGCCGGGGTGCTGGTGGCGGCGGAGGGGCTCGACGACCCGGCGCAGGGGGTCGTGGTGCACTTCGACGGGGAGACGCCGGTTGTCACCGACGGGCCGTACGGGGAGACGAAGGAGCTGTTCGGCGGCTTCTACCTCCTCGAGGTCGCCTCGAAGGACGAGGCGGTCGAGTGGGCCAAGCGGCTCCCCCAGTTCCCCGGCAGCAAGGTCGAGGTCCGGCGGGTGCCGAGCATCGACGAGTTCCCGCAGGACAACGAGTGGATCGTCAAGGAGCGGGCGTGGCGGGAGCGGACCGGCCAGCTCTGACCACGTGGCACCGGCACCGGGGGGCCGCTGCGGCGGGCCCCCGCGCCGGAACCGGAAACCGTGCCCCTGACGTACCGAAAACGGACGGTCGCGATAGGGTCCGGCGATGATCGATGAGGACGGCTACTTCGGGGAGCGGGTCGCGGCCCGGTACGACGAGTCGTCGAGGGAGATGGCGGACCCCGCGGTCGTGAAGCCGGCCGTCGACACCCTGGTCGAGCTCGCCGACGGCGGGCCCGCGCTGGAGCTGGGCATCGGCACGGGGCGGATCGCGCTGCCGCTCGCGGCACGTGGGGTGCCCGTGCACGGGATCGACATGTCCCGGGCGATGGTGGCCCGGCTGCGGGAGAAGCCCGGCGGCGACGCGATCGGCGTGACGATCGGGGACTTCGCGACGGCGCGGGTGGACCAGTCGTTCGCCGTCGCGTACCTCGTCTTCAACACGATCATGAACCTGACGACGCAGGCGGCGCAGGTCGCGTGCTTCCGCAACGTGGCCGCGCACCTGCAGCCCGGTGGGCGGTTCGCGGTCGAGGTGATGATGCCCGACCTGCGGCGGCTGCCGCCGGGGCAGGACGTGGTGCCGTTCCTGGTGAGCGAGACCCGCTGGGCGTACGACCTCTACGACGTCGCGACCCAGTCGATGAGCTCGAACTACGTCGAGATCTCCGGGGGCCGCGGCGGCTTCCGGTCGATCCCGTTCCGGTACGTGTGGCCGGCCGAGCTGGACCTGATGGCGCAGATCGCGGGGCTGCGGCCGCTCGCGCGCTGGGCGAACTGGCAGCAGGAGCCCTTCACGAGTGAGAGCGTCCAGCACGTCTCGGTGTGGGAGAAGCCCGTCCTGCCGGACTGACGCACAATGTGACCGGAGCGAGGGGGGCTGCGGTATGCGGAACCGGCGGGTGAGCCTGCTCGACATCGGGCTGGACCAGTCGTTCGACGCGTCGATGGCGTTCGTGCAGTCGACGTTGCAGAGCATCAACGCCGGGTTACCCGTCCCGATCGTCGACATCGACTTCGTGCGGTCCCGTGACCCCGACACGATCTTCGCCGCGTTCACGGCGGCGTGCGACGTGCTGCACGTGATGGCGCACGGGGACCACGCGGAGACGCCGACGTTCAGCAGTACCGACGGCAAGACGATGCTGGCGTTGCAGGAGTTCGGCGACTACGCGGCCGAGCGCGGGCACGGGCTCAACGCGAGCGCGGTGCTCGCCGACGGCTGCAAGACCGGGATCGGCGCCTGGCAGAAGGCGCTGCGCGACTGCCTGCACGGTGAGATCGTCTACATCGGCACGTCCACGCGGGTGGGCTGGCACGAGGGCACCGTGTTCGCCTCGGCGTTCTACGGCGCGCTGTTCCGCAACAAGGGCTAAGGGGCAGACGCCCCTCGCTCAGGCCCTGGACGCGGCCGACCGGGCGGTCAAGGCGTACGAGGCGATCACCGACCGGGCCTGCCCCTACAAGGTGATGGTCCTGGAGCCGAGCCGCCAGGCGCGGCTGGCGTTCCGCTGATCACAAAGTTCCGCTGACCACAGATGTTCCGCTGACCACAGATGTTCCGCTGATCCCACGGAGGAAGACGTCATGATCTTCATTACGGCGAAGTTCCAGGTCCTGCCGGAGCACGCGGAGCGGTGGCCGGAGATCGCCGCGGACTTCACCCGGGCGACGCGGGCCGAGCCGGGCTGCCTGTGGTTCGACTGGTCCCGCAGCCTCGACGACCCGAACGAATACGTACTGGTCGAGGCGTTCCGCGACGGTGACGCCGGCGGCGCGCACGTCCAGTCGGCGCACTTCAAGGACGCGCAGCGAACGCTGCCGCAGTACCTCGCCGCGACCCCGCGGATCGTCAACGCGACCGTCGACCAGGACGACTGGTCCGAGCTCGGCGAGCTCGCAGTCAACCGATAGTGGCATAAATTCGGACTTGTCGGGTATCCCGGTCCGGTGCTGACGAATCTTGCGCATCTGGACTCGTTGCGGGTCCGCCTCACCCCGCCGCCGCAGCCGGGGCACACGACGTTCCGCCTGGCCGAGGAGCCGGCGGTCGAGGTCGTCTGGACCTACGCCGAGCGGCTCCCGGACGACACCTACCTCCCGGTCGGCGGCGGGCCCGTCGACCCCGACAACGGCTACTACACCCAGGGCGCGTTCAATGCCGACGACATCGCCCGCGCCGCCGTCGTCTACGTGCGGCACTGGCGGGCGACCGGCGACGGCACCAGCCGTGACGCCGCCCGGCAGCTGCTGCGCGGCCTCTGCTTCCTGCAGACCGTCCACGACGACGAGACCGACGACGACCCCGGCGACCTTGCCCACGGCAACGTCGTGCTGTGGCAGCAGCCGGACGGCACCCTGAACCGCAGCGGCATCCCCGCGGAGAGCCCCGACCCGTCCGACGAGGGTGAGTCGGCGTGGCTGGCCCGCACCGTGTGGGCGCTCGGCGAGGGCTTCGCCGCGTTCAGCGCCGACGACGGCGGCGAGCCGGAGTTCCCGGCGTTCCTGCGCCGCCGGCTCCGGCTGGCGATGAGCGCCATCCGGCGGCAGGTGCTGCCACGGTACGGCCAGTGGCGCGTCGTCGAGGAGTCCGCCACCCCCGCGTGGCTGATCGGCGACGGCGCCGACCTCACCGGCGAGGCGCTGCTCGGGCTTTGCGCGTACACCGGCTGCACCGGCGACGACGACGCCCGCAAGCTCATCGAGCAGCTCGCCGAGGGCGTCACGGCGATGCGGACCGGCACCCCGTGGACGTGGCCGTTCGGGGCGGTGCTGCCGTCGGCGCTGTCCCGCAGCGCCTGGCACGCGTGGGCCGGGCTCGCACCGGCCGGACTCGCCCGCGTGTACGAGGTCGCCGGTGACCTCGCCGCACGCGACGCCGCTCTGGCCGACGCGGCGTCGTTCACCCCGCACCTGCTGGTCGAGGGCGGACCGGACAACCTGCGGGTCGCGGTGCCGGGAGCGCGGGAGGCGCTGACGATCGACGGGGTGCAGCTGTCGTACGGCGCGCAGTCCCGCGTCGAGTCGCTGCTGACCACGGCGCGGGTGACGGGCCGCCCGGCGCTGTCGACCCTCGCCGGGATCGCCGGCTCGTGGTTCTTCGGCAACAACCCCGCCGGCGCGCCCATGTACGACCCGGCGACCGGCCGCACCTACGACGGTGTCGACATCGTCGACGGGTCACCGCGGCAGCTGGGCCGGCGCGGGGTGGTGCACCGTGACGCGGGCGCGGAGTCGACGATCCACGGGCTCCTGGCGATGCTGGCCCTGGACGCGGACCCGCACGCGGCGGCGGTCGCGCGGATCGCCGAGGCGGACCCGGACACGTCGACGACGGCCGGCAGCTGCCGCGACGACGGGGAGATCCGCTGCCTGACGCTGCGCGACCCGCAGCACCGGGCGCGGGTGACGCTGCTGCGCAGCGTCGCGACGAGCACCCGCGTCTGCGACGTCGACATGGCGGCCAGGTCCAGCGGGGCCGGCGGCGCCGTTGAGGGCGCCGCGACCGTGACCGTCAACGACCCCGGCGGCGAGGAGCTGGAGCACTACACGACGACCGCGGGCCGTATCCGCGCCCTCGTCCCCGCCGGCGGCTTCACCATCATCTCCCGGCTGCCGGAAGCGGGCTGACGCACACATCCCAGGTGAGGACGGCCGCCCGCACGGAGCCGGCGGGCACGATCATCAACCGCATCGAGCGCTGCATGCGGCCCAGCGTCCGGTGCGTGGGCGTGGCCGTGGTCAGCGGCGGGTACGGATCGGGTAAACCGGTACCCTGACCCGATGTCCGCACGCCCCTCGCACGTCCTCGGCGCCGTCGCCGTGGGCGGGTCCGCGGGCAGCGCCGCCCGGTACGGGGTGGCGCTGCTGCTGCCGCACGACGCCCAGGCGGGTGTGCCGTGGTCGACCATCGCCGTGAACGCGACAGGATGCCTGCTCATCGGGGTCCTCGTGGTCGTCGTCGAGGGCCGGCACCCGCTGCTGCGGCCGCTGCTCGGGGTGGGGGTGCTGGGCGGGTTCACGACGTTCTCCACCTACACCGTCGACGCCGTCGTCCTCGCCTCCCGGGGTGCCGCCTGGACCGCGGCCGCGTACGTCGCCGGGACGCTGGTCACCGCGATGGCGGCCGTGTCGTTCGGCGTGTGGTCCGCCCGCCGCCTGACGAGGCGTCCCGCATGACGCTGCTGCTGGTGCTGATCGGCGGGGCGGTCGGGGCGCCCGCCCGGTACCTCACCGAACGGGCGCTCAAGGACCGCTCCCCTCTGGGGACGCTGATCGTCAACGTCTTCGGCAGCGCGCTGCTCGGGGCGTTGATCGGCGCCGGCGACGCGCTGCCCGCCACCGTGAGGACCCTGGTGGGCACGGGGTTCTGCGGCGCGTTGACGACGTACAGCACGTTCAGCCTGGAGACGCTGCGCCTCGTCGAGGAGGGCCGGCCGCGGCGGGCGGCCGCGTACGTGACGGCGAGCCTGGTGCTGGGACTCGCCGCCGCGACTGCCGGCTACACACTGACGCAGACGCTGCGGTAGCAGCCGGCCCTTTTCTGTAGTAGCCGGCCGCTCGCCAGCGCTTGTAAAAGCGGCCAGCTGTGCGTTACCGCGGACGGTGCTGGAGCAGGCGGAACAGGGTCAGCCACTGCTCGGGCCACACCAGCCCGACGGGCGTGTCCGGGTCGAGCCGCAGCGCCCGGAACGCACCCGAGACGCGGCGCGGGTCGTACCGGCGACACAGCGACGCATGCAGCGAGCCGCCGGCCCCGCTGAACCCGAGCTCCACGAACCCCGCGTAGCCGCGGGCCGGCGCAAGCGGCGAAGGGCGGCGGGTCAGCCGCAGGATGCCGCCGTCGACCCGGGGCACGGGCCGGAACGCCCCACGAGGCACCCGCCCCACGAGCCGCCAGTCCCACCACGGCCAGGTCGCGATCGTGAGGCGGCTCCAGCGGCCGTAGTCGCCGGTGCGTTTGCGGGCGTACTCCAGCTGGGTGAGCAGCGTCGCGCCGGTCAGCCCGGGAGCGTGCAGGCACCAGTCGACGACGGCGGACGTCAGCGCGTACGGGATGTTGCCGACGACCGCGAACGGTGCCGCCGGCGGCCGCGCGGCGAGGAAGTCCGCGACCCGGACGGTGACGCCGTCGCGGGCCGGCAGGGCCGCCGTCAGGGCCGCCGCCAGGTCCGGGTCGACCTCATAGGCGATCACCCTGCGGCACCGTTCGGCGAGCGCGGCGGTGAGGTGCCCGCGGCCCGCCCCGACCTCGACGACGAGCGTGGACGGGTCGAGCCCGGCGGCGTCGACGAGTCGGTGGATCTCGGTGGGTGCGGTGAGCAGGTTCTGGCCGTACACGCGACGGCTGCGAGAATGAGCGGATGGCGCCATGACCGTGGTCCCGTCTGCCGCCCCGACGAAGGGCGGCGAACACGGACAGGCGGCATCGCGGCCCGTCCGTTTCCGAAGATGGACTCGGAGGGCCCTGGCGCGACTCGGGTGGCGACGCTCTACAAGGTGTGCGTCACACCTGGCGGACCAGGGCGCGACGCCGGGCGCGCAGGCGCATGGCCGGCACGGCCGACATCGCCGCCGCCGCGAGGAGAGCATGCGTCATGGTCATCGCCGCAACATATCCGAGCCGCCCACCCCGGTGCACGCGGTTTTCGCCGGTACCGTCGGCGCACATGCAGCCGGCCCCGGCAGCGCACGCAGCAGGTGCCGGCGGTTACAGGCGGCCCGCTTCGGTGATGCGCTGCAGGAACTGGCGGGTGCGGGGTTCGCGCGGGGCGCCGAACACCTGCTCCGGCGGGCCTTCCTCGACGACGACACCGCCGTCGAGGAAGCAGACCCGGTCGGCGACCTGCCGGGCGAAGCTCATCTCGTGGGTGGCGATCACCATCGTGACGCCGTCGGTCTTCAGGTCGCGGATGAGGGCGAGGACCTCCCCCACCAGCTCCGGGTCGAGGGCGGAGGTGACCTCGTCGAGCAGCAGCAGCCGCGGGTCGTTGACGAGGGCGCGGACGATCGCGACCCGCTGCTGCTGGCCGCCGGAGAGCCGGTCGGGGTAGGCGCGGGCCTTGCCGGCGAGACCGACCCGCTCCAGCAGCGCGAGGGCCTTCGCCTCGGCTTCCCGCGCCGGCAGCTTGTGGACGTGCCGCGGGGCGAGCGTCACGTTGTCCAGGACGCTCAGGTGCGGGAACAGGTTGAACGCCTGGAAGACGATGCCGATGCGGCGGCGGACCTTGTCCGGGTCGGCGCGCGGGTCGGTGATGTCCTCACCGTCGAGGTGGATGGTGCCGTCGTCGACCTGTTCCAGGAGGTTGACGCAGCGCAGCAGCGTCGACTTGCCGGAGCCGGAGGCGCCGATGAGCGCGACGACCTCGTGCTCGGCGACGTCGAGGGACACCCCGCGCAGCACCGGATTGCCGTTGAACAACTTGTGCACGCCGTTGATGGACAGCAGGGTCACAGCCGGTTGTCTCCTGACTGGCGGCGGGCGGCACGCAGCGTGACCCAGTCGGTGACCGCGACGACGGGGATCGCCAGCAGCACGAACAGGACCCCGGCGACGACGTACGGGGTGTAGTTGTAGGACCCGGCGGTCTCGATCTGCGCGGCCCGGATCGCGTCGATCGGCCCCGCCAGGGAGATCAGCCCGACATCTTTCTGCATCGCGACCAGGTCGTTGAGCAGCGGCGGCGCGACCCGCCGCACCGCCTGCGGCAGCACCACGTGCCGCATCGTCTGCCGGTAGTTGAGGCCGAGGGACCGGGCCGCGGCCCGCTGCGACGGGTGCACCGACTCGATGCCGGCGCGGAACACCTCGGCGATGTAGCCGCCGTACGTGAGCACGATCGCGATCCCGCCGAGCACGAGCACCGACGGGGTGCCGCTCAGCCGCAGCCCCGGCACCCCGAACGCGAACAGGTACAGCGTCACGATCAGCGGCAGCCCGCGGAACGTGTACGTGTAACCGGCGGCGAGCGCCCGCAACGGGAAGAACACCGCGGGCCGGACGGTGCGCAGGGTGGCGATGCCGAGGCCGAGCAGCACCGCCGCGACCGCGCAGACGACGAGCAGCCGCACGTTCAGCCACAGGCCACGCAGCACCGCCGGCAACGAGTCGCGGGCGGCGTCCACCGACAGGAAGCTGGCACGGAACCGGTCCCAGCCGGGCGCGCCGGTGACCGCCGCGTACAGCAGAACCCCGACGACCAGCGTGGACACGGCCGCGACCGCCACCGACAGGATCGTCTGCCGGCGGCGGTACGCGTCCCGTTCCAGCTGCAACGGGCTGGGCTTGAACGTCATCAGCTGAGCTTCGGCGCGCCCTGCACCGACGACAACCACTTGTCGGTCAGCGTCTTGAGGGTGCCGTCGCCGCGCAACGCGTCGACGGCCTGGCTGACGCAGCCGGTCAGCGACGAACCCTTGTCGAGCACGAGACCGAACTGCTCCGGGGTGCCCGACGGCTGCGGCAGCTGCCCGACGATCTGCGCGTCGGTGATCTCGGCGCCGGTGATGTAGAACGCCGTCGGCAGGTCCACGACGAGCCCGTCGATCTGCCCGTTCTGCAGGGCCTTCTTCGCGTCGTCGTTGTTGTTGTACACCTGCGGCTGCGCCGACGGCTGCACCACCTCGGTGATCGAACGGTAGCTGGTGGTGCCGACCTGCGCACCGAGCTTGGCGCCCTTCAGGTCCGCGACGCTCTTCGCACCGGCGATCTTCGAGGTCTTCAACGCGATGACGGTCTGCGTCACGTCGTAGTACGGGGCGGAGAAGTCGACGGCCTGCTTGCGCTCGTCGGTGATGGAGAACTCGTTGACGTCGAAGTCGAACGTCTTCTTGCCTGGGGCGATCGCGTTGTTGAACGTGACCCGGGTCCACACGACCTGGTCCTTGCTGTAGCCGAGCTTGGTGGCGACGGCGTACGCGACCGCGGACTCGAAGCCCTCACCGGACTCGGGCTTGTTGTCCTTGAACCACGGCTCGTAGACGGGTTCGTCGGTCGCGATCGTGAGCTTGCCCGCGGCGACCGTCTTGAGGTTCGCCGGGTCACAGGTCGCTGTGCCGGGGCTGGCGCCGCTCGAGGCGGCCGGGGATGCAGTGTCGTCGTCGGCCGGTGCGCAGCCGGCAGCGGCGGCGAGGGCCGCGGTGAGACCCGCGGCGAGGAGGAGGGTCCTGGAGCGCATGGCGGCGATCGTACCCACCTGACCGGTAGGAAATGGATCTACCGTGTGTCGGATCACGGCAACGGCGTGGCCCGGCGCGGCATCAGCAGCACCGCGCCGGCACCGAGGACCGCGACGCAGGCCAGGGCGATGAACACGTGGTGTGTCGCCGCATACAGGCTGCCCCGCGCGTACTCCAGGACCGCCGGCTGGGTGTCCTTCCCCTTCAGCACCACGTCGGTCGCGTCGGCGCCGCCGAGCCGCTCCCGCACACCGGGCGGAGCGGCCGCGAACCGGCGGTCGAGGGTCGTGTTGGCGATCGCGCCGAACACCGCCCCGCCGACGGCGCTGCCGATCGACCGGAAGAACATGTTCGTGCCGGTGACGACACCCCGCCGGTCCCAGCCGACCACCGACTGCAGCGCGACGAGCGTCGGGCTCGACGTCAGCCCGAGCCCGACACCGATGACGAAACAGGCGACCGTCAGCCAGCCGATGCCGGTGTACCGGCCGAGCACCGCGCACATGACGCTCCCGGCGACGATGACCGCGCCACCCGCCAGGGACGTGTCACGGAACCCGATGCGCAGGTAGACCTGGCCGGAGAGGGTCGCGGCGATCGGCCAGCCCAGCGACATCGCCGCGACGACGAACCCGGCGCCGACGGCGCTCGCCCCCAGCACACCCTGCGCGAAGCTCGGCACGAACGACGTGAGCCCGATCAGCAACGCGCCGACGACCAGCGCGACGAGGTTGCCGCCGACGAGGATCCGGTGCCGGAACACCCACAGCGGCAGGACCGGCTCGGCGGCCCGGCGCTCCACGAACCAGAACGCGACCATGAGCACGGCACCACCGGAGAAGATCGCCACGCTCGGCACCGACGTCCACGCCCACGTGATGCCGCCCTCCAGCGTGCCGAGGATCAGCAGCGTGCAGCCCGCGACCAGCAGCGACGCGCCCAGGTAGTCGATGCGGTGCTGGCGCCGCTCGACGCGCTCCTTGAGGTTGCGCACGAGCATCCACACGGCGGCCAGCCCGACCGGGATGTTCACGAAGAAGATCCACCGCCACGACAGGTAGTCCGCGAACACCCCGCCGATCGCCGGACCGATCACCGACGACACACCCCACACCCCGGCGACGTACCCCTGAACCCTGGCCCGCTCCTCCACCGTGTACAGGTCACCGATGATCGTCATGCTCATCGGCTGGATCGCGCCGGCGCCGACACCCTGCACCGCCCGGAACACGATCAGCGTCAGCATGCTCCACGCGAACCCGCACAGCACCGACCCGACCAGGAACGCGGCGATCCCGGCGAACATCACCGGGCGGCGGCCGACGACGTCCGCCAGCTTCCCGTACAGCGGCGTCGTCACCGCCGCCGTCAACAGGTACACCGAGAACAGCCACGGGAACTGCGAGAACCCGCCGAGGTCCCGGACTACGGACGGCACGGCGGTCGCGATGATCGTGCTGTCGAGCGCGACGAGCCCGGTGGTCAGCATCACCGAGGCCAGGACCGGTCCACGCTCCGAGCGCAGGCCCACCGCCGTCCGGGGTGTGAAAGTGGCGTCGACCATGCACACACCTTACGACCGGCGGGCGGCTCCGGCGCTGTACGCCGTCGCGTGGCCCACCGGTCGTGAGGTCCGTCTCTATGCGACTTTTCTTTATGCGGCGCGGACCGGCTCCGGTGCGGTGATCCTGGCCCGCTCGATGACCCGCAGGCCGGCGAACGCCATCACCGCCAGCATCGGCAGGGTCCCTACCGCCGGGAGGATAGGCGTGTCGTACGGCATGAGCAGCAGCCCGGCGTAACCCAGGACGATCCCGGCGAGGGACCACCAGCCGATCACACCGGCCCGGGCCAGCCCGACGAACGTCAGCAGCAGCGCCAGCGACACCAGCGGGCCGGGGCTGAACGCCAGCTGCTGCGCGGGGTGCGCCAGCACCTTGTCCGACAGCGCCACCGCCTGCTCGACCGGCAGGTTCCGGCCGATCTCCATGTGGAACCAGTCCGACAGCAGCGCCCCGGACATCTCGGTCAGGAACAGCGCCCCGAGCAGCGCCCCGACGAGCGTCATGACGCTGCCGCGGCGGCCCCGCACAAGCAGCGGCAGCGCCAGCATCCCGACGCCCATCAGCAGGTTGCCGTAGTGCAGCAGCAGCGCCGACAGCTGCGTCTGGAACGGGTCGGCGGCCAACGACTGCAGGTAGGAGGCCTTGTCGTCGCCGGTGCTCGGCGGGGACGTGGCAAGGCCGGCGAAGAAGAGGACAGCGCCGGCGATCAGCGACGTGCCGGCGGCGTATGGAAGGACCCGGTGGGCCGTGGTTGCGTGTTCGTTCATGCCGCAAACGCTATGGTCCGACCCTCCCCACGGTCTGCTGTCCGGCGTCTCGACCCGCGTCCGCCGCGCGACGGACACGGCACCGTCAACCTGTCCGCCGCACGGCCGACCCGGGGCCCTGAACTGCGGCAATAGGATCAACCCATGCACCGCACGCTCGCGCGCCGGGCCGCCCTCCTCCCCTGGGCCGCCGCCGTCACCCTCGCGGTCATCGGCGTCGCCGAGATCCTCCTCGACAGCGCGTTCTCCGCCGCGCCGGCCGTGCCCGCCGCCGCGCTCGCCACCGTCGTCGCCGGCACCGCCCTCGCCGGCCGGTTCCCGATCGCCGGCTCCGCCATCGTCGCCGCCGCGTTCCCGGTCGCGGTCGCCGGCGGGCTCAACGGCCCCACCGGCGCCGCCGTCCTCGGGTTCTTCCTCGCCCCCGGCTGGGCCGGCTACCAGCGGGCGGCCTCCTGGCCACCAGATACTTCGCGGCCGTCCCGGTTCTGGTCGGCCGGCTCCTGGCTCGCGCCGCTCGCCGCGCAGCTCATGGCGAGCCTCGGCACGTGGATCGCCGGCCGCGCCGCCGGATCCACGGTCGGCGGGCTCGCCGCCATGGCCTGGGAGAACCTGTTCTTCGGCCTGCTGTGCTGGGGCGCCTGGGGCGTCGGCCTGCTCGCCCGCCGGCTACAGGACCGCGCCGAACTCCTCGCCCGGCTCACCACCGCCCTCGACGCCGAACGCGACGCCCGCGAGCACGCGATCGTCGCCGAGGAACGGCAACGGATCGCCCGCGACATGCACGACGCCGTCGCCCACTCGATCAGCGTCATGGTCCTGCAGCTCGGCGCCGTCCGCGCCACCCTCCCGGCCGGCACACCACAGGCGGAGATGCTGCAGGGCGTCGAACGACTCGGCCGCGAATCCGTCCGCGAGCTGCACACCCTCGTCGGCATCCTCCGCGACACACCCGACCTGCTCGTCGCCCAGCCGTCCATCGCCCGCGCCGAGGAACTGGTCGCGGAGCTGCGCGCCGCCGGGCTGCCCGTCGAGCTGACCGTCGACGGCGACCTCACCGGCGTCCCCCGCGCCCAGGACATCTCCGCCTACCGGGTCCTGCAGGAGGCGCTGACCAACGTCCTGCGCCACGCCGGCACCGCCGCGACCAGCGTCCACCTGCACCGGGCAACGGACCGCCTGACCCTCACCGTCGACAACGTCCTACCCCCCACCGCCCCCGCCCCCACCCCCGCCTTGGACGGCGGCGGGCACGGGCTCATCGGGATGCGCGAACGGATCGCCGTCTTCTCCGGCACCCTCACCGCCGGCGCGCGACCCGGCGGGTTCACCGTCCGGGCGTCGTTCCCCCTCGGTACCGCGTCATGATCCGCGTCGTGGTCGTCGACGACGAAGCGATGATCCGCGCCGGGCTGCGCATGCTCCTGGACCACCAGCCCGACATCGAGGTCGTCGGCGAGGCCGCCGACGGGGTCCGCGCCCTCGACGAGGTCCGCCGCACCAACCCCGACGTCGTCCTCCTCGACGTCCGCATGCCCCACGGCGACGGCATCGAGGCCGCCGGCCACATCCTCGCCGCCGGCCCGACCAAGGTGATCATCCTGACCACCTTCGACGACGACGAGGCCGTCCGCCGGGCGCTGCGACTCGGGGTCAGCGGCTTCCTGCTCAAGGTCGCCCCACCCGAGCAGCTCGTCCACGCCGTCCGGACCGTCGCCGCCGGCCACGCGCTGCTCGACCCCGCCGTGACGCTGCGGGTCATCACCTCCTACGCCGCCTCCCCCGTCGCCGACCCACGCGCCGCCGCGCAGCTCGCCACGCTCACCGAACGGGAGGTCGACGTGCTGCGGCTCGTCGCCCGCGGCCGCTCCAACGCGGAGATCGCCGCATCGCTGTTCCTCGGCGAGGCGACCGTGAAGACGTACGTCTCCCGCATGCTCACCAAGCTCGACCTCCGCGACCGCGTCCAGGCCGTGGCGTTCGCCTACGAAAGCGGCCTGATCCGCCCCGGCGCCGCCTCATGACCCACCCCGGCGCACCACCCCCGCCTCGTACGCGAACACGACGATCTGCACGCGATCCCGCAGCCCCAGCTTCATCAGCAGCCGTCCCACATGGGTCTTCACCGTCGCCTCCGACAGCGACAGGACCGCCGCGACCTCCAGGTTGGACCGGCCCCGGGCCACCTCGACAAGCACCTCCCGCTCCCGGACGGTCAACCCCTCCAGCAGCCGCTCCGCCTCCGACACCCCGGCCGCCGGGTCCGGCAGATGCCCCGCGAACGCGTCGATCAACCGCCGCGTCACCCGCGGCGCGACGACCGCGTCCCCCGCCGCGACCGACCGGATCGCCCCCGTCAGGTCCGCCGGCTGCACGTCCTTGAGCAGGAACCCGCTGGCACCCGCCCGCAACGCCGCCCACACGTACTCGTCCAGGTCGAACGTCGTCAGCACCAGAATCCGCGCCGCCGACCCCGACCCCACGATGCCACGGGTCGCCTCAATCCCATCCGCCACCGGCATCCGCACGTCCATGAGCACCACGTCAGGCACGAGCGCCGCGGCCATCGCCACCGCCTGCACGCCGTCCCCCGCCTCCCCGACCACGTCCATGTCCGGCTGCGTCGACAGGATCATCCTGAACCCGAGCCGCAGCAACGGCTGGTCGTCCACCAGCAGCACCCTGATGCTCACGCCCCGCCACCCCTTCCCCCACGCACCGCCGCGCCGCTTGTCGTGCCGCTCGCCGGGCCGCTGCTTGCCGGGGCATCGCTTGCCGGGTCGCCGTGGAGGGTCGCGCGGACAGACCAGCCCGGGGCGTCCGTGCGTGGACCGGCCGCGAACCGGCCTCCGTACGCCGCCGCTCTCGCCGCCATTCCGGTCATGCCCCTGCCACCAGCCTGCCCACCGCCCTGCGGGGCGCTCGTGCCGTCGTCGGTGACCTCGAGCTCGACGCGGTCGCCGGTGTACCGCACCCGCACCCCCGACCGGCTCGAAGCACCCGCGTGCTTGAGCACGTTGGTGAGTGCCTCCTGGACGATCCGGTACACCGCGAGCTCCACGCCGGGCCCCAGCCGACCCGGTACGCCCTCGGTGGTGACCTCAACGTGGAGCCCCGCCGCCCGTACACCGGCGATGAGGGCATCCAGATCCGCCAACCCCGGCTGCGGGCTCGCCGCCACATCACCGGCACCACCCGCGCCCGCGGACACGGCGGCCCGGGTGTCCTCGTGCAGCAGCCCAAGGACGCGACGCATCTCCCCGAGCGCCTGCCGCCCGGTGCCCGCCACGTGCTGCATCGCCGTCACCGCCTCGCCCGGCGACGACGCCGCCGTCAACGTCGCCGCGTCCGCGAGCGTGACCATCACCGACAGGTGGTGCGCCACGATGTCGTGCATGTCCCGCGCGATCCTGGCCCGCTCCGCGGCGACGGCGATCTCGGCCCGCTGGTCACGGTCGCGTTCGAGGCGCCGGGCCCGATCCTCCAGCTCGGCCAGGTACGCCCGCCGGGTCCGCACCACCAACCCCAGCAGCACCACCGCGGTCAACCCGAACGTCACGAACCCCACCGCCGTCCACCGCGGCCCGGCCGAGAACGACGCCGTGAGCGCCAGTGACCCGACCACCACGACCACCGGCACGAGCCGCCGCAGCGCCGCGTGCCGCGCAACGGTGTACACCCCGATGGCGATCACCGCCTCCGGATGCAGCCCTTCGACCCTGACCCCGACGACCACCAGCCCGAGGACCGCGAGCCCGAGCACCGCCCAGCACACCAGGACCGGCGCCGCCCGCCTCCAGACCAGCAGCAGATGAACGGCCACGTAGAACGCCACCCCGGCCGCCCCGGCCCCGGCGAGCGCCCGGTCCGCGTTGAGCAGCCCGACCCCGGCGGCAAGCGCACCGTCGACCCAGCGCGGGCGCCGCACCACGAACCCCCGCACCACACCGAACCACCGCGCCCCCACCCCCGCCGCGCCCCTGTCCCGCACCACCGGCGGCTCCCGTTCCACCATCCGATCCCCCTCCCCGGACCTCATCGTTCCGCCCCAGCACCCGCACCGACGCCCCGGCCGAGAGCCAGCGACTGACGCAGACCCACGATCGTCCCGTCCCACCCGGTACCGCCGCCCCCGTCCGCACCGACGAGGCGCACGACCAGAATCGCCCCGCCGCCCCGCAACTGCCGACCCTGCCAACCAACGGTGTCCCGGCCCGAACGGTCCCGCCGCACCTCGCCCCCGCCCCCGCCCCGACAGAGCAACGACGGCACGACCGACACCGCTCCCCCGCTCATCGCCCGGCCCAGCCACGCAACGACGACACCATCAGGACCGCCGCTCCTACCAGGCCGCGGCCGAGCGAGAACGACACGACCAGGACCACTCCGCTCACGCCCGGCCCGGACATCTCCGTGACCACCTTGGCGAGCGCCGCCCCGCCGACGCCGGCCGAGAATCAGCGGGGCACGACGGGGACCGCCGCGCCCCGCTGGTCCCCGGCCACGCGCAGCGATGAGGCGCGACCAGCACTGCTCCGCCCCGCTCACTGCCCGGCTCGGCGGGCGAAGGGTGGCGTGGCTCGGACCGCGTCGCGCCGCTGGGCGCGGCCGGGCCGTAGCGGCGTGCGGGTGGGGTCAGGCGTCCCTGCGTCGCAGGACGAGGGTGCCGGCGAGCAGTAACAGCGCGACCCAGCCTGCCAGGACCAGGGCCGACACGGCCGGGGAGAAGGTCTTGAACGGGTTTCCGGAGCCGTCGACGCTATACATGGCCTGGGCGGCGACCGTCGGCACGAAGCGCATGACGTCGTCGGCGCGGTCGGCGGGCAGCGCGGCGCCGAGCAGCGCCGGGCCGACGAACATGGCGGCGACGAGTGCGGTGATCGCACCGGCGGAGTGGCGCAGCAGCGTGCCGACGCCGAGGCCGAGCAGGCCGGTGAGGACGAGACCCGCCGCGGCGCCCGCGACCGCCCGCGGCACCTGCGGGTCGCCGAGCGACGCGCCGTCGGCGCCCAGGAACGCCTGGCACACCAGGAACGACCCTAGGCACACCACCGTCATCAGCGGCACCGTGAGCGTCGCCTGGGCGACGGCCTTCGCGCAGACGACGGGCCAGCGGCGCGGGACCGCGGTCAGGGTGGAGCGGATGGACCCGGTGCCGTATTCACCGGTCATCTGCAGGACGCCGAACACGCCGACGACGAGCACGACGAAGTCGACGGGCAGGAAACCGGCGCTGACGGCCCGGGCCACGTCGGGTGCACCGCCGCCACCGAGGACGGAACGGTGCACGCCATAGCCGACCGCGCCGGCGAGGCCGACGGTGACGACGGCCATGACGCCGAGGGTGAGCCAGGTCGAGCGCAGCGACAGCAGCTTGCTCCACTCGGAGCGCAGCACGCGCGGAAACGTGAGCCTCATCGGTATTCGACCTCCGATCCGGTGAGCTCCATGTAGGCCTCCTCCAGGGACGCACGGCGCGGGGTGAGCTCGTGCAGGGCGATGCCGGCGGCGCGCGCGACGTCACCGATGTGCTCGGCGGTGGCGGCGGTGACGTGCAGCAGGCCGGGCTCGACGCCGGTGACGACGGCACCGGTGGCGGTCAGGGCGTCGCGCAGCGCCGTGGCGTCGGGCGAGCGGACCACGACCGTGCCGACCGCGACCCGGGCGATCAGCTCGGCGACGGTGGTGTCCGCGAGGAGCCGGCCCCGGCCGACGATGACGAGGTGCTCGGCGGTGACCGCCATCTCGCACATCAGGTGGCTGGACACCAGCACCGTACGCCCCTCCGCGGCGAGGTCCTTCAACAGGTTGCGGATCCACAGGACTCCGTCGGGGTCCAGCCCGTTGACCGGCTCGTCGAGGATGATGACGGCGGGGTCGCCGAGCAGCGCCGCGGCCATGCCGAGCCGCTGCCCCATGCCGAGGGAGAACCCGCCGGCGCGCCGGTGCGCCACGGACTCCAGGCCGACCAGCCCGAGGACCTCTTCGACGCGGGTGGCCGGGATGCCGTGGGTGTGCGCGAGCGCCAGCAGGTGCGCGCGGGCCGACCGTCCCTTGTGGACGGATCGGGCGTCGAGCAGGACGCCCGCCTGCCGCAGCGGGTCGGGATGGGCCCGGTACGGACGGCCGTTGACCGTAGCGGTGCCCGACGTCGGGTGGTCCAGCCCGACGATCATGCGCATGGTGGTGGACTTGCCTGCACCGTTGGGCCCGAGGAACCCGGTGACCTGCCCGGGCTTCACGGCGAACGACAGTGCATCGACGGCGACGGTGCCGCCGTAGCGTTTGCTCAATGCCTGCGCCTCGATCATGCCCCGACGCTACGACCGGTCACGGACCCGCGACGACAGTCTCAGGTAGCGAACCGAACCGCGATCTCTCGTCCTCAGGTAGGACCCGCGTCCTACCCGCAGACGAGCCGGCCTTGCTGTTTCAGCAAGCACCATTGCGGATCGCGCCAGGGCGACGGACGCTCGTTGCATGGACAACGACTACGACGTAGTGATCATCGGCGGCGGCGCGGCCGGCCTGAGCGCCGCGCTCACCCTGTCCCGGGCCCGCCGCCGGGTGCTGGTCATCGACGCCGGCGAACCCCGTAACGCCCCCGCCGGCCACGTGCACAACTACCTCGGCCGGGAGAGCACGCCGCCGGCGGAGCTGTTGTCGATCGGACGGGCCGAGGTTCACCAGTACGGTGGCGAAATCCGCGACGGCGTCGTCACCGCCGTCACCGGTGCGTCGCCGAAGTTCGCCGTCGAAACGGCGGACGGCCGGACCGTGTCGGCGCGGCGGATCCTCGCCACGACCGGCCTCGTCGACGAGCTGCCGGACATCCCGGGCCTCGCCGAGCACTGGGGCAGCCGGGTGCTGCACTGCCCGTACTGCCACGGCTGGGAGGTCAGGGACCAGCCGGTCGCCGTCCTCGCCACCACCGGCATGGCGGCCCACCAGGCGCTGCTGTGGCGGCAGTGGACCCCGCAGGTCACGCTGCTGCGGCACACCGCCCCCGCCCCGACCCCGGACGAGGTCGCGCGGCTGGACCGGCGCGGGATCCGGATCGTCGAGGGCGAGGTCGTCTCGTACGGCGCGGACGGCGCCCACCTGGCGGACGGCACCATCGTGCCGGTCGAGGCCCTGGTTGCGATGGGACGGGTCACGGCACGCGCCGCGTTCCTCGAGCCGCTGGGACTGGCACCGGCCGCCTTCGAGGCGCACGGCGTGCCGCTGGGCACGCACCTCCCCTCCGGTCCCGCCGGAACCACCAGCGTCCCCGGGGTCTACCTGGCGGGCAACGTCACCGAACCGATGGCCACGGTCATCGCCTCGGCCGCCGCCGGTGTCAGCACCGCCGGTCTGATCAACATGGATCTGGTACTGGAGGACGCGGCGTGATCCGCGCTCGTTGAGGGTCTGCCCCGGCTGCGACTGGCGGCCGGGGTCACGTCGCGTTATGCTTCCTAGGACACTAGGTTCCAGTGTCTGGCATCGGACGGGGGTTACGGTGTGGCGGTGACCGCTGCGAATGAGGAGCGCGACGGCGTCGCGCTGACGAACCTCGACCAGACCCTGTTCGACGAGGCGGGAGCGACCAAGCGCGACCTGGTCGACTACCTCGACGCCGTCCGTTCGCAGATCATCCCGGCGCTGACGGGGCGTCCGCTGTCGGTGGTGCGGGTGCTGCGCGGCCAGGCGCCCTTCATGCAGAAGAACCTGCCGAAGTACACGCCCGACTGGGTGCCCCGGGTGACCGTCTGGGCCGAGTCGTCCAAGCGCAACGTCACCTACGGGCTGTGCGAGGACCGGCGGACCCTGCTGTGGTTCGCCAACCAGCGCTCCATCGAGTTCCACCCGCTGCTGTCGAAGGCACCCGACTTCGCGCACACCACCCACATGATCCTCGACCTGGACCCGCCGACGCCGGACGCGTTCGGGCTCGCGGTCGGCGCGGCCAGGCTGATCCGGGCCGTGCTCACCGACCTCGGCATGGACAGCGTGGTGAAGACGAGCGGCGCCAAGGGCCTGCACGTGTTCGTGCCCATCGACGCCCACGCGCCGATGGAGGACATCGCCGCCGCCACCCGCGCGGTCGCCGCCCGCGCCGCCCGGCTCGACCCGTCCCTCGCCACGACCGCCTTCATCCGCGAGGACCGCGAGGGCAAGGTCTTCCTCGACCCGACGAGGGTCGGCGGCGCGACGGTCGCCGCCGCGTACAGTCCACGGCTGCGCCCTGGCACGCCGGTCTCCTTCCCGGTCGCCTGGGACGACCTCGACGACGTCTCGCCGGCCGACTTCACCGTCCACACCGTGCCCGCCCTCCTCGCCGGCGCCGACCCGTGGGCCGAGCGGATGCCATCCCCGCAACGACTCGACGCCGCCCTGATCGAGGAAGGCCACACGATCCCCGTGCCACGTGTACAGGCGATGCACGAAGGAAAACGCCGCGCCAAGGCCAAACGCGAAGCCACAGTGGAGCCCTGATGCCGATCATCGTCGATGCGCCGCGCGAGGACTGGGCCGCCCAGGGCCTCGCGCTCGCCGCCCGCCTCCTGCACGACCTGGCCCCGCACGCCGCCGCCGTCGAGCACATCGGCAGCACGTCGATCCCGGGCATGCCCGCCAAGCCGATCCTCGACCTGCAGGTCAGCGTGGCCGACCTCGACGCGCCGCTGGACGCCCCGCTGCAGGCCCTGGGCCTGTCCCGCATGCCGTTTGAGCGCGACCACGTGCCCGCCGGCCTGACCGACGACCCGGCCCGATGGACCAAGCGGATGTGGTCCGGCCCCGGCATCAACCTGCACGTCCGGCGCACCGGCTCCCCGAACGAACGCCTGGCCCTGCTCTTCCGCGACTGGTTCCGCGCCCACCCCGCCGCCGTCCCGGCCTATGGCGCCTTCAAGTCCGCCCTCGCCGACGCCCTCTCCGGCATCCCCGACGACCTCGGCATCTACAGCGACGTCAAGGACCCGGTCGTCGACCTCGTCATCGTCGCAGCGGAGGAGTGGGCCGCCGCCACCGGCTGGTCAGCGCACAACACCCACCAGCCATGAGCTCAGCCCCGCACGCCTGAGCCATCTCCCTCTGCGCACCCATGCCCACCAGCCAACCCGACCCGACGCCACCCGCGCACCGCTGCCATCCGCACACCGCTGCCGTCGCACACCGCTGCCGTCGCGCATCGCAGAGCCGTGCTCGCCGCCTGCGGAACCGGCCACTTCGAGCGTCAGGTCGGGGCGGGCTGGCTGGAGCCGGGCGTGCACTCGGCAGGTTCTTCTGCATGAAGGGCGGCCGGCCCCGCAGCACCCGCACCACCGACAGCGGCCGCCCCGTCAGCGCCAGGCTGATCTGCGAACGGACGGCGTCGAGGTCGTCGACCAGGTCGCGATGACCGTCGCGCCGGGCAGACCGGTTGTCGAGCGTGTCGTCAGCAACCCTCCACGTACATTGCGGGACTCGAGGCGAAGGTCAGGGGCTCACCCTGGCGGGCTGGTGTCCGTCAGCTGAAGTCTGACGGTGTGAAGGCGCGGGGCTCGACTAAGACCAGCCAGTTGCCGGTGATGTCGCGCATGACGGCCTCCACGCCATACGGGCGGTCGGAGGGCTCCTGCAGGAACGTGACCCCCTTCGCGGACAGCTCCTCGAACGTCTTGTGGCAGTCGTCGACACGGAGGCCGAGCGCGCCCATCTGACCCTTCTCCAGCTGGCGGCGGACGAATGCGGCGGCCTCCTCGTCGAGCGGCGGGCCGGGGAGCATGAGGGTCACCTCCAGCTCCGGCTGGCTCGGGTGGCCGATCGTCAGCCAGCGGTAACCTTCACCCAACGTGACGTCGGTGCGGACCTCGAAACCGAGCACATCGACGTAAAAGTCGCGGGCTTTGTCCTGGTCGAGGCAGTACAGCGTGACAAGCGAAACGTTCGAGATCATGCGGACAACGTTACTGACCGTCAGCTTCGGGGTGCTTCTCCAGAATTGCGCGTCAGCACGCCGTTCATGAACAGGAAGCATCCCGGGACGTGGGGATTGCCGAGCGCCGCCCAGCGGTCCCGATAGGCGGTCGGGCTCTCGCCCACGATCGCGGTGAACTTGGACGAGAACGAGCCGAGGCTGCTGAAGCCGACCAGCATGCAGATCTCGGTGACGGTCAGGTTGGCGGAGCGCAGCAGGTCCTGGGCGCGCTCGATCCGGCGGCGGGTCAGGTAACGCATGGGCGTCTCGCCATACGCCGACTCGAAGCTGCGCACGAAGTGGTACTTGGAGACGCACGCGACAGCGGCGACGGCGTCGAGGTCGAGGGGCTCGCGATAGTGCCGGTCGAGATGGTCCCGGGCACGGCGTAGATGCGGTAGGAGCTGCACGGGCACCACCCTGGCGGTCGTCATGCCAGCACCATAACGGCAGTATCGAGTCCCATGACCCTACGTATTCACATGCCTCCGTTCCGCTAGAGGGGATGTGAATCATGCCCGGATTCGGCTACGTTGGCCGGGCAACGCGTTTTGCCGTTTGTTGTAAGGAGCGTTCAACGTGCCCCGACGCAGGTCCGTGGTCACGCTGCTGATCGCCTCGATGCTCGCCCTCACGGCGTGCGGGTCGGACAAGAAGCAGGACCACCAGGCCGCCCGGCCCGCCACCGGCGCCCCTTCCGCGACGGCGTCCGCGGACCCCTCCCCGACGGCCGACGTGTCGCCGTCGGCGGGCCCGTCCGCCTCGAAGTCACCGGCCGGGAAGCCGTCGCCGAAGGCGAGCGCGTCGACGGTGAAGGGGCCCGAGGGCACGTTCGTGATCCGCCCGCCGGGCTCCGGTCACGGCGCCGCCGGCTCGCAGAGCCGCACCGGGACGACCGCGGTCGCGTTGACGTTCGACGACGGGCCCGACCCGGTGAACACCCCGAAGATCCTCGACCTGCTGCGGGACAACGGCGTCAAGGCCACGTTCTGCCTGGTCGGCTTCCGCGCCCGGGACAACCCGGCGCTGGTGCGGCGGATCGCCGACGAGGGGCACACCCTGTGCAACCACTCGTGGCAGCACCTGACCAATCTCGCGAAGAAGGACCCCGGCTACATCGACTGGGACCTCAAGCGCACCAACGAGGCCATCCACGCCGCCGCCCCCGGCGCCCCGATCAAGTACTTCCGCGCGCCCGGCGGCAACTTCACCCCCGGCCTGATCGCGAAGGCGAAGGACCTCGGGATGGCGTCGATCTACTGGGACGTCGACCCCGCGGACTGGAACCACACGAAGGACTCCGATGACGCCGCCCACATCAGGCGGGTCATCGCCGACGTGAAGCAGCACGTCCGGCAGGGCTCGATCGTGCTGTCCCACGACAACAAGCAGCCCGACACGATCATCGCGTACCAGACGCTGCTGCCGTTCCTGAAGCAGTACTTCACGCTCGAGGCGCTCTGAGCACCTGGTGCAGCACCGTGTCGACGAGCGCCCCGCCGGTCACGGTCGCGGTCATGTAGGTGGCGTACGGCTGGCGCCTGCGGTCCGTCGGTGAGCCCGGGTTGAGCAGTCGCAGGCCGGCGGGTGTGACGGTGTCCCACGGGATGTGCGAGTGGCCGAAGACGAGCAGGTCCCGGCCCGGGAAGCGGGCGTCGCAGCGCTGCTCGCGGCCGGTCGCCGGGCCGGTCTCGTGCACGACGGCGACCCGGAGCCCGTCGAGGTCGACGTCGGCGACCTCGGGCAGCCTGGCCCGCAGCGCCGGGCCGTCGTTGTTGCCGTACACACCGATCAGCCGCGCGCACCGGGCCTCGAACCGGTCCAGGAACGGCTCGTCGACCCAGTCACCGGCGTGGATGACGACGTCGGCGGCCTCGACCGCCGCCCACAGCTGGGCCGGCAGGTCACGCGCCCGCTGCGGTACATGGGTGTCGGCGACCAGCACGAGCCTCATCACGCCGACGCTACCGGGCGCATGAAAAAGCACCCCGGAGGTCCGGGGTGCTTCCCATGGCGGACTTACGCCTTGGTGACGACCGTGCCGACGATCTTGTCGCCCAGCGTCTGCTTCTTGGCGTCCCAGAGCGGGAAGAGCCAGCCGATGTAGCAGATGATGCTGTCGACGACGTGGGCGATGTCCCGCAGGAACGCCATGCCCGCGCCGATCGGCTGGCCGGTCTGCTCCTTGACCAGGTACAGGCCCAGCGCCTTCTTGCCGAGGCTCTGGCCCTTGCCGCCGAGGATCCAGCGGTTGTACACGATGTAGCCGAAGCCGAGCAGCGAGAACACGAAGTAGATCGGGCCGAGCGTGCCGTCGTCGTTGCGGCCGACGCCGGCGCCGATGCCGAACAGGAGCCAGGCGGGGATGTAGTCGACGATGAAGGCGCCGACCCGCACGGGCCACGTTGCGAGGTTCATGGAACTCCTTGGACGAGAAAGTGGGGGTACTGCAACAACTTCCGGCTCAGGAGAACCCGAGCCGGTGCAACTGGAAGGCCCAGCTCATGGCTGCCGCCACGAGCATGACCCAGCCCATGCGCGATCGGGCCCTGCCGGACCACGGCACCGGGGCGCCGACCACGCCGACCTGGCGCAGCAGCAGCAGCGGTACCGTCACGGCGGTCACCGCCGCGACGCCCAGGATGGCCGGATTCGCCGCCGCCGAGGCCACGACGTGTCCGTGCACCAGCTCGACCGCGGCGGTGGTCAGACCGCAGGCCGGGCACGGGACGCCGGTGAAGGTGCGCAGCAGACACGGCGCACCGAGACCGGTGGATGTCGTGAACATCGGCCAGAACGCCGCGGCCACCGCGATACCGGCGCCGAGGGCGCCGATACGTTCGGGGACGGACAGCTGCTTGCGCACGTGACCTGCTCGATCGACGGTGTGGGACCGCGATCGTATGGCACGGGATCAGGCCCTCACCACCCCGTTAGCTCATCCGAACGACCGACATCTACGTCGAAGGTGGCTACATGAGTCGTCAGATATCGGTACACAAGCGGATGAAACGGGCGAGGACGCAATGATAACGATACGAAATATTTGCCCGATGGACGCGTGTCAGGGTCCTCGGGTGATCCGGCATGCACCCCGGCATGACATCCGTCATGGGGTCGCGGGTGACGCCGGACAGATCCGCCGGGGTGGATGCCCGGCGATGCTTCTGGCATGACGAACGCAGCAGTCCAGTTGACCGGCCTCACGAAACGGTTTGGTGCCCTCACCGCCGTGGACGGGCTGGACCTCACGATCCGACGCGGCGAGGTCGTCGCGCTCCTCGGCCCGAACGGTGCGGGCAAGTCCACGACGATCGACATGCTGCTCGGCCTCCTGCGCCCCGACGAGGGCACGGTCCTGCTCGACGGGCAGTCCCCGGCGAAGGCGATCGCGAAGGGCACCGTCGGCGCGCTGCTGCAGAGCGGCGGCCTGCTGCCGGACCTCACCGCGGGCGAGACGGTGCGCCTCACCGCCGCCCTGCAGCAGCGGTCGCGTCCGGTGCCGGAGGTCCTCGAACGCGCGGGGGTCGCCGAGTTCGCCAACCAGCGCGTCGGCGGCCTCTCCGGCGGGCAGCAGCAGCGCATCCGCTTCGCGATGGCCCTCGTCGCCGACCCCGACCTGCTGGTCCTCGACGAGCCGACGACCGGCATGGACGTCGAGACCCGTCGCGGGTTCTGGACGACGATGCGGCAGGAGACAGCACAGGGGCGCACGGTGCTCTTCGCGACCCACTACCTCGACGAGGCCGACGCCTACGCCGACCGCATCGTGCTCCTGCGCTCCGGCCAGGTCATCGCCGACGGCACCGCCGCCCAGATCAAGGCGGCCGTGACCGGACGGACGATCCGCGCCACCCTCCCCGGCGCCGACCTCGTCGGCCTCGCCGCCCTGCCGGGCGTCGACCGGGTCGAGACCCGCGGCGACGTCGTCATGCTGCACTGCGACGACTCCGACACCGCCCTGCGGTCCCTGCTCAACTCCACCGACGCGCGCGACGTCGAAGTCACCGCGCGCAACCTCGAAGACGCCTTCATCGCCCTCACCGCCGCCGGGAGCAGCAAGTGAACACGACCTACCTCCGCATGGAGATCGTCCGTCTCGTCCGTAACAAGCGCGTCGTCATCTTCTCGATGCTCATGCCGGCCCTGCTCCTGCTCATCATCGGCGGCGTCTCCGTCGGCGGCGACGCCGACGCCAAGAAGTACGTCATGGTCAGCATGGCCCTCTTCGGCGCCATGACGGCCGCCCTCACCAGCGGCAGCACCATCGCCGTCGAGCGCGGCCTCGGCTGGAACCGCACCCTGCGCCTCACGCCCCTGTCCCCCGGCGGGTACGTCGCCAACAAGGTCATCGTCGCGCTGCTCGTCGCCATCCCACCGGCCCTCGTCACGTTCCTCGTCGGCGCCCTGGGCCTGCACATCAGGCTCACCGCGACCGAGTGGGTGCTGTGCTTCGTCGGCGCCTGGCTGTCCGCGCTGCCCTTCGCCGCGCTCGGCGTCGTCATCGGCTACCTCGCGAAGCCCGACGGCGTCCAGCAGGTCACCGCGCTGCTCAACCTGACCCTCGCCGCATTCGGCGGGCTCTGGGTGCCAGTCTCGCTCATGCCGGGCTTCATGCAGCAGATCGCGAAGCTGACCCCCTCCTACTGGACCGGGCAGGTCGCCCGCAGCCCGCTCGACCACGGCCACATCGACGTCCAGGCCATCCTCGTCCTCGGCGGCTGGACGCTCGTGCTGGCGCTCGTCGCGCTGCGCCGGTTCCGCGTCGACACCGCCCGCGCCTGAGTCGTCGGTACCGTGTCCGTCATGAGTGACCCAACCAGCCGCCGGTCCGCACCCAGGTTCTTCTGGCTGTGGGCCGCGGTCTGGCTGTTCTACATGGCAGGCCCCATCGGCGACGCCTGGCGCCGCCCGGAGGTCTGGGAGCGCGTCGCCGGCCTCACCGCGGCGCTCGCCTTCTGCGTGCTCTACCTGATGTCGTTCGTCGCCGCCCGCGCCGCGATGCGACGCACCGGCGCCCCCATGGTCCTTCCCTCCGCGGCGTGGCGGCTCGGGGTCATGATCGCCCTCACCGCGGCGCTCACGCTCATCGTCGGCGAATCGGGCCTCACGGCGCTGGTCTACGTCGGCGTCATGGCCGTGTTCTCGCTCGGCCCGCGCCTCGCCTGGACCGTCGTCCTCAGCGCCGCCGCGTGCGCCGCCGCCCTGCCGAAGCTCGTGCCCGGCTGGGACGGCGGCATCGACCTCACCTTCGCCGTCCTGGTCGCCGCCCTCGCCGTCTGGGGCGTCACCCGCGTCGTGCAGCGCAACGCCCAGCTCGCCGAGGCCCGCGAGGAGATCACCCAGCTGGCCGTCGCCGCCGAACGCAACCGCTTCGCCCGCGACCTGCACGACCTCCTCGGCCACTCCCTCACCGTCGTCTCCGTGAAGAGCGAGCTCGCCGCCCGGCTGGTCCGCATCGCCCCCGACCGCGCGGAGGCCGAGCTCACCGACATCCAACGCCTCGTCCGCGAGGCCCTCGTCGACGTGCGCGCCGCCGTCTCCGGCTACCGCGAGATGTCCCTGGCCACGGAGCTCGCCTCGGCGCGCAGCGCCCTGGACGCCGCCGGCATCGAGGCCGAGGTGCCGCTCACCGCCGAGGCCGCCGACCCTGCCCGGCAGCAGCTCTTCGCCTGGGTCGTCCGCGAGGGCGTCACCAACGTCATCCGTCACAGCGACGCGAAACACTGCTGGATCCGCCTGGAGCACAACGCCGTCGAGATCAGCGACGACGGCCGCGGCCCCACCACCCGCCCGTCCGCCGCGTCGGCGTCCGCGACGGACGCCTCCACCCGGGCCGCTGCCACCCGGGACCCGGCCGGCCACGCAGACCTCGATTCGCCGGGCCACGGCCTCGCCGGCCTCCGCGAACGCGTCGACTCCGCCGGCGGCACCCTGACCATCGGCAACCGCGACGGCGGCGGGTTCGTCCTGCGAGCCACCACCTGACCGTGCCACCCCGCCAAGCGCCGGGCCCTCGTCACAGCGGCGCCGTATTGCGGTTGCCCGCGGCCCGGCCGGCGGGCAGGCTCCGACCGATGGAGGCACCTCCCGTCCCGAACGGATCGCAGCGGCCGGGCCGCGTCGACCGAGCAGCTCAGGCGGCCGGCACGGACGAACCGCCCGGAGCCGCGCCCGCTGCCGCGACACCGGCCGCGACCGACGCCGGTCGGCGACTGACGCCGGTGGTGCCAGGTGCGGACGGCACAGGAAGGACCGGACCGTGACGAGCACGGACAACAGGCCGCCGAGGTGGGTCGACGAGGCGTTGCCGGCGACGGTACGGGCGAAGGCGGAAGCTGCCGGGGCACACGCCTGGCTGCGACGGTTGCCCGAGCTCGTCGCCGACATCGAGGCGGACTGGGCCATCCGCGTCGGGCGGGTGTACACCGACGCCACCGAGGCCTTCGTCGCCGACGCCACCATGACCGACGGCACGCCCGCGGTCCTGAAGCTGATCGTGCCGCGGGCGGGCAACGCCGCGGCCAACGAGGTGACAGTGCTGCGGCTCGCGGGCGGCGACGGGTGCGCGCGGCTGCTGCGGCACGACGTCGCCCAGGACGCGCTGCTGCTGGAGAAGCTCGGACCGAGCCTCTTCGAGCTGGGGCTGCCGGTCACCACGCGCCACGAGATCCTCTGCGACGTCGCGAGCCAGGTGTGGCGGCCGGCGCCGGACGCCGGGCTGCCGACCGGGGCGGCGAAGGGCGCGTGGCTCACGACCTTCATCACCGGGGCGTGGGAGCGGCTGGACCGGCCCTGCGCCGAACGCACCGTCGCGCACGCACTCGCCTGCGCCGAGCGTCGCGTCGCTGCCCACGACGACGAACGGGCCGTCCTCGTCCACGGCGACGTCCACGAGTGGAACACGCTGCGCGCCCCCGACGGCTTCCGCCTCGTCGACCCTGACGGGTTGCTCGTCGAGGCGGAATACGACCTCGGTGTCATCATGCGCGAAGACCCGGTGGAGCTGATGGCGGCCGACCCCCGTGACCGCTCGCGCTGGCTCGCGGCCCGCACCGGCCTCGACGAGACGGCGATCTGGGAGTGGGGTGTCGTCGAACGCGTCTCGACGGGCCTCGTCCTGGTCCAGGTCGGCCTCCAGCCGCTGGCCGCCCAGATGCTCGCCGCCGCCGACACGATCGCCGCGATGCACACCTGACACCTCCAAGAGCAGTGGTGAGATCGTTCGGGCCGCAGCCTGGTGGGGTCGGCCTGCGGCCGCCCGTCGGTTGATCAGGCGTGCGAGAGCAGGACGCGGGCGGCGACGTTGCGGGCGGCGATGCCGAGCCGCGTCTTCGGGATCAGCATCGTCGCGGCGAGGCCGGCGGCGCGCTGCTTGGCGTCGGTGCGGGTGCGGTGAGCTGCCTCGTACGCCAAAAACGCCGACGCATGGTCGGACGGACTCGCCGCGAGCGCGGTCGCGAGGGTGTGCGCGCCGGCCATGGCGAGGCTCGAGCCGTCGCCGAACAGGGAGACACAGGACGCCGCGTCGCCGAGCAGCGTCACCCGCCCCTGTGACCAGGACGGCAGGCGGACCTGGCTGACGGAGTCGAAATAGAGGTCGGGTGTCGCCTGCAGCCTGGCGAGGAGCTCGGGGACCCGCCAGCCGGCGCCCGCATAGGCGTCCGTGACGATGCGCTTGTGCTGGGCGGTGTCGCGGTGGTCGAAGCCGTCGACCATCGGACCGCGGAAGATGAACGCGACCATCGCCCGGCCCGTGGACGGATGGATCGACACGAGCCTGCCGGGCGTGTTGTGCATCAGCACGTCGTGCGGATGGTCGGCCGGCTCGTCCAGCGGCATCGTCGCCACCCAGACGCCCATGTGCCGCACGAACTCGCGCTCGGGACCGAAGACGAGCCGGCGCACCGCGGAGTGCAGGCCGTCGGCGCCGACGAGGAGATCGAAGCGGCGCGGAGCCGCCTGCTCGAACGTGACGTCGACGCCGCTCGCGTCCTGCGACACCGACGTGATGGTGTCGTCCCACAGCAGCTCGGCGTCGCCGCGGGCGGCCTCCTGCAGGATCGCGGCGAGGGCGCCACGGGGAAGCTCGACCTCGCTGTTGCCCGCCGCGCTCTTGGAGCTCGGCATGGGGACGCGGCCGGCGGGACGGCCCTTGGCGTCGATGACGAGCATCGAGGTGGCGTGGGTGGCGGCGGCCCGCAGCTGGGGCATGATGCCCAGCTGCTCGGCCACGGGCAGCGCCGGGCCTCGCACGTCGACCGGATTGCCGCTGGAGCGCAGGCCGCTCGCGCGCTCGACGATCGTGGGCCGGAACCCGCCGCGGGCCAGGAAGTGGGCGAGTGTCGGGCCGGCCACGCCGGCGCCAGAGATGAGGACGGTGGGAGGAGTCATGCCACCACGATAGCTGCATCCAGTGCGGAATTGCAATGAGTGCGGGTCGGCAGTTGATGCGGTACGATGTCGGCATGAGCTTGCGTGACCGCAAACGCGCCCGAGTCCGGCAGTCCCTCGTCGACGCCGCGACCGAGCTGTTCGAGCGGGACGGTTACGAGCGCACGACCGTGGCCGACATCGCCGCAGCGGCGGACATCGGCACGCGCACGTTCTTCAGCTACTTCGCGAGCAAGGAGGAGCTGCTGTTCCCCGAGAGCGACCGCCGGGTCCAGGCGACGGTCGACGCGATAGCCGCCCGCGACCCGGAGGACACGCCGGTCGAGGTGCTGATCCGTGCTCTGTATCTGACCGGCGTCGACAGTGACGACCTGACCGACCGGCTGGCGGCGTTACGGCTGCGGCTGATCCGGGAGGTGCCGGCGGTGCGGGGGCGGGCGCTACAGATCCAGTTGGACGCCCAGCAGCAGATCGCGGCGCATCTGGCCGAGGCGTTCCCGGAGCAGCTGGACCGGGTCAGGGCGGGGGCGTTGGTCGGGGCCTTCGTCGGGGCGGTGACCGGGGCGGTGCAGGTGGCGATGGAGGACCTGCCGGCGCATCACGACCCGAAGGAGATGCGGGCGGCGGTGGAGGAGGCGACCGGCGTGGCGCTGCGGCCTTGGATGACGACGCGGCCTCACTAGGCGCCGATGGGGGTGTGGGCAACATCGTCGCCTCGCACGCCGCCGGGCCAGCACGCCGGGACAGCACGCCGACGCAGCACGTCGAGCCAGCACGCCGACGCAGCACGCCGGGCCAGCGCGTCGAGGCAGCGCGTCGGGCTAGCAGGTCGAGGCAGCACGCTGGGCCAGCGCGTCGAGCCAGCGCGTCGAGCCAGCGCGTCGGCGTGCTGGCAGGTCGAGGCAGCGCGCTGGGCCAGCACGTCGAGGCAGCACACCGAGGCCAGCACGTCGAGCTAGCAGGTCGAGGCAGCACCCCGGGCCAGCACCCCGGGCCAGCACCCCGGGCCAGCGCGTCGAGGCAGCGCGTCGAGGCAGCGCGTCGAGGCAGCGCGTCGAGGCAGCGCGTCGAGGCAGCGCGTCGAGGCAGCGCGTCGAGGCAGCGCGTCGAGGCAGCCGGGTGGAAGCGAACCGCGCCGGACGGGTGACCTGGGGAGGGCGGTCGGGCATGATCGTGGCACAGTGGCACGAGTACGGGAACAGCACGGAAAACGGACAAGGGGGACGAGCGATGAACAGCTTCTTCGACAGGGTGAAGGACCTCGCCGACCAGCACGACGACAAGGTTGACGCCGCGCTGGAGAAGGTGGGCGACATCGTCGACGACAAGACCGGCGGCAAGCACACGGAGCACATCGAGAAGGCCGTCGACGCCGCGCAGCAGCACACCGGGGGCGGGGACTCCACCAAGCAGTGAGCGGAGGTCAGCCGGCGGCCTTCTTCGCGGCGGAGTAGGCCAGGTGCAGGAAGTCGGCGCCGGCGATCGCGGACGCCACGGCCATGCCGAAGCGGGTCGCGCGGGGGGCGAACACGAGGCCGGCGCCGAGGCCTGACGCGACCCAGACCGCGGTGCAGAACGGGCAGGTCAGGAGCTCGCCGAGGGCGTGCTGGACGCCGTGGCCGCGGGGGGTCTCGTTGACCTCCGCGGAGCCCGCGGCGCTCTCGAACTGGGTGACGGGGGCGCGCAGCGGGCTGGTGACGGCGTCCTTGGTGATGAGCCGGGACAGCTTGTGGGTGGCGACGGCCAGCAGGGCCACGTCGGCCGGTGCGGGGCGCTCGGGGAGCCGCTTTCCCGTGAGTTTGGCAACACCGGCGGCCGTGGCGACGGCGGCGCCGAAGACGGCCATGACGGTGGCGTACCCCCGCAGCGGACGCTCATCGGGCGCCTTCCGCGCGTAGGTGGCCGCGGTCCGGACATCGATGTCTGCCATGGATTGGCAGCTACCCGGACCGTCCGAGCCGCAAACCAGGTGATCGTCTCGGGTACGATGGGTCCGCACCGTCGGCCCCCGCGCCGCGACCACCACTGTCAGCGCCGGGCAGGACGACCCCTCAGACGTTCGGAGACTTCATGGCGGTCCGCCGCCTCATCCCTGCATCCTCGTCGGCGACCTTCGCCGATCTCGGCGTCCCGGCACCGCTCGTCGCCGCGCTCGCCGCCAGCGGCGTGACCGAGCCGTTCCCGATCCAGACGGCCACGCTGCCGGACGCGATCGCCGGTCGTGACGTGCTCGGGCGGGGTCGCACCGGCTCCGGGAAGACGTATGCGTTCGTGCTGCCGGTGCTGATCCGGCTCGCCGCGAGCCGGGCACCGCGACGCCCCGGACGCCCCCGGGCGCTGGTGCTCGTGCCGACCAGAGAACTCGCGACGCAGGTCGAGGCCGCGATGGCCCCGCTCGCGCAGGCACTGTCGCTGCGCACGCAGGTCGTGTTCGGCGGGGTGGGGGCCAACCCGCAGATCGCCGCGTTGCGTGCCGGGGTCGACGTGCTCGTCGCCTGCCCCGGGCGGCTCGACGACCACGTGCGGTCCGGTCACGCGCGCCTCGACGACATCGAGGTCACCGTCCTGGACGAGGCCGACCACATGGCCGACCTGGGCTTCCTGCCGGTGGTCCGCCGGCTGCTGGACGCGACGCCCGCCGACGCGCAGCGCCTGCTGTTCTCGGCGACGCTCGACGCCGGCGTCGACGTGCTCGTCCGCCGCTACCTGAGCGACCCGGTCACGCACAGTGTCGACCCGGTGGCGGCGCCGCCGGTGGACATGACCCATCACGTGTTGCACCTGCGGGACGAGGACCGGTTCCCGGTGCTGGTCGAGCTGACCGCCGCGCCCGGGCGGACCGTGGTGTTCACGCGCACGAAGCGCGGCGCGAAGACCCTCGCGCGCAAGCTGGTCGCCGCGGGTGTGCCGGCCGTGGAGCTGCACGGCAACCTGGCGCAGAACGCCCGCGACCGGAACCTGACCGCGTTCTCCGACGGCAGCGCCCGCACGCTGGTCGCGACCGACATCGCCGCGCGGGGCATCCACGTCGACGACGTCGCGCTGGTCATCCACGCCGACCCGCCGGCGGAGCACAAGGCCTACCTGCACCGGTCGGGTCGCACGGCCCGGGCGGGTGCCAGCGGCACCGTGGTCACGCTGATGACCGACAAGCAGACCGGTGACGTGCGGCAGCTGGCCCGCGAGGCCGGGATCAAGCCGACGATCACCAGGCTGCGCCCCGGCGACTCGCTGCTGACCGAGCTGGCCCCGGGCGTGCGCACGTTCCACGAGCCGCCCGCCGAGCCGGTCACCGTCCCGCGGCAGCAGGGTCGCGCCAGGGCCGAGGACGGCACCGACACCCCGCGCACCGCGGGTCGCCGCCGTTCGGGTCGCCGCCGTGGAGCGGGCAGCGCGGCAGAAAGTGCCACAAGCCCAAGCGTCGCCGGTACGATCACAGCCCCCGCCTCCCCCACCCGCCGCGGCACCGCGCTCGCCGCGGAAGGCCCCGGCCGGACCGGACGCCGGGGCGGAAGCGCGCGCGGCGGCGAGCCGAAGGCACGCGGCGGCGAGGAAGCGACGGCCCGCGGCGGCGCCGCGGCGGCACGCCGGAGCGGGGAAGCCACAGCGACCCGGGGTGGCGACACCACGGCACGCCGCGCCGGAGACGGCACCGGCCGCCGGAGCGGGGACGCCACGGCAAACCGGGGCAGCGACACCACGGCACGCCGAGCCGGGGGCGAGGCCGGCGACGCGGGCAGCGGTCGCCGGCACGGACGGCGCCCCGCCACCCACCGCGAAGGGCAGCGAGAGGGCCAGCGGGAGACCGCGGCCGGCGGAGGCGCCCCGAAGACCGGAGGCACCGCGGCGACCGCACGGCCGTCCGGCGCCGCGGCGTTCTCCGCGCAGACCAGGGTCGGCCGCAGAAGCGGACGCTGAGCAGCCCCCGGCCGGCGTGCCGGGGGCCCAAACGGTGCACAAGCAAAAGCGGTACACAAGCACCAGCGAAACGGCGAACAGCGCAGCCAGTACACCGGCGGAACAGCGCAAACCAGGAACAGCGGTGGAACGGCGCAACCGGTACACCGGCGGAACAGCGGACTCAGACGGGCAGGCCCCAGCGGACCAGCACCCGCTCCGCGCGTGACGGGTCGACCTTCACGGACACCCGCTGCCCGATCCCCGCCTGCGCCGACGCGTGCAACGGCAGCATCGTCTCGACGGTCACCGGGTAGGGCGGCTTGCCGGCGTGCTCGACCAGCAGGTTCAGGCGCACCAGCGGCACCATGTTGATCCGCGTGCCGGTGTCGACCAGCCCGAGGATCGTCGCCGCGCCGGGTGTACCGATCAGCTCCAGCTCCAGGTTCGCGGTCTGCGCCTGCATGCTGAGCTGGGCCTGCTGCATCTGCGCCATGCCGGCGCGCATCTGGGCGGCCGGGTCGTAGGTCGCGTCGACCGCCCGTGCCTGCTGGTTCAGCCGGCGCAGGTCACCGAAGAGGCCCACGGCTGTCAGACCTGACCGAACAGGTTGCCGTAGTGCACGGCGAGCTGGGTGTCGCCACGCATGCGGGCCGGCCAGCCGGCCGCGGCCTCGTCCCACGAGGAAGCGGGCACGCCGAAGGACTGCGCCTTCAGCACCACGCCGTCGGCGTTGAGGCCCTCCTGCGAGGCGGCCTTCGAGATGCGGGCGTACATCACCAGGTCGACGCTGGCGATCGGCGCGAGCCGCGGGTCGTCGGCGGCGATACCGGTCGCGACCGGGGCACCGTAGGCGTTGGCGGCGCCGTAGCCCTGCATGCCGTAGGTGGCCTGCTGCTGGGCCGCGTAGGCCTGCGCGGCGGCGCTGGTCTGCTGGGCCTGGGCGACCATGCCCGGCGCGGCGGCGGCGACGTTCCGCATGTCCTTGAACTGCTTGAAAAGTCCCATGATTCCCTCATCTGCATCGGTGTCCCGCATGACGGTAGGGATCCGGTTCGGCGCCCGGCGTCAGGAAAGCGATCGACTCTCTGTCACCAAACCGCACCGTGCCCTGCACCACAGAACCTCAGGACCCCGAGGCGGCCGCCGACGGTGCAGGACATGGCACGAGCCCGCTCCGAGTCCGCCCGGCAGATCGCCGAGCTGCTCAAGACCGCCCGCGAGGCGCTCGGGCTGAGCCTGGCGTTCATGACCCGCCTGGACGAGACGACCCAGCACCTGGAGGTCGTGGAGTCGGCGCTGCCGATGCTGTTCCGCGACGGCACGACCCGCCCCCGGGCCAACTCGTTCTGCCAGAGCATCATGGACGGCCGGCTGCCGGCGGTGATCCCGGACGTCACCAGGTTCCCGGAGGCGATGAAGCTGCCGGCGGCGAGGATGCCCCGCCTGCGCAGCTACGTGTCGGTGCCGGTGGTGCTCAGCGACGGCACGGTCTACGGCACGTTCTGCGCGGCCGGGTTCGGGGCCGACAAGCAGCTGTCGAAGCGTGACAAGGCGCTGATGGAGGTGCTGTCGCAGGCGGCCGCGCTGATCGTCGAGCCGGACTTCCGCCGGCGCCAGCTGCACGCGGAGATCGGCGGCCGGCTCGGGCCGGTCATCGAGGCGGGCGGGCCGCAAGTGGTGCTGCAGCCGATCGTGGACGTGGCGACGGGCCGGCGGATCGGGGCGGAGGCGTTGAGCCGCTTCCCGCAGGCGTGGCAGCGCCCGCCGGACGTGTGTTTCGCCGAGGCGCACGAGATCGGCGTCGGCGACCGGCTGGAGGTCCTCGCGCTGCGGAAGGCGGCGGAGCACCTGGCCTGCGTGCACGGGTACGTCGCCATGAACATCTCACCGGGCACGCTGCTGACGCCGCAGTGCCTGGACCTGCTGGGCCGCCTGCCGCTGGACCGGATCGTGCTGGAGCTGTCGGAGCACCAGCCGGTCGAGGACTACGACCTGCTGAAACAGGCGCTCGCCCCGCTGCGCGGCGGCGGGATGCGGCTCGCCGTCGACGACGTCGGTGCCGGGTTCTCATCGCTGCGGCACATCGTGCTGACCCAGCCCGACGTCATCAAGCTCGACCGCAGCATCGTCACCGGCGTCGGCACCGACCAGGTGCTGCGCGTGCTCACCCGGTCGCTGGTCGACCTGGCCGCCGGGTGCGGCGCCACGGTCGTCGCGGAGGGGGTGGAGACCGAGGCCGACGCGCTCGCGCTCGCCGGCCTCGGGGTCCACTACGGTCAGGGCTGGTTCTTCGGGCGCCCCGGGGTCCCCGCCGCGCTGCGGCCCAGCTATGCGCTGAGGCAGCCGATCCTGGACGCGCCGACGGCCACGTCGTCGAACCAGAGGGTGTCGTCGCCGACGCCGTAGCTCTCCCAGCCGAGCCGCAGGTCGCTGACCCGCGGCGCCCATGCCTTCGACAGCCACTGCTGGTCGATGTCGGCGGTCGGCACCCCGTCGACCTGCAGGCCGGGCACGGCGGTGCCGTTGAGCCACGTCGTGAGCAGCCCGCGGCCGTCGACCATGAACTCCACGCAGTTCCACTGCCCGGTCGGCAGCGGGCGGCTCTGCGCGACACCCGACGGGCTCTGCGCCGGCAGGGTCGCGTCGTCGGACTCACGGTTCCACTGCAGGGCGCTGTTCTGCCCACCGAGGCGCAGGTCCTTGCCCCCGTCGGCGTTGTCCTTCAGCGCCGCGAACGCCACGTGCGCGGCCGGCAGGGCCGTCGTGTGACGGACGTACATCCGCCCGTACCACACCGAGCCCAGCCCGCTGAGGTCCTTGGTGGGCCGCACGTAGACGTGGTTGCAGTAGCCCGCCTTCCCGTCGATGCGGACCGACTTGCTGCCGCTGTGCACGACCGCGGTGTCGACGGTGGCCGTGCCGGTGCCGGAGCAGTTGGCGTTGGAGACGCTCCACGCGCCGGACACCCCGCCGCTGGTCTGGCTCTCGAAGCCGTCGCAGAAGGCGGCACCGGTGCAGCCGGCGGGCGGCGGACCCGACGACGTGGACGCCGACGGCGAGACCGACGCCGAGGCGGACGGCGACGTGGGCGGCGGGTTCTGCCCGTTGGCGCTGCAGCTGAGCTGCGGTGCGCTGCCCGTGGCGCCGTTCACCAGCATGCCGAAGCTGGTGCTGCCACCCGCCGGGACGGTGCCGTTCCAGCTCACGTTGGTCGCCGTGACGGCGGCGCCCGACTGGGTCACCGTCGCGTTCCAGCCCTGGCTCACCTGCTGCCCGCCGGTCCAGCTCCACCCGACGCGCCAGCCGTTGACCGGTGCGGTGCCGGAGTTGGTCACTTTGACGTCGGCCTGGAAGCCGCCCTGCCAGCTGTTGGTCACCTGGTACGTGGCGGCGCACCCGGCGTTGCCGGCCGGCGGCGGTGAGCTGGACGTGGAAGGCTTGGGAGAGGTGGACGCCGATGCCGAGGTCGACGGGCCGGGGCCGGTGGTGCCGACGCCGGTCACCTCGCCGTTGCCGCCGTCGAACATGACGTCGGAGCAGCCGTAGAACGTCTCGGTGCTGTCGGAGCGGGACCACACCGAGTAGATGATGTGCCGGCCCGACTTGTTGGACGGCAGGCGCCCCGTCCAGTAGTAGTGCCCGTCGTTGGTGCCGGGCGAGCCGACCTGCTGCGGGTTGGTCGCCTGCAGGAACGGCGTGGACTCCAGGTCCGACCAGTTGAACTGCCGTGTCGGGTCGAAGCCGTCCTTGGTGACGTACAACGAGAACGTGCCCGGGTGCGCAGCCCAGTTACTGTAGTCGAACTCCATTGTGGAGCCTGACGTGAGGTGGGTCAGCGGCCAGTCGGACCGGTTCAGGTCGAAGCCGGAGAAGTCGTAGACGGTCGCGGCGCCGCTGCACAGCTTCCCGTCGGGGATGAACCCGCTCGTGCGGCCGGCGCCGTCGGAGCGCAGCATCGCGAACCAGTTGTAGAGCGAGTTCGGCCCGCTCTGCGCGACCGCCGCCGCGCACGCCGGGTTCTTCGGCTGGATCGCGCCGGTGGCGTTCAGGCCGTCCTTCCAGCACAGATAGGTCCGGCTGCCGGGCACCATCATCGCGCCGTGCGCGGCCGCCGGGTCCGCCGCGATGACCACCGTGCCCGTTCCGGCGACCGCCGCGGCGAGCCAGAGCGCCAGTCTTCGTCGTCGATTCATGGAACCTCTCTCCAGAAGGCATTCACTGCCCTGGATTGCACGGTGTGTGAGCGGCGCATGGCAACGAACCGGCGACCGGAGGACGTATCGACGCTGGACGGCCGTGAAACATTCACCGGATGGTCGGATATTTCGATACTTCAGGTGAACCGCTCGCGTTGAACACGTGCGACCCTCGATGCTTACCGCCATGTCGAGCACTGGACCGGCAGCGGTCCTTGAAGCGGCGGAGCTCTGCTCTGTTGCCGGCGACCACGCCGATGCCGCCCACCTGCTGGCGGAGGCCCTGATCACGGGCCCCTCAGACCCCGATCTGCTGCGCGCGCTCGCCGCGGCGCAGTTCGCGATCGGCTGGGACGGATGCGCGCTCGCCCTGCTCGCCGAGGCCCACCGGGTCGCCCCCGACGACGAGGCCGTGATCACCGACCGCAACATCGCTCTGCGCGACCACGGACGGTTCGTCCAGGCCCTCGCCGTGCTCGGCACCGCACCGCGCCGGGCGCTGCGCGCGGAGACGTACGAGGCGATGAACCTGCCGGTGCTGGCGGTCGACACCCACCCGGCCGGTCTGCGGAGCCACTGGGAGCGCACCGGCGGCCTGCTGAAGTTCCGGCGGCGGCGGCGCGAGGAGGAGCGCGTCCTCGCCGGGCTCGTCGAGGCGGCCGGCCCGCCCGCCCGCGCCGCGGTGGACATGTGCGCGCTGCTGACCCGGATCGTGAACGGCACGGCACAGGATCGCGACGCGCTCGCCGCCTGCGACGCCGCCACCGCGCACCTCGACGGCGGCCGGCGGGCCGAGGCCGCGGCCGCCCTCGCCGAGGCGCTGCGCCGCGACTCCACGCACCCGCTGCTGCTGCGCCGCGCCGCGCTGGTCGCCGAGCGGCTCGACCGGCCCGGGCCGGCGCTCGCGCTGCACCGCCGGCTCGCCGTCGACCCGAGTCCGATCCAGGTGCTGGTCCGCCAGTGCACGCTGCTCATCAGGATGCGCCGGCTGCCGGAGGCGGTGCGGTTCGCCGACAGCCTGCCGGCCGAGGCCGCGCGCGCCCGGCCGCTGCGGCGGGTCGTGGCGCAGGCATACCACGACGCCGGGCTGCCGGCCGCCGCGTGCGGCGCCTTCGACGCGGAGGACCCGCACCGGCTCCTGTGGTGGCGGACCGGTGGCCCGCTGCCGGCCCTGCGGCGCCGGCTGCACCGCCGCGACGAGGAGGTCGTCGCGGCCTGGGCGCCGCTGTCCGTCGAGGAGGTGCTGGGCCCGCTGGCGAGCGTCCCCGCCGCGGAGCTCATGGACGCGGCCGCCCACGCCGCCGGCGTCCTGGACCGGGCCCAGCGGGCCGAGGCGCGGGCGGGTCAGCCGGCCGCGATCGACGTGCTCACCGCCGGCGGGCAGGATCCGCAGCTCGTCAAGGAGCTTGCGGTGCGGCTGTTCCTCGACGACCGCGAGGAGGAGACCCTCGCCCGCCTCGACGACGTCGTGGCGGCGGACCCCGACGACATCGACGTGGTCGACGGGCGGGTCGCCGCGCTCGCCTGGCTGGGCCGCCCGCGGGCGGCGGTCGAGCTCCTGGAGGCGACGGCGCCGGCCGTCCGTGCCACGTTCCCCGTCCGGGAGCAGGAGTCGACGCTCTTCGAGCAGTATCGGCTGTGGGCCCTCGCGCTGGACGCGATCGGGCCGGCGGCGACCGTGCCACAGCGGCTGCGCGCCCGACGCCGCGCGCTCTGGTGGCGCACCGGTGGTCCATTGTGGATGGTCCGGCGGCGCATGCGCGGCGGGGACCGGGCCGCCCTCGCCGCCTGGCGGACCGGCACCGTCCCGCTGCTGTCCACACTGGACGTCTCGGTCCCTGCGGCCGACCCGGCCGCGCGGTCCATCCTCGACAGTTACGCCCTGGACGTCGAGACCGCCACGTTGCTGTGGAACCGTGTCAACATCGTGGCCCGGCTCACCGCCGGCTACCTGGCGACCGCGGCCGCGTTCCTCGTCCTCTCCGCGGCCGCGGACAGCAAGGTCGTCGGTGCTGTCGCCGCGGCCGCGGCGTACCTGCTGCTGAACCGGATCCTGTTCCGCTTCACGCGGGCCGACGACCGCCGGGTCGTCCTCACCCGGGCGGTGCCGCTGATCGCCGGGTTCGCGCTGGCCGGGACGGTGCTGTACCGGGGCCACGACGGCTGGACGGCGGTCGCCGGTGCCACGCTCGGCGCCGTCGCGGCGATGGGCGCCGTCCGGCTCGCCGTGGCGGCCGCGTGCCGGCTCGTCGCGGCGTGGGCGATGCGCCGGCACCGGCGGGGCACGCCGCGGGCCGTCGCGCTGACGGAGACCCTCGCGATGCTCGGCGAGCTGCGGCAGCACGGGCGGCGCAACGACCTGCAATGGCGGCGGTTCTGGGTGGAGCGGCTGGAGCGGATCGCGTACGCCGTCGAGCACGACCTCCCGGCGTCGTTCGGGCTCGTCGACCCGGACACGCACCGGCAGCTCGCCGACGGCGGGCGGGGGGCGGCCAGGGCGGTGCGGCAGTTGAAGTTCCTCGTCGCCGCGCCCGCGTCCGCCGACGCGTGGCGGCGGGTCGAGGAGGTGCTGCGGCACAACGCGGGGGCCCTCGCCACCGGCGAGCTCGGCCGGCTGCGGCGCGCCGCGGCGGTCGCGGTGCCGGCGCCGGTGCGGCGCGGCGGGCGGGCGGTCGCGGCGGAGGTCCTGCGGGTCGCGCTGTTCGCCGGCCTGCCGCTCGCGGCGGTCTACGCGGCGCAGCCGTGGCTCAGCTTCTCCGGAGCAGTGCACGACTGGGCGAAGGTGATCGGGTTGGCGTGGGCGCTGCTGTACGTCCTGCTGCACCTCGACCCGACGCTGCGGGAGAAGCTCGGCACGGTCCTGGCGGTGCTGGGCCAGGGCCAGGCGCCCGTCGAGGAGCGGCCCGAGGCGCTGGCACGTTTCCGTGATTCGGCGAGGTCAGCGGCTCCGTAATGTTTGGTGCATCGCAAGGAGCACTTCGCGAACCACCGACATACGTGCGACCCCAGCAGCGGTGCCGGTCAGCCTGAAACATGGCGGGCCGGCACTGACTCGTGCCGGCCCGCCACTTTCAGGAAGAACTCACACGGTGTACGGGATCCGCAGCGTCGACTGGTTGCCGTTGGCGGCGGACGCGTCGATCCGGACCGTGGTCGCGGCGTTGCCGATCGCGTTCCAGACCTCCATGCGGACACAGCCGTTGCTCATCGCACCGAGGCTGCCGGAGGAGGACGACAGGCCCACCGCCTGCGTGTACGACTCCGTCCCCGGCACCGGGTCGGTGGCGAAGTACCGGTAGGTCTCCACCCGCTCGTCGCTGCCGTTGTTGGTGAGGTCGTACGACACCCGGACCTGGATGCCCTGCCCGACGGTGTTCCCGGCGTCGACGTACAGCGTGAACGCGGTCGCCTGGCCGTTCGTGCTGCCGGTGATGCCGCACTTGGTGTAGGTCACCGGGTTGTGCGGCGTGCCGTCCCAGTTGCCGTTGGCGGCGCTGACCGTCTGGGTGCCCGCGGCGGTCCCGGCGGTCGTGTTGAGCGCCGGCCCGCTGCGCAGGTAGAACAGGTTCGACCCGACCGGCGGCTGGGACGACGGCGGCTGCGACGACGGGGGCTGGGACGACGGCGGCTGCGAGGTGGGCGGCTGCGACGTCGGCGGGTTGCTGGTCCCGCCGCCGCCGACCCACGTGAACGCACCGGTCGTGGCGGTCTTGCCGGCGGGCACGGTCAGCGTCCGGCCGTCGGAGAACGTCACGGTGAGCGGCGAGCCGGTCAGGTTCGACGCCACGTAGGTCTTCGCGCCGTTCTTGGTGAACACCGCGTAGAGCGGCGTGTTGGCGGTGACCGACGTGTCGACCTGGCCGAGCGCGGCGAGGTTGCGCAGCCAGTGGAACGTGTGCGCCTTGCTCTCGCCCTCCTCCGGGGTGTAGCCGGAGTTGGCCCGGAAGTTCGCCAGCGCGGTGTCGCCGTTGCCGAGGGCCTGGAAGGACCACAGCACGTCCTGCCAGACGGTCGGCGGGCCGCCGTTGTTGGTGACCATCTCGTTCCAGTTGACGCTGTTGTAGGCCGGCTTGTAGCCCATGTACAGCGAGCCGCCGGTGATGGGCAGCATGTTGATGCCCTGGATCATCTCCGGCTCGGCGGAGAACCAGGTGGCGTACGCGCCGCCGTCGCCCCAGACCATGCCGACGGTGTTGTGCGCGAACGTCGACGGGAAGTTCTGGTTGGACGAGTCGAACCAGTACTCCTGGATCGCCTGCGCCTGGGTCGTGTAGATGTACAGGCCCGCGTCGCGCACGGCGGTGTTGCCGGTCGCCTGGCCCCACTGGATGAGGGCGTTGGCGAAGTTCATGCCCTCCGAGGACGACTCCTGGTTGTTACCGGCGCCGAACGCTCCGTGCCCGGAGGCCCAGTCGTGGCCCGCGTAGATGTCGAAGTCCCGCAGGAACGGGAACATCGTGTCGTTGCGGTCGGGGTTGTTGGCGTCCCGGATGAGCAGGTTGACCATGCTGCCGTAGGCGTTGCTCGCCGCCCACGCCGGGTCGAACTTCGCCAGGGTCGCGGCCGCGGCGATGTAGTAGCCGTAGTGGAAGTGGTGGTCGTTGAGTTCGCTGTCGGAGCCGTACGACGCGGGGTAGCCGATCAGCGTGCCCCAGTTGGCGTCGTAGACGAACAGCCGGGTCGCCTCGCCGGGGCTGGCGGTGAACCAGTTGGTGAGGCGGGTGCGGATCGCGTTGAGCAGCGCGTCGCGCTGGGCGGTGCGGCCGAGCTGGTCGGCGATCTCGGCGAGGCGGGCGGCGCGGCCGACGCCCTTGCCGGTCCAGTAGGTGTCGTCGCCGAAGCCCGCCAGGGGGTCGCCGGAGGCGGCCTGGTCGAGGTAGCCGCCGAGCGTGGCCAGGTCGGCCCCGCTGCTGTCGGCGACCGCGGGGATCTCCGGCAGGACGCCCTGGTACTTCGTGCCGGTGGTGAACGACGAGACGCCGGTGAGCGTCTTCATCGGCCCGCGCGCCGAGACGTAGGTCTGCGCGATGGGCGTGGCGCCGGTGAGGTTCTTCCACTGGTGCGGGTAGAGCGACACGACGGTGCCGCTGCCGCTGCCCTCACGGGCGGTGGTGGTGAACGCGTAGGTCGCGTTGACCGTGCTCGCGCCGGCGTTGTACGCCCAGCTGACCCGCGTGCCGGTCACGTGGTTGTGCGCGTAGGTGCCGTACGTGTTGGCAAGCGCCGTCCGGTCGGCCGCCGGGGTGGACGTGGTCGTCGGCAGCAGCGCCACCGAGTAGTAGTCCTTGCCGGCGAGGGTCGAGGTGATGGTGCTGCCGCTGACGGTCCAGGTGGCCCCGGTCGGCGCGTAGGCGACGAAGTCGTGGCCGCGGACGGTGAAGCCGATCCTGGCGCCGCTGTTGCTCCACACGGCGGGCGGGCCGCCGAAGGTCAGCTGGGCACTGCCGCCGCTGGTGCGGGCGTAGACGAAGGGCAGGCCGTGGCCGATCGTGGCGCGCAGGGTGCGGGCGCCGTCGGACCAGTAGGGCGTCACCGTCCAGTCGGTCCAGCCGTCGACCTTGGTGTCCGGGGAGTTGAGGCCGGCCACGCCGAGGGTGAAGTCGGTCGTGTACGGGTAGTGGTACTCCCCGACGCCGGTGGCGGTGCCGGAGATCGCGGCGTCGGTGGTGTAGCTGACGCCGAGCCCGTTGTTGGCGGGCTTGAACGCCATCGGGTGCGCGTTGAGCGGCTCGGAGTAGCTGCAGTTGAACTTCTTGAACAGCAGCGACGACCACCAGTCGTTGGTGGGGACGGCGCCGGCTGGGGCGTTGGCGGTGACCCACTGGCGCGGGTTGGTGCCGATCGATCCGCAGCCGGCGGGCGGTGCCTGACCGGCGGGGCGGGTGGTGGCGTAGCTGCCGGAGCCGAGCGTGTCGGCGGCGGCGCTCTGCAGGGCGACGAAGGTGACGGCGGAGGCGACGAGCGCGAGTGCGGCGGCACCGGTGAACAAGGGTCGGCCTCGGGTAAGGCGCATCGGGTGGGACTCCGATCAGAAGTGGGCGGCTTCCTGGGGTCCCTGGTGATTTTGGGGAATCGATCTGACCAATGTCAATGGTCAACTTCTGAGAGCGCTCTCAAACAGCGCTCTGAGCTGCTAATTCATTCTGAGAGCGCTTCCCGCCAATGGATCAGCAGGACGTGCAGCGCGGCGACGGTGCGGCGCCAGGAGGCGTCGACGTCGCGTGGGTCGTTGAAGCCGCCGCGGGCCTCCAGGTCGACGAAGCCGTGCAGGGTGCTGCGCAGCAGGCGCACGGCGTCGGTGGCGTCGGGCTCCTCCAGGCCGTAGCCGCGCAGCATCCCGTAGGTCAGCTCGATCCCCCGCCGCGCGGCCGAGACGTCCGCCGCCGGGTCGACCGGCGCCTGCAGCGCCGCGTAGCGACCCGGGTGGGCGCGGGCGTAGCCGCGGTAGGCGTCGGCGAACGCGACGAGCGCGTCCCGGCCGGACCTGCCGGCGACCGCCGGGGCGAGCAGGTCGGCGAACTCCGCCGCGGCGAGGATCGCCACCCGCGAGCGCAGGTCCCGCAGCCCGCGCACGTGCGAGTAGAGGCTGGCGTCCTTGACCCCGAAGTGCCGCGCGACCGCCGACACCGTCACGCCGTCGAGCCCGGCCTCGTCGGCGAGGTCCGCGGCGGCCCGGGTCACGAGGTCGGTGGTGAGCCCTGCGCGTCTCATCCTAGCCACAATAGTCAGTTGCCTAGGGTCATTAGGCGTCGGTACCGTCGGCTGCGTGAGACCACTGACCGAGACCGACATCCGCGCGTCGTTCGTCAACTGCTCCAAGGGCGAGGCGAAACGCATCGCGCTCCCCCGCGACCTGGCCGACCGGCCCTGGCCCGACCTCGACTTCCTCGGCTGGCGCGACCCGGGCGCGCTGGACCGTGCCTACCTGGTCGCCCCGGGCGGCGGCGACGCCCTCGTCGGCGTCACGCTGCGCATCGCGGCCCAGCAGCGCGGCTTCCTGCACCGCAACATGTGCTCGCTGTGCCTGACCACCCACCCGGGCAACGGGGTGTCGCTGATGACCGGCCGCCGCGCGGGCGAGGCGGGCCGCAAGGGCGACTCGGTCGGCTCGTACATCTGCAGCGACCTGGCCTGCTCGCTCTACGTGCGCGGGCTGCGCACCCCGGACGCCGGCGGGCCGAGGGAGACGCTCTCGGTGGACGAGAAGGTCGAGCGGACCCGCGGCAAGCTCGACGCCTTCCTCGCCCGCATCCTGTAGCGAGCACCAGCCCTGTAGCGAGAGCCGGCCTGTGGCCAATTAGAACCAGCCCTGCCGTTTGGCCCAGCCGAGCAGGGTGCCGGACATGACGACCATGATGACGAGGACCGCGATCAGGTGCGGCCACCGCGTGTGGTCGCTGACGATGAGGTTCATGCCGAGCACCGACGACAGCGCGGTGATCGGCAGGGTCACCGCGGCGATCACGGCGAGCCGCTCCGCGGCGATCGTCATCTTGGTCTCCGTCCGCGCCTGGTAGAACTCGATGACGCCCTGCAGGTACTCCCGCTCGCCGTCGGCCACCGACCGGACCCGGTTGAACTGGTCGACGATGTCGATGATCGAGTGCTCGTCCCGCTGGTCGCGGGACAGCGTCGCCATCCGGCCGTAGATCTCGCCCCCGAGCGCGGCCATCGTCCGTACCGCGAGCAGCCCGTGCCGGACCTGCACCGTGCCTGACCGGATGACCCGGATATCCATGCGGGCACGATCGCACACCCCGCCGGCGCCGTCACCGGCCGTCGTAGGCGGCGACGACCGCCCCCTGCGCGTCGGTGGCGACGCCGTTGACCTTCCACCCGTCCCCCGCCGGGACCCCGTTGACCCACGCGACGCGCAGCTGCGGGTGGGCGCTCCAGCGCGCGGATCCGCGGCCCGTCGCCCCGGGCGCGCCCAGGGTCACCGTGGCGGCCGGGCCGACGTAGACGGCCACGACGACCTTGGTGCCGCCGGCCTCGTCGAACTCGTGGCGGCCGCCGTAGAAGCCGATGTCGAACGGCGGGCGGGCGAAGCGGCCGAGGCCGCGCACCTCAGTGGGGGCGCCGGTGCCGTGGTCGCTGCCGGCGACGAGCCCGGCGCCGCGCTCGTCGCCGCTGAACCACAGCACGAGCCGGCCGCCGTCGGCGAGCGTCACACCGGTCCGCATGAGGTCACCGATCTGGACGGAGGTGTCGGCGATGACGACCTCGCCGTCGCTGCGCTGGACCTGGCCGCCGGTGGCGACGACGACCCCGGCGGCGTCGCGGGCGGTGAACCCGAGATCCGGTGTGGGCCCGCCGACCGCGCCGGTCGGCTGGACCGCGACCCCGGCGCGCCGGACCCAGAAGATCGTCGCGTCCGGCATCCCGGGCAGCTCGGCGGTGCTCGCCTGCGTGCGCTGCCCGTCCGCGGTGAGCTCGACCCGCAGGCCGGCGCCGTGGACCACGCCGTAGTCGACAATGCCGCCGTGCCGGTCGTCGAGCTCCAGGATCGTGGAGAACCCGCCGACCGGCGGCACGGTGATGCCGCCGCCGAGCCTGCGGTACGTCCCCTTGGCCGGGTCGTGCAGCGCCGAGTACAGGCCGTTCATGTCGTCGCCGCTGTAGCGCAGGACGAGCTCCTCGCCGGTGCCGTAGGCGACGCCGGTGCGCACGACCGGCCCGGTGCCCCGCAGCTCGGTGTCGCCGGCCAGCTGCGTCGGTGCCGCCGCGGCGGCGCTCAGCGTGGGTGCGACGGCGCTCAGCGAGGGCGCGGGCAGCGGGGCGGGTCCGGCCGGCGCGCCCGCCAGGGCGGTCATCGTCGCGGCGACGGACACCAGTACAGTGGCCGCGAACGTGAACAGTCCGGTGAAGCGGCGCCGGCGGGCCCGCTGCCGGACCTGGGCGAACGTCACCCGGGGCGCGAGGTCGGCGGTCTCGTCGCGCATCGCCCGGCGGAGCTCCTCGATGCTGCGCATCACCGCGCCTCCTTCATCTCATACGTCGTCTCGTCTGCCGCGATCCGCAGCTTGCGCAGTGCCCGCGCGTTGGTGCTCTTGACGGTGCCGAGGGCCACGCCGAGCTCGTCGGCGGTCTGCTGCTCGGTGAGGTCCAGGTAGTAGCGGCAGACGATCACCGCCCGCTCCCGTCGCGACAGCGTCTGCAGGGCCCGGGCCACCCCGTCCCTGACGACCACCCCGTCGGCCGGGTCCTGTTCCGCGCGGCGGGGCTCCGGCACGTCCGGCGTCGGCCGTTCCCGCAGGAACCGCCGCCGCCACCAGTCGTTGTGCAGGTTCACCAGGATCCGGCGGGCGTAGCCGTAGGCGTCGTCGCCGGCGACGCGGGACCAGGCGGTGTACGTGCGCACGAGGGCCTGCTGGGTCAGCTCCTCCGCCTGCGCGGCGTCCCCGGCGAGCAGGTACGCGACCCGGTACAGCCGGGCCGCGCTGGCATGCATGAAGCTGACGAACCGGTCGTCGTCGTTCTCGGGCCGCTGCATGCACTCAATACTCGGCAGCCGCCCGGAAGGTTCTGCGGCGACGCCACGAAGCTCAGGCGTCGGGGAGCGTGAAGGAGAACGTCGCGCCGCGGCCCGGCTCGCTCTGCGCCCAGACCCGGCCGCCGTGGCGGTCGACGATGCGCTGGACGGTGGTCAGGCCGATGCCGGTGCCGGGGAAGTCGCTGCTGTCGTGCAGCCGGCCGAAGGGGCGGAAGAGCTGGTCGGCGCGTTCGGCGGGGAAGCCGGCGCCGTTGTCGCGGACGTAGAACGCCGGCGGCGAGCAGCCGATCTCGATCCGCGGGGACGCGGTGCGGCCGGTGAACTTCCACGCGTTGCCGACCAGGTTGATCAGGACGGCGCGGACCAGCTCGCCGTCGCAGGAGGCCCGCATCCCGGGCGCGACGGTCACCTCCACCTCCCGGTCCGGGTCGCGCTGGCGCAGCTCGTCCACGACGTCGGTGGCGAGCGCGGTCAGGTCGACCGCGGCGCGCTGGATCTGGCCGCGGTTGGCGGAGGCGAGCTGCAGCAGCGCGTCGATGAGCGCGTTCATCCGCTGGGCCGCCCTGTGGATGCGCAGGGCGAGGTCGGTGGGCTCCCCGCCGGTCTGCTCCTCCAGCAGCAGTTCGCTGAAGCTGATGATCGTCTGCAGCGGCGAGCGCAGGTCGTGCGAGACGGAGCCGCTGAAGGCCTCCAGCTCCCGGTTGCGCCACTCGAGCTCCTCGACGAGCTCGGCGCGGGCCTCCGCGACCTGCCGGGCGGCCCGCTCGTGCGCCGCCTCCAGCTCCCGGCGCACCAGCTCGTCGCGGATCCGCCGGTTCTGCTCGTGCAGCTGCTGCCGGCGGATGTGCGCGCGGATGTGGGCGCGCAGCGTGTTGGGGCCGTCGGCGCGGCGCACGTAGTCGTCGGCGCCGGCGGCGAGGCAGTCCAGCAGCGCGTCGCCGGCGCCCAGGCCGATGACCGGCATGTCACGCAGCCCCGGCACCGACCGGATCCGGGTGCACAGCTCCAGGCCCGCGGTCGTGTCGCCCTGCCCGTCGACCGCCAGGACCACGCACCCGGCCGGTTGCACGGCGAGCATGGCGAGGGCGTCGTCGGCGTCGGGCGCGGCGACCGGCTCGTAGCCCTCCTCCCGCAGCAGGTCCGCGGCGTGGTCCAGGAACCCACGGTCGGGGTCGACGAGCAGCACCTTGACCTGGCCGTGGAACGGGCCCTCCGGCGGCAGCGGGGTGACGGTGCTCTTGCGCAGCACGGCGGCCAGCTTGGCGAGGACCACCGCCAGGCTCTCCTGCTTGCGCACGAACGCGTCCGCGCCGGCGTCGAGGATCTGCAGCTCGGTCGCGTAGTCGTCGGCGGCGGTCAGCAGCAGGCACGGCACGTTGCGCAGCGTCGCGTCGAGCCGGACCCGGCGGATGACGGTCGCGCCGTCGATCCCGGGCAGCACCCCGTCGACGATGATCGCGCTCGGCGGGCTGGCCGCCGCGACCCGCAGCCCCTCCTCGCCGCTGGCGGCGGCGAGGACCTCGTAGCCGGCGCCGGCGAGCAGGTGCCGCAGCTCCTCGCGGAACGTGAGGCTGTCGTCGATGACCAGCACCGACGGCTGGGCGGGTGGCTCGACACCGCGCCGCAGCAGCTCCCGGCTGCGGGCCACGACCGCGTGCGCGTCGTAGGGCTTGCCGACGTAGTCGTCGGCGCCGTGGCGCAGGCCGCGGAGCCGGTCGCTGACCTCCGCCTCGCTGGACAGCAGCAGCGCCACCACCCCGGCGTGGCCGGGATGGGCGCGCAGCGCCCGCAGCAGCTCGACCCCGTCGGCGTCCGGCAGCAGCACGTCGAAGAGCGCGACGTCGAACTGCTCGGCCTCGAACGCGGCGAGCGCGTCGGCGCCGTTGGCGCACAGCACGGTGCGGAAGCCGCCCTCCTCGAACGCCTCGTGGAGGTCCATCCGGACGGTCAGGCTGTCGTCGACGATCAGGACGGTGCTCGCCATCCGACCTTCTCCGTCAGCCCGGCCGCGATCAGGTCCGGCGGCAGGATCTCCACCGCGGCGTGCAGCGCCGCGGCCTCCTTCGGCATGCCGTAGACGACGCAGCTGCCCTGGTCCTGCGCGTAGGTGTGCGCGCCGGAGCGGCGCATCGCGAGCAGGCCTTCGGCGCCGTCGCGGCCCATGCCGGTGAGCAGCACGCCGGTGGCGCCCGCGCCGACCTCGGCGGCGACGGACTCGAAGAGCACGTCGACGGACGGGCGGCACGAGTGCCGGGGCGGCCCGGAGTTCAGGTGCAGGTGCCCACCGCGGACGATCAGGTGCCGGTCCGGCGGCGCCATCACGACCTGCCCGGCGACGGACTCGAGGCTCTCCCCTCCGCGGGCGTACCGCACGACATGGCCGGTCTGCTCGGCGAGCCACCCGGTGAAGGCCTGCGCGAACGTCTCGTTGGTGGCAAGGTGCTGCACGTACAGCAGCGGCACCGACAAGCCTCTCGGGACGCCGCGCAGCAACGTGACGATGGCGCCGGGGCCGCCCGTCGAGGCGCCGACCGCGACGAGTCTCCTGGGCATCCGAGGTGTACGGATGGCCGCCTGCACGGGTGCGGCCGCTCCCGGGGGCCGGTGCCGCGTCACGACCCGGATGCGCGACACGACCTTGACCGCGGTGCGCAGCCGCGCGCCCCACGTGTCGTCGGAGGCGTCGCCGCGCGGCTTCTCCAGCACGTCGACCGCTCCGGCGGCGAGCGCGTCGTACGTGGTGAACAGCTCCTGCCGGGACGCCGAGCACACCACGAGGATCGGCGTCGGCTGGCTCGCCATGATCCGCTCGGTGGCGGCGAGGCCGCTCATCACGGGCAGGACCACGTCCATCGTGATGACGTCGGGCCGCAGCCGCCGGCACAGCTCGACGGCCTGCGCGCCGTCGACGGCCTCCCCGACGATGTCGAAGCCGTGCCGCTCGGTGAGCGCCTCGCGCAGGCACTGCCGCACCGTCGCGGAGTCCTCGACCACCAGTACCTTGATCATGGGTTCCCCACCAGGTCGCGGATGTGGCCGAGCAGCTCCTCCTGGTTGAACTCCGACTTCACCATGTACGCGCTGGCGCCGGCCTCGGCGCCGCGGCGGCGGTCCTCCGCGGACGCGCGCGAGCTGACGAGGATCGCGGGCGTCTCGCGCAGCACCGGGTCCTCGCGGGTCAGGGCGACGAACGTGAACCCGTCCATGCCCGGCATGTCGATGTCGACGAGGAACAGGGCGTACCGCCGCAGCTTGACCCGCTCGAGGGCCTCCTCGGCGGAGGCGGCGAGCTCGACCTCGTAGCCCGCCGACTCGAGGATGCTGCGCTCCAGCATCCTGGTGGTGAGGGAGTCGTCGACGACGAGGACCGGGTCGGTGCGCCCGGCGGCGGCGGCCTCCCGGGTGAGCGGGTCGGCGGGCTTCTCGCCGTCGGCCGCGGCGACGAGGCCGTGCGGGTCGAGCACGATCCGTGGGTTGCCCTCGGCGTCGATGGACAGGCCGTTGACCACCGCGCCGGCCGGCGCGAGCTCCGGCAGTGGCCGCACGACCAGCGCCGACGTGCCGAGCAGCCGGTCGACGCCCACCGCGAGGACCCGGCCGCCGGCGGCGATGATGACGCCGACCGCGCCGCCGTCGCCCTGCGGCTGCGCCGGTGGATCTCCGCCCGGGGTCAGCACGCGCGCGAGGGGCAGGAACGCGATGACCTGCCCCTCGTGGGCCATCGCGCCGGCCGCCGCGGCGGCGGCGACCTCGACGGCGCTCAGCAGGACGCAGGTGCGCACCGCGTCCAGCGGCAGCGACGCGAGGGTCCCGGCCGCCTCGACGACGAGCCCCGACAGCGACACCAGCGACAGCGGCACGACCAGCTCCACGGTGGTGCCGCGGCCGGGCTCGGTGCTGACGTCGATCTCGCCGCCGAGCTGCTCGGCGACGTCACGGACGGCGTCGAGGCCGATGCCGCGCCCGGAGATGCCGGTGACCTCGCCGGCGGTGCTGATCCCGCCGTGCATGAGCAGCCGCATCAGCTCCCGCACGTCCTGCTCGGCCGTCCCGGAGCCGCCGGCCACGAAGCCCTGCGCCTCCGCCTGGCGCCGCACGGCGGCCAGGTCGAAGCCGCGGCCGTCGTCGGTGCAGCGGAACGCGGCGTTCGTGCCGCGGCGGCGGACCTCCACGGTGACGTGCCCAGCGGGCGGCTTGCCGGCGGTGCGCCGCTCCGCCTCGGTCTCCACCCCGTGCGACACGGCGTTGCGGACCACGTGCAGCAGCGCGCCGGACGCCAGGCTCAGCACGTGCGGGTCGAGCCGCAGGTCGCCGCCGCGGCTGTCGAAGACGACCTTCTTGCCCTCGGCGGCGGCGGCGTCGTACGCGGCCCGGTGCAGCGTGGTCAGCACCGCCGCGACCGGCACCAGGCGGAGCCGTTCGGCGCGGCCGCGGATGTCGTCGAGCTCGCGCTCCACCTGCTCGACGGTCTCGGTGAGCTGCCGGCCGAGCGCCGTCAGCTCGGCGGCCAGGCGGGTCGCCATGGCGCCCGTCCGGCCGTCGGCGCCGTCGTGCTGCGCGGCGCGGATCCGCAGCTGCTCCGTGATCGCCTCGGCGGCCCGGCGCGCCCGCTCGACGGTCGCGACCTGGCGGCGCAGCGGCGCGAACCGGGCATGGGCCTCGCCGACCGCGTCGAGCAGCTCATCGATGTCGGCGCTGTCACGGCGTACAGGAGCGGCTTGAGGCTCTGGCTTTTCTGGCTTTTCGGGCTTTTCTTCCTTCTTGTCCGGCTGTTGCAGAACGTCGGTCAGGGCGGTCATCCGGTCGGTCAGGGTGAGCAGCGCGCCGACAGTCTCCGGCGGGACCGGCGCGGCGCCGTCGCGGTGCGGGACGAGCAGCTCCTCGAGGGCGTGCGCGGCGTCGGCGATCTCCTTCTGCCGCACCACCCGCGCCGCGCCCTTGAGCGTGTGCGCGTGCCGCAGCAGCCTGGCGACAGGCTCCCGGTCCGCGCTGTCGCGGGTGAGCTCCAGGACCCCCTGGGCGAGCTGCCCGACGAGCTCCTGCGCCTCGATCCGGAAGTACCGCAGCGGGTCCTTGGCCTGTCGCGCCATTCCGGCAGCTCCCGGCACCGCGGGCGACGGGGCGCTCAATGCCGGTCGGCGCCCGCGGCGACCAGCCGCAGCAGCTCGGTGGAGAGCCCGGCCAGATGGGTCGCGGTCTGTCTGGTCTGCACGGCGCTGGACTCGCTCTCCTGGGTGACCCGGGCGGTGTCGGTGACCGCGACGTTGACCTGCTCGACCGCGGTCGTCTGCTGCTTGGTGGACAGCTCGATCTCCCGCGCCGACTCGGTCGTCGTCGCGACCAGGTCGGCGATCTGCTGGAACGACGCGGTGACCGCGCCGAACTGCCGGGTGCCGGCGTCGACAGCCTTCGCGCCGGTCTCCGTCGCCATGACCGTCGTGTTCACCGCGCCGCGGACGTCCTCGATGAGGGCGCGGATCTCCTTGGCGGAGCCGGCGGTGCGGTCGGCGAGCTTGCGGATCTCGTCGGCGACGACCGCGAACCGGCGGCCCCACTCCCCCGCCCCGGACGCCTCGATGGTCGCGTTGATGGCCAGGATGTTGGTCTGCTCGGCGAGCTCCGACACCAGGTCGACGACGCCGCCGATCTGCTGCGAGCGCTGCCCGAGCTCCAGCATGTGCTGCACGATCAGGTCGACCTGGCGGCGGATCGCGGTGATCGACTCGCGGGCCTGCTCGATGGTCGCGTCGCCGGAGCTGGCCGCGCCCGCGGTCTCCTCGGCGATCTTCGCGACCCGCTGCGAGCCCTCGGCGATCTGACGCGACGTGATCAGCAGCTCCTCGATCGTCGTGTTGATCTCGCTCATCGCGGTCGCCTGTTCGCGGGCGCCGTTCGCCTGCTGGCTGGCGGCGGCCTCCAGCTGGGCCGAGGAGCTCTGGATGTGCCCGACCGTGCTGGCGACCTGCCTGCCCAGCGCCCGGATCAGCAGCACCGCCACCAGCACCCCGAGCACCAGTGCAATCAGCGCGATGCCGATCACGACGAAGGTCGCCACCCGCGCCTTGCTCGACGCGGCGTCCCGCTGGGCCGTCAGGTCCTGACGCAGCAGCCCGGCCAGCGCGTCGATGTGCTGGTTGAGCGCCTCGCGCTGCGGCGCCACCGTGTCGTCGAACTCCCTGCCGATCCGCTCTGCCGGGGCGGCGTCCCGCTGCAACGCCATCACCGCCTCCAGCGCCGCCTGGTGGTTCTGCTCGGCCTGGACGGAGGCGTCGAGCAGGTCCCGCTCGCGCTGCGAGTCCGTCACTCCGCGCAACCGCTGGACCGCCTGGGCGAAGGCGGCGCGGGCCTCGGTGATCTGGGTGCGGAACCGATCGTCGCCGGTCAGCAGGTACCCGCGGGCCGCGCTGCTCTTCGCCTCCACCGACACCCGCAGCTGCTGCGCCTCCACCAGGCCCTGCACGCCGATGTCGATGACGTGGTCCTTGCCGCCGACGACCGTGTCCAGCGCGGCGACCGTGACCGCGCCGGTGATCATCGTGAGCAGCACGACGGCCGCGAAGCCCGCGGCGAGCCTGCGGCCGAACGTCCATCTCCGGTTCATCGTTCCCCGTCCCCCGCTGTCACCGCTTCCCGTGCGGCTCCCGTCAGTGTCTGGATCGCCGCCCGTACCGCCGGGACATCGACGATCGGCCGGGCGCCGCCGTCCATCGGCACGATCCCGCGCAGGCAGCCGCGCGGGCCGTGGCCCGCCGACTCCTCCACGATCAGGTCGCGCGGGACGCGCAGGTGGCCGTCGAGGCCCTCGAACGCGAGCGCCACCGTCGGCTCGCCGGCGACCAGGACCAGCCAGCGCCGGTCGGCGGTGGCCGGGTGGCCGAACACGGCCCCGAGGTCGTAGACGGGCACGATCGAGCCCCGGAAGCTGGCGACGCCGAGCAGCGACGGCTGGGGGCCGGGCAGGCGCGTCACCGGGCGGTCCGGGAAGAGACCGGCGGCCTGGGTGAGGCGCAGCGCGTACCGGTGGCCGCCGACCCGGATCGCAAGGAGGTCGTCGAAGCCGGTGACCTGCTCACGGTGCGGCTCGGTGAAGGAGCGGTCGAACGACTCGCGCAGCTCGGCGAGGCGCTGCATCAGGTCGAGGGTCTTCGTCTTCATCGCGTGTCCCGCGGCGGTCGGCTTCGGTCCGCGGCTGTCATGGCGTGTTCCGCGGGCGTCATCGCGGTGCGGCCGTTTCGGCGTGGCAGAGGGCGATCAGGGCGCCGCGGCCGAACCCGCCGCCGAAGAGCAGGACGCGCTCCTCCTTCTCGTGCCGCAGCAGGGCCGCGGCCCGGCCCAGCTCGCGTTCGGCGGTCGCCCGGTCGCCGCCGCGCCGGGCGAGCAGCCCCATCCGCAGCCGCGGCATCGCGAACTCGGCGTCGAGGTGGGCGGCCATCCGGTGGTGTTCCAGCGCCCCGTCCGTGTCGCCGTCGCCCTCCCGGCACTCGCCGAGCAGGTGGTGCGCGTCGGGGTTGAGGGCGTCACGGTCCAGCAGGCGGTGGCAGACCGCGGCGGCCCGCCCGGTGTGCCCGAGATGGGCGAGGACGGCGCCGCGCAGGAGCAGCACGTCGGGCCGGTCGGCCGCGGCGGTGTCGATCGCGTCGAGCGCCGCGAGGGCCTCACCGAACCGCTCCTGCTGCACGAGATGCAGCGCCTTCGCCTTGCCGTCCTCCTGAGGCGCCGGCCGCACCCGGTGTGCGTTCTGCGCCTGCTGTACGACCTTCTGGTAGTAGAACGTGTTGTGGGTGTGCTGCACCGCGAGGGCGGGCGGCTTGCTGCCGAGCGTGTCGGTGTGTCCCAGGAAGAGGTAGCCACCCGGCGCCAGGGCCCGCGTGATCCGGGCGACCGCGGCCGCGACCGTCCTCGGCGTCAGGTACATCAGCAGGTTGCGGCAGAAGACGACGTCGTACGTGTCGGGCGCGAACAGCACCGGGTCGTCGTTGACGGCGTTGTACTCCAGGAACCGCACGCGCCCGCGGAGCCGCTCGTCGATCTCGACCCCGTCGGCGGCGGCCCGGAACCATCGCTGCTGCACGGCGTCCGGGGTCTCCCGCAGCGACCACTGCGAGTACCGCCCGGCGGCGGCGACGCGCAGGGCGGCCCGGTTGACGTCGAGCCCGACGATCGACACGTCCCACGACGGCTCGACGCGCTGGGCCGCGACCATCGCGAGCGTGTACGCCTCCTCGCCCGTCGAGCAGCCCACCGACAGCAGCCGCAGGCACCGCTGGGTGGCCCTGGCCCGGACGCGCGCGGGCAGTACCACCTCCGCCAGGACGTTGAACTGCTCGATGTTGCGGAAGAAGTAGGTCTCGTTGACGGTCACGGCCTCGGCGAGAGCGGCGAGCTCGTTGTTCCAGGCGGTGCCGAGGCGGTCGAGGTAGCCCCGGCCGGACAGGCCGTGCTGGCCGGCGCGCGCCCGCAGGGTCGCGGCGAGCTGGGGGTCCCGCTTGTCGTCGAACGTCAGCCCGAGCCGGACCGACAGCAGCTCGCGCAGCCGCGCGACGTCCTCGTCACGTTCCATCGTGCACCGGCCACTCGTCGTGTTCCGTGCTTGTGCTTGAGCTTGTCCTTGGGCTTGGGCTTGGGCTTGGGCTTGTCAACGGCCATTCGTCGCGGGGCGCGCTCGGCAGTGGCCATTCGCTGCTCAGGAACAGCAGGGGGCGGGCATCCAGGACGCCGACGGCCGCGACGATCCTGGTCGCCGAGGCGGCGAGCATCGGCGGTGGCGGCCGGTCGGCGTCCGGCTCCACCGGCAGCACGCCTCGGACCGGCCCGGTGGCGTACGCGAGCGGCCCGCCTCCGGTGCGCGTCGTCACGAACCTGCTGGGCCGCTCCGCCGCCGCGCCGAGGAGCCGCGCCGTGTCGACGACGGGCACCGCGAGCCCGCGGATCACGCTGACCCCGAGCAGCACGTCGGCCGTGCCCGCCAGCGGCTGCACCGGCAGCGGCCGGATCGTCTCCACCACCTCACGCAGGGGCAGTGCGCACAACAGGTCACCGACGCCGAAGACCAGCGACAGCCCCGGCGGCGCTTCCGTGACAGCGGTCATCGCCACGCGATCATGATATGCGGCATTGGTCGGTTTTATACCGCGATCGGGTGAGGGCTGCGTGCTCTCGCCGGCTCCGGTTTTTGTCATACCCTCGGCGTAGGTTCGCAGGCATGGACGTGACCGCATCTGTTTCCCGGCTCGCCGCAGCCGCGTCGTTTCTGCTGCGCATGCTGACCGGCCGCTCCCTGCAGCCGTCCCACGCGGGCGTGCTGCTGCGCGCCGACGACGCCGGCCTGCACCTGGTCGCCACCGACGGCGAGGTCGTCGTCCACCTGCACACCCCCGCGACCGTCCACACCCCCGGCGAGGTCGTCGTCCCCCGCCGGGCCGTCGCCGACACCCTCACGTCCCTCGACGCCGCCGACGCCCGCCTCACCGTCCAGGGCGGCCGCCTGTCGATCCGCGTCCCGGGCGCCCGGTTCGCGCTGCCCAGCATCCCCGACGCCACACCCCCGCCGGTCCACCTGCCCCCTGCCCACGGCACCGTCGCCGGCGACGACCTCCGCACCGCCGCCGTCCCGGTGGCCGGCGCCGCCTCCCGCGAGCACGCCCTCCCCCTCTTCACCGGCGTCCGTCTCCGCGCCCACACCAGCACCCTGTCGCTCCTGGCCACCGACCGCTTCCGCCTGGCCGCCGCCGCGATCCCCTGGCACCCCACCTCCACGCCGGCAACCGATGCCGTCGCCCGCGAGACTGCGACCGTCCGCGCCGGGGTCGAAGCACTCGTGCCCGCAGCCGTGCTGGCCCGCGCCGCCCAGCACCTGTCCCGCGAGGAGACCATCCACGTCCACGCGGACGACGACCTGTTCGCCCTGTCCTGGGACGGCGGCAGCCTCACCACCCCGACCCTCGGCACCGGTTACCCCGACGCTCAGATGTCCCGCCTCCTCGACATCTCCGCCATCTGCACCGTCGAGACCGACGCCGACACCCTCGCCCAGGCAGTCGACCGCGCCACCGCCTTCGGTGGCCCCCACGGCCGCGTCACTCTCCAACCGATCGAGGGCGCCCTCCTGGTCCACGCCGACGACCCCCTCACCGGCGAGTCCGAGCAAACCCTCAAGGCCACCACCGACGGCACCCACGTCGTCCGCTCGTTCCAGGCCCGCCTCCTCCTGGACGCCCTGCGCGCGTTCCCCCACCACCCCGTGCGGCTCCAGTTCCAGCCCGACCTGCGCGCAACCGCGTTCACCGCCTCCCTGCCCACCACCACCCTCAACTACCTCGTCGTCCCCCTCCGCACCCCACCACCCGCCTGACACCGACCGGCCCCTCAGCCCCATCCGGCTCCAGTTCCAGCCCGACCTACGCGCAACCACGTTCACCGCCTCCCTGCCCACCACCCTCAACTACCTCGTCGTCCCCTCCGCACCCCACGCCGCTGGCGGGGCGAGTTCAGGTCCAGGGCGCTGCACCTGGCGGCGCAGGCGATCACCGACCACCTCAGCCCCGTCCGACACCCCAGACAGCCACAACCACTGCCGGCCCCGACCGGTGGCCCGCTGCGGCGCGGCTGCACTGGTTTCGTCAACGGACATCCCAACCGCCTTCAGCCCCGCGGGGTCTCCGTGTCCTTCACTACCCGCCGCAGATCCCCACGTCCTCCAACGCCCGGCCACTGCACGCATCCACGACCTTCATCCCCACGTCGTTCGCCACCCCGCCACGGGCCTTCACGACCTTCACATCCCGCCGCCTGCCTCGACGACCTTCACCTCGCTACAGACCCCCACGCCCTTCAACACCCAGACGCCGCGTGCCTCCACAACCTTCGTCCCCACGTCGTTCACCGCTCCGCCACAGACCCCCACGACCTTCGCCTCCACGTCGTTCACCAGCCCGCCACAGGCCTCCACGACCTTCAACGCACACCTCGGCATGCACCCCACCGGCGCTTCACACCTGCCGCTGGCCTCCACGGCCTCTCCACCTCGCCGCAGAACTCCGCGCCGTTCACCGCCACGCCGAGGATCTCCCCGACCTTCATCCCCACCTCGTTCTCCCACCCGGCCACAGACCCCAACGACCTTCACCTCGCTGCAGATCCCCCGCCCTTCAACACCCAGGCACCGTGAGCCTCCATCCCCACGTTGCTCACCGCCCCGCCACGGACCCCCACGACCTTCGCCTCCACGTCGTTCACCAGCCCGCCACAGGCCGCCACGACCTTCACATCCCGCCGCCTGCCTCGACGACCTTCAACGCGCCCCTCCGCATGCACCCCACCGGCGCTTCACACCTGCCGCTGGCCTCCACGACCTCTCCACCTCGCCGCAGAACTCCGCGCCGTTCACCGCCACGCCGAGGATCTCCCCGACCTTCATCCCCACGTCGTTCGCCCACCCGGCCACAGACCCCAACGACCTTCACCTCGCTGCAGATCCCCCGCCCTTCAACACTCAGACACCGTGGGCCTGCACGACCTTCGCCTCCACGTCGTTCACCAGCCCGTCACAGGCCGCCACGACCTTCACATCCCGCCGCCTGACTCGACGACCTTCAACGCGTCCCTCGGCATGCGCCCCACCTGCACCTCACACCTGCCGCCGGCGTCCACGACCTCTCCACCTCGCCACAGATCTCCGCGTCGTTCACCGGCACGCCGAGGATCTCCCCGACCTTCAGCGGCCGCCAAGATCGTTGTCCGAGCCGTGCCCGCGCCCGATCGGCTGGCGTGGGCGCTCGCCACCGCAACCGACAGGTGCTGCCGGCTCGGACGGTTCCACGGCGATACGTGGTCGCCGCTCATGGTTCGCGTTGCAGAGGCTGACGAACGAATGCGGCGAGCCCCGGCAACTTCCCGGCCGTCACGTCCGACGGCTGGCACGGCGGCGCCGCGGCGATCGCGACGCTCTCGCCGTCGCACGTCGGTGGAGCGGCCTCCGACCGCCGGCCGCAGTGCAGGGCCCGCCCTGTCAGCGCGGCAGCGCGTCACACATGGCAGCGCTGCGCATCCAGCAGCCCAGCACCCCGGCAGCACGTCACACATGACGACACGGCTCGCCCCGGCCCAGCACCCCAGCAGCGCCGCATCTCCGGCAGCGCAGCGTCTCCCCGTGCAGCGCGGCACGCCCAGCAACACGGCACGCCCAGCAACACGGCACGCCCAGCAACGCGGCACGTCTGGGAACGCGGCACACCCCGCAACGCCGCACACCCCGCAACGCGGCACGGCTGACAACGCGGCGCGTCTGGGACGTGTGGCAGCACTTCGGGGGGTGGGTGGGAACCCGTCGCCGGAGAGCGGTGGGGGCGGGGGGTCAGTTGTTGGGGGCCTCGGAGCTGATGTCGGCCAGGGGTGAGGTGGGGTCGCGGTCGATGGCGAGGTCGCCGAGGGAGACGATGCCGACGAGGTTGTCGCCGTCGAGGACTGGGAGGCGGCGGAGGGCGTTGGTGCGCATGAGCTCCGTGGCGGTGTCCACGTCGTCGTGTGGGGAGACGGCGACCAGGTCGGGGGCGACGACGTCGCCGACGGCGGTGGTGGCCGGGTCGGCGCCGGTGGCGACCACGCGGACGGTGACGTCGCGGTCGGTCAGAACGCCGCGGACGCCGCTGGTGGCTGTGACAACGAGGGCGCCGATGTCAGCGTCGCGCATGAGCTCCGCGGCGGCGGTGATCGGGGCGTCGACGTCGATGGTGAGTGGTGCGCTGGTCATGATGTTCTTCACCTGCTGGCCCATGGCTGGACGACTACCCACTTCCGCCGGTGGGAATCCCCCGCCGGGACCCGCCGCGACAGCGGGTGGGGCGGGAGCAACAGCTGACGGTGACCGCCCGCCGGTGGTGTGTGCCGGCGGGCGGTCAGGCCTGGCAGTGGGCAGGGGGCAGTGGGTCAGTTGTCGCGCAGTGGGTCGAGGCCGCCGGTGAGGCTGGCGACGCCGCAGTTGGGGGCGGACCAGAAGCGGCTCGGGCGGCCGTCGACATGGGTGTGGTCGTTGTGGTCGGGGTATCCGGGGCCGAGGATGCCGGCGAAGCCGTGGTTGCGGGCGGCCTGGGCGAGGGTGCACAGGGAGTGCGGGCCGGCGCCGAGGTCGGCGGCGTCGCCGTAGAGGTGGCGGCTGGACGAGGCGCCGCCGACGGCGTTGTTGCACGCGGCGCTGCGGAAGCCGCTGGTGACGCGGATCGGCTGGTCGCCGAGGGCGTGCCGCAGCGCTTGGAGCTTCCACATCGTGACCAGGGCGTTGGCCTTGGCGGTCGCGGCGGAGACGTTGCCGCCGGCCCAGGTGCTGTTGCAGTTGTTCAGCTCGGCATAGCTGAAGCTCACGGGCGTGCAGTCGTCGTCCTGGAGGGCGTACAGCTTGGCGAACGTGGCGGGTCCGGCGATGCCGTCGGCGGTGAGGCCGTATGCTGCTTGGAACCGGGCCACCGCTGACTTCGTCGCGGGCCCGTAGACGCCGTCGAGTCCGAGGACCGCGCCCGAGCCGGGGTAACCGGCGACGCGGATCTGCAGCTGCCGGACCCCTTCTCCCGACGATCCCTGGGCCAGCGTGCCGCTCCACGTGTAGCAGGCGTCGGCGTGTGCCGGTCCGGCCGTGACGATCAGTGCTCCGGCCGTCGAGAACACCATCAGTAGCGCCGCACTGAGCAGGCGCATCAGTCTTCGCATAGACGCATATAAGTGTATGAATGGAGTGAAGTCAATGGATGTCCGCCGATACATTCTGACCGGGGCGCCGGGCGCCGGGAAGACCATCGTGGCGCTGGCGTTGCGCGCCCGGGGGCACCACGTCGTCGACGAGGCGGCGACCGACGTGATCGCCGCGTCACCGCATGAGCGGCCGCACGAGCGCCACGAGGAGTTCCTCGACCTGGTCGTACACCTGCAGCGGCACCGGCAGGAGCAGGCCGGCGGCACACCGGTGCAGCTCTTCGACCGCTCGCCGCTGTGCACGCTCGCCCTCGCGAGGTATCTCGCGAGGTTCGCCGTCGTCGAGCCCACCCCGGCGCTCGTCGCGGAGGTGCGGCGGGTCCAGGAGCAGCAGGTTTACCAGCGGCTGGTGTTCCTCATCCAGCCGATCGGGTTCGTGACCCCGACCGCGGCCCGGCGCATCACCTACCAGCAGTCGCTGGTCTTCGCCGGAATTCACGAGGAGGTGTACCGGGAGCACGGCTACGATCTGCTCGAGATCCCGCCCGGCACGGTGCAGGAGCGGGTCGCGATGATCGAGGAGCGGCTGCCATAGACACGGCGGAGGACCTGGTGCGGCGGCTCGTCGCCAACCAGTTTCCACAGTGGACGGACCTGCCGGTGGCGGCGGTGCCCAGGCCCGGCACCGACAACGCGATGTACCGCCTCGGCGACGAGTTCGCCGTCCGCCTGCCCCGGCAGGCGAGCGGCGCCGCCCAGGTCGAGCGCGACGCGCACTGGCTGCCGCTGCTCGCGCCCCGGCTGCCGCTCCCGATCCCCGAGCCCCTGGCGACCGGCCGGCCCGCGCTCGGCTTCCCGTTCCCGTGGACGGTCGGCAGGTGGCTGCCCGGCGACACGGTCGAGGCGTTCACCGAGCGGCGCGACGCACTCGACCTCGCCGCGTTCGTCAGCGCGCTGCGCGCCGTCGACCCGGCCGGCGCCCCTGCGGGGTATCGCGGCGGCTCCCTCGCCCGCAACGATGCGTCGGTACGCGACGCGATCGCCCAGCTGGACGGCGAGCTCGACCCGGACGCCGCCACCGCCGCGTGGGAGAAGGCCCTGGCCGCGGCCCCGTGGGACGGCCCGCCGACGTGGAGCCACGGCGACCTGCACGCCGGCAACGTCCTGGCCGCCGGCGGGCGGGTCAGCGCGGTCATCGACTTCGGCTGCGCCGGCGTCGGCGACCCGGCCTGCGACGTCATGCCCGCCTGGACGCTGCTGACCGCCGAGCACCGCGACACGTTCCGCGACGCGGTCGGCGCCGACGACGCGATGTGGGAGCGGGCGCGCGGCTGGGTGCTGTGCATGGGCCTGGTCGCCCTGCCGTACTACCGCGACCGCAACCCCGCCTTCGCCGCGATCGCCAGACGCATGCTCGGCGAGGCACTCCCGCGAGACTGAGCGCCGCCGTAAGCCGGGACGCCGCCGGAAGACGAGGCGCCACCGGAAGGCGAGGCGCTAATGGGAGACAAGGCGCCGCCGGGGAGACGAGGCGTCAGCCGGCGGCTGACAGGTCCGACGGGATCATGCTGTACATGACCAGGTCGTGCCGGCCGGAGCGGGAGACGGCGACGTTGCGCAGCACGCCCTCGGCCCGGAAGCCGGCCCGCTCCGCGACGTGGCGGGACGCGGCGTTCGCCGGTGCCGCCTGCAGCGCGATGCGGTGGAAGCCCTGCTCCGTCAGCGCCCACCGGGCCACCGCCGCGGCCGCCTCGGCGGCGACGCCTCGGCCGCGCGCCCACGGCGCCGTCCAGTAGTGCATCTCCGCCGACATGGCCGTCCAGTCGGCGCTGAACAGCGAGACGTGCCCGACCAGCCGCCCGCCCTCGCGGGGCGCCACGGCGAAGCCGATGCCCTTGCCCGCGCGGCGCCGCTCCTCGATGCCGCTCGTGCACCAGGCCAGCGCCGTGTCAAGACCAGCTCCGGCGTACGCGTAGCCGAGCGGCGACGCGTCGACGAAGCGGGCGTCGTGCCAGACGGCGTGGACGTCCTGCGCGTCGCCGGGCACGAACGGGCGCAGCACCAGGCGTGGCGTGGTCAGCGTGACGGACGGCAGCACGGGCTCGGCGGTCACGGCAGCGTCACGCTGTCGAGGGGGTCGGCGGACGTCTCCCACCGCTGCCACCACTGCGCGTCCGGCAGCTCACCGGACGCCTCGACGATGCGGTCCAGCAGGTCCACGCTCTCCTGCGACGCGTCGACCTTGGCGTCGTGGACGATCGCCGACAGCTCCCGCAGCCGCTCCCGCATCACCACCCCGACCAGGTCGCGCCCTGCGGGCGTCAGCGCCAGCCACGTCGAGCGGCGGTCGTCGACGCGGTGGAAGCGCCGCACGAGGTGCTTGCGCTCCAGCCGGTCGCACATGCGCGTCAAGGTCGACGGCGCCACGTCCAGCTCCCTGGCCAGGTCCGCGCTGCGCTGCGGGCCGCCGGTCGCCAGCTCCACCAGCGTGCGGTACTGGGCCAGCGTCACGTCCGAGTCCATCGCCGCCAGATTCCGATCCGCCAGTGCAACCATGCAACGGCTGACTGCCAGCAACGCACGAACCAACGCCTCGTTTCCCCCCAGGGTGGTCATCCGGACATCGTTGCATGGTGGATACGTCGTTCCGGGTGCACTATCGTGTGCTTTGACGGTTGCAGTACGGCAACATTCTAGAAGGAGGCAAATGAACGGCGACGGCACGCCGGAGCTGGCCCGGATCCTCATCGTCGAGGACGACGCCGGCGACGTCGCGTTCACCCTCGACGAGTTCCGCGAACACCGGCTCAGCAACGAGGTCACCGTGATCGGCGACGGCCTCGAGGCGATCGACTTCCTCGAGCACCGCGGTGCGCACGTGGACGCCGCGACGCCCGACATCGTCCTGCTCGACCTCAACCTCCCCGGCGTCGACGGCCGGGTCGTGCTCGACCGGATCCTCGGCAACCCCCGCCTCGCCGACCTGACCGTCGTGGTGCTCACCGGCTCGCCCGCGGAGGAGCAGATGCTGCGCGACTTCGGCGTCCCCAGCGAGCACTTCTTCCGCAAGCCCGTCGACTTCGCGCAGCTGGCGAAGCTCATCCACGGCATCGACCGCTACTACCTGGTGATCGGCCGCCTCACCGGTCGGTGATCAGCGTGTGGTAGTCGGCGACGGTCAGCGGCCGGTCCGTGAGCGCGCCGTCGGCGCCGGGCACCTTCAGCACCTGACCGTCCTGCAGGAAGCGGACCGTGTCCACGTCGGTGCGGGCTTCCAGGGTGCACACGATCTGTCCGATCGCGAGGATGTCGTCGGTACGGCCACCCGCCTGCGGACGGAACGTCACCTCCGCGGTCCCGGCGACCAGCCGCACCCCCGCGATGAGGTCCGTGCCGGTGAGCGCGCTGGTCAGCCCGGCGGCGCGCTCGGCGTCGGTCGGGCCGGCGGCCAGGTCGGCGAGCAGCGCGGCCACGTCGCTGGTCGAGGCGACCCGCCGCTCCACCGCCACGAGCTGGTCGTCGCGGACCAGGTAGAGCCGCTCGACGACGGCCCCCACGGAGTTGCCCGCCGAGTTGCCCGGCGCCTTCTGCGACGGGTTGGGGATCACCAGCGACGGCTCGATCGGCCGTGGCGCGTGCTCGTCGGGGACCCCGCAGGCCTGCACCGAGAGCGTGAGCAGGGCGGCGGCGAGAAGCGCGCGGCGTCTCACCGTACGACACCCGGCAGATCCACCCGGAAGCGCGCACCGCCGCCCGGACGGTCGAGCACCTCGACCCGCCCGCCGTGCGCGCTCGCGTGCTGCGCGACCAGCGAGAGGCCCAGGCCGGTGCCGTCGCCGCCGCCGCGGGCGCCCGCCGACCGGCCGCGGACGAACCGGTCGAAGATCACCTCGCGGTCGGCGGGGCGGACGCCGGGGCCCTCGTCGTCGACCTCGACCCGGCCGGCCCCGGCGACGCAGGTGAGCCGGACGGCGACCGGCCCGCCGCCGTGCCGGACCGCGTTGTCCAGCAGGTTGGCCAGGATCTGCTCGAGGCGGCGCCGGTCGACCAGCCACTGCGGCGCCTCGTCGGCGCCGGGCGGCTCCACCAGGTCCGCCGGCAGGCCCTGCGACTCGGCCACCCGCCGGGCCAGGGCGTGCGGGTCGACCGGGGCGCGCTGCGCCGGCTGGTCGCTGCGGGCCAGCTCGAGCAGGTCGTCGACGAGCGACTGGAACCGTTCGATCTCCTCGACGACGAGGCCGGCGGCGAGGGCGGTCCGCTCGTCGAGGTGCTCCCGCCGCCGGTGCAGGACGCTCGCCGACGCCGCGAGGGTCTGCAGCGGGGAGCGCAGCTCGTGGCTGACGTCGGCGGCGAACCGGCGGTCCCGCTCGTGCCGGCGGGCCAGCTGGTCGACCATGCCGTTGAACGACGTCGTCAGCCGCGCCAGGTCCGGCTCGGCGGCCGGGTCGAGGCGGGCGCTCAGGTCGCCGTCGGTGATGCCCTGGGCGGCGTCGGCGACCGAGCGCAGCGGGCGCAGCACGTACCGGGTCGCGTACCAGCCCAGGCCCGCGCCGGCCGCCGCGACCGCGGCCGCGACGAGCCCGAGCACCCAGGCGAGGGTCCGCAGCGTCTGGTCGAGCTCGCGCAGGTAGTCGATCTCGAACAGCGCCGTCGTCGGCGACAGCGGCACCCCGATGACCAGCGCCGGGACCCCGTCGACGCGGACCCACTGGGCGCCCTGGCCGCCCTCCTCGACGAGCCGTTGCAGCCCCGCCGGGACGGCGGCGGCGGCGCCCGGGTCGTTGTTGCGCGTGTACCAGCCGTCCGCGCGGCGCAGCAGGGTGCGCCGGTTGCCACCGGTGTCCAGCGACCTGAGGATGTCCACGACGTCGGGGTCGTCGTCGCGGAGGCTCGCGGTGATGATCCTCGCGTCGTACGCGGTGGCCCGGACCGTGGCCCGTTCCCGCCCGGCGAGCAGGGCGCTGCGGGTCAGCTCGTACGAGATGAACGCCATCGACGCGGACAGCGCCAGGGCCCCCGCGGCGAACCCCGCGATGACCCGTGTGCGCAGCCCGGCCCGCCTCATCGCTGCAGCTTGTAGCCCATGCCGCGGACCGTCACCAGGCGCCGGGGCGCCCGGGAGTCGTCCTCGATCTTCTGTCGCAGCCGGCCGACGTGCACGTCGACGAGGCGTTCGTCGCCGACGTCGTACTCCCACACCCGCTGCAGCAGCTGCTGGCGGGACAGGACCAGGCCGGGGTGCTCTGCGAGCTCGCACAGCAGCCGGAACTCGGTCCGCGTCAGCGCGACCGGCTCGCCCGCGACCCGCACCTCGCCCGCCTCGGGCAGGATCTCCAGGTCGCCGAAGACGAGCGTCGACACGGTGGCCAGCACCGCCCGGCCGCGCCGGCGCAGGGCGCGCAGCCGGGCCGACAGCTCCTTCACCGCGACCGGCTTCACCAGGTAGTCGTCGGCGCCGGCCTCGAGCGCGGCCACGATGTCGTGGGTGTCGTCGCGGGCGCTGACCACCACGATCGGCACGTCGTCGTCGCGGCGCAGCTGGCGGATGCACTCGAAGCCGTCGACGCCGGGCAGCATCAGGTCGACCAGGACGGTGTCCGCGGGCTCGGCCCGCTGCGCGACGAGGCCGTCCTCGGCGGTGGACACGCCCCGCACCGAATAGCCCTCGTCCTCCAGCGCCAGCACCAGCGACAACCGGATCCGATCGTCGTCCTCGATGACCAGTACGCCCGACACCACTGCATCATGCCAGGTCGGATGCGTTGTCATCGAACTGTCATACTTCCGCGGAACTCCCGCCACATGCGCGGCGGAGGCTCGTCGTATGCACACCGGCACCCCCTTGGTCGAGATCGTCGTCACCGAGGAGCTCGACGCCGCCTCGGAGCCACGGGTCCGGGCGCTGCTCGAGGACGCGCTCACCATGCACCCCGAGCAGCTCGTCCTCGACCTCTCCGCATGCCCGTTCATCGACGCGACCGCGATCGGCATGCTGCTGGACGTCCACCGGCAGGTCTGGACCTCGGGTGGCAGACTCACCTTGCGCGCCCCGTCACCCCGCGTCAGGAGAACGTTGCAAATCGCGCACGTAAATCACGTGTTACGAATGGTCCCCGAGGACGACGGACACGACATGATGACGGAGACCAGAGCGGCCTCTTGAGAGGAGCGGCGACCGTGACCGCGGCGACGACACCTGACGGCACCGACTTCACGTTGATCTGCGACGCCTGTGGCCAGAGCGTCACCGGGCTGGGCGCGACGATGCACAACTGGGATCTCGTCTGGAGCCTGTTCCGCCGGCACGGCTGGACCGGCGCACGGCTCGCGACCGGCCCGCACAGCTGCGGGCGCTGCTCCCGGGTGCCCCTCGCGTCCGCGGACGCCGACCCGGTCGGCTGGCTCGCCGGCGACGCACCGCCTTCGGAGGCGGTCGTCGAGGCGGCGCCCGCCCCCGTGGTCGTCACCGACGCCCGGGTGAGCGCGGCGGTGGTCGACGAGGCACTGGTGGTGTCACTCAGCGGCGACCTGGACATCGAGGTCGGGCCGGCGCTGCGCGACGCGCTGTCGCCCGCCGGCTACCGGCCCGGGCACCTGGTGCTCGACCTGAGCCGGGTCACCACCCTCGACTCGTCGGTGCTGGGGCTGCTCGTCGCCGCCCGGCACCGGGCCGCGCAGGCCGGCGGCCACACGTGCCTGGTGGGGATCGCGCCGTTCATGCGCCGGATGATGCACACCCTGTGCCTGCTGCACCTGTTCGTCGTGCTGCCCGACCGGGACGCCGCGCTGAGCTGGCTGCGCGGCGACGACACTGAGCTGCCCCGGCAGCGTGACCTGCGGGGTGAGACGACGCCGGCCTGAGCCGTGACAAACGCTGCATCGAACTATAGAAATGTCAGGATGAACGGAAGTTCCTGACATCTCGGAGGGAAGTGCAGCATGCCCAGCTCCTCTGTCAGCCGGCGCGGTCTCCTCGGCGCGGCCGCTCTCGGTGGCGCCTCGCTGTTGGGGACCCCGGCCGCGAGCGCCGCGCCCGCGCACCGCCAGTCGCGGGTGCCGCTCGACCGGATCAGCGTGCAGCTCTACACACTGCGCGACCAGCTCGGCCTGGACCTCGCCGCGAGCCTCGCCGAGCTGCGCGCCATCGGGTACACCCGGGTCGAGCACGCCGGGTTCGTCGGCCGGACCGCCGCCCAGTTCCGCGCCGCGCTGGACGCCGCCGGCCTGAAGGCCACCTCGGGGCACGTCGCCATCCCGCAGCCGTGGGACGCGACCGCGTGGCAGCGGGCCCTCGACGACGCCAACGTCGTCGGCAACCGCTTCATCGTCCACCCGTTCTTCGGCATCGACCCCGCCACCGGCCAGCCGATCCGCGACGGCGCGAAGTATCACGCGCTCGCCCGCGACCTCAACCGCGCGGGCGCCCTGGCCAGGCGGGCCGGCCTCGACTTCGGGTACCACAACCACCAGCTGGAGTTCGTCCGCCAGGACGGGGGGTCCCGCACCGGGTACGACATCCTCACCGCCGAGACCGATCCCGACCTCGTCCACCTGGAGGTCGACCTCTTCTGGGCGTGGCGGGGCGCCGCCGACCCGGTCGACCTCGTCCAGCGGCACCGCGGCCGGATCCGTCAGGTGCACGTGAAGGACATGGACACGGCGGCGGCGTTCACCGATCCGGGCGTCGGCCTCATCGACTTCGGCCGGATCTTCGAGCACGCCCGTGAGGCAGGTCTGGTGGAGTACATCGTGGAGCGCGACGACGCCGGGACGCCGCCGCGCACGCCGGCGGACGCGCTGACCACCGCCCGGAACGGCTTCAAGTTCCTGTCCGACCTGCGCTTCTGACTCACCACTCGCGCGGCAGGCTCGCTTCTGACTCACCACTCGTGCGGCAGGCTGTAGCGCCAGTTCGCCGCGATGAACGCGCCCGCCGGGGTCCGGTAGGACGGCCACACCCCTTCATCTTCATCGGACCTCGGCAGGTCGCGGCGGACCTTTCTGGCCTTCGCGCCCGCGAGCTTCGTCTCGCGGTAGGGCCGGTCGTGCCGCACGTCGGGCACCGGCACGCTCGCGGGCCACGGCTCGGGGCCGTCGGGCTCGGCGTCGAGATGCACGGCGACCAGGAGCAGCGCGTCGGCGGCCCACGGCGTCCCGTCCGCGCGCACCCGTCGCCGGAGGACCTGCACGTGGTCGTACAACTCGTGCAGCGCGACAGGAAACGCATGCCGCGGATCGCCGTCGCCCCACCCGTCGAGATGCGCGGTCAGGTAGTGCCCGTCGGCGGTCCGGACCCGCACCCGCTCCGACGGGGCGTCCTTCGGCGGTTCGAAACCGGGCCGGCGGCGCAGGTCCGCCCGCTTGCCGAGGACCTGGACCGCGTGGGTCCGCAGCGCCTCCGCCTCCCCGGCCGGCAGGTACTGGTGCGCCGCCGCGTCGGCGTAGGCCTCGCCGTCGCCGTAGACGGCCAGCGGCGGGGGCACCAGCACGCCGACGCCGGGCGGGAAGAACCCGCGCTGCTTCTCCCACTCGAACATCGGCCACTGCACGACCGCCTGCTTCGCCTGTGCCGTTCTTCCGCCCTTTCCGCCCAGGACCGAGCCGGCGAAGGCCCCACCGGCCACGAGGAGTGCTCTGCGCTTCACGCTGCCGAGCCTAGGTCCATTTTTTCCGATTTTTCGCTCATGTACTGATTTGTCCTAGCACGCAGGGGCTATGTAGAAAAACGGCTGAGGGCTATGTAGAGTCGATGCATGGCGTCGGATGTTCGAATGACCGCGGCGGTGGCGAAGGTGGTGTCCGCTTTCCTCGCCGATCCCGCCGTGGATCGATATGGCCTGGATCTGATGCGGGCGACCGGTCATCCAAGCGGCACGCTGTATCCGATCCTGCTGCGCCTGCAGCGGGCCGGCTGGGTCGACGCGCACTGGGAGGACATCGACCCGGTGGCCGTCGGCCGCCCCGCCCGCCGCTACTACCGGCTGACCCCCGACGGCGTCGTCGCCGCACGGACCGCGGTGGCGGAGCTCTATGCCCGGCTGGCGCCCGTCGTCGCGCCGCGGACCACCGAGGGGCTGGCATGACCGCGCTCGACCGCCTCGCCGAGGCCCTGCTGCGGCTGGCGGCCCGGCGGTGGCCGGCCTCGGTCCGCGAGGTGCAGCTGCAGGAGTGGTCCGCCGAGCTGCACGCGCTGCGCACCGAGCCCGGCGCGGGTGCCGGGCGGCGGGCGTTCGGGCAGCTGCGGTTCGCGTTCAGCCTCGCCGCCGCCGCGCCCGTCGACGACGAGGACGGGGTGCCCCGCGGCTGGCGCGACGCCCTGCCGGCGGCCGGCCGCGCCCTGCAGCCGTTCGCCGTGCTGGTGTTCTTCGGCCTGATCGCGATCGGCCCCGCCGCCGGCGTCCTCCGCGCCGTCAACGAATGGCTCCTCGGCCTGGCCGGCGTGAAGATCGGCTGGCCCTCGGGCGCCACGATCACCGCGCTGACGTCGGTGCCCGCGCTGCTCGTCCTCACCATCGTCGCGTGGTGGCTCGGCCGCCGCATGCCGCTGGGCCTGCCCCGCCTCGGCCGGGCCGGCTCCGCCGCCGCGGCGCCGCTGCCCCTGGCACTGGCGTTCGCGGTGCTCGTCGTGGGCACCCAGAGCTCGATCGGCATCGACGGCGAGACGTTCGCCGTCTGCCTGGTCATCGGCGCGCCGGTCTGGGCGGCGCTCACCGCGGCGCTGGCGGCGGCCGTCGCCCGGCTCACGTCCACGCGCCGCCGCTGGTGGCCGGTCGCCGTGCTGCTCGCCCTCGTGGGGACGCCGTTGGTCGTGGAGCTGGCGGTGACCGCCGCCGTCCTGCCGTCGATCGCCGCCTCCGGCGCTGACCTGTCGGCCGCCTTCGCCTGGGCACCCGACCTCGTCTCCGGCGCTGTCCTGGGCGGCGGCGCCGACTCGTGGTACCAGTCACACGGCGCCATCAGCCTGTTCAACGCCACCAATGCATACCCGGTGCACCTGCTCATCCTCACCGGCGTCGCCCTCGGCTACGGTGTGGGCGCGGCCCACCCCCGCCCGCCGAGGCCGGCACCGGTCCCGGTGCCCACCACCGCCCCGATGCGCCTGCGCCCGTCCACCGTCACGGCCGGCGTGGTGGCGCTCCTCGTGGGCCTGATCTCGTGGGCCTACACGCTGACCGTCCTAACCCCCGCCATGCCCAGGGTCGGCGAGACGGCTCCGATGCCGGGCGGCGACGGCGAGCTGTACATGTGGGTCGCCGAGCTGCGCTGGGGCGGCGTGACCCTCGCCGCCCTCGGCCTGCTGCTGGCCACCGCGGACCGCCGGGCCGGCCCGCTCGCCGCCGCCATGCAGACCGTCGCGCTGCTGGTCACCGACGGCGTCCTCGCCCGGACCGAGTCCCCCACCCTGCGCACCGCCCTGACCGCGGGCGCGATCACCGCCACCGTCGCCTGGGCCGTCGCCGGCCCCACCCTCGGCAGGGACGGCCTGGCCGCCCGCCGCCGCCTCGCCTGGACGGCGGTCATCGCCGCCTGCTGCGGGCCGATCATGTTGGGCCAGGGCACCCCGGCGGTCAACCACCCGTTCCTGCCCACCGGTCTGTCCGTCACGACCGCGCTCGTCGCCGCGGGCCTCGCCCTCGTCGCCGCCCGGTCCGCCGCCGCGGCCCGCCCCGTCCCCCTGCACCCGACCTGGTCCGCCGCCGTGACCGCCGCCCCGGTGCTGCTCCTCGGCGCCCTCGGCCTCACCACCGGCGCCGGCGTGCCGAGCGACATCACGATCACCGGCCTGCTCCTGTCCGCCCCGATGCTGCTCACGGTCATCGCCGTCATGCGCACCCGCCGCCCCGCCGGCGGCTGGGCCAGACCAACCCTCTGGACCGTCCTCGTCCTCACCAGCCCCGTGCTGAGCTTCCTGCTCGTCGCCGCGTCCCTGCTGCTGTCGATGTTCGCCGCCAACGTCCTGTTCACCGTCGCCGGCAGCAGCTGGGCCGCCGACGGCATGTCCCTCCTCCCCGGCGCCGTCATCCTCACCCTCACCATCGGCGTCCTCACCGCCAGGAAGCTGATCCGCACCCCGGAGCCACCCCCCGGCCATCCCGCCCTGCCCGCCCCTCACCCCACCCCGCCGCCGGGCCAGCCAGCCGTACCGCCCCACGCCCCAGCCCTCCACCCGCCAGCCCTCAACCGGCCGTCCCCACAACTGCCGGTCCTCCACCCACCGTCGCTCCAACCAGCCCCACCAGCCGGCCGACCAGCCGCACGGCTCTAACCACCAACACCCAGCACCGCCACGCCACCCAGACCAGCAACCGCCCGCTCGCCCCCACCCACCGACACCCACCCGTCAGCACCCCACCCACTGGCCTCGACCCACCGGCCCTTCAACGGCCGTCTCTCCAACGCCCCGCCAGCCGGCCAACCAGCCGCACGAATCTGACCGCCAGCACCCAACACGCCACGGCCACCCGGGCCAGCAACCGCCCGTGGGACCAACACCGCCTTCACCACCGGTCCCGCTGGCTGGCCGCCCAGCCGCACGGAAGCGATTGCTGAAGCCCGAACTCGCCCCGCCTCGCCAACCGGGCAACCACCCGCCGGCCCTCCACCCGCCATCTCTGCAACCGGACCTGCCTTCGGCCAACCGGGCGCGCGGCGCTGACCACCAGCACCCCGGCACGCCCTGCCATCTGGGCCAACAACCGCCCTTGCCGCCCGACCCACCGATCCTCCAGCGGCCAACACTCCAGCCACGGGCGCTTCGATCGACAGTCCAACCGGCTGCCCAGCCACACGGAGGCAGCCGCTGGATCTCGAACTCGCCGCGCCTCGCCAGCCGGGCAACCGCCCCCGCCGGCCGGCCGAACAGCCGCACAGCTCTGGTCGCCAGCACCCAGCGCGCCACGCCAGGTGGGCCAGCAACCGCCTTCGCCGCCCTACCCACCGGCTTTCCGACAGCCAACGCTCCGATCACGGGCGTTTCCAACGACCGACGCGCCAACCGGCCCGCCGGCTGGCCGACCCGGCCGCACGCACCGCTGCAGCCGTCGACGCTCCACCCGGCCCTGCCAGCCCGGCGACCAGCAGCGCGCCTGATCCGCCCGCTGGCTCCACACCGCAACGCTGGCCACCGCCGGTCAGCCGGATCGATCTCCCGGCCCCGCCTGACCGTCTACCAGCCGCGGTGATCCGTCCACGGCGCTCCAATCGTCCTGCCCCGCCCAATTGGCAACGTGGGTGGGAGCGGGCCGCAGAGGATGTGGTGGTGGGTGGTGCCGGGTCTCCGGGGCGGCCGGGATGCGGTGACCGACGGTGTGGTGGCTGCCGGTTGATCCAAGGACGGATCCGGTCGTGGGGGCGGCCAGATCCGTCCTTGGATCAATGCCGGAGCGTTGTGGTCCGGCGGTGTATCGGAGTGCCAGCGGACCTGAGCCCACAGCCGCGTCCGGAGTCGAGCCGCCGCGGGCTGCGGTGGTCAGGTGGGTGGTTGGAGGAGGGGGATCGCGGACTCCTCGATGGTGCGGGCCTGGTCCAGGAGGTCGGCCAGGGTGGTGAAGACGGTGGTGGGGTCGGTGGTTGTGGGGTGGCGGGCGGTGGTGGACATCGCTGACCAGACGGTGGCGGAGGAGCGGAAGGCCGACGCCGCTTCGGTGAGGTGGGGATTGCCGGTCAGGGTGGCGGCCTCGTCGAGGAACTCGGCGTAGAGCGGGCGGGTGGCGGCGGGGGCGGTGTACTGCTCCTCCAGGCACTCGTGAAGCCGCCGGAGCGCGAACGTGAATGCGGCGGGTTCGGCGAAGCGGCGGGGGAAGCCGGTCTTCGTGCGGGTGTCGCGGAGCTGGGACGCCAGGCGGGTCATGCCGGAGAAGCCGAAGTTGGCGTCGAAGGCGTTGCCGAGGACGGGGCCGGTGAGGTGGGCGGTGGTTTCGGCGAGGGCGGCGGGGATCGCGGTGGGCAGGGGGACGGTGGGGGTGCCGGTGACGACGAGGCGGTGGTGGCGGCCCTTGCGGTGGGCGGACCAGGCCTCCATGAAGGCATCCACGGGCAGCTGGTGCGGGGCGCCGTCGTGGACGGTGAAACCGCCGGGGTGTTCGTCCAGGACGAGGATGCCGTGGGGGTCCGCGTCGATGGGGACGGTGACGGTACGCCATGGCAACCGGCTCGCGGTCACGGTGCAGTACACCGGACGCCCGGCGGTAAGGGAGAGCCGCAGCGCCTTGAGGGCGGCCGCCGGGGTGGTGCTGTGCGACTCGGTGAACGGGACGCCGAGGCGGGTCAGCACCGTGGGGGTCCAGGGGGCGGGATGGTGCTGGGCGACGACGGTGAGCATCGGGGGCATGCCGCGGTAGTCGAAGACGGCGGCCATGAAGCCGATGCCGCCGCCGAGGCCGCAGGTCATCGGCTCGCTGAGGTCGGAGCCGGCGGCGTGCAGGAGGCGGCGTACGAGGTCGCTGGGCTGATGTTGCGGCGGGCGGGCGGCGGCGACGCGTGCAGCGACGACGTGCCTGCGGGCGGTGGTGTAGGACTCCCCGGTGCGCGTGCTGCGCTCACGGACGAGTCGCTTGAGATGCTTGTGGTCGGTCATCGCGGCTGCCTCACCGACGGTCGGGCCGCTTTCGCATGCCCACGCGGCGAAGTCGGCGACCGTCGTGCGGGACCGGGCCTCAACAAGACGAGCGGCGACCGCGATGGCAACGGACCACCTTCTCCCCCGCGCGGCCGGCGGGCGTGGGCCACCGGTCAGAGGGTACGGCGCGCGGACGGCGCCACCAGGCACTGTACCCCACCCCGTGCTTGACTGGAGCCATGGCGGGCGAGCGGCGGTTCGTGGTGCAGCGGCACCGCGCGACGCGGCTGCACTACGACTTCCGGCTGGAGATCGACGGGGCGCTCGCCAGCTGGGCGGTGCCGAAGGGGCCGACGCTCGACCCGAAGGTGCGGCGGGCCGCGTTCCACGTCGAGGACCACCCGATGGACTACGTCGACTTCGAAGGGGTCATCCCCGCCGGCGGGTACGGTGGCGGCGACGTCATCGTGTGGGACGCCGGGACGTGGGAGCCGTACAAGGACCCGGACCCCGCCGCCGCGGTGGCCGCCGGCCAGCTGCACGCGCGGCTGCACGGCGAGAAGCTGCGCGGGGCGTTCGTCCTGATCCGGACGGGGCGGCAGCAGAACGGCAAGGACGACTGGCTGCTGCTGCACAAGCGCGACGAGCACGCGGTCGACGGCTGGGACCCGGAGGACCATCCGCGCTCCGTCCTCAGTGGACGGACGAGCGAGGAGGTGCTCGCCGACCCCGACCGGCTGTGGGACCCGCACACCGGCGCACGTCGACACGACGGGCCTGGCCGTGATCGACCTGGGCGCCGGCAACGCGTGGGCGGATCAGGTGGCGCTCGCCCGCCTGTACCGGACGGCGTTCGACCACCTGAAGGTCTCCGCCGGCGTGAAGGTCGGGCCCGGCATCGAGCTCTGGGTGCCGGCGGCCGGCGACGCCACCGCCTGGGTCGAGTCGCTCGCGCGCTCCATCGCGGCGGTGGCGCCCGGCTTCGAGCACCACGGCGTGGCGGGCGGGCCGGCGGCGGTCGCGCCGTACAGCCCGCTCGCCGCTCCTGGCGCGCCGGTGTCTGCGCCGATCGGCTGGGACGAGCTCGACGACCCGGCGCTGACCCCGGCGGCGTTCACGGTCCGCACGGTCGCGGACCGCGTCGCCGAGCGCGGCGACCTGTTCGCGGCCGCCCTCGCCCCACCGCGCGCCCTGCCGCCGCTGGTCTGACGTCCCGCCCCCGCCGCCGGGCAGCAGGACGGCACGCCACGGACCGCCGGCCACCGCCAGCCGATCACCGCCAGACGGCCACCGCCAGACGGCCACCGCCAGACGGCCACCGCCGGACCGGCCACCGCCGGACGGGCCTGTGGGTCGCCGGGGTCAGGCGATCGCGGCGGCCGCGGCCCGGCCGGCCACGCGGCCGGAGAACAGGCAGCCGCCGAGGAACGTGCCCTCGAGCGAGTTGTAGCCGTGCATGCCGCCGCCCCCGAAGCCGGCGGCCTCGCCCGCGGCGTACACACCCGGCAAAGGCGAACCGTCGGACTGCAGGACCCGGGCGGACAGGTCGGTGTGCAGGCCGCCGAGGGTCTTGCGGGTCAGGATGTTGAGGCGGACGGCGATGAGCGGGCCGGCCTTCGGGTCGAGGAGGCGGTGCGGGGTCGCGACGCGGATGAGCTTGTCGCCGCGGTAGGCCCTGGCGCCGCGGATCGCGGTGATCTGCGCGTCCTTGGCGAACGGGTTCGTGAGCTGGCGGTCGCGGGACTCGATGACGGCCTTCACGGCGGGGGCGGAGAGCAGGGAGGAGCCGGCCAGGGTGTTCATGCCGGCGACGAGCTCCTCCACCGTGGGCGCCACCACGAAGTCGGCGCCCTTCTGCTTGAAGGCCTCCACGGGGGCGGGCGCGCCGGGGCGGACCCGCTGCAGCACCTGCCGGACGCTGCGGTTGGTGAGGTCCGGGTTCTGCTCGGACCCGGACAGTGCGAACTCCTTCTCGATGATCTTCTGGGTCAGGACGAACCAGCTGTAGTCGTGCCCCGTCGCCATCAGGTGCTTGAGGGTGCCGAGGGTGTCGAAGCCGGGGTAGCACGGCGCCGGCAGGCGCTTGCCGGTGGCGTCGAGCCACAGCGACGACGGGCCCGGCAGGATGCGGATGCCGTGGTTGGGCCAGACGGGGTCCCAGTTCTGCAGGCCCTCGGTGTAGTGCCACATCCGGTCGGGGTTGATGATCTGCCCGCCGGCGGCCTCGGTGATGCCGAGCATCCGGCCGTCGACGTGCGCCGGGACGCCGGCGACCATGCGCTTCGGAGGCGTGCCGAGCCGGGCCGGCCATGCCTTGCGGACGAGGTCGTGGTCGCCGCCGATGCCGCCCGAGGTGACGATGACGGCCTGGGCCGACAGCGTGAACTCGCCGGTGGCCTCGCGGGAGCTCGTCTGCCCGCGCGCCACGGAGCTGTCGGCCAGGACGGCGCCGCTGACGCCGGTGACGGTGCCGCCGGTCTTCACCAGGGCGTCGACGCGGTGCCGGAAGCGGATCTCGACCAGGGGCTGGCCTGGACCCGGCGGGCGAAGGGCTCGACGACGCCGGGCCCGGTGCCCCAGGTGATGTGGAAGCGGGGCACGGAGTTGCCGTGGCCGTCGGCGGGGCCGCCGCCGCGCTCGGCCCAGCCGACGACGGGGAACACGCGGTGCCCCATCGCCCGCAGCCAGGAGCGCTTCTCGCCGGCGGCGAACTGGACGTAGGCCTCCGCCCAGCGGCGCGGCCACAGGTCCTCGTCCCGGTCGAACGCGGCGCTGCCGAGCCAGTCCTGCCACGCGAGGTCGGCGGAGTCCTTGATCCCCATCCGGCGCTGCTCCGGCGTGTCGACCAGGAACAGCCCGCCGAACGACCACCACGCCTGCCCGCCGAGGCTCTGCGGCGGCTCCTGTTCCAGCAGGATCACCCGCTTGCCGGCGTCGGCGACCTCGGCCGCGGCGACCAGCCCCGCGAGCCCCGCGCCGACCACGATCACATCTGCATCCACGCCCTCAGACTAGGCATCGGCGTGCGAGAATCGTGGCGTCGGGAGCAGAATCTCGGCGTCGTCTTGTCACTCCGGTGACAATTTCGGGAGGTGTACGGTCGATCTCAGCGCCGCCGTCCGCGAGCGGCTCCGCGGCCTGCGCGAGCGGCTGCACGACCGGACCCTGGCGACGGTCAGCGCGGCGATGCTCGCCCAGGGCCGGTCGCTGTCCGGCGGGCAGGGGCGCGGGCTCACCATGGGCGTCGAGACGGCCGTGGACGCGTTCGTCGACACGTTCGTCGCCGGCGGCGACCTGACCCGCACCCGTGCGGTGTTCCACGAGCTCGGCCGGACGGAGTACCGCGAAGGCCACCGCATCGACGCGCTGCGCTCGGTGCTGACCGTCGGCGGCCGGGCGATCTGGTCCGCCGTCAGCGATCCCGGCGACGACGGCGAGCCGCTCGACCGCGCCGACCTGTCCGCCGTGGCGCACGCCCTGTTCGGTTACGTCGACGTGCTCGCCGGTGCCGCCGCCGAGGGGTACCTCGACGAGCAGCAGGACGCCGCGCTCGACTGGGCGCTCGTCCGGCGCCGCCTGATCACCCTGCTGGTGCAGCCGGACCCGCCCGGCGACGCCGCACTGCACGCCGCCGCGGAGGCGGCCCGCTGGCCGCTGCCGGCGACGGTGACCGTCGTCAGCGTCGAGGGCACCGACGCCGAGCACGTGGCCCGCGCGGTCGGCGGCAACGCGATCGCCACCGTCATCGACGGCGCGACCAGCGTCGTGCTGCCCGGCAGGACCGTCCGCGGGCTCACCGGGCGGCGGGCGGCGGTCGGGCCGGAGGTGGAGCTGCGGCGGGCGCGGACGTCGCACCGGCTGTCGCGGCGGGCGCTGCAGCTGCAGCAGTCGGGCACGCTCCCCGACGGCGTCGTCGCCTGCGACGAGCACCTGGTGACGCTGCTGCGCGCGTGGGAGCCGGGCGTCGCTGACCGGCTCGCCACCCGCGCCCTCGCCCCGCTCGCGGACGCGACCCCGGCGTCACGGGAGGTGCTCGCGGAGACGCTCCTGCAGTGGCTGCGCTGCCAGGGGCAGGTCATCGCGACCGCCGAGGCGTTGCACACCCACCCGCAGACCGTCCGGTACCGGCTGCGGAAGCTCCGCGCGGCGTACGGCGACCGGCTCGACGACCCCGACGAGCGGCTGGCGCTGCAACTCGGCCTGTCCTGAGCCGCGGCCGCGGGGCCCATCCCCACGCCCGGCGCAGCTGTGACGCACGCCACTGAACCGGAAGCTCGACCCGGCCCGTCGGGAAGGGTGGACGGGCAGGTGGGGAGGCGCCGGTGGAGCTGGAGCTGCGGTCGCGGCTGGCCGACGAGCTGTCGGCGGGGCCGGAGCCGCCCATCGGCGACCTGGTCGCGGCGTCGATCCTGCAAGGGCGGCGGCTGCGGGTGACCCGGCGGCTGCGGCACGGGGCGGCCGCGCTGCTGGCCGTGCTGGTGACGACCGGCCTGGTGAGCGGGTGGGCCGTGCTGCGCCCGGGGGCCGCGCAGGTCGGTGCCCCCGCGCTCGCCGGCCCGCTGGTCCCGGCCACCCCGGCGGGCCTGCTGGTGCTGCTGGAGTCGCTCCTGCCGGAGGGCGTGACCAGCGGCTACGCCGGCTCCGCCGACGGCGGTCTGATGGTCCAGGTGTACCTCGACACCGGCCGGGGCCCGGGCATGCTGCGCGTGGCGGTCGGCCGGGACACCAACGGCCCGCTCGGCACGGACGAGCGCGCGAAGCTGAGCCAGGGCGCGGTCACCGGCCCGTTCCGCCGGCCCGACGGCGCCGAGGTGACCGTCGCGTACCTGCCCGACAACTGCGTGCAGCGCACCGTCGTCGTGCTGCACCGCCCGGACCGGGTCGTCGTGCAGGTCAACATCGCCGCGTGCCTCGCCTGGGACGGCACCGCCAACGCGGAGGCGCCGCAGGTGCTCACCGCCGTGCAGGCCGAGGCGGTCGCCGCCGACCCCCGCTGGGGCGTCATGATCCCCCGCTCCCTCGTGGACGCCGGCGCCGCCCGCCATCCGACGCTGCCGGAGCTCACATGACGGATGCGGAGGAGGACTTCGTCGACTACGCGCGGGCGGCGGCGCCGAGGTTGCGGCGCACCGCGTACCTGCTCTGCCACGACTGGCATCTGGCGCAGGACTTCACGCAGACGACGCTGGCGAAGCTGTTCGTGCACTGGCGGCGCATCCAGCGGCGGGACGCCCCCGACGCGTACGCGCGGAAGGTCCTCCTCCGCGTCTTCCTGGACCACCAGCGCCGCAGCAGCAGCCGCGAGCTGGTCGTGCCGCACATCGCCGAGCCGGAGGCCCGCCCGGACCAGCCCGAGCTCCGGCTGACCCTGCTGGAGGCGATGGCCCACATCCCCGCCCGCGACCGCGCGATCCTGGTGCTGCGCTACTGGGAGGACCAGAGCGTCGACACGGTCGCCGACCTCCTCGGCATCCCCACCGGCACGGTGAAGGCCCAGAGCGCCCGCGCCCTGACCCGCCTCCGCCGCCTGCTGGGCACCACGGAGCTGGCCCTGCGCGACTGACCCGCGGGGCAGTGGGGTCAGGGACTCAGCGGGCGGTCCAGCCGCCGTCGATGAGGAGGGTCTCGCCGGTGATGAGGGACGCGGCGGGCGAGACGAGGAACAGCACGGCGCCGGCCACCTCGACGGGTTCGCCGATGCGGTGCAGGGCGGCGATCCGCTCGACGACGTCGCGGCGGTGGGCGGGGTCGGCGAGGTACTCCTCGGTGCCGGGGGTGTGGATGAACGTCGGGGCGACCGCGTTGACCGTGATGCCGTGCCCGCCCCACTCGACGGCGAGGCAGCGGGTCAGGTGCGCGATCGCGGCCTTCGTCATGCAGTAGACGGCCTCGCCGGGCAGGGCGACGGCGCCGGCCTGGGAGCCGATGTTGACGATGCGGCCGTACCCCTGCCCGATCATGACGCGGCCGGCGGCCTGGCTGGCGAAGAAGGTGCCCTTGAGGTTGACGGCGAGGGTGCGGTCGAAGTCGTCCTCGACGACGTCCTCGGCGAGGTTCTCCGGGGCGATGCCGGCGTTGTTGACGAGGATGTCGAGGCGACCGAAGTGCGCGACGGTCGCGTCGACGGCGGCGCGGACCTGGCCGACGTCGGTGACGTCCATCTGCAGCGGCAGCACCCGCCGGCCGAGCGCGGCGACCTCGGCGGCGAGACCCGCGTCGGCGCCCGCGTCGCGCAGCCCGAGCGCGACGTCGGCGCCCGCGTGTGCGAGGGTGAGAGCGATCGCGCGGCCGAGCCCCCGCGCGGCCCCGGTCACCAGGGCCACCTGCCCGGGCACGTCGAACCGGGGCGCCTCGAACGAGGGCACGGCGGAGCGGGGCAAGGGCGCGTCAGAGCCGTCCATGCCGGCAGCGTACGTGAAGGGGCACGATGATCATCGAGGCGCGGTACAACGGTCCACCCGGCTCCGGCAACGGCGGCTACACCGCCGGGCTGGTCGCGGCGCACCTCGAGGGGCCGGCCGAGGTGACGTTGCGGAGGCCGCCGCCGCTGGACACGCCGCTCGCCGTCAGTACCACGGCCGGTTCGGTGCAGGTGCACGACGGCGACGCGCTCGTCGCCTCCGCGCGGGCCGACAGCGGGGAGCGGCCCGACGCGGTCCCGTCGGTCCCGTTCGCGGCGGCCGTCGAGGCGTCGGCGGGCTACCTCGGGTTCGCCGCGCACCCGTTCCCGACCTGTTTCGTGTGCGGGCCGGAGCGCACCGACGGCCTGGGCCTGTTCCCCGGGCCGCTGCCCGACGGCCGCACCGCCACGCCCTGGCGCGTCCCGGCGGACGTGTCGCCGGTCCTGGTCTGGGCGGCGCTGGACTGCCCCGGCGGCTGGTCCGTGCTGACGGAGGGCCGCCCGTACGTCCTGGGCCGCATGACCGCCCACGTCGACGCCGTCCCGCCGCCGGGGGCCGAGTGCGTGATCACCGGCCGGCACGTCGGCTCCGAGGGGCGCAAGGCGTCGGTGCTGTCCACGCTGTACGGCCCCGGCGGCGACGTCCTCGCCGTCGCCCACGCGACCTGGATCGCCGTCGACCGCTGACCCCGGTGCCGCCGTGGTGCCCTCGTGGTGCCCTCGTGGTGCCCTCGCGGTGCCCCCGTGGTGCCGATGCGGTGACGCCGTGCTGTCGTGATGCCACGTGTCCCGCCGACTCAGGACCTTCGGCCCTGAGGACCGGTGCCGTGCCCGCCGATCCTGAGATGGCAGGGATGACGGCGGACGCTGGAGGCGACCCGATGCAACGCGACGACATTGTGCTGGCCCACGAGAAGTGGTTCCTCGAGGACCCGTCGGCCTACACGCCGGACTGGTCGTTCGCGACCCGGCCGACCACGCTCGCGGTGCTCGCGCTCGTCGTCGCGGTGACCGTGGCCTGGCGGGCCGTCGGGCGGCGGGTCGGCACCCCGGAGCTGGGGATCCTGCGCCCGCTCGGCCGGATCACCCCCTACCTGCCGCGCCTGCTGGCGATCCACCTCGGGGTCAGCCTGCTCACCCTCGCCGCCCGCGGCTACTTCCTCGCCGCCGACCTGGAGCTGCACGAGCTGCCCGCCCCGGCGCTGCTGGGCGTCGTGGAGGGTGCGCTCGGCGTCTGGTTCATCACCGGGTACCGGCTGCGCCCCGCCGCCCTGCTGCTGGTCGTCGTCGGGCCGGTGGCGCTCGCCGCGACCGGGCCGGTCAGCCTCCTGGAGGCCGCGGACCTGCTCGGCATCGCCGGGTTCCTCGCGTTCCTGCCGCCGTCCGGCGACCGGCACGGCGCCGTCACCCCCGACCCGAAGGCCCTGCGCCGGGCGCTGCTCGCGCTGCGGGTCGGCGTCGCGACCGCCCTGGTCACGCTCGCGTTCTCGGAGAAGCTCGCCAACCCGGCGATGGCCCGCGCCACCCTGGAGCACTACCCGCAGCTGGACGTCTTCGCCTACCTCGGCCTGCACGTCCCCGCCGACACGTTCATCCTCGTCGCCGGCGCCACCGAGCTGCTCTTCGGCCTGCTGGTCCTCTCGGGCGCGATGCCGCAGCTGGCGATGCTGGTCGCGGCGGTCCCGTTCAACGCGACGCTGCTCATCTTCGGCGCCCCGGAACTGCTCGGCCACCTGCCCGTCTACGGCGTCTTCCTGACTCTGCTCGCCTACGGCTCGGACCCGGCCACCGCGGGCGACGTCCGCTGGCTGCCCCGCCTGCGCCGCACCCCCGCCCCGCAGCCCGCCACCGCCTGAGCAACCCAGCCCAGGGCGAACCAGGAAACAAGCTGAGCAACCCGTACCGAGCAGCCGCCTGCGTCGCACACCGCGCCGCAGGCGGCCTCTCGTACAGCGGCAGACAAACGGTCCTGAGAAGGCTGGGACCAAGGTCCCGCGGGTGCGGGCATCTGCGCCCTGCCCGCCACCCGCCGCCTGGGGCGAGGCTGGAAGCGTCACTCTCAGAGCATCCGAAGGAGCCCGTCATGGCCGCCATCCTGTACACCGATCACGGCGCCGCCGTGCGGGTCAGCCCGGCCGGCCGGGCGCTGACCGACGCCGTCCTCGCCGCCCTCGGCGCCCCGTCGATCCTCAACACGCAGCCGTGGCACTGGCGCATCGACGGCGACACCGCGCAGCTGCGCGCCGACCGGTCGCGGCAGCTGCCGGTGATCGACCCCGACGGCCGGCTGCTGACGCTCAGCTGCGGCGCCGCCCTGCACCACGCCCGGGTCGCGCTCGCCGCGGACGGGTTCGCCGCGGAGGTGACGTACCTGCCGGACGCCGGCGACCCGGACCTGCTCGCCACCGTGCGGGTCACCGGCGCCGGGGAACGCACCGCGGCGGCGCAGCGGCTGCGCCGGGCGATCGGCATCCGGCGCACCGACCGACGGCCGTTCGCCGAGCGGGACGTGCCCGAGGCCGCCCTCGACGGGCTCCGCCGGGCGGCCGCGACCGCCGGCGCCAACCTGCACGTGGTCCGCCCGCGGGACCTGGTCGACGTCGTGGTGGCCGCCGGCCACGCGGCCGACGTCGAGCGGGCCGACCCGGCGTACCGCGCCGAGCTGGCGACCTGGGTGCACGACGGCGCCGAGGACGGGGTCCCGCCGGCGACCGCCGCGGAGGGCGGGCCGCGGCCGGTGCCGGTCCGTGACTTCACCGGTACGCCGGATGCCCTTCCCAGCGTGTACGCCGGCGGCGACGTCGCCGACCGGCACGCCCGCTACGCGGTGCTGGTCACCGGCGGCGACCTGGCCCGCGACTGGATCGCGGCGGGCGAGGCGCTGTCGGCGGTGCTGCTCACCGCCGCCGGTGACGGCCTGGCCGCCTCGCCGATGAGCGACCTCGTCGAGGTCCTGCCGGCCCGCACGATGCTGCGCCGGATGCTCGGTGACGTCGGCCACCCGGCGATGGTGGTGCGCATCGGCGTCCCCGGCCGGATCCAGCCCGCCCCCGCCTCCCCACGCCGCCCGTCGGGCTCGGCGGTCGACCTGGCAGGGTGAGCATCGCCACACTTGCCACCCGTACATCGGGTGAACACGGGACGACCAGTGGAAACTCGTCGGCGCTATCGTCAAAGACGGCCGACCCGAGTAGCGAGACGCAACGTTGCACGCCCCGGTTCCGTCTTCAGCATGAGATCGACGGTTGGAAGGGCGTGCGGTGGCGAAGAAGAAACGCAAGGACCCGCTGTGGGCGAAGCTGCTCCTCGTGCTGGGCGCGTTGCTGCTCGTCGCCAGCGGCGGCGGGCTGATCGGCGGCAAGCTGCTGCTGGACCACTACAGCGACCAGATCACCCATGAGGGCGGTCTCGGCCAGGCCGCCGCCGAGGGCAACATCATCGACGGCCCGATCAACCTGCTGCTCGTCGGCGTCGACGAGCGCGCCGGCAACGCCGAGATGGGCGCCCGCGCCGACTCGATCATCATCGCGCACATCCCGGCCAGCCACGACGCGGTCTACCTGACCTCGATCCCCCGGGACACCCGGGTCAGGATCCCGGCGTTTCCGAAGACGAAGTACACCGGCGGCACCGGCAAGATCAACGCCGCGTTCCAGGCCGGCTCGGAGAACGGCGGCGGCCGCGAAGGCGGCCTGGAGCTGCTCGCCGAGACCGTCAAGGAGCTGACCGGCGGCCTGCGGTTCAACGGCGCCGCCATCGTCAACTTCGACGGGTTCAAGGGCCTGGTCGACGCGATGGGCGGCGTGCACATGTGCGTCGACGAGCGGGTCATCTCCATCCACACCGGCTGGAACACCAAGACCGGCAAGGAGGGCGTGCCCTACAACTTCGTCAACGACCTCCCCACCACCCTCAAGCCCAACATGCGTGCCCAGACCTACGAGGTCGGCTGCTACGACATGGCGGCCTGGGAGGCCCTGGACTACGTGCGGCAGCGCGACAAGCTCGCCAACAACGACGGCGACTACGGCCGGCAGCGCCACCAGCAGCAGTTCATCAAGGCGATGCTGAAGAAGGCCACCAGCTCCGGCGTCATGCTCAACCCGATCAAGATCACCGAGATACTGAACCGGATGGGCGACGCGGTCTCGTTCTACAACAACAAGATCGACCTCACCGACTGGATCTTCACCCTCAAGGGCATCAAACCCGACCAGATGGTGACGTTGAAGGTCAACAACGGCGACTTCCACTCCGAGACGATCGGCGGGCAGTCGTACGAGATCCTCGACGACAACGCGAAGGCGCTCCTCACCGCGATCGCCCGGGACGAGGTCGGCCCGTTCCTCGCCGGGCACCCCGAAATGATCAACAACAACGCCGACCAGCCGGCCGTGACGCCCGGCGCGACGACGGCGAAGTCGCCGTCTGGGAAGCCTTCCACCCGTTAGGCACCGACAATGGGGTGGTGGGTGCCGAGACGCTGCTGCTGTTCGCCCTCGCCGCGGTAGCCGTCGTCGTCGCGGTGCGCTGGTTCGCAGGGCGCACCGGGCTGCCCGCCGCCGCGATCCTGCCGGTCCTCGGCATCGTGTACGGGCTGCTGCCCGCCCCGGACATCACCCTCGAGCCGGAGATCCTGCTGACGTTCGTGCTGCCGCCGCTGCTGTACAGCACGGCACTCGACGCGTCGCTGATGGCGATCCGGCGCAACGTGCGGATCGTCGTCAGCCTGTCGGTCATCCTGGTGCTCATCACCGCGCTCGCCATCGGCGCCGGCTTCCACCACCTCGTCGCGGGCGCGTCCCTCGCCGCCGGGATCGCGGTCGGCGCCGCCGTCGCCCCGCCCGACCCGGTCGCCGCCCTCGCCGTCGGGCGCAGGGTCGGCCTGCCGCAGCGGCTCGTCACGATCATCCAGGGCGAGGGCCTGCTCAACGACGCCACCGCCCTCACGATCCTGAGCTTCGCGTCCGCGGCGATCCTCGGCGACAAGTTCTCCGCGACCGCGGCCGTCGTCCGGTTCGTCGTGGCGGCCGTCGGCGGTGCCGCCGTCGGCGCGGTCGTCGCCGTGGGCGTCGGGATGCTGCGGCCCCTCAACCGGGACCCGCTCACGGCCAACGCGATCTCCCTCGCCACGCCGTTCGCCGCGTACCTGCTCGGCGAGCACCTGCACGTCTCCGGTGTCCTCGCCGTCGTCGTCGCCGGTCTCGTCGTCGGCCACCACGCGCCCCGCGCCGCGTCGGGCGCCAGCCGCCTGCAGACCAGCGCCGTCTGGCGGCTCGTCGACTTCCTGCTCGAGGGCTTCGTGTTCCTGTACATCGGCCAACAGCTGCCGGACGTGCTCCAAGGGCTGCGCCGGTACGAGACCTCCACCATCGTCACGGCGGTCCTCGTGTCGGTCGGGTCGGTGCTGCTCATCCGGCCCGTGTGGCTCCTGCTCACCCAGTCGCTGCCCAGGTCGCTGCACTCCCGCCTCGGCACCGGGCAGCACGCCGGCAAGCTCACCGGCCGGGAGGTCACCGCGCTGAGCTGGGCCGGCACCCGCGGCGTCATCAGCCTCGCGGCCGTGTTCACCCTGCCCATCATCACCCCCGACCGCGACCTGCTGCTGTTCTGCACCCTCACCGTCGTCCTCGTGACGCTCGTCGGGCAGGGCCTCACGTTCGGCCCCCTCGTGCGCCGCCTCGGCCTGCGCGCCGACGCCGTCGACGAGGCCCGCCTGCGCAACGAGGCCCGCTCCGCGTCGGTCCGCGCCGCCCTCGAACGCCTCGACGACCTCGCCGTCGTCATCGGCGAGAAGCCCGGCCGGCGGTCCGCGGAGGACGCCGCCGCCGAGATGGAGGCGATCCAGGTCATGCGCGGCCTGCTCAACCAGCGCCTCGCCCGCTACCAGGGCCGCATCGACCTCCTGCAGAACGCCGAGTCGCCCGAGATGCCGGTGTCGCCACGGTACGAGGCGGCGCTGCGGGTCCGGCGCGCCGCGATGGACGCCCAGCGGGAGGAGCTGCTGCGCTGGCGGGACGCCGGCACCCTGCCCGACGAGGGCCTGCGGGTCCTGGAGCGGGAGCTCGACCACGAGGAGCGGCTCCTGCCCGAACGGCCGTCCCGATGACGTAGCGTCGCAGCATGGAGCGCAGGCGGGTGCTGGTGTCGGGACGGGTCCAGGGCGTCTACTACCGCGACACGTGCCGGCGGGTCGCCGTCGGCGCCGGCGTCGGCGGCTGGGTCCGCAACCTCGACGACGGCCGCGTCGAGGCGGTCTTCGAGGGCCCCCTGGAGGCGGTCGAGCGGCTGGTCGCGTGGACCCGCCAGGGCCCCGCGGAGGCGTCCGTCTCCGGCGTCGAGATCCACGCGGAGGCCCCGGAGGGCCTGGCGGTCTTCGCCATCCGCTGACCGACGGCGTTGCGCCCCGGCGGAGGGTTCCGGGATAGTCGGCGGATGGGCGACGGGGACCGGCTGACGACGCTGCTCGACGAACAGGCCGCCTTCTACCAGGCGGTCGCGTCCGAGTACGACGACCACGCGCTGCACTTCGACGGCGGCGACGAACTCACCAGAGCCATCGACGACTTCCGGCCGACCGGCCGGGTCCTGGAGCTCGCCTGCGGCCCGGCCACCTGGACCCGGCAGCTGCTGCGGCACGCCACCGACCTCACCGCCGTCGACGCCTCCGCCGAGATGCTCCGCATCGCCGCGGCGCGCGTGGGTGCGGCGCCCGTGCGCTTCGAGCGCGCCGACCTGTTCAACTGGCGGCCGGACCGCCGCTACGACGTGGTGTTCTTCGGCTTCTGGCTGTCCCACGTCCCGGCGGAGCGCTTCGCGCCGTTCTGGTCCATGGTGTCCGACTGCCTCGAACCGGACGGGCGGGTGCTCTTCGTCGACGACGCCTACCGCACGGAGGAGGAGCTCATCGAGGGCGCGGACTCCCCGGTGATCCAGCGCCGGCTCACCGACGGGACGCCCTACCGGATCCTCAAGATCCCGCACCGGCCCGCCGACCTCGAGCGGCGGCTCGACGAGCTCGGCTGGGCCGTCACCGTCCACGCGACCGGCCCGTTCTACTGGGGCAGCGGCGGCCGCCGCTAGCCGGCCCGTTCCACCGGGGCGGCCGCGGGCGCGACCGGGCCCGCCACGGTTGGTGCCGTGCGGCGGCGGGAGACGGACCAGGCGCGCAGCGCCACGATCGGGACGACGAGCGCCGGCGTGACGACGTACAGGAACATGCCGGCGCTGCCCCCGCGAGTGACGGCGACGGTGTAGCCCTCGGCGTCGCGGCGCTGGGCGACGCCGTCCAGGAGGTCGGCCGAGACGCCGACGGCGAGACCGATCCAGACGGGTGCGACCGCGGCGGCGGACGTGGCCACGCCGCGGTACCACTTCGGCAGGAACGGGATCGCGACGACGAGCGCGGCCAGGAGGGTGATGACGGCGGGCCAGGCGAGGGCGCGGCCGCCGAGCTCGAACGCGGAGTAGCTGACGCGCTCGGCCCTGCCGTCGCGCAGGCCCCAGTAGTCGGCGCCGAGGTGCGGGGCGCTGAGCATCGTGACGCCGGCGGTCACCGCGACGAGCACCACCAGGTCGTGCGGGCCGGGCGAGCAGCAGCACGAGGGCCATCGCCAGGAGCGCGACGCCGAGGACGCCCAGGATCCAGCCGCCCATCGCGTACGCGCCGGCGGCACCGTCGCTGGCCTCGGGGGTCGGCCCGATCTCCGGCAGGTGGGCGGCGGCGAGGCGCTCGTCCAGGTGGCTGATCTTCAGGCGCAGCGCGGCCATCAGCAGGATCATCAGGGCCGCGACCAGCGCAGCCGGCGGGCCCACGACCCAGCGCAGGGTGGCTGGCGACTTCAACAGCGCGGTGACGAGGACGACGAGGAGGCCGCCGCCGATCAGGTACGCGATCCAGTACACCGGCGCCTGCCGGCCGTGCAGCTCGAAGAGGGTCGCGGAGTCGCCCGGGTGGGCGTCGACGAACGGGATCCGGCCGCCGAAGAACAGCAGCACGGTCGCGACCACCGTGAGGAACGCCAGGCCGAGCGCCGGCCGGCCCGGCGGCGGTGCGACCGGGCGGCGCCTGCGGCGCAGCACCGCCAGGGTGGCCAGCAGCGCGAGCGCCAGCAGCACCCCCGCTCCTGTCAGCACGGTGACGACGGTGGCCTCCGTGTCCGACGGTGCCAGGTCATCCATGCGGCGCCTCCCCCGAGTCGACCGCCGATCCTGGAGGACCCGGCGGCGGCAGGAGGCCCCGTGCTAGGCGGCTTCCTGCAGGGCGACGCGGCCGGCCCGGGACTTCTTCGCGCGGTACATGGCGGCGTCGGCGCGGGCGACGAGGGCGTCGGCGTCGACCGTGCCGGGGCGCGCCCAGCTGACGCCGATGCTGGCCCGCGGCAGGATCCGCATGCCGTCGAACCGCAGGGCGGCGCTGTCGGCGGCGACGGCGGTGGCGAGGGCCTCGGCGATCCGGCGGGCCTGCGGCCGGCCGGCGACGTCGCGGCAGACGACCACGAACTCGTCGCCGCCGAAGCGGCCGACCACGTCGCCGTCGCGGACCGCGCCGCGCAGCAGGTCGCCGACGTGGGTGAGGAGGCGGTCGCCGGCGGCGTGCCCGTGCCGGTCGTTGACCTGCTTGAACTCGTTGAGGTCGACGAAGACGACGGCGACACCCCGGCCGCCGGCCGGCAGGGCCAGGGCCTCTTCGAGGGCGGTGAGGGTCGCGGCGCGGCTGCGGCAGCCGGTGAGGGCGTCGTACGTCGCCTGCCGGTGCAGTTCCTCGCGCATCCGGACCGCGTCGGTGACGTCGGTGAGGCAGATGATGGCGCCGGTCACCCGGCCGTCATCGCCGGCGAGCGCGCGGACCTTCGCGTCGACGCGGCGCAGCCCGGTGTCCGGGTGGCGGAAGCCGTACTCGAGGTCGGCGTCGGCGCCGTCGCGCAGGACCGCGTCGAGGGCGGCGGAGACCTTGGGCAGGTCGCCGGGGGTGACGCCGCCGGCGAGGCGGGCGCCGTCGAGCACGTCGCCTTCCGCGGTGCCGACGGTGCGGGCGACCCGCGCGTTCTGATACACGATGACCCGGTCGGCGTCGATCTGCAGGATGCTCATCGGCAGCGCCTCGGTGAGCCGGCGCAGCCGCTGCTCGCTGGCCCGCAGCGCCTCCTCGGCGGCCATCTCGTCGCTGATGTCGAGCATCTCGCCGACGACGTGCGGGTCCCCGGGCGTGCCGAGGAAGCTGTGGTTGGTGATCTCGAACCAGACGGCGCGGCCGTCGCGGTGCAGGTGCCGCAGCCTGACCCGGCGGGCGCCGCCGTCCGGAACGGTGAGCAGGTCCATCCAGCCGGTGATGGCCCGCTGGTGGTCGTCGGGGTGGACGAGGTCGATGGTGCGGCGGCCGACGAGCTCCTCCGCGGTCCAGCCGAGCAGCCGCTCGATGCCCGGATCGGCGGCGGTGATGACCGCCGTCTGGTCCTTGCGCACGGTGACCATCCGCGGCCGCACCGGGTCGGCGCCGAGCGCGCCGAGCGGCCCTTCCAGTCCCGTGATGCAGCAGGTGTACAGGCCGAAGCGGTGCGTCGTGTCGACCAGGAGCATGCGGGCGACGACGCCGGGCGCGGCCCTCGGGCGGACCAGGCACTCGGCGGCGCCCTCCGTCACCGCCCGGTGCCACGCGTCGACGACCGCCGGGTGGTCCTCGCCGACGATGAGGCCGAGCGCGGACGACGGACCCTCGAGCGGGCGCAGGCCGCTGCGGCGCAGCTCGTCCGGCAGCGGCGCGAACAGCCCCTGCACCGTGACAGCGCTGACGAACGCGTCGGGGTGCTCCGCCAGTACAGTGGCGAACACCGCGTCGCGGGCGGCGGCGTCCATCGTCGGTCCCGGCATGCCCGCGTCATCGGCCGGGCGGTCGCCCGCTGAAGGGCTTGTGACGCCGCCGATGCTCAAACGGTCTCGTAGGCGTCCCGGGCGGCCATGATGTGCTCGATGTTGGTCTCGGCCCAGGCTTTCAGGGCGCCGAGGACCGGGGCCAGGGACTGGCCGAGCGGGGTCAGCTCGTAGTCGACGCGGACCGGGACCGCGGCGGTGACGGTGCGCTTGACCAGGCCGTCGCGCTCCAGGGTGCGCAGTGTCTGGGTCAGCATCTTCTGGCTGGCGCCGGCGATGCGGCGCCGCAGCTCGCTGTGCCGGCGCGGGCCGTCGGCGAGCGCGTTGACCAGCAGGCCGGCCCACTTGTCGGCGATCGTGGCGAACACCTCGCGGGTCGGGCAGGCGGCCATGTAGGCGTCGTAGAGGACCTTCGCCTCGAGGCGCTGCTGCTCCGCGGTCTTCGTCATGACGGTCCCTTCGCGTCCCTAGGGCACTTTCAGGTGCCTGGTTTCCAACAGTACCTGCCTCGATTCAGGCTGGTCCCTGTCAGAGCGACACCAGAGGGGGATCGTCATGCGAGTTGTCGAGGTGCAGCGGTACGGCGGGATCGACGCGCTGCGGGTCGTGGAGCGGACTTCGCCGGTCCCTGACACCGCCGGGCGGGTGCGGGTGCGGGTCGAGGCGGCCGCGGTCAACCCGGTCGACGTGGCGACGCGGGCCGGCTGGCTGGCCGCGCTGCTGCCGGACCTGACCGGGCCGTTCGTCCTGGGCTGGGACTTCGCCGGGGTCACCGACGACGGGCAGCGGGTCGCCGGGTTCGTGCCGTGGTTCGAGCAGGGCGGCACCGTCGGCGCCCAGGCCTCGGTGCTGTTCGCGGACCCGGCGTGGTTCGCGCCGGTGCCCGCCGGCACGGATCTCGTCACGGCGGCGACGCTGCCGCTGAACGCGGTCACGGCGGCGCAGGCGCTGCGCATCGCCGGGCTCAGCGCCGGCCAGTCACTGCTCGTCACGGGGGCGAGCGGCGGCGTCGGCGGGTTCGCGGTGCAGCTGGCGGCGGCCGCGGGCGTCGAGGTGACGGCGGTCGCGTCCACCAGCGACGAGCCGTTCGTCGCGGGGCTCGGCGCGAAGACGGTGCTGTCGCGCACCGACCCGCTGCCGCCGAAGGCGTTCGACGCGGTGCTGGACGCGGCGTCGGTGCCGGGGGCGATCGGCGCGGTCCGCGACGGGGGCGTGCACGTGGCCGTCACCGACCCGGCCGCCCCGGCTGCCGAGCGCGGCGTGCGGGTCGGCACGGTGCACGTGACCCCGGACCGGGCGCTGCTCGCCGAGCTGCTCGGCGCGGGCCTGGTCACCCGGGTCGCCGGCACCCTGCCCCTCGACGAGGCAGCGGAGGCGCACCGGCGGCTGGAGGCCGGCGGCCTGCGCGGCAAGCTGGTGCTGACCGCCTCCTGACGGCGGTGGTCCAGGCGGTCAGCTGGTGCCGGCCGCCCTCCTGACGGTGGTGGTCCAGGCGGTCAGCTGGTGCTGGCCGCTCGACCTGACGAGGTCCGGCGCGGGCCGGCCGTAGAGGTACCCCTGGACGAAGCGGTAACCCAGCCGGTACAGCTCCTCGGCCTGCGCCGCGGTCTCGACCCCTTCGGCGATCGCGGTCAGCTGGAGATGGTTGCTCACGTCGATGAGGGCCCGCGCGATCACGGCCTGCCGCCCGGGCGTACCGACGTGATCCACGAACGACTTGTCCACCTTCAGGATGTCGACCGGCGCCGTCTGCAGCAGGCCGAGCGACGAGTGCCCGGTGCCGAAGTCGTCGAGGGCGATCCGCACGCCGAGCGCGCGCACCGCACGCAGCGTGTCCAGGGCGGTGTCGCTGTCGAAGACCGCGGTCTCGGTCACCTCGACGACCAGGTGCCGCGGCGGCAGGCCGGTGTCGGCGAGCACGGCGGCGACCGACTCGGCGAAGCCGGGCTCCGACAGCTGCCGGGCCGAGACGTTGACGCTCACCCGCTGCGGCGCGTCGGCGCCGAGGGTGGCCCGCCAGTGCGCCATCCGGGCGCACGACTCGCGCAGGATCCAGGCGCCGAGCTCGACGATCAGGCCGTTGTGCTCGGCGACCGGCACGAAGTCGGCCGGGCTGACGAGCCCGCGCAGCGGGTGCCGCCAGCGCACCAGCGCCTCCACCGCGACGGTCTCCCCCGACGGGAGGGCGACGATCGGCTGGTACGCCATGAAGAACTGCGACTCGTCGAGGGCGGTGCGCAGCTCGGCGCCGAGCTCGGCGTGCTCGGACGCCTGCCGGTCGAGGGCCGTGTCGTAGCGCAGCACCCGCCCGCCGGTCTTCTTCGCCGCGTACATGGCGACGTCGGCGCGGCGCAGCGGCTCGAACTCCTCGCCGGTGCCCAGGCAGTCCGCGACGCCGACGCTGGCGCGCACCAGCAGCCGGTGCGAACCTGCCTGGAACGGCCGCTCCAGGGCCTCGGCGTAGGCGGCCACGTCGCCGCCGGGCAGCAGCAGCGCGAACTCGTCGCCGCCGAGCCTCGCCACGGTGTCGCCCGGGCGGGCCACCGACCGCAGCCGCTCGGCGACGGCGATGAGGAGCCGGTCGCCGACGCCGTGGCCGAGCCGGTCGTTGATGCCCTTGAAGTCGTCGAGGTCGATCAGCGCGACCGTCGCGGGGGTGTCGAGCGCCGCCCGGATGCGCGCCTCCAGCTCCCGCCGGTTGGCCAGGCCGGTCAGGTCGTCGAGCATGGCGAGCCGGTGCACCTGCCGGACCAGCCCCGCCATGCGTACACCCACCAGCAGGAACAACACGACGGCGCAGGCGCCGACCGGCAGCCAGTCGATGTCGTGCGGCCGGGTGACGCCCTGGACCAGGAGCACGCCCGGGGCCAGCAGCGACGAGCTGGCCAGGGTCAGCAGGCGCACCCACCCGACCGTCGCCCGCGCCTCCCGTGCCTTCGCCCGGGGCGCTCTCGACGACGGGTGCAGCCCGGCGGCCGCCCACAGCACGTAGGACAGCATCCAGCCGGCGTCGAACAGCCCGCCGCCATAGGAGGTGTACGACGTGACGATCGAGTACATGACGTCGGCGCAGTTCAGCAGGGCGAGCGACGTGGCGAGCAGGCCGATCCCGGCGTCGCGCACAGCGCCGGAGACGAACAGCCTGGCGAGCATGGCCAGCAGCAGCGCGTCGAACGCCGGGTACGCGAGCGCCACCACCCGCGTGCCGATCGCGGTGCCGTCGTCCGCGATCGGCTGCATGAGGAACGTCCACAGCACCAGCCCCGCGCCCGTCGCCACGATCGAGGCGTCCAGGACCGCCGCGCGGCTGCGGCCGGCCCGCTGCCGGACCAGCACGAACACGCCGGAGGCGAGCAGCGGGTACGCGGCCAGGTAGAGCGCGTCCGCCACCGACGGGAACGGGTCCTGGTGCAGCACGTGCGCGTAGTAGGTGTAGACGGCGTCGCCGCTCGACCACAGCAGCATGCCGGCCGCGAACAGCCACCACGCGGGCCGTTCCTTCGCGGCCTGCCTCGGGGCCACGGCGAGCAGCACCGTCGCGGCGGCGGCGCCGAGCCCGTCGTAGACGAGGCCGGCGGCGAGCGACCCGGTGGGGAGCAGGAAGTAGCCGACGGTCGTCAGTACGCCGGCGACCGTCCACCACATCCACAGCTTTCCCCGCACCTGTGCTATTTCGGCGGGTTCGCCGCCTGGTTGAGGGTGCTTCAGCTCACGGTGTCGAGCTGCGCCCGCAGCTGTGACTTGGGCCGCGCCCCGACCACCTGCGACACCAGCTCCCCGTTGCGGAACAGGCTGAGCGTCGGCATCGACAGCACCCCGTACGCCCGCACCGTCTCAGGGTTCGCATCCGAATCGATCTTCACGATCCTCGCCCGGCCCTCGTACTCCCTGGCCAGCTCCTCCAGCACCGGCGACAACCGGTGGCACGGCGGGCACCATTCCGCCCAGAAGTCCACCAGCACCGGCAGCTCGCTGCCGAGCACCTCCTCGGCGAACGTGGCATCCGTGATGTCCTGCATGACTCAGCCCAGCTCCTTCACGATCGTGGCCCGGATCCGCCGCAGCCGCACGATGTAGTCGTCGATCTCGGCGAGCCGGCGGGTGAGCACCTCGACCGACCCGGGGCACTCCGCCCCCGAGCTGTGCCCCTCGCGGATGCACTCCACGAACGGCCGGGTGTCCTCGAGGTTGAACCCGATCTCCAGCAGGGCACGAATCTCCCGCACCAGCCGCAGGTCCTCCTCGTCGTACTCCCGGTACCCGTTCGACGTCCGCCTGGCGCTGAGCAACCCCTGCTGCTCGTAGTACCGCAGCGCCCGCGCACTCGTCCCGGCCTGCTCCGCCAGCTCACCGATCCGCATGCCGCCAACCGTAAACCTTGCCACCAGCGTCAACGCCAGCCGCTTTCGCGTTGTCCACAGCTCTTGCCCGCCGCTTCCGGTCCGGCGGAAGCTGCGGCACTGTCGGGCCTCATGGGGGGCACTCAGCACGGCCTCATCGCCCGTTCACAGCTCACCGCCGCCGGCGTGACCAGATCGCAGCTGCGTTGGCGCCTGCACACCGGCCGCTGGCAGCGGGTGCTGCCGAACGTGTTCGCGGTGTTCAGCGGCGAGCTCGACCACCGGCAGCGGTGCATCGCCGCCCTGCTGCACGGCGGCCCGGATGCCCTGCTCACCGGGGCCGCCGCGCTCACCGCGCACGGATTCCGCAACGTGCCGAGGGACCCGATGCTGCAGGTGCTCGTGCCACCCACCCGCAACACACCGTCGGTGGGGTTCGTCCTGGTTCAGCACACCCACCGGCCGGACCCGTTCACGCGTCGCATCGGCCCGTTGCGGGTGACGTCACCGGAGCGCTCGGTCGCCGAGGCGGCCCGCCGGTGCGGCGACCCCCGGCAGGTGCGGGCGATGGTTGCCGAGGCGGTGCAGGACGGGCGGTGCACGGTCGAGGACCTGGTCCGCGAGCTGGCTGCCGCACCGCGCGCCGGGACCGCGCTGCTGCGCCGGGCGGTCGACGAGATGGTCGCCGGGATCAGGTCTGTCGCCGAGGGCGACGCGCGGGCGCACCTGGCCAGATCCCGGGTGCTGCCCCGATCGCTGTGGAACCCCCGGCTCACGACCCCCGGCGGCGTCGAGCTGCCCACTCCGGACGGATGGATCGCCGAGGCCGACCTGGCCGTGGAGGTCGACTCCCGCGAGTACCACCTGTCCCCGCAGGACTGGGAGCGGACCATGCGCCGGCACCGGCGGCTGACCGAGGCGGGCGCCCTGGTGCTGCACTTCTCGCCACGGCAGATCCGGGAGTCGCCGGCGGCATTCGTGCGGTCGGTCGAGCGTGCCTACCTGACCCGTCTCGCCGCCGGCCACCAGCCCCGCATCCGCACCCACCCACCCCTCCCGCACCGTCCTTGATCAGGTAGCGGATCCGGTCGTCATGGCGACCGGATCCGCTACATGATCATGAAGCGACCCGAAGGCTCAGCCGGCTAGGTGGCCCCAGTGGGGTTCCAGGTCGTGCCAGGTGCCCTGGGCGGCGGCGGTGCCGTCGAGGAGGACGACGACGCGGTCGGCCTGGGTGAGGGCGGCGCGCTTGGAGGTGGAGCCGATCACCGTGACGCCGTGGGCGCGCAGAGCGCGCCAGAGGGCGAGCTCCGTCGTGACGTCGAGGGCGGAGGACACGTCGTCGGCGATGAGGAGCTCGGTGCGGGGAGCCAGGGCGCGGGCGAGGGCGAGGCGCTGGAGCTGGCCGCCGGACAGGCGGGTGCCCTTGTGGCCGATGAGCAGGCCCAGGCCGGCGCCGGCGGCGGCGAGGTCGTGGGTGAGCTGCGCGGTGGAGACGGCGTCGTCGGGGTCGACCTCGTGGCCGAGGCTGATGTTGTCGGCGACGGTGCCGGACAGCACGCGCGGGAGCTGGGCGACGTAGCCGATCTGGTTGGGGCGCAGGAACATCTCGGGTTCGGTGACGGGCTCACCGTTCCAGCGCAGGGCGCCGGTGTGGTGGACGATGCCGGCCAGGGCGCGCAGGAGCGAGGACTTGCCGGAGCCGACGGGGCCGACGACGAGGACGAGCTCGCCGCGGGAGACGGTGAGGTCGAGGTCGCGCACGGCGACGGTGCCGTCCTCGTGGACGGCGGTGAAGCCGTCGAGGTCGAGGCGGCGCAGCGGGCGGCGCGGCGGCGCGACCGGGGCCGGTGCGGTGCCCAGCGACAGGTCGACGCCGGGGACCTGCGCCGCGTACTCCCCCTCGCCGGTCATCGCGACGGTGCGGCGGGTCCAGACGCGGGCGGAGGGCAGCTGCGAGACCAGCGACGCGGTCGTCCACGCGAACCAGCGGGCCGAGCCCAGGGTGGACACGGCGACGAGGGTGGCGCCCGGCGTGAGGTGGCCGGTGAGCAGCAGCGCCCAGGCCCCGATCGGCAGCAGGCCGCTGGCGATGGCGGGGGTGGAGCGGGCCCAGACCTGCATCGAGATCTCCCAGCGCTGCCGGGCGCTGCGGATCTCGTCGAGCTTGGCGAGGTGGTCCAGGACGGGGCTGGTGGCGCCGGCGAGCTTCACCGTGCGGGCGGCGGACAGCGACGAGACGAGTGCGGTGGCGAACGCGGCGCGCGCCGCCACCGTGAAGGTCGCCGAGCGTTTCAGCACGGGGCCGAAGAGGGTGGCGGTGAGGCCCGAGACGACGATCGTGGCGGCCATGAACGCGGCCGGCACCAGGGAGCCCGAGACGAGGGTCATCGAGACCAGGACGAAGGCGCAGATCCACTGGTCGATGAGGTTGTCGGCGAGCACGACGACGCGTTCGGTGTCGCCGCCCTGCGCGACGACCTCGGCGGGCGTGTGGCTGCTGACCCGGCGCGGGCCGGTCTGGCCGTGCACGAGCCGCAGGCTGATGCGCAGCAGCTGCCTGACCCACCACTCGGGGAACCACTTGCCGGTGTAGTACGGCAGCGGCAACGGCAGCAGGAGGCCGGCGACGATCCCGACGGCCGGCCACAGCAGGTCGCCGGTGCCGTCGACGAGGTCGGCCCACAGCCACGGCAGCACCGAGCCGTCGAGGCCGAGGAACACCATGAGGGAGAACATGGCGACGGAGACCAGGCCGAACCGGGCGTCGTTGGTGGCGAGCTTGTAGATGTTCCACAGCGTGCGGGCGCGCGGCAGCTTCGGCAGCGGCGGCGGGTCCGTTTTGTCCGTGACGGCGGAGACCAGCGAACCTTCCAACGGCGGCGGCGCATCGAGCACCGCGACCGACGAGGAAGACGCGGGCACGGTGACACGGACCTCAGAAGAAGCCAGCAGCGAGGCGAACCGGGTCGAGGACGACATGGGGCCGGCCTCCACGACGGCGCCGTCGGCGAGGACCACGACCTCGTCGCAGCGGCGTACGGAGGACAGCCGGTGCGCGACGATGATGCCGATGCGCCCGACGAGCAGCCGGTCGGTGGCCCGCTGGACCTGCGCCTCGGTGACCGGGTCGAGCCGCGCGGTGGCCTCGTCGAGGATGACGACCTGCGGGTCGCGCACGACGATGCGGGCGAACGCGACGAGCTGCTCCTGCCCGGCGGACAGCGCGTGGCCGCCCTCGCCGAGCTTGGTGTCGATCCCGTCCGGCAGCTCGGCGACCCACGACGTGAGGCCGAGCTCCTCCAGCGCGGAGGCGGCCCGGGGAAGCAGCGCGGGGTCGAAGAGGGCGATGTTCTCCGCGAGGGTGCCGGCGAGGATCTCGGTGCGCTGCGGCACGACGGCGATCCAGCGGCGCAGCGCCTCGATGTCGAGGTCGAGCAGGTCGGTGCCGCCGAGGAAGACGGTGCCGCGGGGCAGTTCGACGGCGCGGGTCAGCACCTTCGCCAGGGTCGACTTGCCCGATCCGGTCCGGCCGATGAGGGCATACGAACGCCCCCGCGCGAACGTGAGGCTGACGTCGCGCAGCGCGGCCCGCGCCGTGGAGTCCGCCCCGTACCGGAAGGTCAGGTCCCGCACGACGAGGTCGCCGGGCGCGGGCGCGGCACCCCCGAGCGGCTCCTGCCGCGAGTCGCGCAGCAGGAGCACCCGGCCCCAGGCGCCCAGCGCGTACTGCAGCTCCGGCACCATCCGGCTGGTGTGCTCGACGGTCGCGCCGAAGCCGAGGGCGAGCAGCCACACGGCGGTGAGGCGAGCGCCGTCGATGTGGCCGGAGGTCATTGCCCACAGCCCGGCGACGACGATGACCGCGATGCCGGCCCGGACGGTCCCGGCGGCGACGGCCGTGACCGCGCCGGAGCGGGTCCAGACCTGGCGGCCGCGCTCGAGCACGACGCTGGCGCGCCGGGCGTACAGGCGCAGGACGTAGGGACGGGCGAGGCTGGTGCGCACGTCGTCCTGGCCGTGGATGGACTCCTCCATCAAGGCGGCGAGGTCGGACCAGGCCTCCTCCTCGCCCATGCGGGCGGTGCCGATCTTCGACGTCGGCTTGCGCAGCACGGCGGTGAGGCCGGCGACGAGCACGATCATGCCGACGCCGGCGGGCCACCAGACGTACAAGGTGGTGCCGATCGACAGCACGCCGAACGCGATCGACTGCGCGATCCGCACGCCGCTGCCGCGCAGCTCGGAGCCGACCTGGTAGACGTCGCCGTCGATGCGGTCGAGCAGCTCGCCGACCGGCGTGGTCTCCAGGGTCGGCAGGTCCTGGCCGAACGCGACCCGGCACAGCCGCCGGCGCACGTCGGCGGACCAGTCGGCGGTGACCCTGGCCATGATGAGCCCGACGAGGAGGTCGGTGGCCACGGCGGCGAAGAGCGCCACCGCGAGGACCACGAACATGGTCCATGATCGATGGATCAGGACCGATCCGGCGACGCCGGCGGCGAGGGCCTGACCGGCGGCGCCGAGGACGACCAGGAACACCACGAAACCGGTGCGGCGCGGCGACGTGGCCCACAGGTCACGGAGCAGGCGCATGGTGGATCCCCCCGGATCGTGTTGGCGGCCTCTCAGCCTGCGCCGCGACGCGGGGCATTTTCAAACCATTTACAGGAGATCAACCGCCGTCTCGATCGACAGGGCGTGACCTCTGGCGACCGCCGCGGCACGCTCCGCGACCGGCAGGGCGGCCTCGGCGTCCGTCGTGAGCGTGGCGACGTGCGGGCGGGTGCGGTCGGGGCCGCCGCGGGTCTTCCGGGCCGCCGTGAGCAGCGTCACGGCCGTGGCCGGGTCACCGCCGAGCAGCAGGACCTCCGCCGCGTCCTCGAGCACGGCTCCGGCGACGGGCCCGTCGAACGCGTCGCGGGCGTGTTCAAGAGCCACTGCGGCCATGGTACGGGCGGCCGCCGTCGCACCTTCCCGGGCGCGCACCACCGCCAGTCCACCGTGGACGGCCGCGAGCAGCTGCGGCGAGGCGCGGTCGGCGCCGAGCACCTCGGCCGCACGGTCGAACCGCTGCCGGGCGTCGGCGAGCCGGCCGGCCCGCAGCGCCCGGTCGGCGTGCACGTACTCGACGTAGGCGATCCCGTCGGGCAACCCGACCTTGAGCGCCGTGTGCCGCGCCCGGTCCAGCATCGCCTCCGCCTCGTCCGCGCGGCCGAGCAGCTCGTACAGCTGGGCGAGCCGCACCTCGGCGGGCGGCCGGTCCTCGGTGGCGCCGAGCACGTCGAACAGGCGCAGCCCCTCCTCGATGTGCCCGGCGGCGGTCGCGTAGTCGCCGCGCCGGGCGTGGATCTCACCGAGCGACTGCAGCGACGCCGCCATCCCCCACCGCTCCCCGATCGCCCGGAACCCGGCGAGCGCGCGGTCGAAGCGCTCGACCGCGGCGTCGTACGGGATGCCGACGTTCATCTCCGCGTGGCACAGCAGCAGCTGCCCGAGGCTCGACAGCCACGGGTCGGGGTCGTCGAGGAGCGCGCCGATGCGGTCGAGGGTGGCCTCGCTCGACCCCTGACGGAACAGCATCGCGACGGCCTGGAACAGCCGGAACATCGGGTGGTCGCCCTGATGGGCGAACGCCTCGTCGAACCACTCGTTCACCTGCGAGGCCTCGCCGACGCCGTCGAACCCGTTGACGGCGGCGACCCCGCACGCCATCGCGCGCGCCCCAGGGTCGCACGGCCCGTCGAGCGCGAGGGCGGCGACGGCCAGGGCGCCGCCCTCGACCCGGTGCCCGCGCATCCACCAGTACCAGCTGAGGACCAGCACGAACCGGACGGCGAGGTCGGCGTCCCCGTCGGCGATCGCGCGGCGCAGCGCGCCGTGCAGGTTGTCGTGCTCGGCGGACAGCACGGCGAGGGACTCCAGCTGCCCGGCGGTGCGCAGCGTCGGCTCGAGCCGGTCGGCGAGCGCCAGGAACCAGGTCGCGTGCCGGTGCCGCAGCCGCGCGGTCTCGCCCTGCTCGTCGAGGCGCTGCAGGCCGTAGGCGCGGATGGTCTCCAGCATCCCGTACCGCCCGCCGGTCTCCACCAGCAGCGACTTGTCGACCAGCGCGGCGACCAGCTCGACCGGGTCGCCGAGCGCGCCGTCCGGGTCGCAGACGGCCGCGGCCGCCTCCAGGGTCGCCCCGCCGGGGAAGACGGCGAGCCGGCGCAGCATCGCCCGCTCGGGCTCGGTGAGCAGGTCCCAGCTCCAGTCGACGACGGCCCGCAGCGTCTGGTGGCGCGGCAGCGCGGTGCGGCTCCCCCGGGTCAGCAGCCGGAACCGGTCGTCGAGCCGGTCCGCGACCTGCGCCGCGGTCATCGACCGGCAGCGCGCCGCCGCCAGCTCGATCGCCAGGGGCATCCCGTCCAGGGCCCGGCAGATCCGGAGGGCGGATCCGTCCAGCCGGAAGCCCGGCCGTACCGCGGCCGCCCGGTCCGACAGCAGCCGCACCGCCGCCGAGTCCAGCGCGTCCGCGGGCAGCGGCCCGACCGGCAGCAGCACCTCCCCGGTGATGCCGAGCGGCTCCCTGCTGGTGGCGAGCACGCGCAGGTCCGGGCAGTCGCCGAGGAGCCGGTCCGCGAGCGCCGCGGCGGCCTCGACGACGTGCTCACAGTTGTCGAGGATGAGGAGGATCCGCCGGTACGACAGAGCCTCCGCGATCCTCGGCAGTGCCACCGTCGCCCGCCGGACGGGCCCGGCCGCCGCCGACGGGTCCCGCATGCCCAGCCCGGTCCACACCGCCTGCACGACGTCCGCGGGGTCCGTGACGTTGGCCAGCTCGACGATCCACACCCCGTCCCGCGGCGCGGCGGCCCGCCCGGCCTCGGTCGCCAGCCGCGTCTTGCCCGCTCCCCCGGGCCCGACCAGCGTCACCAGCCGCGCCGTGGCGAGCGTGCCCCGCAGCGCCCGCAGCTCCTCCGCCCGCCCGACGAAGCTGGTCAGCGGCGCCCGCAGGTTCCCCACCCCGTTCGCCGCGGACTCCTCCGGCGCGGCCTCCCCCGGCATCTGCGGCGGCTCCGCCGCGTGGTGGCCGGGTGGGGCGCTGCGGAGGATCGTCAGGTAGGTGGAGGTCAGCGCCGGGGACGGGTCGGCGCCCAGCTCCTCGGCGAGGGTCTCGCGGCAGCGGGTGTAAGCGCGCAGCGCGTCGGCGGTGCGGCCCTCGGCGTGCAGGGCGCGCATCAGCAGGTCGACGAGGCGCTCCCGGAGCGGGTGGGCGGCGACGGCGGCCTCCAGGTCGGCCACGACGCGGCGGCCGAGGGACAGCTCGGCGGCGGTCCGGTCCTCCGTCGCGGCCAGGCGCAGCTCGTCGAGCGTGGCCCGCCGGGCGAGCACGAGCGGCGCCTCCCCCGCGTCCTCGAGCGCCGGGCCTCGCCACAGCGCCTCCGCGTCGCGGAACAGGCGCACCGCGGCGGCCGGGTCCTCGGCCAGCAGCGCCCTGGCGCGCTCGACCAGGTCGGCGAACAGGAGGTGGTCGACGTCGCGGGGGTCGACGTCGAGCTGGTAGCCGGAAGGGCGGGCGAGCAGCATCCCGTCAGGCAGGATCCGGCGCAGCCGGGACACGAGGGACTGCAGGGCGTTGGTGGCGTCGCCCGGCGGGGTGCCGCCCCAGATGCCGTCGGCGAGGCGGGCGCCGGTGACCGGCCGCCCGGCGTCCAGCGCGAGCAGCGTGACCAGCACCCGCAGCCGCGCACCGCCGATCTCGACGGGCGCGCCGGACGTGGCCCGCACCTCGAGCGGCCCCAGCACCCCGATCCGCACGTCCCCGATTGTGCCCCGCCGCGCGCAGAACGAGGGTTTCCACCCGGCGCCGCGCGTTGTACGGTGCCGGGAGAGCGCTCTCTCAGCTTCAACGCATCGACCGTGGCCAATCACACGGTCCGCGTCCACCCGCCCGGACGTCCCGGCACCGCCCGCCGACCCGCCATCGGCCGCATCGTCGCGCCCATCGGCAGGACTCCGCCGCTCGTGGACACCCCCGCCTGAGGAGATTCCGCATGAACGACCCGCACGAAGTGCACACACCACCGCACGCGCCCGCCCCGAAGCGCCGCTTCCGCGGGTGGGTCGCCGCCGGCACCGCCGCCGCCACAGTCGCCGCCACAGTCGCCCTGGTGGCGATCACCGCCGTCGCGAACGCCGCGACCACCGCCGGCACGGTGCAGGCCGCGGCGGCCGCCGTGCCCGCGCCGCCGGCAGGCTTCACGCTGACCTGGAGCGACGACTTCGGCGCCGCCGCCGGCACCGGCGTCAACACCGCCAACTGGAAGTACGACACCGGGCCGGGCAGCAGCTTCGGCACCGGCGAGATCGAGACGATGACCAGCAGCACCACCAACGTGTTCCACGACGGCAACGGTCACCTGGCGCTGCGGGCGCTGCACTCGGGGACCGACCCGCGGGCCGGCTGGACGTCGGGCCGGATCGAGACGCAGGCCGCGACGTTCGGCGCCGAGCCCGGCGGCGTCGTGCGGATGGAGTCCTCGCTCCAGCAGCCGGACGTGACGACCGCGAACGGCGCCGGCTACTGGCCCGCGTTCTGGATGCTCGGCTCCACGCTGCGGACCGGGACCAGCTGGCCGACCAGCGGCGAGATCGACATCATGGAGGACATCAACGGGCGCAGCTCGACGTTCGGCACGCTGCACTGCGGGGTCAACCCGGGCGGGCCGTGCAACGAGTCGACCGGGCTCGGCAGCGGCGAGCGGCCGTGCGCCGGCTGCCAGACCGGCTACCACACGTACGCGGTGGAGATCGACCGGTCGAAGTCGCCGGAGGAGATCCGCTGGTACCTGGACGGCGCGCTGTACTTCACCCTGCCGGCGACCCGGGTCGACGCCACCACCTGGGCCAACGCGGTGCACCACCCGTTCTTCATCATCTACGACCTGGCGATCGGCGGCGGCTTCCCCGACGCGTTCGGCGGCGGGCCCAACGCCGCCACGGTCTCCGGCGGGCAGCTGAACATCGACTGGGTCGCCGTGTACAACAAGGGCCCCGGCAGCCAGCCGACCGGCAACGTCGCGCTGGGCAAGCCGACCACGGCGTCCTCGAACGAGGGCGGGGCGGGCTGCCCGGCCTGCGCCACCGACGGCAACCTGAACACCCGCTGGTCGAGCGCGTTCAGCGACCCGCAGTGGCTCCAGGTGGACCTGGGCCAGACGTACAACATCACCAACGTCGCCCTCAACTGGGAGGCGGCGTACGGCAAGGCGTACAGGATCCAGACCTCCAACGACCAGCTGACGTGGGTCGACATCGCCGCGACGACGACGGGCGACGGCGGCACCGACGTCTGGAACGTGAACGGCTCCGGCCGGTACGTGCGCATGTACGGCACACAGCGCGGCACCGCGTACGGCTACTCGCTGTGGGAGATGTCGGTCAACGGCACGCCGGGCAGCAACACCGGCGGGACCCTGGTCTCGCAGGGCAGGCCGACGACCGCCTCGTCAACGGAGAACGCCGGCACCGCCGCGGCGAACGCCACCGACGGCAGCGGCAGCACCCGCTGGTCGAGCGCGTTCAGCGACCCGCAGTGGCTGCAGGTCGACCTGGGCGCCGTCATGAACGTCAACAAGGTCGTGCTGAACTGGGAGGCCGCCTACGCGAAGGCGTTCCAGGTGCAGACATCCACCGACGGCACCACCTGGACGACGATCTACTCCACGACGACGGGCACGGGCGGCGTGCAGACGCTCAACGCGAGCGGGTCGGGCCGCTATGTCCGCGTCCTCGGCACCCAGCGCGCGACGACCTACGGCTACTCGTTGTTCGAGTTCCAGGTGTACGCCATGACCTGCTGCACCCCGTAACAACACCCCGCACGTGTCGGCCGGCCGGTCACCGGGATCCGGCCGGCCGCACGTCGCGGGCGGCGCAGTATCACGGGATGTGCCCGACCCGTGGCACGGCAACCGGATCGAACCGGTCCGGGACCGTGCCCGCCACCTGCCCGCAACGGCCGGCCGTGACGCTTGCCCCTCACGCACAACGGCGGGCACGGAGGTCGGGCATGGCACGGAAGTTGTGGGCGGTGGCCGCGGCGCTGACGGTCGGGCTGACCCTCGCCCCGACCGCGGCGTCCGCCGCCACGAACAAGCCCACCGCGACGAAACCCGCCGCGACGAAACCGGCCGCCGCGAAACCGGCCGCCGCGAAACCGGCCGCCGCGAAACCGGCCGCGACGAAGCCGGCCGCCGCAACGCCGGCCACGCCGGCCACGAGGACCACGACCGATTCGAAGGCGAAGACCATGGCCAGCTCCCGGGCGATGTGGTTGTGGTCGCAGGCCGATCCGGCGGCCGTCGTGCCGTGGGCCACCGGCCAGCGCATCACGGAGATCTTCGTGGCGGTGCCGTGGCAGCCGACCGCCGCGCAGCTCGCCCGGCTGAAGGACCTGCGGACCCGCACGCGCGCCGCCGGCATCCGGCTCTCCGCCCTCGGCGGCGACCCGTCCTGGGCCCTCGACCCCGCGTCGGCCGTCGCCTGGCGCGAGCGGGCCACGGCGACCGGCCTCTTCGACGGGATCCACCTGGACGTCGAGCCGTACCTGCTGCCCGGCTGGACCACCGACCAGCCGCGGATCGTCGCCGGTTACCTGGCGATGCTCGACGCGGTCCGCACCGCCGGCCCGGAGCCGCTCGACGCGGACGTGCCCTTCTGGCTCGCGACCGTGCCCGCGGGCAAGGGCAACCTCGCCGACGCCGTCATCGCGAGGGTGCACGCGATCACGGTCATGTCGTACCGCGACAGCGCGGCGGGCGTCGTCGGTGTCGGCACGGACCTGCTCGCCCGCGGGCAGAGCGCCGGCCGCCCGGTGCGCCTCGCCGCGGAGACTCAGCCCCTGGCCGACTGCGCCTACTGCACGTTCGCCCCGGGCACCAGGTCCGCCCTGTCCGCCGCACTGTCCACAGTGGACACAGAGGCGGCGCGGTACACCTCCTTCAACGGCATCGCGATCCATGACTACGACAGCTGGTCCCGCATGGCCGCGTGAGCCTTGACACGTGTCGCCCTCCGCCGCCAAGGTCGGTGCAACGCATCGCCGTCGATCTGCGGAAGGGCTACGGATGGCCAGCAGCGAGCACAGGTACGTCATCGTCGGGGCGGGACCCGCCGGAGTTCAACTGAGCTACTACCTGCAGCAGCACGGTGCCGACTACCTGACACTCGAGAGCGGAGACGCACCGGGCGGGTTCTTCACGAAGTTCCCCCGGCACCGGCGGCTCATCTCGCTGAACAAGGTGCACACCGACAGCACCGACCCGGAGATCCGGCTGCGGTGGGACTGGAACTCCCTGCTCAACGACGACCCGGAGCTGCTGTTCCCGAAGTTCAGCGAGGAGTACCTGCCGGCGGCCGACGACCTGGTCGGCTACCTCGCGGAGTTCCAGCGGGTGCACCGGCTCAACATCCGGTTCGGCACGACGGTCGAGCGGATCACCAAGACGGGTGACGGGTTCACGGTGCGCACGGCGCAGGGTGACGTGCGCGCGGCGTGCGTGATCGTCGCGGCCGGCTGGGGAGCGCCGTTCGTGCCCGCCATCAAGGGCATCGAGCACGCCGTCGGGTACGAGGACATGGACATCGACCCGAAGGCATACGACAACCAGCGGGTGCTGATCATCGGCAAGGGCAACTCGGCGTTCGAGACCGCGTCGGCGATCCTCGGGCGCGCGTCGATGGTGCACCTCGCCAGCCGGCAGCCGCTGCGGCTCGCGTGGAACACCAAGCATCCCGGGGACGTCCGCGGGCAGTACGGCGCGATCCTCGACAGCTACCAGTTCAAGACGCTGCACTCGGTGCTGGACTGCACGATCGACGAGATCCGTCCCGTCGACGGGCGCTTCCAGGTGTCGATCACGTACACGCACGCCGAGGGCGAGACCGCCGTCCTCGACTACCACACGGTGCTGCGCTGCACCGGCTTCCAGATGGACACCGGCATCTTCGACGAGACCACGAGCCCGCAGATGATCCGCGACGGGCGGATGCCCGGGCTGCGCCCCGACTGGCAGTCCAGCAACGTCAACGGCCTGTACTTCGCCGGCACCATCGCGCAGGCGCGGGACGTGAAGCACGCGTCGTCGCCGTTCATCGACGGCTTCCGGTACAACCTACGGACCTTCACCCGGATCCTGCGGGAGCGCTACGAGGGCGTGCCGCTGCCCCGCGCGGCGACGCCGGCCGACCCCGGGTCGCTGGCGGAGCTGATGCTCGACCGGGTCAACTGGAGCTCGGCGCTGTGGACCCAGTTCGAGTACCTGTGCGACGTCTTCGTCCGCGACGAGGACACCGGCGACTTCCACCACTACGAGGACCTGCCCGAGGACTACGCCGTGGACCGGTTCGCGGACGCCCGGCACTGGTACACGCTCGCGCTGCGCTGGGGGCGGGACGACTACGGCGACGTCTTCGCCATCGAGCGCCACCCCACCCCCGACCGGGCCAGGGAGAGCGCCTTCATCCACCCGGTGATCCGCCGGTACCGCGGCACGGAGCTGGTCGCCGAGCAGCACCTGCTGGAGGACCTCCTCGCGGAGTGGCGGCGCCCCGACCGGCACGTCGAGCCGCTCGTGGATTTCCTGGCCAAGGACTTCACCAGCGGACCATGACCTCCTCGAGGGGTTTGCGGGTCAGGTCCGGGACGCGGGCGTCCGGCGCGGGGTAGCCGACGGGCATCACCACGTACGGGCGCTCCTCCGGCGGGCGCTCGCACACCTCGTTGAGGAACCGCATCGGGCTGGGCGTGTGCGTCAGGGTGACCAGGCCGGCGTGGTGCAGCGCGGTGATCAGCAGGCCGACCGCGATGCCGACGGACTCCTTGACGTAGTACGGCTTCGGGCTGTGCGGTCCCCGGTGCACCTCGAACACGACGATGACGGCGGGTGCGGTCTCCAGGAACGGCTTGTGCCAGTCGGTGCCGAGCGCGGAGAGCGCACCCAGCCACTCCTGAGGGGCGCGACGCTCGTAGAACTCGCGCTCCTCCGCCTCCGCCGCCTCGCGCAGCCGGCGCTTGCGGGCCGGGTCCGTCAGCACGACGAACCGCCACGGCTGCACGTTCGCGCCGCTGGGCGCGGTCGAGGCGGCGCGGATCGCGGCCTCGATCACCCCGTCCGGCACCGGGTCGGCGGCGAAGTCCCGCACGGAACGGCGCTGCGCCATCCGCTCCGCGAACACCTCCGCCGCGCGGACCATGTCCGCCGGTGGCCTGCGGTCGTGCCGGATCGGGACGGTGGCGAGCAGTTCTGTGTCGGTCACCTGTGGCCTCCCTGTGAGGGTCGGCCGGTCGCCCAGGCGGCGCCCGGCCCCTCCAGCGTCGCGGAGGCCGGTGCGGTTCGTCGCTATGCGGACGTGCTCTCTTCGACTGTCATCGATGCCAGGGGTACGCCGGGGGCGGTGTGGGCGGCGAGGTCGTCGACGACGTCGGTGAGCCGGTCGCGCCGCGCCGCGGCGGCGCGCTGGCGGGTGGCGCCGTCGCCGCCGGTGGCGAGCCGCGCCAGCCAGTCCTCGACCCGCGCGCGGTCGCCCGCCTCGTCCAGCGCCGGCCGGGCGAGCGCAACGAGGCGCTCGGCCAGCGCCGCCGCGGGCAGCAGCCGCCCGGTGGCGACGTCGACCCCGTGGCCGCCCATCCCGTCGCGGGCGGCCCGCCAGTACGACAGCCGCATCAGCTCAGCGAGCGGCCTCGGCCCCTCGTCGCCCTTGTCCACGGCGTCGCCGGCGACGACGACGAGCGCCCGCACCAGCGCCGCGAGCGCCGCGGACTCGTCGGCGGTGACGGGCACGTCGGCCACCCGGACCTCCAGGGTGGGGTGGTTCGCCGACAGCCGCAGGTCCCAGAAGATCGTGCCCCGGTCGACCAGCGCGCCCGCGTCGAGCAGCATGTCCACGTGGTCGTCGTACTGGCGCGCGGAGGTCAGGAACGGCGGCGGGCCGGCCACGGGCCAGCGCCCCCACGTCACGCTGCGCCAGCTCGCGTAGCCGGTGTCCCGCTCGGCCCAGTACGGCGAGTTGGCCGTGAGCGCGATCAGCACCGGCAGGTGCGGGCGCAGGTGGTTGCCGATCAGCACGGCGCGGTCCCGGTCGGGCTCCTCCACGTGGACGTGGACGGCGCAGATCGCGAGCTCGTCGTGCAGCCCGCGGAAGGTGGCGTTGCCGCGGTCCTGCCGGGGACCCTCGGTGATGGGCGGCGGCACGGCCCGGCCGAGCACGGGCGAGCCGCTCGCGATCACCCGCAGGCCCGCTCGCACGGCCGCGGCCTGCACGGCGGCGCGCCCGTCGGCGAGCTGCGCGGCGAGGTCGTCGACGCTATGGCACGGGTCGGTGCGGGTCTCGACCTGCAGCTTGGTGATCTCACCGCCGACCCTGGCGCCGAGGGCGGGGCGGGCCGCGTCGACGACCGTCGCGGCCTCCGGGACCACCTCACCCCTGGACGCGTCGACGACGAGGAACTCCTCCTCGACGCCGACCAGAGGGACTGACGATGCCGGGCGCTGCGCCGAGGTCATGCCGACGCACGTTACGGGATCCCGCCCGCCTTCGCGGCCTCGGCACGCCTGGCCGCGGCGAGCGTTTCGACGAGACCGGCGAGCAGCGCGGCCCGCTCCGGCATGCGGTCCAGGCGGATGTACTCGTCGGCGGCGTGCGCGCCACCGCCGACCGCGCCGAGGCCGTCGAGGGTCGGCACGCCGAGCGCGGCGGTGAAGTTACCGTCGGACGCGCCGGCCGCGTACGCCCCGGCGAGGTCCGCGATGCCGAGCCGGCGTGCGGTCGACCGGGCCAGGGCCAGCAGCGGGCGGGCGAGCTCCGCCGGCATCGGGTACCGGTTGATCCCGCCGCCCACCGCCAGGGTCGCGTCCGACAGGACCGGCACCAGCCCGCGGATGGCGTGGTCGACGCGCTCCAGCTCGTCCCTCGTCCAGGCCCGCACGTCGACGGCCAGGCTGGCGCTCTCGGGCACGGTGTTCGTCGTCGTGCCGGCCGACAGCAGGGTGGGCGTGACGGACGTGCCGCCGCTGTCGGCCACGCCGAGCCGGCCCAGCGCGAGCACCTGGTGGGCCACCTCGACCGTCGCGTTGATCCCGCGCTGCGGCTCGACGCCGGCGTGCGCGGCGCGGCCCTGGATGGTGAGGCTGTAAACCGAGCCGCCCTTCCTCGCCACCTTCACGTGCCCCTCCGGCGTGGCCGCCTCGCAGACGAGCACCGCGGCGGAGCGCCGCGCCTCGGCCTCGATCAGCGGCCGCGACGTCACCGACCCGGTCTCCTCGTCGCAGGTGAGCAGCACGCCGACCGCCGAGGTGTCCTCGACCAGGCGCAGCGCAGCGAGCATCTGCACGATGCCGCCCTTCATGTCGAGCACGCCGGGACCCGTCGCGATGTCCCCTTGTACGGTGAAGGGCCTGGACCTGGTCGTGCCGATCGGGAAGACCGTGTCGAAGTGGCCGAGGAGCAGCACCCGCTGATCGGCGGCCGGCCACAGCAGGTGCGGCAGGCCGTCGATCACGACCCGCCGGGCGGGCCGGCCGAGCACCTGCGAGCCCCAGCGGGCGAGCAGGTCGGCACAGGATTCGAGATGGGGCAGCGAGCCCGGCGCCGACTCGCACGCGACGAGCGTGGCCAGCCGGTCGACCATGTCTGCCAGGAGTTGCTGCGCGGATAGGAGCAGGCGGCGTTCACGATCCATTCATCGACGATCGCAGTTGGATCGGGCTCGGTCACCCTTGTGTTTGCTCAGTCCATCGGAATGGCGTTGCCGTAGCCGACCTCGACGACGCGGCGGGCGGACTCGGCGTAGGCGTCGCGGCCCTCGGGCGCGAACGTGCCGAGCCCGTCCACGTACCGGTTGAACATGCAGAACGCGGCGGCGATGAGCACCGTGTCGTGGATCTCCACGTCGGTCGCGCCCTCCGCGCGGGCGGCCTCGACCAGCTCGGTGGTCACCTGGCGGCCGCTGACCTGCACCGCGCCGGCGATGCGCAGCAGCGCCCGCAGCTTGGCCGAGACCGGGGCGGTGTCGAGGTCCGCGCGCACCTGGTCGACGAGCGTGTAGCCCTCGTCGAGCTGCACCGCGGCGAACGCCGAGTGCGACGCGCAGCAGAAGTTGCAGTCGTTGCGCCCGGACACGTACGCGGCGATCAGCTCCCGCTCTCCCGCCGGCAGCGAGTGCGGTGCGCGCAGCAGCACCTCGGCCAGTTCGTTGAGCGGCTTCGCGGTCTCCGGGCGGAACCGCATCGGTCCCGTGATGCCCGGGAACTGCTTCTCGTCGACCCCGAGATCGATGTGTGCCATGTCGCTCCCCTTCCGGTACACGCCGTCGCTGTCACGATGCCACTTCTTCCGGCGTCCGTGTTTCTCCGTTCGTGCGGTGCTTCTGTCCACTGTGGACATGGTTGAATGACACGTGACCTATGACGTCCTGGTGCTCTGCGGCGTGGGGGTGGACACCATCGTCCGCGTCCCCGACCTGGCCATCCCGCCCGGCGACAACCTGCATGTCGACCCCGTCCGCGACTACGTCGCCCACTCCGGCAACGGCGTGGCGCTGGGGTTCCACGCGCTCGGGCTGCGGACGAAGTTCATCGACTTCCTGGGCGACGACCCGCAGGGCGCGCAGATCCTGGCCCGCTACGCGGCCGCCGGCCTCGACTTCGCGCACCTGCCCGCCCCGAACGGCACGCCCCGCAGCGTCAACCTGGTCGACGCCGCCGGCCGCCGGTTCTCGTTCTTCGACCCGCGCCACCCGGCCGACCTCGTCCTGCCGCCGGACGCGTACCTGCCGGCCCTGGCGCAGTCGCGGCACGTGCACATCGCCGCGGGCCGGGCCGCCGCCGCGTTCGGCGAGGCGCACCGGCTGGGCATCACGACCTCGACCGACATCCACGCCTGGGACGGCACATCGGAGTGGGGCCTGGCCCTGTCCCGCGAGGCCGACCTGGTGTTCCTCAGCGCCGAGGCCGCCCCGGACCGGATCGACGACCTCATGCGCACCGTCCTCGACGCGGGCCGGGCGACGCTCGTCGTGGCGACCCGCGGCGCCGCCGGCTGCCAGGTGCTCGACCGCGCCGACCGCCGCATCGTCCGCTACCCCGCCGTCACCCCGGACCGCCCGGTCGTCGACAGCAACGGCGCGGGCGACGCCTTCAGCACCGCCTTCATGAGCCGCTGGTTCGCCGGCCGTCCCGTCGCCGAGTGCGCCCTGGCCGGCGCGGTGTCGGGCGCGTACGCCTGCGGCGCCCCCGGCACCCACGAGGACCTCATCACCGCCGCCGGCCTGACCACCCGCCTGTCCACCCTCGCCGCCCCTCTCACATGATCCGGAAGACTTCGTGCACTCCCGCGTGCACAAGGTCTACCGGATCACGGAAAGCGCTGGCCGGACCGCAACCGCCACCGCAGCTCAGCCTCCACGCCCGTTCCTCGTGATCCGGAAGACTTCGTGCAGCCCTGGGTGCACAAGGTCTACCGGATCACGGAAGCACCGGGTCATGAGGGGCGCGGGGGCCTGCCGGAGCGGGGTGAGCGGCGCGGCGTACGGGTGCGGGAAGCCGCCGCCTGGGCGGTGAGGCCCGCCACGGCCAGCGCCGCCAGCGTCACCCCGACCGTCGCCGCGGGCACGCCGAGCGGCGGCAGGCCGGTGCCCTTCAGCCCGGGCAGCGTGCCGCCGACGGCGAACCACGCGAGCCCCGCCCCCAGCACCCCCGCGACGCCGGCCGCCGCGACGAGGACCAGCACCACGAACGGCTCGACCAGCGTGCCGGTCGAGCGGCGCAGGCCCTGGACGCGCAGGGCGCGCAGGTCGTGGGTGCTGGTGCCGATCGCGGCCACCGCGAGGCCGGCCGCGCCGAGGGCCGCCGACAGCCAGCCGGCCATGAGGTAGAAGCGCAGGCCGAGCGCGGTGCCGCCGGCGGCGAGGGCGGCACGGGTGTCGGCGACGGTGCGGCGGCCGGTGACCGTGAGGCCCTGCGCGCGCAGGGCGTCGACGATGCCCGGCGGCGCGGTCGCCGACAGCCACACCTCGGCGCCGGTGGCGCGGCCGTCGTCCTCGGCGGTGAGGTCGGCGTACTCCAGATCGACGAAGGCACCGGCGGTGCCGACGCGGGGCAGGCGGGTGGCGCTGAACTCGGCGACCGGGACGGCCTTGCTGCCGAAGGTCTTGAACTCGGCGTCGGGCAGCGGGGCGGTGGTCGCGACCGGCAGCTCGGCCGGGCCGAAGGCGGGGCGCAGCACGCCGGCGCCCGGCTGGGAGGTCATCGGCAGGCTGAAGGTGATCCCGTCGGCGCCGCGCACGGCGGTCGCGCCCGGTGCGGTGCGCCACTCGGTCGGCGGCGGCGAGTGCAGGGTCACCACGATGGTCGGCCCGACGTACGGCGGCAGCTTCGCGGCGATCTCCACGAGGCGGCAGCCGCGCACGCACATGGGGGTTTCGCCGGTGTACGTCCGCCGCCCCAGCACCAGCTTGCCCAGGTCGGCGGTGGCGGTGGGCTGGCCGTCGAGCGGGGCGAGGGTGGCGGTGAGGACGACGTCGGGCCGGTCGAGCACGGAGACGGTGACGTCCAGAGCGATCTTGGCGCCGGTGTGCGTGACCGCCTCGGCGGGTGCCGGCGGGTGCAGCCGCGCGGCCACGTCGGCGACGGGTGGCGCGCCGGCGGGCCACAGCGCGACGGCCGGCAGGCGGGCCGCGTCGACGGCGACGGCGACGGCACCGGAGTTGTCGTCGGAGTCGCGGATCGGCACCACCGCCATCGCGGACCGCCCCTCGGGGTCGGCGGCGCGGACGGCCCGCAGCAGCTGGGTGCGGCTGGTCGCGTCGACGTTGAGGACGACGGGCGCGCCGGTGGCGAGGGCGGCCTGGTCGCGCTGCCGCTGGTCGACGGCGGACGTCGTGCCCGCGGCGAACGCGAGCGACCCGACGGCGAGGGTGAGCAGCGCGAGGAGCCGCGCGCCGACGGGCCGCCGCGCCAGCCGGAACCCGGCGAGGGCCCCGGCGAGCCGGAACCGGCCGGCGGAGGGGCGGCGCAGCACCCTGGCGGCGGCCAGCCCGCTCAGGATCGGCCCGACCCGGCCGGCGAGGACCGCGATCGCGACCAGGACGAGGGCCGGCGCGAGCAGGGCGACACCGCCGGGCCGGCCGCGGACCTGCGCGACGGCGACGACGGCGGCCACGACGAGGACACCTTCCAGGGCGAGGCCGCGCCAGCGGGCGGTGTGCCGGTCGACCTGCCGCAGCAGCGCGGACACCGGCGCGGACACGGTGCGCAGCGCAACCGTGAGGGCGACGGCGAGCGCGCCGAGGACGGCGACGGCCGCGTACGGCCAGGCACCGCGGATCTGCCAGCCGCCGGCGGCGGTGAACCCGAGCGCCGCCCCGGTGAGCACCGACAGCAGCGTCTCCCCCGTCGCCAGCCACCACCGGCCGGGACGGGCCACGCCGCGCAGCGCGATGATGCCGTGCTCGAAGCGGCGGGCCCGGATGACGGTGGACACGGCGAGCGTGATGACGGCCCAGGCGAGCAGCAGCACGGGCGCGACCGCGAACGGGACGGCGGCGCGGACCTCGGCGCGGCGCTCGTCGATGCGGTCGAGCAGCACGTCGAGGTCGGTGTTGAGCCGCGCCTCCTCGGTGCTGCGCTGCTGCGCCTTCCCGGTCCACTCGCGCAGCGCGGGAAGGGTGTCGACGGTGATGGCGCCGGGCAGCGGGTACGCGTCGTAGGACTCCAGCTCCGCCGGCCGCGAGAACGTGTCCAGGGTGCGCCGGTCGACCTGGAACGCGTCGCGCATGCCGCCGGTGCGGCCCCAGTAGGGTTCCCCGGCGTCGCGGGGCTCGACGACACCGACGATCGTGAGCGCGGTCGGCGGCCCGGCGGGCACGTACCGGCTGGACAGCTGGTCGTACCTGGAGCCGGTCAGCGACATGGTGTCGCCGGGGTGCAGGCCGAGCCGGTCGGCGGTGCGCCCGGAGAGGATCGTGTCGCCGGTGCCCATCAGGCAGCGGCCGGCGACGACGCGGACGTGCGCGCAGATGTTCTCGCGGAACACGACGGTGGTGAGCTGCGACGCGGTCGCCATCGCCAGGTCCCCGGGCTGTGCGGGGAACTGGGCGGAGAACACGGTCGCGTAGCCGGGGGCGTCGAGCCAGCCGCCGGCGAGGCTCTGGAACGTCTTGGCCATGCTGCCGCCACCGGAGGACAGCACCTCGCCGGTGATGAGCACGGTCCGCTCGCTGGGCGCGGCGGCGGCCACCTCGGAGCGGACGATCCGGTCGTCGGCGGCGGTGAGGTACGCGGGCGCGGCGAGCGCCCCGGCGGTGGCGAGCGCGGTCAGCAGCATGACGGTCGCGGCCCGCCCCCGCCGCGACCACAGCATCCCCAGCACGAGCCCGATCACCGCGACCCCCTCCCCGCCGCCGGCGCGGCTCGTCGTGCCCGGTCGCCCGAACGGGACCACAGCGCGGGCGGCAGCAGGACCGCGAAGACGACGACGGCCGTGGCCAGCAGCGCGAGCCACTGGACCGGCGCGACCGGCACCGGCCACCGGTCGGCGAACGGCCGGACCGGTGCCGGGGTGAGCAGGCGGAGCAGGACCGCGGCGGCGAGACCGACGGGGACCGCGACGAGGACCGGGACGGCGGCGGTCCATCGGCCGACGGTGCGGGCGGTCGGGGCCGGCAGACCCTGGCGGCGCAGGGCGGTGAGCTCGGCGCCGCGCCGGCGGCGGTCGACGGCGGCGACGACCGCGGCGGTGACGGCGGCGAGCAGCAGCGCGACGGCGCCGCCGACGAGACCGGCGAGCAGGGTGACGGCCGGGGAGAGCCGGTCGGCGCGGGCCGCGGCCGCGGCGGCGCTGTCGCCGCCGATGATGGTGAGCCCAGCGGCCCGCAGCCGGTCGGGCAGGTCGGCGGGGGCGGACGGGCCGAGCCACACCTCGAGGCGTTCGCGGGCGCCGGAGGTGGCGCCGCCGGCCGGGCCGGCGATGTGGGCGGCGTACTCGAGGTCGACGAGCGCGCCCCTGGCACCGCCGCGCGGGATCGACGTGACGCCGTGCGGTGCCACGGGGATGTCGGCGCCGAAGATCTTCACGCGGGCCAGGTCGTTGTCGTCGGACAGGTCCGGGTCGCCCGCGACGAGGGCGGGCAGCGGGACCGGGGTGTCGACGACGTACAGGCGGTTGTCGCGGGGGCGTTCGCTGGGCGGGTCGGTGTCCAGCAGGCGGAGCCGGCCGTCGCGCTGGGCGGCCTGCACGGTGCTGATGGCCCGGCCCAGCGTCGTCCGCCAGCGGGTCGGGTCGGCGAACGTGGCCCCGTCGACCGCCACCTTGCCGTCGGCGCGCAGCTCGAGCAGGTCGACGGGGCCGCGCTTGATCTCGACGGAGACGATCCGGCAGCCGGCCGCGCACTGCGGCACGGCGACCTCCACAGTGGACTCCACCGCCGGCGGTGGCGGCTCGGCCGGGTCGACGGGCACGGCGGCGGGCTCGCCACCCGGCGGCCGGAAGACCGCCGTCACGCGCTCCGCGTCGCCGGCCAGCAGCATGGTCACCGGCGAGCCCGCCGAGACGAAACGCAGCGAGAGCCTGGTGCCGGTCAGCGTCAGCGGCGCGGGCGCCTCGGCGCGCAGCGACGGCAGGTCGACGCCGGTGACCGCGCGCAGGCGGGTGCCGTCGACGGCGATGACCGGGGCGCCGATGCCGGTGCCGATCGCGACCGCCATCGCGTCCCGGCCGCCGGGGTCGGTGGCGCGGACCGTGGCGAGGAGCCGCTCCCGGTCCATCGGCGCGATCCGCAGCACGCGGTCGGCGCCGACCTCGACGGCGGCCCGGTCGGCGCGGGCGCCCGCGGCCCCGGCCCAGTCCTGGGCGGCGACGGCGAGGACGCAGGTGGCGGCCGCGAGCACGGGCACGATCCGGTACGCGGTCCGCCGCCGGCCCAGGGTCAGGCCCGCGAGGGCACCGCCGACGTGCCCGCCGGCGAGGGCGGTCCGGCCGGCGAACCCGGCGAGGGACAGCAGCGCGCGCGTCGCCAGTACACCTGCCGCCAACGCGATCAGGAGCACCGCGGCCTGACCGAGGCCGAACCCGGTGTCGCGCCGCACGTTGGCGGCCGGCTCCGCGGCGAGCTGGAAGACGGCGGCGGCGCCGACCGCGAGGACGCAGATCTCGAGGGTCGCGGCGATCAGCGGGCGGCGGGGCTGCACGACCCGCAGCAGCGCCGGCACGCTCGCCCGCGTTGCCGGCCACTCGGCGGAGACGACGATGACGACCCCGGCGACCAGGGCCGGCCAGAGCGCGGGGCGCAGCGCGACCGCCCAGGCGGCGCCGGCCAGCAGCGGCACGAGGCTCTGCCCGGCGGTGCCGGCGAGGATGCGCCACGGCGGCATGCCCCGGATCGCCATGCGGGCGGCGTCGGCGCGGCGTTCCTGCGCCGCGTAGCCGGCCGCGACCGCGATCGCGAGGCCGCCGCACAGCAGCAGCTGCAGCTCGACGAGCAGCAGCCCGCGCCGGACCCCGCGGCGGTCGGCGGCGACGGTCGCGGCGAGCGTGCCCGCGGCCGAGGAGACGTCCACGGACCCGTTGCGCAGGCGGGTGATCATGGCCTCGATCCCGGCCGGGTCGTCGAAGGCCTCGGCGGGCAGCAGGGCGTCGTAGGTGGCGACCGCCGCGCCGCCGGGCTTCGCGACGGTGTTGCGCGTGGTGTACGCGGCGATCCCGTCGAGCCCGGACCAGTACCAGCCGAGCGGGTCGCTGGGCGCGTAGAGCCCGACGAGGGTCAGCGGGACCACGGCGGTGCCGGAGCCGCCGTCCTGCTTGAGCGTGCCGCCGACGGCGAGGTCGAGCTGCCGGGCGACGTCGGGGGCCAGGACGATCTCGCCGTCCTGCTCGACGCAGCGCCCCTGCACCAGGGTGATGTTGTCGCAGAACCCGTCCACGGCCCGCAGCTCCAGCGGCAGGCGCGAGGTGTCGGTGCGCAGGACGCCGGAGTACCGCACGCCGATCAGGGTCCGGTCCGCGGGGACCCGGGTGATCGTCGCCCGGAACCGGCTGACGATGTCGTCGGGTGCGGTGCCGAGGGCGACGGACGCATGGACGGACAGGGTGCGCTCGACGGGCGTGGCGGCTTCGACCCTGGCGGTGGCGGCGCTGCGCTCCAGGCGCCCGGACACGGCGTCGGCGCCCACGGCCGCGCCCATGGTGACCGCGGCGAGGACGAACATGACGACCGCGGTGGCGCGCCGGGCCCGCAGCGCGGCGAGAATCAGGCCCAACACGTAGAGGACCTTACGTCACACGAGGCTGTTCTCGGGGTCCTGTGCGCCCGGGGGCGCCACCTCGTGCAGCGGGCCGGCGAGCCCGTAGCGGTGGCCTTGGCCGTACCGGCAGCCCAGCGCGGCCATCGTCGCGGCCTGACGGTCGGTCTCGATGCCTTCGGCGACGACGGTCACGCCCATGCCGGCGCAGATCGACACGATGGACCGGCAGATCGCCTCGCTGCGGCCGCCGTCGGCGAGGGTGAAGCTGCGGTCGAGCTTGACCTCGTCGACAGGGATCGCGTGCAGCTGGGCGAGGGCGTTGTATCCGGTGCCGAAGTCGTCGAGGGCGAAGCGCACGCCGAAGCGGCCGAGCCGCCGCACCGCCCCCGCGGCGGCGGACAGGTCGGGCAGCGGCGCGGTCTCGGTGAGCTCCAGCAGCAGCCGGTGCGGGGCGAGCCCGTGGCGCAGCACCGCGGCGCGGACGGTCTCCTCGTGCTCGGGCCGGCCGAGGCGGGCCGCGGACGTGTTGACGTGCACGGCGATGCTCGCCCATGGCCCGCGGAACGCGGCGGCGTCGCGGCAGGCGCGGTCGAGCACGAAGTCGTCGACGAGGCGGATCAGGCCGATCTCCTCGGCGGTGGCGATGAACATGTCGGCGCTCACCGGCCCCAGGCTCGGATGGGTCCAGCGGGCGAGCGCCTCCACGGCGACGACCGTGCCGTCGTTGAGCCGCACGATCGGCTGGTAGTGCACGTCGAGGCCGCGCCCGTCGCGCAGCGTGTCGGCGAGCATCTCGGCGAGGTCGGAGCTGCCGGTGCCGTCGGGGAGGTCGACGCGGTAACGCACGAGGGTGCCCTTGCCCTGGCGCTTGCCGGCGTACATGGCGGCGTCGGCGCGGCGCAGCAGCATGTCGGCGCTGTGCACCGGCCCGTGGGTGCCCGCCTCGACGAGCCCGACCGACGCGGCGACGCCGACCACGGCGCCGTCGAGGTCGAACGGCTCCCGCAGCGCGGCCATGATCCGCTGCGCGGGGACGCCCGGGTCGCCACCGCCCTCCAGGAGCACCGCGAACTCGTCGCCGCCGACGCGGGCGATGGTGTCCCCGTCGCGCACCGCGCCCCGGAGCCGCTCGGCGACCTGCCGCAGCAGCCGGTCGCCGGCGTGGTGGCCGTAGCGGTCGTTGACGGCCTTGAAGTCGTCGAGGTCCAGGAAGAGCACGGCGAGGGGGCGGTCGTCGCGGTGGTGCAGGGCGAGGGCGTGGTCGAGCCGGTCGTGGAACAGCACCCGGTTGGACAGCCCGGTGAGGCCGTCGTGGAACGCCTGGTGGCTGAGCCTGGCCTGGCTGTCGGAGAGACGGTCGAGCAGCACCGCGTTCTCGACCAGGGTCACCGCCTGCCGGATGATCAGCAGCGAGATGACCGCCGTCTCGACGGCGATCTCGAAGGCGTCCATCGGCCGGCCCTGCACCAGCTGGATCATGAAGAGGACGCCCGTGCCGGCGACCGGCACGTACGGCAGCAGCAGGTGCCCCCAGCGGTGGTGCGGCCTGCCTGTGGCCGTCGCCTGGTCCGGACTCGCGCTCTTCGTCGGGGTCAGCGCGGCCACGGCGACGAAGGCCTGGCCGGCGATGAACCCCGCGTCCGCGAGCGGCGGCATGCGCTCGGCGCCGGCGGCGACCAGGTAGGCGAACACGCTGTCGGAGAACGACAGGCAGAACAGCCCGATGCCGAGGAACGACAGCTGCCGCCGGTTGGCGGCCGCGGACCTGGCCAGCAGCAGGATCACGATGACGGTGAGCAGCAGGTCGGTGACCGGGTAGGCGATCGCCACCGTGTAGGCGAACGGGGTCGCGGCGCCGGCCCGCACGACCGCGCCGAGCGACGTGGCCCAGGTCAGCACGAACAGCGCGCCGACGACGATGAGCCCGTCCAGGACCATCACCAGCTGCGCGGCGAGCCGCCGGGGCCCACCGCCGCCGGGCCGGTCCACGGCGAGCGCGACCAGGGCCGGCAGCGCGAAGACCGGCAGGGTCAGGTAGCCGGCGTCGGCGAGCGACGGCGAGGGCAGCGCGTCGTCACCGAACAGCTGGTGCCAGGACCAGATGAACTGTCCGATCGACCAGCCGCAGGCGCCCGCGCCCATCCACAGCCGCCAGCTGCGCTGGGCGCCGATGTGCCGCCGGGCGGTGAGCCAGCAGGTGAGGGTCGCGGCCAGCCCGGCGCCGAACTGCGCCAGGTCGTCGACGAACTGCGACCACCACGGGCCGAGCAGACCCGAGCCACCCAGACCGACGGCCCCAAACACCCCGGCCACGGCGACGGCGAGCGGAACGGACACAGGTCTGCGCGACAATGAACGCATCCTCACCGGAGGTGATCACGACAACACGCCTCCGTACGCTACCTCAACCGTCCATCGCTGAGGTCACGAAACACATCGGGCCGTCCTGCATTGCCGCAATGCATGACGGGCCTTCAGTCCGCCCCTATCCGGCGGGCGAGGGCCGGCTCCAGCGGGAACGGCCGCTCCACCGGCAGCAGCCGCTGCGCCTCGGCGGTCCTGCCCCCACGCACCAGCACGGCGATCTTGTGCACGGCCGGGGTGAGGTCGGTGAGCCCGGTGACCCACTCCTCCGCGTACCTGCGGATCAGCTCCCGCCCGACCCCCACCTGGATGCTGTAGTGGTTGAGCGCCGCACCGCGCAGCGACCGCTCCGGATCCCACTGCACGTGGACCCGCGCCCGCGCCAGCTCAGGGTCGCTCGTCAGCACAGCCTCTGCCAGGGCCCGCTCCCATCCCGCCCGGCTGATCCGCACCGCGAGGATCCGCTCCTGGCCGGCTTTGCGCGCCCAGTTGCTGCGGTGCATCAACCACAGCAGCGACGGCTTGATCCACGTCATCCTCCCGAACGAGAACGGCGCCACGAACCTCCCCGCCGCCAGCGCCGCGTCGGCGATCGCCCGCGGGTACGCCTGATAGACCACGATCGTGCTGGCGTCGAAGTCGGCCCGGATCTGCCGCTGCCCGGTCATCACCACCTCCGCCCCCGACGATCGACCCGCCACCCCCACCCCAGCAACCCGATTCCCGCCCCCGCCCCCGCCCCCGCCCTGCTCCTCGCGACGCCGGCGGCCGGGTTGTGGCCGGGTTCAGTGGCATCCTCTTCAGTGGCATCCGCCGAGGTCGCGGAGGATTTCCGAGGCCGAGACCGGGTCCAGTGCCGAGAACGGGACGGTGCGCTCGCTCGACCACTGGTCGCCGCCGGCTGGGCAGATCCAGATCTCCAGGGACTGCTCGGGGTGCTCGCCCGGGACGCCCATCATGATGCCGGGATCGAGGTCGGCGATCAGGGTGCCGCCGCCGGGCACGCCCGGACCCGCGGGCAGGTCGCGCTCGATCCGGTCCTGGTGACCGCCGTCCTGCCCGGACCGGCGCCAGCCGCGCCGCTCCAGGCTGAGCAGCTTGACCGTCAGCGCCTTCCTGCCGTCGAACCGGTCCAGCCGCGTCGCCGTGCCCTCCTGGGCCGTCAACGCGTGGGTGTCGCGGGCCAGTTGGCGGAACGGCTGCAGGATCTCGTAGGCGGCGAACACCTCCGCCCACTTCGGCACGTCGAGGTGTACCGGATGCGCCACCGACACGACGGCCTCGTCGGCGAGCAGGACGGGCCCGTCGCCGGCGTCCGCGAGCGTCCGGTCCTCCGCCAGCCGCACCGCGACGTCCACGCCGCCGTGCGTGACGAGCCAAACCAGCCGCCGGGCGAGCCGCCACAGCAGCGGGTGCTGCAGGAACGTCCGGCGGAACTCGGCCCCGGTCCACTCCCGCCGCATCACCATGGCCCGCTCCAGCCGCCGCGCCTGCTCGCCGGCGGCCTTCCGGACGGCCTTCTTCGCGGCGGCGAAGCGTTGCTGGGCGGCCGGGGCGAGGCGCGGGTCGTCGCCCGCGGCCGGCGCCGGCAGGTCCTTGCGCCTGGCCCCGGCCTCGTCGATCACGTACGGCCGGAGCTGCTCGTCGAACCCGCCCACGAACCCGCGCGGGCCGTAGTCGAGGGTGAGGGTCGCGTCGGGCGTCAGGTCCAGGTGCGGGACGAGCCGGTCGGCGAGCTGGTCCGGGGTCAGGTCGAGCGCTTCGGCGACCTCGCGGAGCTTCAGCTCGGCACGTGCCCTCACCGCCTTGGCCTTCATCTTCACGGCGATGTCCTGCAGCTGGGTCAGCGCCGCGTCGGTGCCGAGCTGGGCGAGCACGTCCAGGCCGGCCGCCGCCCGCTGGTGGGCGCCCTGGTACGGCCAATCCCGTACGGCCGCGGCGAGCCGGACCGCGGTCTCGTCGTCGCCGAGCAGCGCCTGCGCGTCCAGCACCCAGCTGTCCGCCGTGGGCGCGTCGGCCCGCTCCCAGCGCTCCAGCAGCGCCCAGGCGAACCGGGCCAGATCGGCCGGCTCGCAGGCGTCCCTGACGATGGGGATTCCGGCGTACGGGTCGCCGCTCCTCGACACCATCAGCATCGTCACCAGGTGCCCGGCGGCGTCGGCCGGCAGGACGTGCGCGCCGCCCCGCAGCCTGACCGGCGGCAGCGTCACCAGGTGCCCGGCGGCGTCGGCCGGCAGGACGTGCGCGCCGTCCCGCAGCCTGACCGGCGGCAGCGTCGCCGGGTCGGCCCACGCCGGCGCGAACGGTATCCGCGCGGGCAGGACGTCGAGCGGGTCGGTGTCGAGCAGGTCGCGGATCGCGTCGCCGGCCCGCGGCCCGTGCCCACCGGCGACGTCGAGGACCGTGTCCCGGTGCCCCTCGGCGGCCAGCGCGAGCAGCGCCTGCTCCGCGTGCCGGCGGCCCGCCCCCTGCCTGCCGAGGGCGGGCGGCACCAGCGCCCGCGCCGCGGCCCGCGGATGCCGCCGCAGCCATTCCAGAGCGACCGCCCGCGCCGCCTTCAGCCGCCCGTGCCACCCGGCGACGAGCACGGCCACCTCCGGCCCCGCGTACGCCAGCAACGCCGGCCCTCCGTCCGCCGGGCTCCGCCGCGCGACCCGCAACACCAGCGGCAGGGCCGCGACCCCGAACCGCGCGGCGATCAGCCGAAGCCAGTAGTGCGCACCCCACAGGCGCTTCGGCTCCCACGTCGCCAGCAGCGGCCTGACGAGGTCCTCGGGCCCCGCCTCGAACAGGTCGACGGCGAGCCAGTCCTCCAGCGACCCGGCCCGCAGCTGCGAGGCGAGCTGCTCGGGGTCGTCGCGGTCCACGCCGCGCTTGAGCCGGGCGACCAGCTGCTCCCGCTCACCGGGCGGCCACACCACGGCCGGCTCGTCGTCGCACCGGAGACCGGGCACCACGACCGGCTTCACCACCGCCCGCCGCACCTCCCACGGCGGCGTGACCAGCACCGCCGGCAACGCGATTCGCCCGGCCTCGGCCAAGCCCCCGCCTGCCGCCCGCGCACCGTCGGCAACGGCCGGCACCAGCCCCGGATGCCGCACGGCATGCCGCCGCAGCAGCTCGGCGATCCTCGCCCCACGCTGCACCGCGTCGGCCGCCAGATGACCCACCGCAGCCGGACTCCCCGAACCCGCCGCGGCCGAACTTCCCAAACCCGCCGCGGCAATAGCTGAACCGCCCGAAACCAGCGCGGCCGCAGCCGGATGGCTCGAAACCGCCGGGGCCGAACTTCCCGAAACCACCGCGGCCGAACTGCCCGAAACCACCGCGGCCGCAGCCGGACTCCCCGAACCCGCCGCGGCCGAACCGCCCGAAACCACCGCGGCCGAACTTCCCGAATCCGCTGCGGCAATAGCTGAACCGCCCGAAACCGTCGCGGCTGCGGCCGGATGGCTCGAGACCGCCGGTGCCGTCGCTGGATGGCCGGCGCCGGGCTCGGACGCGGAGGACAGGAGGCGCATCGCCCGCTCCGGGAAGCGCTCGGCGGCGGTCTCGACGGCCGGCTGGGCACCGCGGACGTCGAGCGCGTCGAGCAGTGCCTGGAACGCGCGGTCGGTCGGGACAGCGGCCAGGGTCGCCATCAGGACGCGCTGCTCGTCGGCGGTGCCCCAGTCCGACCGGTGCCAGCCTGCGTAGACGTCGAGAACGCCGTCGCCGAGCCCTTCGGCAACCGTGTGGATCATGGCGGTGCCACGCAGCAGCCGCCAGCCGACGGAGTGGATCTGGGGACGGATGAGAGCCGCCTGCGCCAGGGTGTGCGCGGCCGCCATGAGCAGCGGTGCGTACGGATGCCGCCGGCCGTCGGCGGCCAGCTCTCGGACGTCCTCGTCGACCCAGGCCGTCTGGTCGGGGGCGAGGAACGACGCCGCGATCCGCCGGGCAAGCGTCCCGGCCCGAGGCTCCCGCAACAGCTCGACCGCCGGCACGTCAAGGCCACCCGACACGGCCACCTGGCCGGACCGCACCCCGGCCCACGGCTTCGACACGGACGCGCGGCGGGTCCTGTCGGCCTCGCCGCCGAGGGACGCAACCACCGACGCGGCGAGGCCATCCGATGTGGCGACCTGGCCGGACGGCGACCCGGCCCGCAGCTCCGGCACGGACGCGACCGCCGGCGTGGCGAGCTGACCGGATGGCGTCCTGGTCCGCAGGTCCGACAAGGACTCGATGACCGTCGCGTGGAGGTCGTCGGAGGCGGCGGTGAGGGCGACTCGGAGCTGGGCGAGGATCGTCTCGACGCCGGTGGTGCCGTTGTGTGCGTCGGCCTCGTCGGCACGGTGGGTGACCGTCGTGTGCCGGCCGGGGCAGGCGGGGGCGTCGCAGCGCACGGTGAGTGGTCGGAGACCGGCGAGCTCGATGCCCGCGGCCGCGGCGAACGCCAGGCCCCCGTCGGCGATCCAGCGGTCGGCGATCGCCCGGGGGTCGAACGTCGGCACCCGCGGTGTCCAGAGCAGGATCGCGGCCGCGGCCGCTGCCGCCGCGCCGGGTGGGCTGTCGGAGGGCGCGTCGGCCAGCGCCGCGGCCGGGGAGAGGCGCAGGACGGCTGACGTGTCGGGCCAGTCGGGCACCGCATCCGTCACGGGGGTGTACGCCACGCGCGTCCCACCTCGCCGCGGGTGGATGCTGCGCCGCCACGACGCCGGCACCACCAGCCGTGCAGGCGCCGCCGCAGGCAGAGCGCCCCCGGCCACCGCCTTCTCAGTCACGCAGTCACCCTAACCAGACCCACCGACAATTTCGGGCCGCGGCCGGGGCGAGGACAGGAGCGCGAGGCTCAGGCGAACACCGGCGGCTGCCCAGTCGCCTCCAGGACCGACAACCACAGGTCGCCGTCGGGATCGACGAGGTTGCGGGAGCTGATCGCGAGGGAGATCGGCACGTGCACGAACCGTCCCCGCCACCTGCCCACCACCATCTCCGTCCGCCCCGCCATCGCCGCGTGCACGGCGGCGTGTGCGAGGCGGATGCAGTACACGCTGTCGTACGGGTTCGCGGGCACGCTTCGGATCGTGTAGCTCGGGTCGATGTACTTCAGGTTGGCCTCGACGCCCGCCGCGGCGAAGTCCTCGGCGATGCGGTGCCGCAGGTACCGGCCGAAGTCCTGCAGGCGCACGTTGCCGGACGCGTCGAGTGAGGAGGCCGCGTCGAACAGCTCCTGGCCGGCGCCCTCGGCGACGACGATCATGGCGTGTCCGCGGTCGACGACGCGGGCGCGCAGGTGGGCGAGGAAGCCGCCGGGGCCGTCGAGGGAGAAGGGCACCTCCGGGATGAGGACGTAGTCGGCGTCGTTGTTGGCGAGCGCCGCGTAGCACGCGATGAACCCGGAGTGCCGCCCCATCAGCTGGACGAGCCCGATCCCGTTCGGGAACGCGGTCGCCTCCACGTGTGCGGCCCGGATCGCCTCCGTGGCCTTGGCGAAGGCCGTCTGGAAGCCGAAGGAGCGTTCGATGTACGGGATGTCGTTGTCGATCGTCTTCGGCACGCCGACCACGGCGATGCGCCGCCCGCGCTCGGCGACGACCTCGGCGATCTTCAGCGCGCCGCGCATGGAGCCGTCGCCGCCGATGACGAACAGGACGTTGACGGACAGCTGCTCGAGGCAGTCGACGATCTCGTCCGGGTCCTGGTTGCCGCGGGAGGTGCCGAGGATCGTGCCGCCGTACTCGTTGATGCCGGCGACGACGTCGGCGTCGAGGTCGACCACGGACCGGCCGTAGCGGGCGGTCATACCCTGGTAGCCGTTGCGGAAGCCGAAGATGCGCCGCACGCCGTAGTGGTTGGTGAGCTCCAGGACCAGCGCGCGGATCACGTCGTTGAGCCCGGGGCACAGCCCGCCGCAGGTGACGATCCCGACGCGGGTCTTCGACGGGTCGAAGAAGATCTTGCGGCGGGGGCCGCCGGGCTCGAAGCCGGGCAGCTCGTCGACGGGCACCCCGCGCGCCGCGACGAGGGACACGGTGTCGTCGAGCAGGACCCGGTCGGACTCGTCGACGTAGTGCTGGGTGGTGCGCCCGGTGCGCAGCAGCGCCGCCAGGGGTGAGTCGATGCGGCTCTCACCGAGCGTCCTGACCTCGAGCCTGGCCCGTTCGTCCACCATGTGCCCATGCTGGTGGACGCGCGTTTCGTGCCGGTGAATTCGGTTGAGCGCTTTGCCGCCGGCGGGGATGGTGGAGCGATGCGGGTCACCTTCCACCGGCTTGCCGACCACCAGTGGGCCGATGTGCTCATCGCGCGCGACGACGGTGTGGTCTACCGGATGCACGCGGGTCCGGTGACCGCGCACGCGCCGCACGACCTGGTGCACTTCACCGTCGAGGACGCCCTCGGCATGCCCGACGGGATCTGGGGCTCGATCGCGGGCGGGGTCGTGTTCCGCAGCATGACGCACGTGTCGGGGCGCCGGCCGCCGCACGCGGCGGAGCGTTCGGCGGAGCTGATCCGGGCCAACCGGGACCGGCTGCAGCGGGCGGAGCTGATCGGCGGGTTCGTCGAGCGGGCCGCCGCCGTCCCGGACGGGGACCTGGACCTGGACCGGCTCGCCGCCCAGCAGGGCGCGGACCCGCTCGCCGTGAGCGACAAGGCGGCCGTGGTGCGCGCGGTCGCCGCGCTGCGGGCCGCGCAGCGGACGTGGGCGGGCCTTGAGGTGGGTGCCGAGCTGACGTTGACGTGGCCGCGGCACCGGCGGCTGGCCCCGCTGGAGCGCAAGGTGCGGCGGCGGCAGCAGACGTTGCGGCGGGCTTCCTAGGTGTACGAACCGAGGTAGCGCCGCCCACCGCAGAGGCACAGCAGACGCTGCGGCGGGATTTCTCGGTGTACGAACCGGGGCGGCACAGCAGACGTCGCGGCCGGTTTTCCTAGGTGTACGAACCGGGGTAACGCAGTCCACCGCAGAGGCACAGCAGCACGATCGCGAGGAGGAACGCGATCCCGAGGGTCCACGCCGCGCGGATCGCCACCCGCGTCTGCAGGTCGCGTGGGTGGGCGGGGGTCACGACGGGCGGCTGCACGGAAGCGGGGCGGCTGCCGTCGAGGGGGTCGACCCAGCCGGCGGCCGCGACCGCGAAGTCGCTGGCGAACGCGGTGTGGTCGGCGGGGATGCGTCCGGCCAGGCGGACCGGCAGGGCGTCGAAGTCGCCGCCGTCGCCGACGACGATCACCGACGCGGGGACCCGCCGGCGGTCGAGGGCCTCCAGCGCCAGGAGGGTGTGGCCGACGGCGTCCGCGTCGGTGCCGGTCACCACGGCGACGGGAGCACGGACGGCGGAAGCGAGGTCGGCCACCGTCCAGTCACCGCCGGTCGGCGTGACGACCCCGTCGCCGACGAGGATCACGACCCGGTCGTGCTTCGCACCAAGGTCCCTCACCACCGCGGTCACGGCGTCGAGCCCGGTCCCGGCCGGCAGTTCGACAAGCGCCGCCACGTGCGAAGCCAGCACCGCGAACTGCGAATCCGACCCCGCGACGTCCGAAGACGGCGCCGCGACGTCCGAAGACGGCGCCGCGACGTCCGACGACGGGGCCACGAACTGCGAAGACGGGGGCACGACCTCCGAAGACGGGGGCGTGAACTGCGAAGGGGCCGGAGGGCCGCCGAGCACCACCGCGGCGGCGCTCCCGTCGGCGGTCGCGGCGAGGGCGGCCGCGGCCACCACCCAGTCGACGGACGACGAGGTGGGGGTCACGACCCACGGGCCGCGTACAGGCAACGACATCGACGACGATCCTAAGCCCGCGGCGGCGCCGTCGACGACCGCACCACGAGGTGCGTGGCGAGCTCCACGTGCAGGGCGTCCAGCTGGTGGCGCTCCAGCAGGCGCACGAGCAGCGACACCGCCATCCGCCCCATCTCCGGCAGCGGCTGGCGGACCGTGGTCAGGCTGGTGGCCTCGGCCAGGTCGATGTCGTCGAAGCCGGTCACCGACAGGTCGTCCGGCACCCGCAGGCCCCGCTCGGCGGCCGCCTGCATCGCCCCGACGGCGGCCTTGTCGTTGAACGCGACGAGCGCCGTCGGCGGCTGCGGCAGGTCCAGCAGCGCGCCCGCGGCCCGCCGGCCGTGCTCCGTGGTCGGCTCGATGGCCCGCAGCAGTTCGACGGCTGGCAGGACCCCGACATCGGCGAGCGCGGCGTTGTGCCCGGCCAGCCGGGCGTCGCTGGCCAGCCACTCGGTCGGGCCGCCGATGACGCCGATGCGGCGGTGGCCGAGACCGACGAGGTGCGCGGTGACCTTGCGGGCGCCGGCGAAGTGCGCCGCCGACACCGACACGATGTCGGGCGGCAGCGTGGTGCGCGGGTCGACGACGACGAACGGGATCCGCCGCCGTTGCAGCTCGACCAGGTCCGCGCCCGGCTCGGGCGGCAGGATGACGATGATGCCGCCGATCCCGTCGTGCCGCTCCAGGTCGCGCAGCAGCGGGGTGCGCTGGGCCGCCTCCCCCGCGGTGAGGACCAGCTGGCGGCCGTGCAGCTGGACGGTCTCGGCGATCGACGACACGATCAGCCCGAAGTAGTCCGTCAGCACATACGGGCAGCGCAGGTACACCCGGTCGCCGGCCGGTCGCGGCTCCCGGGCGGGCCCCTGCGCGCTGAGCCGCTCCGCCGCCTGGCGCACCATGTCGCGGGTGTGCGGGGCGACCGTGCCGTGGTCGTTGAGCGCCCGCGACACCGTGGCGATCGACATACCGGTCGCCGCCGCGATCTCTCTCACCGTGACCTTGCGCATCCGTTGCGGTCCCCGTTTCCGGCGTCTTTGGGAAGGACACTTGACAGTAGGCCGACCAGGGCTGTTTCCTGGTTCCAGGCGATGTTACACGCCGATGTTTCATTTGTTACAGCTCCCCGGCAGGGGGTGTCCGGGCGAGGACGGCGACGGTGGGGTGGTCGTCCAGGCCTGGCGGACGGGGCGGACGGTCGGGGCCGGCCGCCCCGTCCACTACGCTCGTCCCGGTGCTGTTCATGGTGATCGAGCGGTTCAAGGACGGTCAGCCCCGGCCCGTGTACGAGCGGGCCCGCGAGCGCGGCCGCCTCATGCCCGACGGCCTGCGCTACGTCGACAGCTGGGTCGAGGCGAGCTTCGCCCGCTGCTTCCAGCTCATGGAGTGCGACGACCTCACGCTGCTCATGACGTGGACCGCCCAGTGGTCCGACCTGGTCGACTTCGAGGTCGTGCCGGTGGTCACCAGCGCGGAGGCGGCGGCCGCCGTCACCAGCGCGGAGGCGCCCGCGGTCACCAGCGCGGAGGCGGCGGCTGCGGTCACCGGCTGAGGTTGCGGGCGGCTGGCACGATCGCCGGATGCTGTTCGCCGGACTGGTCCTCGTCGCCGTCGCCGCGTCGCACGGGTACCTGTGGCTGCGGCTGGTGCGCGACACGACCCGCCACCCCCGGGCCCGGCGGATCGGCGCCTGGGTGGTGGGCGCGCTGGCGCTGCTCTTCGCCGTCACCGCCGTCGGGAACCGGGCGCTCCCGCGCCGGTTCGAGATGACGTTCGAGCGCGTCGTCGGCTGGCCCGGTTACGTGTGGATCGCAGCAGCGGCCTACCTGTCCCTCGCGCTCCTCGTCCTCGAGCTGCCGGTCCGGTTGGCGACGTGGGTCCGCGGCTTACGCCGTACATCAGCGGAAAACGCGACGACGAGTGAGGATGCGGACCGGAGCCGGCGGTTGCTGGTGGCGCGCGGTGCCGCGATCGCCGCCGGGCTCGCCGCGACCGGCGTCACCGCCGCCGGGATGGTCACCGCGCTCGGCCCGCCGCGGACCCGCCGGGTCCAGATCCCCCTCGCGAAGCTGCCGCGCGGCATGGACGGCACCCGGATCGCGCTCGTGTCCGACGTCCACCTCGGCGCGCTGCTCGGCCGGGCGCACACGGAGCGGGTGGTCGCGGCCGTCGAGGCCCTCGACGCGGACATCGTGGCCATGGTCGGTGATCTCGTCGACGGTACTGTCGGTGACCTCGCCGACGCCGTCGCCCCGCTGCGGGCGCTGCGCAACGCGTACTTCGTGACGGGCAACCACGAGTACTTCTCCGGGCACGAGGACTGGGTCGAGCATCTCGGCACGCTGGGGCTGCGGGTGCTGCGCAACGCGCGGGTGGAGCTCGGCGGGCTCGACCTCGCCGGGGTCAACGACGCGACCGGCGGCACCGTCGGCGACCCGCCCGACTACGACCTGGCGCTCGCCGGCCGCGACCCGGCCCGGCCTGTCGTCCTGCTCGCCCACCAGCCGGTCCAGGCGCACGAGGCGGCCCGCCGCGGCGTCGACCTGCAGCTGTCCGGGCACACGCACGGCGGGCAGCTGTGGCCGTTCCACCATGTGACCCGGATGTCCCAGCCGGTGATCAGCGGCCTGGGCGCCGTGGACGATATGCCCGTCTATGTCACCAACGGGGCGGGCTTCTGGGGCCCGCCGGTGCGGGTCGGCGCGCCGCCAGATGTGACGTTGATCGAACTGCGGTCCGCCTGAGGGTGCATCGCGGTGTTCTTGGCGTACGATGGCCGCGTGATGACGGCGTATTGGCGCTTTACCGTGGCTCCGGGTGGAGCCGGCGGGCGTTTGCGCTGACCTGACATCACCCGGAGCCAGCAAGGGCAGAGACCAACGTCTCTGCCCTTTGTCGTGTCACACGGCGGGCTGGAGCACCGGACCCGCCTCACACCTGAGAAGAGGACGGGACATGAACACCAGCAACCTGCGCGTCACCGGCTACCGGCCACTCGTCACGCCGCGCGAGCTGCAGGCCGAGCTGCCGATGGACGACGCCCGCGCCGAGGTCGTCCGACGATCCCGGGACGAGGTCCACGCGATCGTGACCGGCGGCGACGACCGGCTGCTCGTCGTCGTCGGCCCGTGCTCGGTGCACGACCCGGTCGCCGCCGTCGACTACGCGCGCCGCCTCGCCGCCGTCGCCGCCGAGCACAGCGCAGACCTGTGCGTCGTGATGCGGGTGTACTTCGAGAAGCCCCGCACCACCGTCGGCTGGAAGGGGCTCATCAACGACCCCGGCCTCGACGAGACGTTCGACGTGCCCACGGGCCTGCGGCTGGCCCGCCGGCTCCTGCTGGACGTGCTCGGCCTCGGGCTGCCGGTCGGCTGCGAGTTCCTGGAGCCGACGAGCCCGCAGTACATCGCCGACGCCGTCTCCTGGGGCGCGATCGGCGCGCGGACCCCGGAGAGCCAGGTCCACCGCCAGCTGGCGTCGGGCCTGTCGATGCCGGTCGGCTTCAAGAACGCCACGGACGGCGACGTGCAGGTCGCGATCGACGGCTGCCACACCGCCGCGAGCCGCCACGTGTTCTTCGGCGTCGACGAGGACGGCCGCGCCGCCGTCGTGGAGACCGCCGGCAACCCCGACTGCCACATCATCCTCCGCGGCGCCCGCTCCGGCCCGAACTACGGCCCGGCGGACGTCAGCGACGCCCTGGCGCGCCTGGAGAAGGCCGGCATGCCGCAGCGGCTCGTGGTCGACGCCAGCCACGGCAACAGCGGCAAGGACCACGTCCGCCAGGGGGCGGTGGCACGGGAGATCGCCGAGCAGGTCGCCGCGGGCCAGGCCGGCATCGCCGGCGTCATGCTGGAGAGCTTCCTGGTCGAGGGCCGGCAGGACCTCGGCGGCGAGCTCGTCTACGGCAAGAGCGTCACCGACGCCTGCATGTCGTGGGACACGACGGAGAACCTCCTGGCGGACCTGGCCGCCGCCGTCCGCGCCCGCCGCGCCGCCTGAGCCACCCCGCCGCCGGCCATCTTCCAAGGTGGCCGGCGGCACCCGATGATCCGACCGGCGACGGACCGGAACGGTATGTCGATCCCCGGTCACCGTCCGGCACAATCATCGAGTGACGGACGGTGATGTCGGCGCCCGCGGGATGCAGGTCGGCAACCACAACACGCAGACGAACCACTTCGCGATCCCCCGCCAGCCGCTGACCCCGGCGCACCTGACCGAGCTCGACCCGGCGAGCGCCGCCCGCCGCCTGCTGCGCGAGGACCCGGACGAGGCCGCGGTCCTGGTCGCCACGAGTGCGAGCGCGGTCGCGGTGCTGGAGGCGATGCTGCCCGCCGGCGAGGAGCACACCCTTGCGGTGCTGACGTGCATGCACCCGGCGAAGGCGAAGCAGCTGATCGACCGCCTGACCCACACCGCTCCCTGGCTGGCGGACCTGCTCGCCGCGACCGCCGCCATCCGGCGGGTGCATGGGAGTTCGCGGGACACGCTCGGCGACGAGGCCGGCGCGATCACCCGGGCCGGCCCGCGCGGCTTCCGCCTGCCCTGCACGAGCGGCACGATCTACTGGAGCCCGGACGCCGGCGCCGTGCCGGTCCACGGACCGTTCCTCACCTACTACGACGCGGCCGGCGGCCCGGCGGGCCGCCTCGGCTTCCCGCTGCGTGCGGCCAGCGGTGGCGGCCAGCAGTTCGAGGACTCCCTCGTCGTCGTCACCTCCGGGCACGGGACGTTCACCACCGAACTGCCCTTGTATCGCAAGAAGTTCCTCGGTGCCCCGCTCTCGGAGGCCGTGCGACTCGACTTCGGATGGCGGCAGAGCTTCGAGCACGGTGACGTCGACACCGACGACTTCGGCGGCGTGTTCGTCGTCGCCGAGGACATCCGTGCGGCGTTGCGCGACACGCCCTGGAGGAAGCTGCGAGCGTGTGCCGACCGCGCCCGCCCCGTCTCGTCGATCTATGGCACGAGAGGGGCGTGGCAGCGGTTCGGGCCGTCGCGTGCCGAGGTGGTCGTGTACGTCGCCGGGCAGGAGGACACTGCGGTCCTCAGCCCTCAGATCGAGGCCATCTATCAGGCAGCCGGGGGTCCGGGGGGATGGCTCGGCTTTCCACGGCGGCGCCGCTCCTCGGAACGGCGTCCATTCAGCTTCGAGGGTGGCGTGATCACCGGGGGTTTCGCGGTCCCGCACGCCATCTTCATGGCGGCCCACGGTCTCGGAGCACCGACCGGCGACGTCGAGCCGCTCGGCACGGGTGGGGACCAGGCGCAGTGCTTCGACTACGGGATGGTCACGGTGCGTGGGGAGCAGGTGCAGGCGTGGACCCGCATCAGTTCGTAGACGCGCAGGGCATGCCGATCGGGGACCACACCACGCAGGTCAACCACCATGTGCTGCCCCGGCAGCCGCTGACCAGGGCCCACCTCACCGACCTCGACCCAGTGGCGGCCGCGCGCCGGCTGCTGCGCGAGGACGTCGACGAGGCCGCGGTCCTGCTGGCCAGCATCGCGCCCGACGAGGCCGTGCCGCTGCTGCAGCGGTTGCTCGCCACTGATGAGGCGCGGACCGTCGCGGTCCTGTGCAGCATGCACCGGGGGAAGGCGGCGGCGCTGATCCGCCGGCTCAGGGCAGACACCGAGTGGATCGGCGACCTGCCGGACGCGGTGACGGAGATCAGGGCGGCGCACGCGACCGCGCGGGCGCTGCTCGGCGACGAGTCGGGGCCGGTCGAGCCCCACCCGGCTCCTCCGCCGCTGCGCGCGTTCCGGCTGCCGTGCGCCCGCGGCGCCGTCTACTGGCACCGGTCGGCGCGTCCGGTGGCGGTGCCGGAGCCGATCGACGGGTACTACCTCGCGGCCGGAGGCCCGGGCGGCCGGCTCGGCCTGCCGGTGGGAGCGGCGGCGGACGGCAGCCTGGTGACGTTCGACGGCCTGGAGGTGGAGGGCGACGACTGGGTGGTCGTCGAGTCCCCCGCCGGCGTGTTCACCACCACGGTGTCGCGCCTGGAGGTGCCCGGAATGTGGGGCGCGCCGGTCACCGAGATCGTCACGCGTGGCGACGGGACGCTGCAGCGGTTCGAGTACGCCGACATCCACTCGGACGGCGCGGGCGGCCACATCGCCGTCGACGAAACGGTCCGCGCGTTTCTGGGGCGCGGCGGGGCCCATCGGCGACCGGTGGGTCCGGCCGCGCCGCCGGTCCGCTCGGCGTACGGCCAGCGCGGCTTCTGGCAGGACTTCGGGCCGCCGGACGACCCGGTCACCGTCTACGTCGCGGACGGCTTGCGGCCCATCGAGCTTGGACAGCCCATGCAGGAGGCCTACGTGCGCGCCGGCGGCCCGGAGGGCTGGCTCGGGTTCCCACGCGGGCGCAGCTACACCCGCTGGGTGATCGACAAGCGGCACGACCCGTTCCAGTACGAGGGCGGGGTGATCGTCGCCGGTGCGGACGGCGAGCCGACCGCCGTCCCGACGGACCTGTACCGGGCGGCGGTGAGCGCCGACCTGGGCCCGCCGGTCGGCGAGGTGCAGCGGCTCGGCGCGGCGGACGACCTGGCGCAGTTCTTCGCCGGCGGCGCCGTCACCGTGCGCGGCAGCCGGACCCAGACCTGGGTCGAGCGCGGTTCACCGGCGTGACCCGCGGCCGGCGCGGCGGCCGGGTCGAGCGCTGGTCAAGGCGCAGTCCGGTTCACAGGCGCAGCCCGGCTCAAAGGCGCAGCCCGGTTCACAGGCGCAGCTCCTGGCCGGGCCAGCGGGAGCGGAGCCAGCGGTCGTGGCTGGCGACGACGATCGCGCCGGGGCCGGGGCCCAGGGCGTCCTCCAGCTCGTCGGCGAGGGTCGGGGACAGGTGGTTCGTCGGCTCGTCGAGGAGCAGCAGCTCCGGCGGGTCGGCGATGAGCAGGGCGAGGGCGAGCCGGCGGCGCTGGCCGACCGACAGCTCCCCCACGGGCCGGGCGACGTCGCGCGGGGCGATCAGGCCCAGCGACCGCAGCGGCACCGACGCGGCGCGGTCCGGGCCGACGGTCTGGTCATAGACGGCGGCCACCGTACGGTCCGGGTCGGGGAAGACGGTGTCCTGGGTGAGGAGGCCGACGGTGAGGCCGCCGCGGCGCTCGACGGTGCCCGTGGACGCCAGACGGCCGGCGAGCACGGCCAGGAGGGTGGACTTGCCGGCACCGTTCGGTCCCGTGACGAGCAGCCGGTCGCCGGCGAGGACGTCCAGGCGGTCGACGGACAACCGGCCCGGCACCGTCAGGGAGCGGGCGGCGACCAGTACACCATCCGCCGACGCCGAAGCGAGCGCTGTGGCGTTGAAGCGCAGCGGGGCAGGGGGTTTGCGGACCTGGGTGCGGGTGAGGTCGTCGAGGCGGCGGCCGGCGTTGCGGACGCGGCGGGAGATCTGCTGCTGGACGCGGCCGGCGGTGTGGCCGTAGCCCATCTTCTCGCTGTCGCGGCGTTCGCGGCCGGGGGCGACCTGGTGCGCCGTGACGGCGACGGCCCGGCGCAGCTCGTCGAGCTGCTCCTGCTCCTCCTCGAAGCGGCGCTGCCAGCGGTCCCGTTCCGCGAGACGGAAAGCCTGGTAGCCGGTGTAGTTGCCGCCGAAGCGGGTGGGTCCGTCGACGGAGGGGTCGAGGTCGATCAGGTCGGTGCAGACGGCGTCGAGGAAGGCGCGGTCGTGGCTGGCGAGGACCACCGCGCCGGGCAGGTCGCGCAGCTGCGCCTCCAGGAACGCGGCCGCGGCGTCGTCGAGGTGGTTGGTGGGCTCGTCCAGCAGCAGCGCCGCCGGGCGGCGGATGAGCACGGCGGCGAGGGCGAGCCGGCCGCGCTGCCCGCCGGAGAGCGAGCCGAGCGGGCGGTCGTGCGCCAGCGCGCCCAGGCCGAGGCCGTCGAGGACGAGCTCGGCGCGCCGGTCGGCGTCCCACGCGTCGTGCAGTTGAGCGCGCTCCAGCACCACGCCGTACTCCTCGAGCGTCATCGAGGAGGGGGACTCGAGCGCCGCGACGTCCGCGTGGGACGAGCGCAGCGCGTCGTCGAGGACGTCGGCGATGGTGGCGTCCGCGTCGAACGGCATCTCCTGGTGCAGGTACCCCAGGTCCTCCGGGCGCACGACGGTGCCGGTCTCGGGCTCCTCGGCGCCGGCGAGCAGCCTCAGCAGGGTGGACTTGCCGGCGCCGTTCTCGCCGATGAGGCCGATGCGGTGGCCTGGCGATGCGGTCAGGGAGACGCCGTCGAGCACGCGGCGGGTGCCGTACGTGCGGACGAGGTCATACGCGAGCAGGGCGGAAGAGGACATGCGGACACCACCGACGTTTGGGTAAACGGAAACCCGCCGGGCAAGTGGCCTCGGGCGCGGGTCGGGGAGGTGTCAGTGGATCACATCCCCTCCAAGATACCCCATGACGCGGTGCTACGACAGCATGGCGTCGGCCACAGCCCGGCGGGCGGGGTTGTTGCTGCCCCTGCTGGCATCGGGGTGGACGCGGTTGGTGAGCAGGACGAGGACGATGCGGCGGCCCGGGTCGCAGACCAGCGACGTGCCGGTGAAGCCGGTGTGGCCGAAGGCGCCCCGGCCGGCGAGCTTCCCCATGTACCAGGCCTGGTCGACGTCGACGCCGAGCCCGTGGGCGGCGGCCGGGCCGAAGCGCCGGTTGGCGTCGGCGCGCATCAGGTCCACTGTGGACGGTCGCAGCAGCGGGCCACCACCGGTCAGCAGCACCCGGCCCAGCAGCGCGACGTCGGAGGCGGTGGCGAAGAGCCCGGCATGCCCGGCCACACCGCCGAACGCGGCCGCCGACGGGTCGTGCACCGTCCCCCGGATCCCGCCCTCGGTGGCGGCGGTGGGCAGCGACGAAGGTGGGTTGTAGCCGGTGCGGGCAAGGCCGAGCGGCCCGGCGATCTGCTCCCGGACGAGCAGGTCGAGCGGCTTGCCGCTCAGCCGGGAGACGATCGCGCCGAGGGCGATGAAGTTCTGGTCGGCGTACAGGTAGCCGCCGCCGGCCGGTCCGACCGGCGGCTCCCGCAGCACGTGCTCGACCCGTTCGGCGGGCGTCGATCCGGCCAGCGGGACGTCCTTCGACAGCCCCGACGTGTGCGTCAGCAGCATCTGTACGGTGATCGCCGGCTTGTCCACAAAGGACGGCAGATACCCGGCCACCGGGGCGTCCAGCGCGAGCAGGCCCTGCTCGACGAGGCGCAGCGCCAGCACCGCGGTGAACGTCTTCGTCAGCGAGGCGAGGTCGTAGAGCGTCTCCGTGGTCGCCGGGACCCGCCGGTCCGCGGACAGCTCGGCCTTCGCGGCGTCGTACCGGACGGCGTCGCCGAACGCGAAGTGCGCGACCACCGCCCCGTCGACGGCCGCGAACACCACGCCGCCCGGGAACATCAGCGAGGACAGGAACGGCGTGACGGCGTCCCGCAGCCGGTCGGCGCGCGACTTCCCGGTCCGCCACGGCGACGGCGTGGCGACCGGCAGCGTCCAGGGCGACACCGGCGAAGGGCTGGCAGGGGCGCGGGGCGTCCCGCGGGCCGGGCGGGCGGTGCAGCCCGCCAGAGCCCCCAGACCGACGCCGAGCAGGGCACGGCGGCGCACTACGACGGCGACCGCACGGCCTCGTACAGCGCGGCCAGGTCGTCGGCGGCGAACCCCCGGTCCGAGGCGGTCCGCAGCAGCGCCGCCGCCGCGTCCACGACGGACCGGTCGACGCCGACGGCCGACGCGAGGTCGCCGACCAGCTCCGCGTCCTTCACCCCGCCGCTCACCGGGAACGCCACCGGGTAGGAACGCTCCATCATGGACGGTGCCTTCGCGTGCAGATACGGCATGTCCAGGGCCCCGCCGGAGACCAGGGACAGGAACAGCTTCGGGTCGAGGCCCAGGCCGTCGGCGAGCGCGACGCTCTGTGCGAGCCCGGCGACGGCGGTCAGCACCCAGCTGTTGACGACGAGCTTGATCCGGCTGCCGGCGCCGGCGTCGCCGAGCCAGGTGACCTTGGCCGCGATCGGCGCGCACAGCGCCTCGACCCGCTCCCGCACCTCCGCGGGGCCGGACGCGAGGACGTTGAGCTTGCCCTGCTCCGCGGGCTGCCGGGTGCCGAGGACCGGCGCGTCGACATACACCAGGCCGAGCTCGGCGGCCAGGGCGGCGAGGTCGTCGGCGCCGGGCACGCCGACGGTGCTCAGCTGGAGCCACAGGGTGCCGGGCGCGGGCGCCGCAGCGGTCATGACCGTCGCCACCGACGCGGCGTCGAACAGGACGGTCACGACCACGTCGGCGCCGTCGACGCACGCGGCGGGCGTGTCGCAGACGACCGCGCCGTCCGGCGCCAGGGCCTCCGCGGTCTCAGCCGTGCGGTTCCACACCCGCACCGCGACGCCGGCCCGCAGCCAGTTCCGCGCGACGGCCGCGCCCATGATCCCGGTCCCCAGCACCGCGACGGTCATCCACTGCCCCTTCCAGAAGGTCCCCGCGCATTGTCCCACCCGGGGACCGGGTGCCGAAGCTGGACAGCGCCGTCTCCAGCAGCGGCAGCGCGTGCAGCACCTGCCCGGACCGGATGAGCACGTCCCACACCCGCTCGAACTTCTTCCACCCGCCCGCGTACGCCAGATGCCGCAGCCGGTCGCCGGGCCGCGGCTTCGCGGAGGCGCCGCGCCAGAGGTTGGACCAGCGGTAGAAGTCCTTGTAGGCCCGCCAGTAGCCGTCCTCGAGCTGCCGGGCGGTCATGCCGCGCGGCTCGTGGACGACGTGCCGGGTGTCGTACAACTCCCAGTCACGGTGCACGATCCGGCCCTCGGCCTCGATGCGGCGGAAGAGGCCGGTGCCCGGGTAGGGGGTCATGATGTGGAACGTGGCGGTCTCGATCCCCTGCCGCACCGCCCAGTCCACGGTGCGGTCGAACACGTCGGGCCCGTCGGAGTCCATGCCGAACACGAAGCTGGCGTTCACCATCACGCCCGCGTCGCGCAGCCGGCGCACGACCTGGCCGTAGTCGCGCCCGACGTTCTGCCGCTTGCGCTGCTCGGCGAGGTTCCCGGCGTTGATGGTCTCGAAGCCGACGAAGAGGCTGCGCAGGCCCGCGTCGACGGCCCGCTCCAGCAGGCCCGGCCGCAGGATCGAGTCGACGGTGCCGGCCGCCTGCCACACCCGGCCCGCGCCGCGCATCCCCTCGAACAGTTCGGTGGCGAAGCGCGCGTTGCCGAACAGGTGGTCGTCGAGGAAGTACAGGTGGCGCCCCGGCAGCCGGTCGATCTCGGCGAGCGCGTCGTCGACCGCCTGCGTGTAGAACGACTTCCCGCCCTCGAAGAACGCGTCCTTGTAGCAGAAGTCGCAGTGGTGCGGGCAGCCCCGCGACACGACGATGGAGTTGGGCACCAGGTAGCGGTGGCGTTTGATGAGGTCACGCCGGATCGGCGGCAGTCCCGCGAGGGTGCGTTGCTTCGAGGTGTACCGCTTGGCCGTGGTCCCCTGTCGCAGGTCGGCCAGGAAGGCGGGCCACGTGTCCTCGCCCGGCCCGCAGAAGACGCTGTCGGCATGCGCGGCGGCCTCGTCCGGCAACGACGTGACGTGCAGCCCGCCGAGCGCGACGAACACGCCGCGGGCCCGGTACCAGTCCGCCAGCTCGTAGGAGCGCCGCGCGGAGGTGATGTAGACCTGGATGACGACGAGGTCGGGCAGGTCGGCGAGGGCCGGGTCGAAGCGCTCGACGTGCTCGTCGACGATGCGCACCTCATCGTCCCCGGGCAGGTAGCCCGCGAGGGTCGCGAGGCCGAGCGGTGGGAAGAGGCTGTACTTGATCGGCCGGAACAGTGGGCTGGTCGCCTCGGTCAGGGCCGGAAGAATCATCAGCACCCGCATGGCACCGACGGTAGGCATCGACCGGGGGCGAGCAGGTGTGCGAGATGTGCAGATGTCGTGCGTGACCGCCGTCGTAGGCTGGCTGCGTGAAGACATTCCAGCTCGGTGACCGGACCGTCCACCGCATCGGCTTCGGGGCGATGCAGCTGCCCGGCCGGGGTGCCTTCGGGCCGCCCCGGGACCGTGCCGAGGCCCTCGCCGTGGTGCGGCGCGCGGTCGAGCTCGGCGTCGACCACATCGACACCGCGCAGTACTACGGCCCCGACGTGGCCAACGAGCTGCTGCGCTCGGCGCTGCACCCGTACGACTCCCGCCTCGTGCTGGTGAGCAAGGTCGGCGCGGCGCGGGACGACAAGGGCGGCTGGCTGCCGGCGCAGGAGCCCGAGCAGCTGCGCGCCGGGGTCCTGGACAACCTGCGCTCCCTCGACGTGGAGCGGCTCGACGTGGTGAACCTGCGGGTGACGGGCCCGGACGGCGACTTCGACGCCCAGCTCGACGCGATGATCGCCATGCGCGACGAGGGGCTGATCGGCGCCGTCGGGCTCAGCAACATCACCCTCGCCCAGCTCGAGCACGCGCTGACCCGGACCGCGGTCGCGTGCGTGCAGAACCCGTACAACCTGGTCGACCGCGGCGGCGAGGACGTGCTGCGCGCGTGCACGGACCGCGGGATCGCCTTCGTGCCGTTCTTCCCGCTGGGCGCGGCGTTCGGCCGGGAGCGGGTCCTCGGCCACCCGGCGGTGAAGTCCGCGGCGCTGCGCCTCGACGCCACCCCGGCGCAGATCGCCCTCGCGTGGATCCTCGCGATCGCGCCCAACACGCTGCTCATCCCGGGCACCGCCTCCCTGGAGCACCTCGAGGAGAACGTCGGCGCGGGGCGGGTCGTCCTGGACGACCTCGCTCTAGAAGAAATCGGATGAGCAACCGGAAGAATTTGCTGGCGCTCGCGGTGCTGGCGTATCTGAGCCAGCGGCCGATGCACCCGTACGAGCTGTCCAAGACCCTGCGCAACCACGGCGACGACCGCAGCATCAAGTTCACCCACGGCTCGGTGTACATGGTGGTCGAGCAGCTGCTGAAGGCCGGCCTGATCGCCGAGCAGGAGACGACCCGCGAAGGGCAGCGCCCCGAGCGGACCGTCTACGGCATCACCCCCGAAGGGCGGGCCGAGCTGCAAGGGTGGCTGCGCGACCTGGTCGGCGTGCCGCGGCACGAGTACCCGGCGTTCGGGTCCGCCCTGTCCCTGGTCAGCGCCCTGCACCCGGACGTCGTCGTCGAGCTGCTGCGCGAGCGCCTGTCCCGGCTGCGGACCGACCGCGCGACCGCCGCGGAGCTGGCCGGGGGCACCGAGCCGCACCCGTTGTTCCTGATCGAGGAGGTGTACCGGCTGGGCCTGCTCGACGCGGAGATCGCCTTCGTCGAGCGGTTCATCGAACAGATCACCGACCCGGCCGACGGCTGGCGTCCCATGTGGGCCGCGTACCACGACGCGAAATAGTTGACTCTGACTAGTCAGCGACGGATAGTTGGTGTCAACCAATCGTCTCGTCGGGGGTTCGTCATGGGAACTGTCACGTCCGCGATCGTCGTCGGCGGCGGCATCGCCGGCCCGGTCGCCGCGCTCGCCCTGCGGAAGGCCGGCATCGCCGCCACCGTGTACGAGGGGCACGACGGCTTCGCCGACGGTGTCGGCGGGGCGCTGAGCATCGCGCCGAACGGGCGCACCGCCCTCGCCGCCGTCGACGCCGACCACGTCGTGGAGCGGGTCGGCACACCGATGTCCGGGATGGTCATGCAGAGCTGGACCGGCAAGCGGCTCGCCGAGTTCGGCTCGTTCGACGACCTGCCGCCGATGCAGCTGGTCTGGCGGCACGAGCTCTACCGCGCCCTCTACGACGAGGCCGTCGCCCGCGGCGTCCGCATCGTGCACGGCAAGCGCCTGGTCTCGGTGCGCGGCGGCGTCGCCGGCTTCGCCGACGGCAGCACCGCCGAGGCCGACGTCGTCATCGGCGCCGACGGGATCCGCTCCACCGTGCGCCGGCTCATCGACCCGTCCGCACCCTCGCCCCGCTACGTCGGGCTGCTCGGCTTCGGCGCCCGCTGCGGCCCGGCCGGGGTGGCCCCGACCGGCGACAAGATGCACCTGGTCTTCGGCCGGCGCGCGTTCTTCGGCTACCAGGTGACCGCCGGTGGGGACAGCGGCTGGTTCGTCAACCTGCCGTCGAAGGATCCGTCGTACGGTGCGACCTTCAGCCGTGAGGAGTGGCTGCCGATCCTCGCGGACGCGTTCGCCGGCGACCGGATCCCCGCCGTGGCGCTGATCCGCGGCACCGACCCGGCCGCTCTCGTCGTCACCGGCGGCCTGGAGGACATCCCGTCGGTGCCGGTGTGGCACCGCGACCGGGCCGTCCTCATCGGCGACGCCGCGCACCCCACCTCGCCCAGCTCCGGGCAGGGCGCGTCCCTCGCCATCGAGAGCGCCGTGCAGCTCGCCCGCTGCCTGCGCGACCTTCCCGTGCCGGCGGCGTTCACGGCGTACGAGCGACTGCGGCGCGCCCGGGTCGAGCGGGTGATCGCGACCGCGGCCAGCACGAACAGCGACAAGGCCGCCGGTCCGGTCGCGCGGGTCCTGCGCGACCTGCTGATGCCGCCGATGATGCGCCTGTTCGCCAACCCCGCGAAGTGGCGGTGGCAGTTCGACCACCCGATCGACTTCGCGGCGCCGGTCGCGGCCGAAGCGGCGCTCAGCCCTTCGGGAAGGGGATGACCGTCGTGGCGCCGGTGCCGAGGCGCTGCACCACGAGGGTGGCGGTCTCGGGGGTGAGGTTGCGGGCGTCGGCGACGTTCCAGCCCTCGCCGGCCGCGTAGGTGGCGCCCTGCCAGGTCGGGTGGACGACGGGGATGAGCGCCTTCATCACCGACTCGAACGCCTGCGCGTCGCTCGCCCGGTCGAACGTGGTGATCGTGACGACGGTGCCCTCCAGGGAGCAGGTGCCCTGGTCGTGGAAGCGGTACACCGACTCGTCGTGGGTGGTCGCCTGGGTGTAGTTGTCGCAGCCGAGGTCGGCGGCGACCTTGGCGGCGGGCTCCCCCAGGTACGCGGGCTTCGTCAGCATGTCGACGACCCGCGGGGCCTGCCAGCCGATGACGCCGGCCGCGACGGCGAGCAGGGCCGCACCGGCGGCGAGCTTCGGGTTGCGACGCGGCTTCGTCTCCTCAGCCGTCGCCGTCGCCGGCTCCTCGGAGATCTCCAGGGACGCTACCAACGCGGGCCTCCTGCGGTACAAGCGCTGAATTTTGCTGACATGTCGAATTTAGGTGCAATCGGGGTGCGGATCTGTCCCCCGGGCAGCCAGAAAGGCCGGCGCTGGGGGCACCGGCCTTCCTGGGTGTTGCCGTGGTGACTACATGGACCCTGCCGCGACGAACGTGTAGCCCGCCGCCTGGATGCCCGTGACGGTCTCCTGCAGGTAGCTCAGCGGCACGTACGGGTGGAAGAAGAAGCTCGCCACACCGTCCCGCACGACCGTGTTCAGCTGCGCGGACTTCACGATGTCCGCCGACAGGTGGGCCGGGTGGTTGTTGAACGGCTCCAGCTCGATGTTGCCGATGTTCTCCGGCACCGTCAGCACCCCGTAGATGTCGCGCACCGTGTACGGGAAGAACTGGCCGAAGATGCGGCTGTTGTCCAGCGCCCCGCCGCGCAGCGCGCCGGAGGTGTACAGACCGCGGTCGTACCGCGTCTTGAACGTCGCCGCGACCGCCCTGTTGGACGCGTCGGAGCCGGCGTAGTGCGGGAACTCGAAGATGGTCGGCGCGGCCAGGCCGGCCGCCTTGAACGCCGCGAACGCGCCGTCGATGCGGCCCTGCGCCCAGGCCTGCGAGTCCGCCGGCACCGGGCCGTCGTAGATCACGTAGTTGGTGACCGGGTCGACGTGCGCGGTGTAGAACTCGAAGTCGTCCGCGCTGGCGCCGTTGTACGGGTTGATCATGCTCTCGTACTGGTGCGTATAGCCGTGCATCAGCAGCGTGCCGCCGTGCGACTGCATGTACTTGAGCTCGGCGACGACCTGGGGCCGGTCGGCGAGGGTGTAGTCCTCGGCCGTGCCGCCCGTGCCGGAGCCCAGCGGGTCACGGTAGCGGGAGTAGACGGCCACCGAGAACGGGATGTTCTTGCCGTACAGGTAGTTGGTGATCGCCCGCAGCTCGCTCGGCTCCGCGTCCGGGCCGACGTCCTCGATGCGCACCAGGGCGCGGTGCCGCTCCGCGGTCGACGGCGCGAGCACGTCGAACAGGAAGTCGGAGAAGGCGACGTACCGGTCGTCGGCGCTGATGTACGAGAACGGGATCTCGCCGAGGTAGGTGAAGTTGCCGGACCGCACGCCCCACGGCAGCGTCGTGCCGTCGGCGCGGACCGCGGTCGCGACCGGCGTCGCCTTGGTGGCGTCGCTGATCGTGGTGTTCATGATGCCGGCGCCGTTCTGCGGGTCCCGGGTGAACGTCTTCGCCTTGTAGTTCACCGTCGACACCGAAGACACGTCGAAGCCGGTCCACGTGAAGCCACGGTTGGCCACGAAGTTCGGGTCGCGGGCCGTCAGCTGCCAGATGTTGTCGTAGATCCACACGACCGGCTTGGTGGTCGCGGTCACGTCGTCGAGGAACGCGAGCGGCAGCGGCTCGTCGTACGTGCTGCCCAGGTACACCACGGCCTGGAACTGCTCCAGCTCACCGGCGGCGTAGCTGGTCACCGGCTGCGCGGTCCAGTCGCCGAAGTGGGAGCTGAGGTTCGCGGCGGCGGTCGCGTACAGCTCGCCGAGGAAGCCGTACGGGCCGGTGGTGTCGTACAGCACCAGCGTCTTGCCGGTCGAGCCGGGGATGCCGGCGCCGTTGACGCCGTTCGCGACCGGCGTGGCCGGGGTCGTCACGACCGTGCTCGGCGACGCCGGGGACGTGTTGCCCGCCGCGTCTTCAGCGGTGATTTTCAATGAGTACGCGGTCATCGGCGACAGGCCGGTCAGCGTGGCGCTGTTGACGGTGCTGGTCACGACCTCCGGGCCGCCGGTGACCGTGTACTTGGTGACGCCCACGTTGTCGGTCGACGCGGGCCATGTCAGCGTCACGCCGGTCGACGTGAGCGCGCTCGCGACCGGGGCGCCCGGGGCGGTCGGCGCGGCCGTGTCCGGCGTCGGCGGCGGCGTCAGGGTCGTGAACGCCACCGGTGCCGACGCCGCTGACACGTTCCCGGCGGCGTCGAGCGCCTTGACGGTCACGCTGTGCGCGGTGCCCGGCTCCAGGCCGGCGAGCGCCGTGGAGGTGCCGGTGACGGTCGCCTTCAGGGTGCCGTTGTCGAACACCTGGTAGCCGGTCACGCCGACGGCGTCCGTGGAGGCGCCCCAGCTGACGGTCGCGCCCGTCGTGGTGACGTCCGCGACGCTCGGCGCGCCCGGCACGCTCGGCGCCGTCCTGTCCGTGACCCCGGTGGTGAACGACCACGTGTAGGTCGACGTGCTGACCTTCACCGTCATCGTGTACTTCGTCTGCTCGGCGAGCGCGGCGCGCGGGGTGAACGTGAACGTGTGCGTCGGCGCGTCGTACGCGTAGTAGCTCGCGACCGATGCGCCGCCGCTGGTCTTGACGAACGAGTACCGCATCGCCGTCGGGTCGACCGCGTCGCCGTAGCTGATCGTCGGGCGGACGCCGACGGCGACGCCGGTCGTCCCGTTCTTCGGCGTGACCCCGCTGACCGCCGGCCCCGCGGCGTGGGCCGCCGTGCTCAGGCCACCGGCGGCGATGGAGCCGACGATCGTCGACGCCACCAGCTTCACCACAGTGCGCACAGGTGCTCGCTTTCGCTTGGGTTTCGTGTGTACGGCTTGGGCTTTGTGCGTGTGGGCCCCAGCGTCTTCACCGGGGCCCACACCGTGGTCCGTGCTCTTTGCTCTTGGCGGTTAAGCCTTGGCGGTTAAGCCTTGGCGGTTAAGCCTTGGCGATTCAGCCGAAGCTGACGCAGGTGACCAGCGCGCTCACGGAGTTGGAGCTGCCGCTGTGCGTGAAGGTGAACTGCCAGGTCTTGCCGTCCGTCGACTGCTTGCTGCTGGACTGCGTCACGTTGCCCGAGCCGGTCTCGCTCCACGTGCCGACCATCGCGATGCCCGCGTTGTCGCACGTGACGTTCAGGACGTTGTTCGTCGACGTGCCGCTGCCGATGTTGAGCGTGCCGGGCTTCGTCGAGGACGTCGCCGTGGGCGCCGCGCCCTTGATGTTGCCGCTCGGCGTCCAGGTGGTCGCGGCGGTCTTCTTGTAGAGGTTGTACGTCGCGGTGTCGAGGTACATGTCGCCGACCGCGCCGTTCGCACCCGCCGGGGCACCCGTGCCGGTCAGCCAGACCGAGCCGTTCGCGCCGGCCGCACCCGCAGGCCCCTGTGCACCGGTGGCACCCGTGGCACCGGTCGCGCCGGCCGCACCCGCGGCGCCCTGGGCGCCGGTCGCACCCGCGGCACCGGCGGCGCCGTCCTTGCCCTTGAGGGAGGCCAGCCACTCCTCCGGCGTGCCGGTGAACGCGTTCATGTCGACCGCGAGCTGGTACGCGTCCTTGCCGTCGACACCGTTCACACCCACCAGCGAGGCGAGCCACTCCTGCACCGTGCCGATGGTGGGGTCGTTGGCGAGGGCCAGGTCGTACGCGCTCAGGCCGGGCATGCCCTGGATGCCCTGAAGACCCTGGATGCCCTGCTCGCCCTTCTCACCCTGCGCGCCGGCCGCACCGGCGGCGCCGGTCTCGCCCTTCTCACCCTGCTCGCCCTTGGGACCCGGGTCGCCGTCCTTGCCGTTGATGCCGGGGATGCCCTGGAGACCCTGGGCGCCGGTCTCGCCCTTCTCGCCCTGGGCACCGGTCGCACCGGTCGCACCGGTCTCGCCCTTCTCCCCCTGAGCACCCTGAGCACCCTGAGCACCCTGGGCGCCGGTCGCACCGGTTTCGCCCTTCTCACCCTGAGCACCGGTTGCGCCAGTCTCGCCCTTCTCACCCTGCGCGCCCTGGGCACCGGTCGCACCGGTCTCGCCCTGAGCACCCTGGGCACCGGTCGCACCGGTTTCACCCTTCTCGCCCTGAGCACCCTGAGCACCCTGAGCACCCTGAGCACCCTGGGCACCGGTGGCACCGGTCTCGCCCTTCTCACCCTGGGCTCCCTGTGCTCCCTGGGCGCCAGTCTCGCCCTGAGCACCCTGCGCGCCGGTCTCACCCTTCTCGCCCTGAGCACCCTGAGCACCCTGGGCGCCCTGAGCGCCCTGAGCGCCCGCCTCGCCCTTCTCGCCCTGAGCACCCTGAGCGCCCTGCGCACCCTGGGCACCGGTGGCGCCAGTGGCACCGTTCTCGCCCTTGGCGCCCTGAGCGCCGGTCGCGCCGGCCGCACCCGTCTCGCCCTTGGCACCCTGTGCGCCAGTCGCGCCGGCCGCCCCCTGGGCGCCAGTCGCGCCAGTGGCACCCGTCGCACCTGTGGCACCCTTCGCGCCGGTGGCGCCCGTCGCGCCCGTCGCACCCTTCGCGCCGGTGGCACCGGTCGCGCCGGTAGCACCCTTCGGGCCGGTGGCGCCGGTCGCGCCGACGGCGCCGGTGGCACCCGTCGCGCCGGTAGCACCCTTGGGCCCGGTCTGGTTCCACTGCACCATCTGCTCGCTGCTCCGGCACCGCGAGCCGGCCTGGTAGTCGATGACACGCAGCGCGCTGGTGTTCTTGTCCCGGCACCCGGTGATGACACCGGTGTTGCTGGCCGGCACAGCACCGTAAGCGGCAGCGCCGACACCGACGAGCACAGCCGCGGCGGTCGCACCGATGGCGGCGATCTTCTGCTTCTTCGAGCGGAACACGCAGTTCTCCTAATCTGGGGGCGGTACGTTTATCGGTGACGACTTGCTTCGCTATTTACTGGTGACGACGACGCGCTCGGACGGCTTCAGCAGTTCCGGTTTCGGCGGCGGCTGCAACTCGCTCCGACTAGCGGGCCGGGAAACAACACCGGCATCCGCCGCCGGCGTCTGATGCGCCGCCGCCAGGTAGATCACGGCCCCCAGCGCCACCGCGGCAACAGCGGCCCCGAAGCCCATCACAGCTTTCTTCAGCACGGAAAACCCCCGCTCCCGCCGCAGCACGGCACGCTTGAGAAACCCTCGAATCACCGAGGGCAAGAATGTGGAACGCGTTTTACGTCAGCGATTCACTGCTGCTCATGAGGGCGCAAAAATACGCACACCGGTTCCCCCGCGAATACTCACCTGAACACGGGCCCGGTTTCGCCACTCGCTCCCCACCGGACCAAACTGGCGACCAAAGACGCCCGGCGGATCACTGCTTCCCGCCAGCCTGTGCGGCTGGTCCACTTAAGGTAGCCGCCCGGGTGCGACGAGGTTGTCAGCAACCGAGTGGCACCCCACCACCCCAGTCAGATGACAACCCCTCCCCCACCGCGCAAACCCAACCACAGAGAGTGACACCACCCAGCCAAACCTTCACAAAACGGCCCACAGCACCCCCCACCCAACACTCACCGCCACCACAGCACCGCAGCACATCCCGCACCGACCGCCGCGACGACATCCAGCCCGGCGCGGCTTCGTCAACCACCACCAGCAACATCGGCCCTCACCACGCCCTCAATACCAACGCCACCGACAACCCCCACCACGCCCTCAATACCGACGCCACCGACAACCCCCACCACGCCCTCAATACCGACGCCACCGACAACCCCCACCACCACCCGCCTCGAACACCGCCCCTGCCGCACAGCAACTTCACCCGCACCGGCGCACAACGACAAGAGCCGCCCAGCACCGACACCGCCCTTCCCACCACCGCCTCGATCGCAGGACAGTCCTGGCCGCCACCACGACCAACCCCATCCTTCGATCACCACACCGCCCGACCCCGCTCCGACAACCCACGAGCGCCAGACACGACAGCGTTCGCCCACCTCAGATACCTCAGCCCCAGCCGGCCTCACCCGGTCAGGTCGGGGGCGCAGGACGACGGCGCGCAGGACGACGGCGCGGAGCTCGGCACCAGACCCTTCAGCGTTCGCCACCCCAGAAGCACCGAACCACGGGATTGCCAGCACCCCGGCCGCCGCCCCCGCCCCGCAAGACCGCAACGCCACCGCAGCGCAACACAATTCCAGCCCGTTCACACGCCTGCCGTTCCCCACACCACCGCACCAATTCACCACCGCAGGCCCACACCACCGCGAGCCCACACCACCGCGAGGCGACACCATCGCAGGCCCACACCACCGCAGGCCCACACCACCGCAGGCCTACATCACCGCAGGCCTACATCGCCGCGGGCCAACACCACCACACCCGCCTCCACCCCGACCACCACCACTACCGCCGACCACCACCACAGCTCGCACCACCCACGAAGAACCCGCACCACCAAACCCGATCCACCGGCAGCACGACCTTCGCGACGAGTTCGGGTTCGTCGCCGACCGCGGCGTCGGGGAGGACCTTCAGCGCCGCCGGCATCCTGACACCGCGGTGCCACCGCCATCCGACCCCAACACGGACACTGCCGCGGCCCCGCCTGCTGGCCAACACAGCCCGTCGTCCACCGCTCGGGGTGCGGCACCCGTCAGCGATGGAGCCGTCGCAGGACAGGTATCGGTGCCGAGGTATCAGGCGGCGTCGTGGCGCAGCGGCTGCGCGGCCTCCTCCTGTAACAGCGCGAGGCGGGTCGAGCCGAGGGCTACCGCGGCCACGGCGAGGCGCCAGACGACGATGCCGAACTCGGTCGTCGTGATGTGGCCGGTGCCGAACCGCCCGTTGACGCCCTCCAGGCCGGGGAAGCTGACGACCAGCATGATCACGGCAGCGGCGGCCGTCGCCGGGGGTAACCACCGTCGGCGAGTCCGTTCGAACGCCACCCACGCCGCGAGCGCGAGCACCACCGTGCCCGCGATGAGAATCATCGCCACGGTCAGCGACACGGGGCGGTGCCCGTCCAGGCGGCTCGCGCCGTAGATGCCCCAGCCGGTCCACTCGACACCGCCGCGCATCAACAGGACCTCGCCGGTCTCAGCGACGCCCGTGTTGTCCTCGCTGGCCCACGGCATGCTCATGGCGAGCACCGCGGCCAGGGCGCCGACGAGCGCCATGACCCGGGCCCCCATGCCTGCCGCCGTGAACTCAGCGCGCTGTGGTGCCGTCATGGTCGTAGACCGTAGTGGATGCACTGGCTCACGTCAGCGCCTGCGCTTCGCGCTCAGCTGACGGTAGCCGGGATGTACACCGGGAGTGAGACCCTGCTGGTCGGCGATGCGCTGCAGTAACCCGGCGAGCTGCGCCCGCTCGTCAGGGTCGAGTGCGGCACAGAGATCCTCGTCGTGCGCGCGGGCGAGCTGTCGCATCTCCATGAGCACCTGCCGGCCGTCGTCGGTGAGGTGCAGCGCGTGATGCCGCCGGTCGCTCACGCCGGGCCGCCGCTCGACGAGCCCCTTGTGGTCGAGCGTGTCGAGGATCGCCACCACGCGGCTCGGCACCACACCCATGTCGGCCGCCACCGACTGCTGACTCCGCCCCGGCTCCCCGGCGATCATGCGCAACAGCCCGACCTCGGGCGGCGTCAGCCCCAGCGCTTCGACACGCTCGGCGAACCTGCCGGCGGCGTGCGCACCGACCTGCGCGACGAGAAACGCCGCACCCTGCGGGGGTTGCCCAGGACTAGTCACAGCGCTAGTGTACTGAATAATTCACTCAACTGAACCATTCATCTCGTGAAGGGATCACATCATGGCCACGCCTGCTGTCCAGGCTGCCGCCGGGCCGGTTTCCCGGCCTGACCAAGGCGGCCCACCGCTCGGCGTTCTCGGCGTCGTCGTCACCGCCCTGTTCATCGCCGGCCTGGTGCTCGGCACCGTGCTGGCCGACGGGACCCCGTTCCCGTCACCGTTCGGCGACGCGGCGCAGATCGTCGCGTATTTCCAGGACCACGAGCTCGCTGTGCGTGTCGGCGGCACGCTCCAGTTCGCCGCCGCCATCCCCCTCGCCATCTACGCGGCGACCGCCTCGGCCCGCCTGCACCGCCTCGGCATCCGCGCCCCGGGCGCCACCATCGCGCTCGCCGGCGGCCTGCTCGCCGCCGCCTTCATGGCCTTCTCCGGCCTCGTCAGCTGGACCCTCTCCCAGCCGGCCGCGACCACCGACCCCGAGGTCATCCGCCTCCTGCAGCTGCTCGCCTTCGCCACCGGCGGCCCCGGCCACGTGGTGCCGCTGGGCCTGCTGCTCGCCGGGATCGCGGTCCCGGGCCTCCTCGCGGGCCTGCTGCCCCGCTGGCTCGCCTGGGCCGGCCTGACCATCGCCGCCGTCGCCGAGCTCGCCACACTGGGCCTCTTACTCGAGCCCGCCACGTACCTGCTGCCGGTCGCAAGGTTCACCGCCCTCGCCTGGCTGATCACCGCGGGCTTCAAGCTCCCGCTCCACCGCCGCTCCGGCACCACCACGTGACAACCGACGGTCCACCCCGGCGCCTCACCGCGTCCAAGCGCGCCGACCGAAGCCGATCGTCACACCGGGGCATGCTCGCGCGGCACCGGCCGGCATGCGCCTCGCGACGAGCCATCCAAGCGCACTGACCGAAGCCGATCGTCACCCCCGGGGAGCACTCACGCGGTGCCGGGCCAACATGCACCTCACGACCGCGGGCTTCAAGCTCCCGCTCCACCGCCACTCCAGCACCACCACGTGACAACCGACGATCCGCCCCGGCGCCTCACCGCATCCGAGCGCGACGACCGAAGCCGGTCGTCACGCCGGGCATGCTCACACGGTGCCGGGCCAACATGCACCTCACGACGAGCCAGCCGAGCGCACTGACCGAGTCGATCGTCACGCCGGGGAACGCTCGCGCGGTGCTGGGCAGCATGCGTCTCGCGGCAGGCCGGGGACTCGTGGAGATGTACAGGGGATCCGTGGAGATGTACCAGTGCTTCGTCACCGACCGGTGGCGGGGACGGAGATGTACACGCAGGCGGTGGACTCCTCGTGCAGGTGTTCCACCCCCAACGAGCTGCAGGGCGTTCTCCTCCGGCAGCCTCGGGTTGATGAGCAACGGCTGTGTCCGCATGGAGGTCTGGAACGCGATCGGCAACGCTGCGACCACGGTCCGGATCGACGTGCCCGCCGCCAAACAGCAGCCAGTCGACGCTGTGGATCCGTACACCGGGTGAGTTCGTCCTGAGGTGAGTTCGGCTGCGTGGCTGGCCAGAAACGAGTCAGTGCCGGCCCGCCATGTCTCAGGCTGACCGGCACCGCTGCTGGGGGTTCACGCATCTGCAGTTGTTGTCGTTGCTGTTGCTGCCGTTGCTGTTGTTCAGGAGGCGGCGATCCCGGCCGGGCCGTCCTGGACCACGGTCGCCTGGGCGAACGCCGAGTCCAGCTGGGCACGCAGCGCTTCGAGCTGGTGGAACTCGCTCGAGGACGCCGACTCCGAACCCTCGGCGGCGAACACGTGGTCCGTCTCGACCGACGAGTGGTCGTAGGAGGTGAAGTCCGACTCCTCGTACCGCGCACCGCTCGGGTCCGTGTACGACACCTGGTGACCCTGATCGAACGACGTCGACTCAGCCGCCGCGTGGTCCTGCTCGTACACCCCGAACTGCGAGTCATAGCTGCTCTCACTCGCGTCGACCTGGTGCAGCTGGTCCAACGCCTCGTGCTGCTCGCCCGTCTCGATCTCGCCGTACTCGCTCATCTCAAATCCCTTTATGTATGTCGGTGGTTCGCGAAGTGTTCCTTGCGATGCACCAAACATTACGGAGCCGCTGACCTCGCCGAATCACGGAAACGTGCCAGCGCCGCCGGGCCCGGGTCAGTGGGATTCGCGGCTGACCTGGGGGCCGGAAGAGCCGAGCAGGAACGAGCAGTCGGCGCCCGTGTCCGCGCCGAGGACGGTGTCGACGTAGAGGCGTTCCCAGCCGCGAGTGGGGCGAGCCAGGGCGTCGAGGAGCGCCTGGGACGGCGGGCGGGCGTCGAGCTCGGCCTGGGGCACGTCGACGGTGAGTGTGCGGCCGGGGACGTCCAGGACGATCATGTCGCCGGTGCGGATGCGGTTGAGGGGGCCGCCGGCCGCGGCCTCGGGGGCGACGTGGAGGACGACGGTGCCGTACGCGGTGCCGCTCATCCGGCCGTCGCAGATGCGGACCATGTCGCGGACGCCGGCGCGCAGGAGCTTCTCGGGCAGCGGCATGTTGGACACCTCCGGCATGCCCGGGTAGCCCTTCGGGCCGCAGCCACGCAGTACAAGAACAGTCGACGCATCCACGTCCAGCAGCGGGTCGTCGATGCGGGCGTGGAAGTCCTCGATGGAGTCGAAGACGAGCGCCGGGCCGCGGTGCTGGAGCAGGGCGGGCGTCGCGGCGGCGGGCTTGATGATCGCGCCGGCGGGGGCCAGGTTGCCGCGCAGCACAGCGATCCCGGCGGCAGGCAGTACAGGATCCGCTCGCGGCCGGATGACCGAGTTGTCCCAGATGGACGCGCCCTCCAGCGACGACACGAACGGCGCGCCGGTGACGGAGAGCGCAGCGGGCGACAGCAGGTCCGGCACCTCGGACAGGACCGCGGCGAGGCCGCCGGCCCGATGGAGGTCCTCCATGAGGAACCGCCCCGCCGGCTGCAGGTCCACCAGCAGCGGCACGCCGGCGCCGATGCGGTCGAAGTCGTCGAGGCACAGCGGTACACCCAGACGACCGGCGATCGCGAGCAGATGCACCACGGCGTTGGTGGACCCGCCCGTCGCCGCGAGCGTGACGATCGCGTTGTGGAAGGACTCGGCGGTCATGACGGTCGACGGGCGGCGCTCGGCGTGCACGAGGTCGACGGCGAGCCGCCCCGACGCGTGCGCGTGGGCGAGCAGCCGGCTGTCGGCGGCGGGGATGCCGGCGGTGCCGGGCAGTGTCATGCCGAGCGCCTCGGCGAGCAGGCCCATGGTCGACGCTGTGCCCATCGTGTTGCAGTGCCCGCGGCTGCGGATCATCGACGACTCGGAGTCCAGGAAGCCTTGCGAGGTGAGTGTCCCCGCCCGTACCTCCTCCGACAACCGCCAGACATCGGTGCCGCAGCCGAGCGGCGTGCCCCGGAAGGTGCCGGTGAGCATCGGGCCGCCGGGGACGACCAGGGCCGGCAGGTCGACCGACGCGGCCGCCATGAGCAGCGCCGGGATCGTCTTGTCGCAGCCGCCGAGGAGGACCACGCCGTCGATGGGGTTGGCGCGCAGCATCTCCTCGATCGCCATCGCCGCCATGTTGCGCCACAGCATCGCGGTCGGGCGGACCTGGGTCTCGCCGAGGGAGACGACGGGCAGGTTGTGCGGGACGCCGCCGGCCTCCCAGACGCCGCGGGCGACGTGCTCGGCGACCTCGTCGAGGTGGCGGTTGCACGGCGTCAGGTCGGAGGCGGTGTTGGCGATCGCGATCTGGGGCCGGCTGCCGTCGAGCGCGTCGGCTGGCAGGCCGCGCCGCATCCAGGCGCGGTGGATGTACGCGTTGCGGTCGTCGCCGGCGTACCAGTCGGCGCTGCGCAGTCGTGTCATGGCACCTGCTTCGGCGGAAGATGGGGAACGTGCGCGCATTCGTCATCATCGGTCCCGGCCGGGCCGAGGTCCAGGACGTCCCGGAGCCGGTCGCCGGGGCGGGACAGGTCGTCGTCGACGTGGAGCGCGCCGGCGTGTGCGGCACCGACGTCGAGTTCTTCACCGGCGAGATGTCGTACCTGCACGACGGCCAGGCCGAATACCCCATCCGGATCGGGCACGAGTGGTCCGGCGTGGTCCGCGAGGCCGGCCCCGGCGTCGACGCGGCCTGGGTCGGCCGGCGCGTCACGGGAGACACCATGCTCGGTTGTGGCGGCTGCTTCAGGTGTACGAGCGGGCGCCAGCATCTCTGCGCGCACAGGCACGAGATCGGCATCCGCCACGGGTGGCCCGGTGCTCTCGCCGAGCGGCTCCTCGTCCCGGCCCGGGCGCTGCAGGCGCTGCCGCCGCAGGTCGGGCCGACGCTCGGCGCGCTCGTCGAGCCCGGCGGCAACGCCCTGCGCGCGGTCCGCGGCGCCGGCGTCCGGGCCGGCGAGCGGCTGCTCGTCCTCGGGCCCGGCACCATCGGGCTGCTCGTCGCGCAGATCGCCGCCGCGCAGGGCGTCGAGGTGCACCTGCTGGGCGTGACGGCCGCGTCGGTCGAGTTCGCCCGCGGGCTCGGCTGCGGCGCGGTGTGGACCGCCGCCACGCTGCCGGCGCTGCGCTGGGACGCGGTCGTCGACGCCTCCAACGCGGCGACGTCGCCGGCGGCCGCGCTCGACCTCGTGGAGCCGGGCGGCCGGGTCGTGTACATCGGGCTGTCCGGCACACCGAGCCTGCTCGACTCGCGGACCCTCGCGTTGAAGGACGTGACCGCGGTCGGCGTGCTCAGCGCGTCCGGCGGGCTGGCCGGCACCGTCGAGCTGTACGCCTCCGGGGCCGTCGACCCGCGCCCCCTGGTCGCGGCGACGATCGGCCTGTCGGAGGCGGCGGCCGCCCTGTCCCCCGCCCGGCCGGCCGCGTGGGGCGCCGCCCCGAAGGTCCACATCGACCCTTCCCTGTGACGCGTCGTCCACAAGCACCCCGTTGTCCACAGGGCACACCGGCCAGGGCAGCATCGGGCGGCGGGGAACCGCTAACCTGTGGCACGTGCGGCAACTTCGACGGATCGGCGTTCGGGCGGTCGCCGGGCTGCTCGCGACCTGTGCGCTGGTCGTGACCCCGGTCCCGTTCGCGGCGCCCCAGATGGCCGTCGCGGCGCCGTCTGCGTGCGGGGCGACGTTCCCCAACAAGCTCACCGAGACCCCGTGGCCCCTCAAGCGCCTGCACCCCGAGCTGGCCTGGCCGATGACGAAGGGTGAGGGGGTCATCGTCGCCGTCATCGACTCCGGCGTGTCGACCACGCACCCGTCGCTGAAGGACCAGGTCCTGCCCGGCAAGGACTACGTGCAGCCCGGCGGGGTCGGCGACTGCGACCAGGCCGCGCACGGCACGTTCGTGGCGGGGATCATCGCCGGGCTCCGCTTGCCCGGCAACGGGTTCTACGGTGTCGCGCCCGCCTCGAAGATCCTGCCGATCCGCGTCCTGGAGGACGACCGGAAGAGCTTCGACCAGGAGCTGCCCAACACCATCGCCGACGCCATCGACTATGCCGTCGACCACGGCGCCGGCGTGATCAACCTGTCGCTGGTGACGCAGCCGACGCCGAAGCTCGCCGCGTCCGTCGCCCGCGCCCTGAGCCGCAACGTCATCGTGGTCGCCGCCGCCGGCAACGACGGCGCCAACACCAACGCCAACCAGCCGGCGTATCCGGCGGCATATGACGGCGTGATCGCGGTCGCCGGCGTCGACGAGCAGGACAAGCACGTGTCCACGTCCACGTCCGGTGACTACGTCGACGTCGCCGCGCCCGGCGTGAACATCGAAGGCCCGGCACCGCAGGGCGGCGGGTTCGGCATGCGGACCGGCGGCGGGACGAGCTTCGCCGCACCGTATGTCGCCGGCACCGCGGCCCTCCTGCGCGCCTACTACCCCGAGATGACTCCGCAGCAGATCGCGGACCGGATCACCGCCACCGCCGACCAGCCGCCCGGCGGCCGCGACCCGCAGGTCGGGTTCGGCACCGTGAACCCGTACCGTGCCGTCGCCGCCCTCCTCGACGGCGCCGCCCCACCCGAGACCACCCGTCAGGGCGGCGCCGGCCTCGGCCCCGAGAGCGCCCGGTCGGCCGCGGAGTCGTCGCTGCCGGCGATCTGGGTCGCGTTCGCCGCGGTGGTCACGACCGCGCTGATCTGGTCCGGCCTGCTCGTGCAACGCGCCCGCCGCAGGCTCCACGGCGCCCCCGCGGCAGCGGCCGGTCATCAGGAGCCCCGCCGCGCCGGACAGGACCGGTTCGAGCCGACGATCGGCCCGATGAACGTCCGCCCCCCGACCGTCCACCGCACCCAATCCTCCCGCGGCCTGGCCAACGCCTCCCGCTCCCTGAGCATGCCAACCTCCTCCAGCGGCGGCCGCTGACCCTCCCCCACCGGACACCCACAACCCCCTCGCCACCGTTCGTGCGGCGCCCGTACGACCCGTCGCCACCCACACGCCCGTCGGTTCATGTCCGCTGGTACAGGTCCGGGTCGCCCGACCCCGCGTGAGGGCATGAGCTACGTCCGGCCGCGATCGACGTGCCACCCACTCAAGCAGCATTCCCGTGCCCGCGTTGGTCTTCAGACATCGGCACGAGACCCGGCCGCTGCCGCCCAGGCCACGATCGCCGCCCCACCCACCTGCAAACTTGGCGTTGTCGGCCGCCCGGTGCACCGTTGTCTTGTCGGCCTGCGCAGGGTCTGCGGTCAGCCGGGTATCGGCCACGCGTGTGGTCGTTGGTGGTGTGGAGGCCGTACCACCACGTCGCTAGCCCGAAGCGAGCGCCTTCTCGGCATGCGTGACGAGGTCGGCCTCGGTGATGGCCGGATCGAACTTGGCCGCGTCGTGCAGTTCCAGGAACGCGACCAGTGCGGTGGAGCGCGGTGACGCCTTCGACCGCCGGTTCCACGGCGTCGGGATCTCGTAACTGGCGGCGAACCCTTCCGACCACGCCGTGCGAATGCGGTCATCGGTCCAGGACGAGCGTTCGAACGCGACACCGGCGCCGAGACCCAACTCACCGACCATCGCGCGGTACCGGTGCTCCAGCAGCATGTTCTCGTTACGGAGCACCGCCTCGATACGTTCCGCCGTGGTGGTGCGGCCGGCCGCCGCGGACCACGCGGCCAGATCGACGGCGAGCCGGTGGTGATCGGCCGGCGGCTGCTCGGGGCCGGGCGACCGCAGGGTGTTGAAGATCTCGTGGTCGAAGCCGCAGTCCTGCCGCCCTTCGTCGACCAGATGCGCGGTCCACGAAGGGCCGCCGGGGACATCGGCCGCCATCTGCGCACAGGCGGTGTCGGAGATCCAGGCGGCCAGGACCGGCGCACCGGTCGCGGCGGCGATCGGCCCTGGACCGGCCCCGACGGTGGGCCACTGGTGGGGCCAGACGGTCATCTCGGCCATCTGCCAGCCGTCCCCGAACAGCACGAGATTGAAGCAGCCCGTGCCGAACGCGCTACAAACCTCCGGCAGCAACGGCAACGGGGTCGTGGACCTGGCGACGACGATCGAGTGGTGGGTGCTCACGAGCGGAGCATAGGTGTCACGCCCGAACGTGGGCGGCGGGTGGATCCGGTGGGATCTCACCCGCCGGGGGTTGGGTTGGCGGTCAGCGTTGGTCTTGCGGTGGTTCCCAGCGGGGTGGGCGGGGTGGCTGTGGGGGCTGGCCGGTTGTCGGGAACTCGGTGGTGCCGTTCGACTGGTCGCCGGGGGCGGGGAACTGTGCGGTGGGCGGGCGGTTCGGGTCGTGGGTTTGACCGGCTGGTGGCTGGTGACCTGTGATCGCCTCGGTTTGGTAGCCGGCCGGGGTCACGGGGCCGGTCTGGTAGCCGGCGGGCGGGTGCTGGCCTGTCGCGGGTCCGCCTGGGTACTGGCCGGTGATGGATCCGGTCGGTGGATACGTCTGCGGCGGGTGACCGGGCCGGCCGAACTGCCCAGGGGCGCCGGGGGGACCGGACGGGCCCCGCGCACCGAACTGCCCCGGAGCGCCAGGTGGACCGGGTGGGCCGAAGGGGCCCGTGGCGCCGGGTGGGGGGTAGCCGCGGGCTGCGGCGGCGGTGCGTTCGCGGCGGCGGTTCATGGCGCGGAGGGGCAGGACGATGGCGAGGACGAGGATGGTGAGGCCGACGAGGGCCACGCCGGCCACGATGGCCGCTCGGGTCGCCGGGGTGCCGGGGCCGTCGTCGATGTCGCCGGAGCCGCCGGTGGCGCCCGGGGCCGCGCTCGCCGTGCCGGCGGAGATGGGGCCGAGGGGGTCGGCGGTCACTGCCGGTACATCGGCCGAAAGCGCGGCAAGAGGGTCGATGAGACCGAAGCCGAACCGGTCGTCGCGGCCTGCGGGGCCCTTGTCGACGGCGGTCTTGAAGAGGCGGTTGACGACGTTGGCCGCGTCGAGCTTCGGGTACTTCGACCAGATCAGGGCGAGCGCGCCGGAGACCATGGCGGTGGCGCTGCTCGTGCCGGAGCCGGTGCCGTAGCCGGACGGGGCGACCTTCTTCGGGAGGGTGCTGATGATGTCCTGGGCCGGCGCCGCGATCTCCATGGTGTCGTCCTGCAGCGCGCCGCTCCACAGGTTGCCGTCGCGGTCGGTGCCGTTGACCGTGATGACGCCCGGGTAGCTGCCTGGGTGCGGCACGTGGTCGTCGCCCTGGGTGGTGTTGCCGCCGGCGGCGACGAGGATGGCGCCCTTGGAGCGGGCGTAGGCGATGGCGTCCTCGTCCGCCTTCAGCTGCGCGCCCTTGCCGCCGAAGGACATGTTGATGATTTTCGCGCCGTGGTCGACCGCATACCGGATGGGCTCGTTGATGCTGCCCGTGAAGGGCACCGGCAGCGCGACCGGAAGGATCTTCGCCTTGGGCGCGATGCCGAGCATCTGCATGTTGCTGTTGCCGCCCCGCGCCGCGATGATGCCCGCGATGAGCGTGCCGTGACCGTTCGGGTCGTCCCAGCCCTTCTCGCTGGTGCTGCCGAGCATGCCGGTCCCGGGCAGGACGGCGCCGTTGAGGTCGGGGTGGCCGGCCTCGACCCCGGAGTCGATGACGGCGACGACGACCCCGTCGCCCTGCGAGACCTTCTGCGCCTGGGTCAGCTTCAGCGAGCTGATCCACCACTCCCGCTCCCGCACCGAGTCGGCGTGGGCCGCCTGCGGCGCGACGATCCCCGCGCCGACGCCGCCGGACACGCCGAGCAGGACCCCGGCGGCGACCACGGCCGCCATCCGCTGCACGACCCGCCGCACCGGGGCGGTCCGGGAAAACGTCGGCACAGGGGTCAGCCCAGCACCGAGGGTGGCGCTTCGCTGTCGGAGCCCCACGGGTCGTCGTCCTCTTGGAGCCACGTCGTGTGGTCCTCGCCCTCTCCATGGCCGGCACCGCCTGCGGCACCGGGCATCATTCCTCCGCGGAAGCCTCCAGCGCCGCCACGGCCCGCGCCGGCACCGGCGCCACGGACGCCGCCCTTGCCCGCGCCCGCTCCGGTGACGTTACGCCCCGCGCCACGGCCGGCACCCGCGCCGGCCATACCCGGCATCATGCCCATGCCGCCGATGCCGCCGCCCGCGCCCGGGCCACGGCCGAGGCCGCCCGCGCCGAGACCACCGGCGCCGAGCCCGCCGCCGCCGGGGCCGATGCCGCCGATGCCGGGGCCGAGACCGCCCGCGCCGGGGCCGGCGCCCGTGATGCCGCCGCCGCCGACGCCGGCCAGGCCGCTGCCGGGCAGGTCGTCGGGGTCGTAGCCGGTGCCGCCGCCGGGGTTGGTCAGGTTGGGGTCGCCGATGCCGCCGGGGCCGGTCATGTCGTCGACGCCGGGGACGCTGCCGCCCGGGATGCCGCTGCCGCCGCCGGGCATCTTGGCGTTCGGCATGCCGCCCGCGCCGCCGCCTCCGCCGCCACCGCCGAACGTGTCCGGGTTGAAGGGCTCGCGCGGGTCGGTGTAGTCCACCGGGTTGGTGCCCGGGATCGAGTCCATCGTGCGAACGTGCTTGCCCGCCAACTCGTGGTAGGCCTGCTTGGCCTTGTCGTCCTGGGAGGAGATCCAGTCGCGCAGCTTGTTGGACGCCCAGTCCCAGGTGAAGAACTCGCGCGCCTCGTCGAACCACTTGTTGCCGTACACCGGCAGCAGATGCTGATAGATCGAGTTGGGGCCGAACGCGTCGGAGATCATGCCGCTGTCGATGTAGCCCTGCTTCGCCGCCATGACCTCGTGGATCATGTCGTCGGGAATCGGGATCTTCGCGATGGCGCCTTCCAGGTCGCCGGCGGCGAGGTGCAGGTAGTGCGGCAGGTTGCTGTGGTCGTCGCGGACGGTCTGGACGCTGGTGATCATCGTGGTCAGGTGGTTGCGGTATTCCTCGCCACCCGGGCCCTTCCAGGTCTCCAGGTCCGCCTGAACCGCCTTCAGCACGCGCTCGACCTCGCCGAGGCGGGTCAGCAGCGCGGTCCACTCGTCGGCCGCCTGCCTGACACGCGCGGGGCTGCCGGGGATGACGACCATCGCGATGACGTCCTCCCAGGAGGGGTCGCCCTCGTTGGCGTACGAGTCGCCGAACCAGCCGCCGTCGTTGGCCGCCGCGGGTTTCGAGTACGTCGAGCTGGTGACGTCGACGTTGGTCTCATCGCCCATGTGCCCTAGACCTCCGTGGTCCCGGTGCCGGAGCCGCCGTGCTGCTGCCCGTCGAACGAGCCGGGCGCCAGGGTCGTCGTGTGGGACGTAATTGTGCGCGGGTCCTGCGCGGCCGGGGCCGTCTCGTTGCGGTTGTCCACCGCGGTCTGGTCGATCGGCGTGTATGTGCCGGCGTCGAGGAGCTTCTTGATGTCCGCCATGTTGGCGTGGTTGCGGTCCTCGGTGGTGCGGTAGTTCTTCGCGATCTGCTCCGTCGGGCCGATCATCTTGCCGAGGTGCTTCGCGAGCTCGTGCAGCGACTTGTTCACCGACTTGTACGCCCCGTCGGCCTTGGCCTGGATGCCGAACGCGCTGTAGAAGCCGCCGAAGGGTGTCGCCTGCCCGTTGAGCTTCATGTCGACGTCCTCCATGTTGAGGCCGGACATGTCCAGGTGCTCGCGGATGTTGGTCATCTGCCCGATGCAGTACGTCTCGACATAGCCCTGCAGCTCCTTCAGGAGTGCGGGCAGCTTGTCGATCTGTTCGACATTGACATCGGAGTCCTTGGGCAACGACGGTTCCCCCATGGCGCCTTCCTCTCGAAGTGCGGACCGCGCTTGGTCATGAAACAGGCCGTGAGACAGGATCGGGGTGGGACCCCTGGTGCCACGCCCCTCCCCCCACATGCGCGGTCGTGGCTACTTACCAGACCTGAGCGTTGTTCATCTCGGTCGTGATGTAGTTGGCGCGGGCGATCCCCACGGCGCCACCGATCTCGTTGAGCAGGTTGTTCATGTCCTGGACGGCCGAGTCCCACTTCGCCTGGTGGGCGTTGTAGGCCTCGCGGTCCTTACCGTCCCAGGTCATGTTCTGCAGCCGCTGGCGCAGCGTGTCCAGCTCGGTGTCGATCGTCTTGGAGATGCCCTGGATGGTCTGCGAAGCAGTCTCCATCTGGGCGTAGTTCGTCTGGAAGTACGACATCCCTAGTCCCTGCCTCTCAGGCCGTCAGTAGTTGAGTGAGTTGCCGTACTTGTTCATCATCGCCGCCTGCTGCTCCTCGTTTGCCTGGTGCGTGTTGGCACCCTTGTCGAGGAGGTCGGCGATGTCGCTGAGGGCGGTGAGCAGCTTCACCGAGTCCTGGTCCCAGCGGGTCATCACCTGCGCGAAGCCGGACGAGGCCTCACCCTTCCACGCGGCGACGAGATCATCGATCGCGCCCCGCAGGTCGTTCAGCTTGCCGTTGACGGTGTCGTGCGTGGCACGAACGTCCTTCGCGGCAGCGTGCATGGTCGCTGCATCGACTCTCGTCGGCTGCGTCACGCCAATTCACCCCTTCTCAGTCCGTCCCGCGGGACAAGGCACTTGGAAAGCCCCCGTACGGTGGCACCGCGGTCATCGACGATGGTGTTTCCACTGCGACGGTATCGGAGACCCGCAAGATTGCGCAGCCCTGAACCGCCAACATCATGGCACAGGATCGACCCACGCGGTCTGGACGAGCTGCCTGCCGTCGCTTCTGCGCACGAGGGTACCGCGCCCCGGCGGCTGCGGGCTGGGCCGCAGATCACCGAACAGCGGCCCTTCCTCGCGGCTGCCGGACATCAGGAAACCGGGCGCGTCCAGCTCGCGCAGGCGCTGGATGACCGGCTCGTACAGGGCGCGTGACGCACCGCCGACGCGCCTGGTGAGGATCACGTGCAGGCCCACGTCCCGCGCCTGCGGCAGCAGCTCCATGAGCTGGGTGAGCGGGTTGTTGCCGGGCAGCGCCACCAGGTCGTAGTCGTCGACCAGGACGTACAGGTCGGGCCCCCGCCACCAGCTGCGGTTGCGCAGCTGCTCGGCGGTGACGTCCGGCCCCGGGAGGCGGTCGTTGATGGCGCCCCGGATGTTGGGCATCATCTCGTTGAGCGCCGAGTGCGACGGCGCGTAGTCCAGCAGGTACTCGCGGTCGACGACGCCGAGCAGGCCACGGCGGAAGTCGGCGACGAACAGCCGCGCCTCGTGCGGTGTCTTCGTCTCGATGATGCTGCGGGCGATGAGCCGCATCAGCGAGGTCTTGCCGGACTCGGCGTCGCCGAGGATCAGCAGGTGCGGCTCGGCGGCGAAGTCGAGGTGCACCGGCGCGAGATGCGTCTCGTTGATGCCGATCGCCACGCCGGGCACCGCGGGTCGCTGCTCGACCAGCTTCGCGAGCTCCACCCGCGGCAGCATCTTGGGCAGCAGCCGCACCGGCGGCGCGGGCTGGAACGGCCAGCCCTCACGGACCCGCCGGACCAGCTCCGCGGCGCCCGCGGCCAGGTCGTCGACGCCCTCGCCGCCCTCGATGCGGGGCAGCGCGGCGAGGAAGTGCAGCTTGTCGTGGGTGAGGCCGCGGCCGGGGGTGCGCTCCGGCACGTTGACCGCGGAGCGCCGGTCGATCTCGGACTCGGTCGGGTCACCGAGCCGCAGCTCGATGCGGGTGCCGAGCAGGTCGCGGAGGTTGGTGCGGACCTCGCCCCAGCGGTTCGCGGCGAGGACGACGTGGATGCCGAAGCCGAGGCCGCGGGCCGCGACCGAGGTGATGCGGGCCTCGAGCTCCTCGTAGTGCTCGCGGATCGCGCTCCAGCCGTCGACGACCAGGAACACGTCGCCGAACGGGTCGTCGGTGACCTCGCCGGCGTTGCGGGCCCGCCGGTACGAGGCGATCGAGTCGACGGCGAGCTCGGTGAAGCGGGCCTCCCGCTCGTCGAGCAGCGCGGTCACCTCGGCGACGGTGCGCCGCACCGCCTCGCCTTCCCGCCGGCCGGCGACGCCGCTGACGTGCGGCAGGCCGGCCAGGGACCGCAGGGCGCCGCCACCGAAGTCGAGGCAGAAGAACTGGACCTGCCACGGGCTGTGGGTGAGCGCGAGCGAGCTGATCAGCGTGCGCAGCGCGGTGCTCTTGCCCGACTGGGGGCCACCGACGAACACGACGTTGCCGGCGGCGCCGTCCAGCTCCACGACGAGCGGGTCCCGGCGCTGCTCGAACGGCCGGTCGACCAGGCCGACCGGGGCGGACAGCCGGCCGGTGCCGGGCCAGCCGGTCGCGACGAGGCCGCGGCGCTCGTCGACGGTCAGCGCGCCGAGCAGCTCGCCGAGGGTCGCCGGCTCGCCGAGCGGCGGCAGCCACACCTGGTGCGCTGGGGCGCCGCGGCCGCGCAGCTTGCCGACGATGACGTCGAGCATGCTCTCGCCGCGGCCGGACTCGACCTCCGGCTCCTCCTCCGGCTCGTCCGCGGGCAGCACCGGCACGGGGATGTGCTGGGTGCCGTACGGCACGATCTGCATCCGCACCGTCGCCTGCGACCTGGGGACCAGGCCCGCCTGGCGGTAGGTGCCGGACACGTACGCGGCCCGGAAGCGGGTCATCGTCGTCGTGTCGGTCTTCAGGTAGCCGTGGCCGGGGGCGCTCGGCAGCTCGTACGCGTCGGGGACGCCGAGGACGACGCGGCTCTCCACGGCCGAGAACGTACGCAGGCCGACGCGGTAGGAGAGGTGGGTGTCCAGGCCGCGCAGGCGGCCCTCCTCGAGGCGCTGGCTGGCCAGCAGCAGATGCACGCCGAGGGACCGGCCGAGGCGGCCGATCATCACGAACAGGTCGATGAACTCCGACTTCGCCGCGAGCAGCTCGCTGAACTCGTCGCAGATGATGAGCAGGCTCGGCAGCGGCGCCAGCTGCTCGCCGGCGAGGCGCGCCTTCTCGTACTCGAACCGTGACACGTAGTTGCCGGCGGCGCGCAGCAGTTCCTGCCGGCGGACCATCTCGCCGTTGAGCGCGGCCTGCATGCGGTCGACCAGCGGCAGCTCGTCGGACAGGTTCGTGATGACGGCGCTGGTGTGCGGCAGCACGTCCAGCGACGCGAACGTCGCGCCACCCTTGAAGTCGACGAGGACGAAGTTGAGCTCCTCCGACGAGTGCGTGATCGCCAGGGACACGACGATGGTGCGCAGCAGCTCGCTCTTGCCGGAGCCGGTCGCGCCGATGATCAGGCCGTGCGGCCCCATGCCGTCCTGCGCGGACTCCTTGAAGTCCAGGTCGACGGGCTGCCCGTCGGGGCCGACGCCGATCGGCACCCGCAGCTTCTCGCGGTTGGGCCGGGGGCGCCAGGTGAGCAGCGGGTCGACGGCGGCGGCGTCGCCGATGCCGAGCAGGTCCGGCAGCTCGATGCTGCGCGCCAGCGGCTCCTCCGACGTCGTCTGCTGCGACAGCCGGAACGGTGCCAGCTGCCGGGCGAGGCCCTCGGCGGCGACCACGCTGAGCCGGTCCGGCCGACCCAGCGGCGTGACCTTCTTGCCCTGGTCGGCGGCGATCTGCTCGGCGGTCACCTGCAGTGACAGCAGCCAGCGGCCAGAGTCACGCGGCACCGTGCCGGACAGGTCGACGACCGTGGTGCCCTGCAGGCCGATGCCGAGCAGCTGGCAGGTGGGTGCGACCTCGCCGCCGTCGACGACCACGATCAGGTGCGGCGCGGTGGTCAGCGGGCGCAGCTCGGGCGCGAACCTCGACCGGCTGTGCAGCTCGTCCTCGAGCACCTCCTCGAGGTCCGTCATCGAGTCGAACATGAGCCGCACCGCGCCGGCCGCGTCGGTCTGCCGATCGTGCTGGGCGTGCGGCAGCCACTTGACCCACTCCCACTCCCCGCGCCGCTCCGGCGCCGCGACGACCGCGATCTTCACGTCGTCGGGCGAGTGCAGCGTCGCGAGCTGGCACAGCATCGACCGGACCAGATCCGTCACGACCTGCCGGTCGCCGCGGGGCACGACCCGGCTGAACGAGCGCGCCGACACCGCGATCGGCAGGTCCGGCACCGTCTGCCGGGCGCGGATGAACCGCCGCAGCGCGATCGCCGTCATCGGCTCGAGGTCCTCGACCGGCTTCGTCTCCGGCGGGATGATCGAGACCGCGAGCCGCTGCGCGCCAAGCGCGATCCGCACCTGCCCGAAGTCGTCGTCGGTCGCGCGCCGCTCCCACCGGCGCTTCGACGCCGCCACCGACCACAGCACGTCCGGCGCCGGGTGCTGCCACAGCAGCGCCGCCCGCTGCTGCGCCGCGGCCCGCCGGGCCTGCCGCCGCACCTGGGCGAGGTAGCGCATATAGTCGCGGCGCTCCGCGTCCAGCTCGGCCTTCGAGTCGCCGCCGCCGGAGTTCATCGACCCGATCGCCATGCCGATCATCGACACGCCGAAGAGCCCGCCGACGATCCACATCATGGGGCCCGAGCCGCGACCGCCGCCGGTGTACAGGAAGGCCATCGCGCCCACGCCGCAGACCATCGGCAGGATCATCAGCAGTTGCCCGAAGCCCTTCGGCAGCCGCTCCGGAAGCTCCGGCGGCGACTCCAGCAGCAGCTCGCCGCGGGGCAGCTGAGGCCCTGGACGGCGGGGTGGCCTGCGGAAGACGACGGTGCTCACGTGTCTCCTCCTGTACGGCGCGGCGCCGTGATCGCACCCGGAGGGGCAGGGCGGGGCACCGCGTGATGCGGCCATCGTATGTAGTCTGCCCAGGACGCGATGACCCGCAGTTGCATTGCGGGCGTCGGGGCGGCTCCGATCGAAGGGATCTGTGACGTGGCCACTACGACCGGCGGCGGGATGAGCCGGGTGACGATCGTCGCACCGAAGACCCGGGTCGACCTCGCGCTGCCCTCGGACGTGCCGCTCGCCGATCTGTTGCCGACCGTGCTGCGGTACGCCGGTGACGGCCTCGCCGACGACCCCGCAGGACGGGACGGCTGGGTGCTGTCGCGGCTCGGCGGCGCGCCGATGCCCATCGACCGCACGCCGATCCAGCTGGACGTCGAGGACGGCGAGATGCTGTACCTGCGACCCCGCGGCGACGAGTTCACCGAACCCATCTTCGACGACGTCGTCGACGCCGTCGCGACCTCCACACAGGACCGCGCCGGGCGCTGGCGGCCCGCATCGACCCGCCGCTTCGGCCTCACCGTCGGCGTCGCCACCCTCGTCGTCGGCGCCGTCATGGTCCTGTTCTCCGGCCCGCCGCAGCTGCCCGCCGGCATCGTCGGCGTCGGCGTCGCGGCCCTGCTCCTGGCCACCGCCGCGGTGCTGTCCCGGGCCCTGCGCAACAGCCGGACCGGCGTCGTCTTCGGGATCGTCGCGCTCGCGTACGCCGGCGTCGGCGGCCTGCTCCTGCTCGCCGGCGACCACAGCCTCACCGACCTCAGCGCCGCCAACGTCCTCGTCGCGGGCACCGCGATCCTGCTCGCCTCCGCCGTCGCCACCGTCGGCGTGGCCTCCGCCGTCGCCGTCTTCCTCGGCACCAGCATGGCGGCCGTCGCCCTCTGCGCCGCCGCCCTCGTCTGCATGATCTGGGACGCGTCCCCGGCCGCGGCGGCCGCCGTCGTCGCCGCCCTGACCTTCTCGACGCTGCCGCTGATGCCGATGCTCTCCTACCGGCTGGCCGGCCTGCCCATCCCGTCCGTGCCGACCGACGCCGCGGACATCCGCACCGACACCGAGATGGTCTCCAGCCGGCAGGTCCTCGCCCTCAGCGAGCGCGCCGACGAGATCCTCGCCGGGATGCTCGGCGCCCTCGCCGTCATCGGCGGCCTGGCGTCGCTGACCCTCGCCTGGGACGGCGGCGTGCCCGGCGCGTCCCTCGCCGCCGTGTTCGGCCTGGTCATGGTCGCCCGGGCCCGCTGGTTCATCAGCCGCCGCCAGCGCATCCCGCTGCTCGTCTCCGGCCTGGTCGCCCTCGCGGTCGTCGCCGTCGGCGCCTACGCCGCCGCCGACCAGGTGCTCCGCCTCGCCGTGGGGGTGACGGCGACGCTCGCGGTGGCGGCGGCGGTCATCGCCTACGCGGTGGTCGGCGCCGAGAAGCGCCGGTCCCCGATGTGGGGCCGCACCCTGGACATCTTCGAGACGATCCTGATCCTGGGCATCATCCCGCTCGCCTTCTGGGTCAGCGGCCTGTACGGCTGGATCCGCACCATCCGCGAGGGCTGACCGCCGCCGGGCCGCACCGCCCCGTGCGGCGCCGCCCGTCAGTACATCGGCCTCGGATGCTGCGTCAGGCCCTGCGGCGCAGGAGGAGCCAGCCGCCGATGCCGGCCACGAGCAGGACGAGGACGCCCGCGCCGCCGGCCACGAGGAGCAGGCTGGGACCGCTGCCCGTCTCCTTGCCGGCATCGCCGGCGGCGGCGGACTGCGCGGCCAGGGGGTTCGCCGGGACGGCCGGGACGTCGGCGGTGAGGGCCTTCACCAGGTTGAGGCGGCCGTACCCGTAGTCGGGGTCGCGCCCGGGCGGGCCCGCGTCGTCGGCGGTGGCGATCAGGCGCTGGATCACGTCCTTCGCCGGCAGCTGCGGGTACTTGGCGCGGATCAGCGCGGCGGCGCCCGAGACGATCGCGGTGGCGGCGCTGGTGCCGTCGGCGGCCGGGTAGTAGCCGACGACGCGGCCGCCGCCGGACGCGGAGACCAGCGGGATCGCCACGCCCGGGGCGGTCAGGACGACCTCGGGGCCGCGGATGGCGCCGGACCAGGCGTTGCCGCTCTGGTCGACGGCGGAGACGGCCACGACACCCGGGAAGCGGGCGGGGGCGATCACGCCGCTGCCGGACGGGAACTCCGCGACGTTGCCGGTGGCCGCGACCACGACGACGTCATGGTCGAGGGCGTAGCGGACGGCGTCCTCGGCGGTGCGGTCGATCACGGTGCCGCCGGTTGAGAGATTGATCACCTTCGCGCCGTGGTCGACCGCCCAGCGGATGCCTTCGGGGATGTTCGTCGGGCCCATCGCGGAGGACCGCGACGCGATGCGGACCGGCAGGATCTTCGACTTCGGCGCGATGCCGAGCAGGTGGTCGGCGCTGCCGCCCTTGGCCGCGATGACGCCGGCCATGCCCGAGCCGTGGCCGTCGTTGTCGGTGCGGAAGGAGCCCGCCTCACCGATGAACGACGTGCCGTCCAGCACCTGGCCGTCGAGGTCGGGATGGCTGCCGACGCCGGTGTCCAGGACCGCGACGACGACCCCGTCGCCCCCCGTGACCTGGTGCGCGGCGGCGACGTCGAGGGTCTTCAGGTACCACTCCCGGTCGCGCATCGTCTCGGCGGACGCCGGCGTGGGCGGCACCAGTACCGGAGCGACACCCGCGGCGACGACGGCCAGGGCCGCGAACACCCGCGCCCTCACTGCGGCGCCCCGAAGAGCTGCTGCTCGATCTGGGTGGTCGCGAGCCGCAGGTACTGCCACGAGCCCGCCTCGTAGACGACGAGGCCGTCCGGCGGGGTGGCCTGCAGCGTCGCGGCCTGCATCGCGTCGAGGCGCATCAGGGTCGCCGCGGCCGCCAGCTGCCGCTCCGTGAGCCGGCGCAGGATCACCACGTCGGCCTCGAACAGGGACTGCGCCACGTACTCGCCGAACCAGCCGGCGACGGTCAGCAGCGCCTGCCACGGGCCGAGGTCCGGCACGCTCAGCGGGTGCCGCTCGGCGACGAAGAGTACCGGCGCGGCGACGGTCCCGGGCAGCTCGACCTTCTGGTACGGCGGCGCGGCGTGGAACAGGTCGGTGCGTCCGGTGACGGACTCGCCGAAGCCGGCCCACAGCGGCTCGTCGGGCGTGTGGACCACGACCCGCGCGCCGATGGCGAGCGCCCGCAGCATCAGCAGCCGCTCGACCCAGCCGCGGTCGATGAGCAGCACCCGGGTCGGCTCGGCCCGGAAGAGCTGCAGCGTCACCGGGTTCTGGTGCTGGTCGAAGCCGAGGACGATGCCGCCCGGGTCGGTGGCGAGGGAGACGCCGCCGACGACGCTCTGGTCGCCGGTGAGCTCCAGCCCTCCGCTGCCGGGTCGCCGTCTCACGGGGTGCCTCCGCCGGTCGGTGCCGACGCGTAGACGGCCGGCTGGTGCTGGCCGTGCATCGGGCGAAGCTTGATACCGAGGGTCTTGGTGTACTCGCGGACGGTGCCCACCGCAGCGGCGAGCCGGTCCGGGGCGGCCATGACCCGCACCACGGTCCGCAGCCCGACGGCGGCGCCGCGGCGGGCGGCGACTACGGACACGGCGAGGTGCTCGGCCGGGACGTTCATCAGCGCCTGCACGGCGGCCGGGTCGAACGGCGCCGGCCACTGCTCGACCTCGAACGCGATGTGCTCCCGGCCCGCGGCGTGCCAGCCCTGCCAGCGCTCGCGGGCGGTGACGGGGGCGCCGTCGGGCAGCCCGTCGAGGCCGCAGGAGGCGTGCACGGCAGCGGTGAGGGCGGCGGCGTCGAGGATCTGGTACGGGACGCCGGCGGTGTTGAGCGCCTTGCCGAGCCGGCCGGCCATCGCGGCGAGCGCCCGGTGGACGCCGTCGACGCCGCCGCCCCGGTCGGCGGCCGCCTCGATCGCGTCGGCCGCGTCGAGCCGCGCCGCGACCCACGTCAGGTGCGCGGCGGGGCCGGTCTGCCGGCCGGTGGTGAGCGCGAGCAGCTCGCGGTAGGAGTTGGCGGCGGCGCTGTTGGGCGCGGGGCCGGTGGCCGGCGCGAGCGTGCGCAGGCTCGCCAGCTGCAGCGCGGACGGGCGGGCGGTGCCCTCGTCGAGCAGCCGCAGCAGGCGGTCGAGGCGCAGCGCCGGGCGCCGCCGGCCGAGGATCTCGTCGGCGCCGCCGACGGCGATGGCGATGAACCAGCCGTCGCGGTCCTGCCCGATGCCGAGCTCGGTGCCGCGGTCGTCGTAGCCGTACACCTCGAACGCGGGGGCGGGCAGGGCCGCGGCACCGGCCTTGCGGCGGCGGCGCATGGCCGCGCGCAGGCCGAGGCTCTGATACACCCAGCGCCCGCCGGACCGGCTCAGCCCGACCGCGAGCGCACCGACGGCGACGGCGGCGCCCACACCGATCGCGACGGGGTTGCCGGAGAACACAGCCGCGCCGACCGCGACGGCCGAGACCTCGATCGCGACGAGCTGGACGGTGCCGAACTCGCCGGGCCTGCCGGAGGCCGGACGCAGCCGCTGCGCCGGGGCGTTGCGCTCCGGTGGACGGCCGCCGGGGATGGGCTGGGGGGCCGGACTGGGGCCGCCCGCGGGTGGCCTGCCCTGAGCCGTTGCCGATGTCACCTGTTCCCGTGCTCCCTCCGCTGCGACGCGCCCGCCGAGGATCCGGTCCGAGCCGAGGCGCCCACAGTGTACGGGCGGAGCCCCCGCCGCGCGGTCCGCGGTCAGCTCGCACGCCTGGCGCCCGCACGGCGCGAGCCGCGCGGTCCACGGTCCTTGGTTCCGCGGGATCCCGGCGCGGGCCGGGTGCGGTCAGGCCGCGCCGCGCGGTCCTTGGCCAGGCCGCACGGGCGCGGGCCGGGCGGTCCTTGGTCAGGTCGCCGGCGTGCGGCACCGGCGCGGTCAACGGCGCGGAGCAGGACCGGCTACGATCGCCACTCGGTGATGGGGCAGCCGGGCGCCGCTGGTGCGCGGCCGCGCACGGGGCACGGCGGCAAGGCGGGAGGCGCCAGGCATGGTCGCGCGATACGAACAGGTGCGGGCGTACCGGTTCGTCACGCGCCGGATCGTCTCGGCGATGCTGTCCGGCGAGCCCGAGAGCAACGAACTGCCGGTGCGGCGGCTCGGGATGTCACTGTTCGGCAGCCTGCTCGTGGGCATGATCGTGCTCGCCGTCGTCGGCGTCTACGGCTTCATCAACCCGTCCGGCGGCAAGCCGGAGGAGAACGACATCGTCATCGAACGGGAGAGCGGCGCCCGGTACGTCTTCATCGAGGGCCGCCTGCACCCCGTGCTCAACTTCACCTCGGCCCGGCTGATCGTCGGCAACCCCAGCCCCAAGGTGCGGACCATGTCGCACAAGTCGCTGGTGAGCCTGCCCGTCGGCCCGCCGGTGGGCATCCGCGACGCCCCCGACCCGCCGCCGCCGAAGAACGCGCTCGTCGGCCTGCCGTGGAACGTGTGTGGCGTGAAGGTCTCCGTCGCCGGCACCGCCGGGACCCAGCTCGTGATCGGCCGCACGCCGTCCGGCGGCGTCCCCCTCGGCGACGAGGCGCTGCTGGTGACGACGTCCGCGAGCGGGGATCTGCCGCTGTACCTGCTGTGGCACGACCACCGGCTGCGCATCGCCGAGCGCACGACGCTGACCGCGCTGGAGCTCGCGTCGGTGCGGCCGATGCAGATCGACCGGGCGCTGCTGGACGCGATCACGTCCGGCCCCGACCTGGCGCCGCTGAAGCTGCCCGGCAACGGCCAGCCGAGCGCGAAGAAGGTCGCCGGCTCGGCCGCCGACGTCGGCACCGTCTACAAGCAGGGTCAGCAGTACTACGTCCTGACCAAGACCGGGCTGGCGACGATCGGCGAGGTGTCCGCGGCGCTGCTGCTGGCCAGCGGCAAGCCCGCCACGGACATCACCGCGGCGCAGGCGGCGCAGGCGCTCGGCTCGCCGGTGGAGCCGGAGGGCTTCCCGCAGGCGAAGCCGACGATCAAGGACGACACGTCGGAGACCACGGTGTGCGCGCAGTTCGGCGCGGCCGTGGGCAGCGGGCGGCAGACCCTCGGGCTGTCGCTGTTCGGGCCCGGCTCCGAGCAGCTGGCCCTGGACCCCGACCTGTCCAAGCAGCGCACCGGCACGATCGCCGACCAGGTCACGCTGCCCGAGGGCCGCGGCACGCTCGCGCAGGCGCTGCCCGGGGCGGACGGGACGGCGACCGGCACCGTGTACCTCATCACCGACCAGGGCATCCGCTACCCGCTGCAGAACAGCGGCGACGTGCAGGCGATGAAGGCACTCGGGTACGAGGGCGTCACACCGGTCGGGGTGCCGTCGAGCCTGCTGTCGCTGATCCCGCGCGGCCCGGTGCTCGACCCGGAGGTGGCCCGCAAGTTCGTCGTGCCGGCGAGCCCGGCGCCGACGTCGAGCTCGACGAGGACACCGTCGCCGAGCAGCACGTCGAAGGCTCAGTCGTCCCCGTCGGCGACCACGCCGAAGACGCCGGCGAGCCCGTCCACCACGCGGTCGGGCAGGCGCGCGCCGCAGGCCACGCGGGGCGCGCGGCGGCGACGGCGATCGGATAGGGTCGATTTCACTGGTATCGACCCAGTAGCCTGACTTCACGGCACCGAAGACAAGGACGAGGACCGAGACGGGGATCTGATGGGCGACGGCACGAACAGAGTCGACCTCCTCACCCTTGAGGAGTTCCGGAGCCGGCTCGACAGCCGGTTGACCGACGCCAAGGCGCTGGTGCAGAAGCTCAACGGCATGAGCAAGCCCGCGCTGGGGACGTTCCAGGACGCGCACGCCACCGGGGGCGACTACAACCGCGTGCACCGTCAGCACGTGGCCCGGGCCAACCGGCTGGTCTCCGCCATCGAGGCGGCGCAGAGCGCCACGGACAGCATCATCCGCAACTACAAGACCACCGAGTCGCGCAACGCGGCCACGCAGGCCGAGATCCGCCGGGCGCTGGGCGACGTGACCCTCACCCTGGAGGGCCCGACCAATGAGCAATGAGTACACGGCGCACTATGCGGGCAAGAGCCACCGTGAGCTCTACGACCAGCTCATGGCGGGCGACCCCGGGCAGGTCGAGGGCGTGTCCGCCGACTGGCACTCCGCCGAGACGACGGCCCGGCACATCGCCGGCGAGATCGACAAGGACCTGCTGAAGCTCGACTGGGCCGGCGAAGCGGGCACCGAGTACCGCCAGCGCCTCGGCGTGGTGAGCGCCTTCTCCACCGGCCTCGCCGACGACCACAGCACCGTGAAGACCGCGCTGAGCTCGATCGGCGGCGCGCTGCGGGTCGCGCAGAAGAACGCGGACAACCCCGAGGACACCGACGACAACGACAGCATGTGGGGCGGCGCCGCGGGCGGTGGCGCCATCGCCGGCCTGCCCGGCGCGCTCATCGGCGGGTACCTGGGGCACCAGCGCGACGAGCAGCAGAAGAAGGAAGCGCAGCAGCGCATGGTCACGCTGATGTCCAACCTCGCCGCCGACTACGCCGTCAACAACAACGCGGTCATGGACCCGCTGCCGCCGCCGATCGGCCTGCCGGGCGGCGACCCGCACACCGAGGTCGACCCGAAGGGCGGCCCAGGCGTCCACTCCCCGTCCGGCGGCCCCGGCGTGCACGCGCCCGGCAGCGGCAAGACCAACACCACCGACACCGTCGTCCCCGTGTCGACCGGTCCCGGCGGCGGCCCCGGCGCCGACCCGTCGCAGACGCAGACCGGCACGTCGCTGCTCGGCGTCGAGACCGGCGTCATCGGCGCCGGCGCTCTCCTCGGTGGCACCGCCCTCGCCGGCCAGATCGTCTCGGTCGGCGGCTCCGGCAGCGTGCCCGGCCTCAGCATCGGCACCAGCCTCGCCAGCACCGTCCCCGCCGGCGGCCTCCTCGGCCAGCCGGGCACGGGCCGCAACGACGGCGGCCCGACGAGCGGCCAGCGCACCACGCCCGGCAACATGCGGGAGACGGGCCGCACCGCGGGCGCCCGCCCCGGCGGCGAGCGCGGCCCCGGCGCGGGCCGCACCAACCGCATGGGCGTCCCCGGCCGCGACGGCATGTTCGGCCAGCGCGGCGCCGCCCGCAACGGCGACGGCGACGGCGACGAGGAAGACACATACGACACCTGGCTCACCGAGGACGACATGGTGTGGAGCGACGACGAGAACGCCCCGCCCTCGGTCCTCGGCGGCGCCGTCCCGCCTCCCCCACCGGCCAACTGACCGGTTCTACTCCTGCTGCGGCGCCCGGTCTTTCCGGGCGCCGCACAGCACTTTCCACGGCAGCCCCCGGACCTTCCCAGAGCTTCTCTTCGGAGCTCCCCCGGATAAATCCAGGCGCAAGCGCCCGAATTTATCCGACATTTCGTATTTGTCCGAGCGATGCCTCCCCCGCACCATGCGCTGACAGCGGCGCGATGATCGAAGGACGGTAGCGGTCGTGATGGCGGCCGCGGTCGTCCTTCGATCAAGCCGGGCGGCGTGGAGATCGGTGTTGCGATTTGCCGTCGAGGGCGTCATCCGGTGCTTCCACGCCGTCGCTGGCCTCACAACCCACCCACATCACACCGAACGCCGGCGGCGCGGTCGCCGTCGTGGTTCACGACCGACCGTGCCGGGCGGGGTCGGTCGACCCTTAGGGGCAGGTTCAGTGAGGAACCCGCATGTGTTGCCGGGGGATCCGGGGGAGGCTGTGAGCCTCGACATCCTGGTGTCCGGGATCCTGGAGGACGACGATGCGTGCTGTTCCCACCGCTGCGGTCGCGGTGTTGCTGCTGGCCTCGGTCGCCGGGTGCGGGTTCGGACCTCGGGAGACGGCGTCGCGGCAGTACCGCGTCGAGGAGCCCGTCGCGGCGCTCGTCGTCACCGGTGACGCGGTGAACGTCACCGTCAAGACCGGTGACGGGCCGGTGACCGTGGTCGAGCGGCGGCGGTGGCCGAGTGGTGGCGCGGCGCCGCAGGCGGCGCATCGCATGGAGGCGGGCCGGCTGGAGCTGACGTCCACGGGCTGCCGGCGCTGTGAGGTCACGCTGACGGTGACGGTGCCGGCCGCGACCCGCACCGAGATCCGTATCGACGCCGGCGAGGTGACGCTGCGTGACCTGGCCGGTGACGCGTCCGCGGTGGTCGACACCGGCGAGGTCACCGGGTCGGGGCTGCGCGGCGCCACGTACCGCGTGGTCGTCGACTCAGGCCGGATCGAGCTCGCCCACGCCACCTCCCCCACCGACGTCGTGGCCACCGTCGACACCGGCGAGGTCGACGTGCGGGTGCCGTCCGGCGCCACGTACGCGGTCCGCAGCGACCGTGGTCTGTCCGATGTGGACGTCGTCCGCGACGAGTCGTCGCCGCGCACCATCACCGTCAACGTCGACACCGGCCACGCCGTCGTCCACCACACCTGACCCGTGGGGCGCCCGCCGGATCACGGCCCGCTCAGCCTCGCGCCTCACCTCGCCCGGCGACGGTCCGGTGCCGGTCGTCGTGAAGGGCGGCCTCGTGAAGGGCGGCCTCGTGAAGGGCGGCCTCCAGCGTGGCCTCTAGCGTCGCTTGCAAGGCTTCGGTGAAGGCGGGGTGGGTGGCGGCGGCGCGCAGGGTCGCCTCGCCCGTCAGGACGGTCGTGGCGAAGGCGTGCAACGGGTCGTCCGGCGGGCGCAGCTCGGCCAGGCGGCGCAGGACCGCCCGGGCCACCGGGTCGGCGGTCATCGGGGAACCGCCGGGTGGTGGTACGGCGGCAGGGACGGCAGACGGGTCACCTCGGCGCCCGCCCGCACCGCCTCGATCTGGGCCGCGATCAGGCGGAACGTGGTCTCGGCAGCGCCATACAGCCGGGAGATCTCCTGATAGAGGCGGATGGCCTGCCACGTGTAGAACCCGACGGTGGCGTAGCCGGTGAGGGCGCCGATGCCGGTCTCGATCGTGGCGGTGCCGACGACGCCGGCGACACTGACGATGATGAGCGCGTCGATGAGCTGCTCGACGAGGCCGCCGGTCGCCTCGTACAGCTGCCGGCACGCGTCGACGGCGAGCGGGTAGAGCCGCGCATACTCGGCGCAGGCCGGGCCGAGGGCGGTCGCGGCGCCGCCGAGGAGCAGTTGGAACTCCTGCTCTGCCTCGGCGGCGTTGCCGCGCCACACGGCGGTGACGTCGGCGGCGCCGGTGACGAGGTTGCCGCCGATCGTGCCGGCGGCGGCGCCGATGTGCGGCCACGCGTGCATGCAGTGCTCATAGGCCCGCCAGTCGCCGCTGTACGCGGTGAGCCACGGCTCGAACGGGTCGACCCCGAACAGCCACACCGCCACCTGCCGGATCCACGCGGCGGGGCTGAGCAGGTCGGTGAGCGGGTTGAGCGTGAACGCGTCGGTCTGCGGCTCGTAGACCGGCGCTGCCAGTACAGGAGCGGCATGGGCGAACGGGGTCCGCGACGGCAGCAGGTCGGGCCGTGACTGGTGCAGTGTGCCGCGCAGCCCTCGCGGGTCGGTGGCGCCGGCATAGGTGGCGTCGAGGGCGGCCGCGGCGGTGTGGTCGGCCGCCGCATAGCCGCCCGCGGCCCGCGCGACCTGGTCGGCGGCGCCGTCGCTGAGGTCCCGCAGCCGGCCGAGGGCGGTGGTGACCCGGTCGTAGGCCTTGCCGTGCGGGTCGGCGACGAGCATCAGCAGCCCGCGGCGGTCCCAGCTGAGCGAGCAGTGCCGTCGCGTGTAGTCGAGCGTGTCCCGGGCGTCGCCGCCCGCCCCCGCGAGCATCCCGCCCAGTGCCCGCATCCCGCTCGGATCGACGTGGAAATCGTTCACCCCGGCCTCCCCCTGACCTCGGTTGACGGGGACTCTAGCGCTTGCACGCGCCGCACACCGGGGGTCTGCACGGTCTGTTCCAGCAGCATCGCGCGCAGTGCTCGCGCCGCGTGGGACAGCACGGCGCCGCGCGGGTTGGCGAGGGCGATGGTGCGGTGCACGCCGGGCGCGGCGAGGGGTGTGGCGCGCAGCAGCGGCCGGTTCACCAGGGCCATGCTGGGCACGAGCGCGACGCCGAGGCCCGCCTCGACGAACGCGAGGACCGCGTCGAGCTCGCCGCCCTCGACCGCGTACCGCGGGGTGAACCCGGCCCGCCGGCAGGCCTCGATGGTGACGTCGCGCAGGTCGTACCCGATGCGGAACATCACCATCGGGGTGTCGCGCAGCTCGCGGAGGGTGAGCATCGCCGGCAGCGGGTGGACGGAGGCGACCACGAGGTCCTCGCGCAGGAACGGCACGACGTCGAGGGCGGGGTCGGTGCCGTGCGCGGAGGCGACGATGAGGGCCAGGTCGAGCTGGTGCGCGACGAGCCCGGCGACGAGGTCCTGGGAGCCGCCCTCGTCGACGTGCAGGGCGATGTCAGGGTGGGCGGCGTGGAAGCGGCGCAGCACCGCCGGGACGAGGGACGTGCACAGGCTGGGCGTGGCGCCGAGGCGGACCCGGCCGCGGCGCAGCCCGACGACCTCCTGCACGGCGTCGCGGGCGGCGTCGGCGTCGGCGACCATCCGGCGGGCGAGCGGCAGCAGGGTCTCGCCGGCGGTGGTGAGCATGACGCCGCCCCGGGAGCGGTCGAACAGGGGCGCGCCGAGCGTCGCCTCAAGCGTGTGAATTTGTTTACTCAGTGTCGGCTGGCTCACTCCCAGCGCTTCGGCCGAACGCGTGAAATGTCCTGATTCGGCCACTGACACGAAGTATCGGAGCTGTTGCAGCTGCACTCTCATAGCCTACGGCTATCGAGACTGAGCGCTTCATGCATTGGACGAATGAAAATGGCGGTCCTTACCGTCGAACCCGTGGCGGTAGATACAGCGGTCAAGCCCATCGCGGCGCCCATGAAACCGAAGAAGCGCAGGTCGTCCGTCGGCCTGAAGCTCCTCATGGCGGGCACCGGCCTGCTGCTCGTGCTGTTCCTGTTCGCGCACATGGCCGGCAACCTGAAGATCTTCGTCGGCGCGGACGCGTTCGACCACTACGCCCACTGGCTGCGCGACATCGGCACCCCGCTGCTGCCGCACACCTGGTACCTGTGGATCCAGCGCGGCGGGCTCACCCTCGCCGTCGTGGGCCACATCGCGGCGGCAGTGGTCCTCGCCCGGCGGGCCAGACTCGCCCGCCCCGTCCGCTACGCGCACCGCCCGAAGGTGCAGGGCAGCTACGCGGCCCGCACGATGCGGTGGGGCGGCGTCATCATCCTGCTGTTCGTCGTGTTCCACATCCTCGACCTCACCACCGGCACGGTGAACCCGGTCGGCGACGCCCAGCACCCCTACGGCAACGTGGTCGCGGACTTCGCGCCGGCGCGCTGGTACGTGACGCTCTTCTACACCCTGGCGATCGTCGCCGTCGGCTTCCACCTGCGGCACGGCATCTTCAGCGCGCTGCGCACCCTCGGCCAGCAGACGCCGCGCGGTGAGCGCCGGGCCCGCGCGATCGCCCTCGTCCTGTCCGTCGTCCTCGTCGTCGGCTACCTGTCGGTGCCGTTCGCCGTGCTGATCGGAGCGGTCAAGTGAACTACTGGAGCGAGGGCGACCCGATCGCCGACACCGCGGCGCCCGACGGGCCGATCGAGACCCGCTGGGAGCGCCGCCAGTTCGCGGCCAAGCTGGTCAACCCGGCCAACCGCCGCAAGCTGACCGTCATCGTCGTGGGCACCGGCCTCGCCGGCGGCTCCGCGGCCGCGACGCTCGCCGAGGCCGGCTACAAGGTCCGGTCGTACTGCTACCAGGACAGCCCGCGCCGCGCCCACTCGATCGCCGCGCAGGGCGGCATCAACGCCGCGAAGAACTACCGCAACGACGGCGACTCCGTCTACCGGCTGTTCTACGACACGGTGAAGGGCGGCGACTTCCGCGCCCGCGAGTCCAATGTGTACAGGCTGGCGCAGGTCTCGGTGAACATCATCGACCAGTGCGTCGCGCAGGGCGTGCCCTTCGCCCGCGAGTACGGCGGCCTGCTGGACAACCGCTCCTTCGGCGGCACCCAGGTGTCACGAACCTTCTACGCCCGCGGCCAGACGGGCCAGCAGCTGCTGCTCGGCGCCTACCAGGCCCTGGAGCGGCAGGTCGCGCTCGGCAACGTCGAGATGCACACCCGCCACGAGATGCTCGAGCTCATCGTCGTGGACGGCAAGGCCCGCGGCATCGTCGTGCGCGACCTGGTCACCGGCGAGATCTCGACGGAGTTCGCCGACGCCGTGGTGCTCGCGTCCGGCGGCTACGGCAACGTCTTCTTCCTCTCCACCAACGCCAAGGGCTGCAACGTCACCGCGTCGTGGCGGGCGCACCGCAAGGGCGCGCTGTTCGCCAACCCCTGCTACACGCAGATCCACCCGACGTGCATCCCCGAGTCCGGCACGCACCAGAGCAAGCTCACGCTGATGAGCGAGTCGCTGCGCAACGACGGCCGGGTGTGGGTGCCGGTCCGCGCCGGCGACGACCGCGTCCCCGCCGACATCCCCGAGGACGAGCGCGACTACTACCTCGAGCGGATCTACCCGTCGTTCGGCAACCTCGTCCCGCGCGACATCGCCTCCCGCGCCGCGAAGAACGTCTGCGACGAGGGGCGTGGCGTCGGCCCCGGCGGCCTCGGCGTCTACCTCGACTTCGCCGACGCGATCGCCCGGCTCGGCCGCGACGCCGTGGAGGCCAAGTACGGCAACCTGTTCGAGATGTACGAGCGGATCACCGGCGACGACCCGTACATCACCCCGATGCGCATCTATCCGGCTGTGCACTACACGATGGGCGGGCTGTGGGTCGACTACGACCTGCAGTCGACGATCCCCGGCCTGTTCGTGGTGGGTGAGGCCAACTTCTCCGACCACGGCGCGAACCGGCTCGGCGCGTCCGCGCTCATGCAGGGCCTCGCCGACGGCTACTTCGTCCTGCCGAACACCATCAACGACTACCTGGCCTCCGGCCCGTTCCCCGCGCTCTCCGCATCCCACCCGGACGTGGCCGCGGCCCGTGCCGCCGTTTCGGAGCGCATCTCTGCACTGCTTGCCGTCGATGGCGACCGTACCGTCGACTCCTTCCACCGCGAGCTCGGCCACATCATGTGGGAGTACTGCGGCATGGAGCGCACCGAGGAGGGCCTCACCAAGGCGATCAGCCTCATCCGGTCGCTGCGCGAGGAGTTCTGGACGCGGGTGAAGGTGCCGGGGACCGGCGAGACGCTGAACCAGAACCTGGAGCGGGCCGGCCGGGTCGCGGACTTCTTCGAGCTCGCGGAGCTCATGTGCGTCGACGCGCTGCACCGTGCGGAGTCGTGCGGCGGGCACTTCCGCGCCGAGAGCCAGACCCCCGACGGCGAGGCGCTGCGGCACGACGACGAGTTCTCGTACGTCGCGGCGTGGCAGTTCGCCGGGACCGGGGAGCCGCCGGTGCTACGCCGGGAAACGCTCGACTTCGAATACGTCCACCCGAGCCAGCGGAGCTACAAGTAATGAACCTCAAGCTGCGCGTCTGGCGCCAGACCGGCCCCACCTCCCGAGGCCGCATGGCCACCTACGACGTTACGGACATTTCGCCCGACGCCTCATTCTTGGAGATGTTGGACGTTCTGAACGAGCGCCTCATCCTCGAAGGCGAGGAGCCCATCGCGTTCGACCACGACTGCCGCGAGGGCATCTGCGGCATGTGCGGCATGATGATCAACGGCGTGGCGCACGGCCCGTCGCGCGCCACCACCACGTGCCAGCTGCACATGCGCCACTTCAAGGACGGCGAGACCATCGACGTCGAGCCGTGGCGTGCCGCCGCGTTCCCCGTCGTGAAGGACCTCGTCGTCGACCGCGGCGCCTTCGACAGCATCATCCAGGCCGGCGGCTACATCAGCGCTCCCACGGGCGCCGCCCCCGACGCCCACGCCACCCCGGTGCCGAAGGCCGACGCGGACGCCGCCTTCGAGGCCGCGACCTGCATCGGCTGCGGCGCGTGCGTCGCCGCGTGCCCCAACGGCTCCGCGATGCTCTTCACCGCCGCGAAGGTCGGCCACCTCGGCCTGCTCCCCCAGGGCCAGCCCGAGCGCGACACCCGCGTCGTCGGCATGCTGGCGGCCCACGACGAGGCGGGCTTCGGCGGCTGCACCAACGCCGGCGAGTGCACCACCGTCTGCCCCAAGGGCATCCCGCTCACCCTCATCGGCCGCCTCAACTCCGACTACCGCAAGGCCGTCACCAAGCGCGGCTGACTCCCGCCTCGCCGCTCGGCGGGGCGGCGGGCCCGGTCGGTGCCGGGTCAGGAGGGGTCGGCGAGGACGCGGTTGCGGCCGGAACGTTTCGCCGCGTACAGGTTGCGGTCGGCCTGGCTGAGCAGGGCAGCCGAAGTGATGCGGCCGTCGGGGGTGCTGGACACGCCGATGCTCACCGTCACCGGCAGGTCGCCGGTCAGCTCGGGCCACGGGTGGCGCTGGATGGCGGACCTGACCCGTTCGCAGCGGGCGACCGCCTCCTCCGCGCCGGCGCCGGGCAGCACGATCACGAACTCCTCGCCGCCGAGCCGGGCCACCGTGGCGGGCTCGTCGACGGCGCCGGCCATGACGGACGCGACGCGCTGCAGGACCAGGTCGCCGACCTCGTGCGACAGGGTGTCGTTGATCCGCTTGAAGAAGTCGATGTCGACCAGGGCCGCGGACACGGCCTCGCCGCGCTGCTCGGCACGGCTGAGCAGGGCCGGCAGCTGCGCGTCGACGAACCGCCGGTTGTACAGGCCGGTCAGCGCGTCACGCAGCGCCATCTCGCGGAAGCGGACCGTCTCGCGCTGGCCCTCGCGGCTCTCGAACACCAGCTGCGCGAGGCGGGCCTGCTCCTCGCGTTCGGCGGAGCGGAGCGCCTGGGACTCCTCGTCGTAGCGGCACTGCTCCTCGTACGCCTCCCGGAAACGCCCGCTCGCGGCGTGCAGGCGGGCGAGCTCGCGGCGGGCCCTCGCGCCGACGTCGACCATGCCGCGCTGCTCGCTCAGCGCCCGGCACCGGTCGACCGTGGCCCCGGCGCGGTCGAGCGCGCCGCCGAGCCGCTGCGCCTCGGCGAGGGTCAGCAGCACCTCGGGCAGCATGTTGCCTTCCGCGTCGCGGCGGGTGGAGGCGGGGTCGACCAGGGGCAGGAGGGTGCGTTCGGCCTCCTCGAACCGGCCCTGCAGCAGCTGTACGCGGGCGACCGTGTCCAGGTCCGGCGGGCGCAGCTGCACGCCGGTCCGTTCGACCAGGCGGCGCATCCGCTCGACCAGCTCGCCCGCGGCGTCCGCGTCGCCCGCCTGGTACGCCGCGTACGCCATGTTGTTGAGCACCGAACGGCTCAGCTCGTGGTCGCCGGCCGCGGCGGCGATGTCGAGCGCCTCCGCGTGGTAGGGGGCGGCGTCGGCCCGCGACACGACGTCGACGGACAGGGCGAGGATGACCAGGTGCGCGCCCCGGATCAGCGGCGGCACGTGGTCCGGCAGGTGGTCCACCGACATCAGCGCGTGCCGCCGCGCCTGCGCGTTGTCGCCGAGGCAGGTGTGCAGGATCGACAGCAGGAAGTGGGTGCGCGCGAGGACATACTGGTCGTTCTCGAGGACCGCCCACCGGTGGACCTCGTGCAGCAGCGGCGCGGACGCGGTCAGCTCCCCGCCGCGGGCGAGGGCGTCGGCGATGACGAGCCGGGCGCGGGCGGCGAGGTCGTCGCGGCCGAGCTCGACCGCGGCGCGCTCGGCGGCCTCGGCCTGCTCCCGGTCGGCGGTGCGCCGGTCGACCTCCATGCCGAGCACGACGGCGGCGACCCGGTCGGCGCTGATCACTGCTGTGCCAGTCATGACCGCCACGATCGGCACGCCGCGCCGGCACCTGAGCGCGGCACCTCGCCCGCCACCGGAGCGCAACGCCACGCGGCGCGCCACGCCGCACCGCGCAAAGACGCCACGCAAGGACGCCACGTCCGGGACCTGAGCGCGACGGCCGAGCGGGTCCGCCTAGGATCGTGCGGACGTCGGTGGCACGAAGGAGGGTCCCAGTGGAGATCTGGCAAGCGGTCGTGCTCGGCGTCGTGGAGGGCGTGACCGAGTTCCTCCCGGTCTCCTCCACGGGACACCTGACCATCACCGAGAAGCTGATGGGCATCCCGATCGACGACAAGGGCGTCACGGCGTTCACCGCGGTCATCCAGGTCGGCGCGATCATCGCCGCGATCATCTACTTCCGCACCGACATCGTCCGGTTCATCACCGGGTTCGTGAAGGGTCTGCGCAGCGCCGAGGCGCGCAAGGAGACCGGCTGGAAGATGGCGATCAACGTGATCATCGGGTCGCTGCCGATCGCGGTCGTCGGCCTGCTGTTCAAGGATCTCATCGAGGGCGAGCTGCGCAGCCTGTGGTTCGTCGCCGGGGCGCTGGTCGTGTGGAGCCTCGTCATGGTCCTCGCCGAGCACCTCGCCACGCAGAAGGTCGGCGAGGCGGACGTCACCTGGAAGGACTCGCTGATCATCGGGCTGGCGCAGTGCATCGCCCTGATCCCCGGCGTGTCCCGGTCCGGCGCGACGATCAGCGTCGGCCTGCTGCGGCACCTCGACCGGGTCACCGCCACCCGCATGTCGTTCTTCCTCGGCATCCCCGCCCTCGCCGCCGCCGGCACCCTGGAGGGCGTGCAGCGCGCCGGCGAGATCAGCGAGACCGTCGGCTGGGGGCCGGCCGCGGTCGGCACGGTCGTCAGCTTCGTGGTCGCGTACGCGTCGATCGCCTGGCTGCTGAAGTTCGTCGCCAGCAACTCCATCGCCACGTTCGTCTACTACCGCGCCGCGGTCGGCGGCATCATCGTCGCCCTCCTGTGGGGCGGCGTCATCAGCGCCACGTAAATCCGGGGACGCGCCGCGCGCCGGTGGCGATACTGCTGCGCATGCGGCACGTGGCGTACCCGAAGATCCCGACGGCGAGACAACTCGGCAGCGGCCGGTCTGCCGGCGGGCCGTGGATCGCCACCGAGAAGGTCCACGGCGCGCAGCTGGTGATCGTGTCGGACGGCCACGTGACGAAGGTCGGCAAGCGCAAGGCGTGGCTGGACGGCGACGAGCCGTTCTTCGGCTGGCAGCTGCTGCGCCCCGCGTTCGAGCAGGCGGCCCGGTCCGCTCTTGCCGAGGGTGCGGCCACGGTACGGGTGTACGGCGAGCTCTACGGCGGCCACTACCCGCACCCGGACGTGCCGCCGGCGCCCGGCGCGGCCGCGGTGCAGACCGGCGTCTGGTACGCCCCCGACGTGCGGTTCGCCGTCTTCGACGTCCTCGACCACGAGCGTCCCGACGACGCCGGCGTCTACCGGACGTACGCCGGGGCCGCCCGGGTCGCCGCCGAGGCCGGTCTCGACGTGGTGCCGCTGCTCGGGCGCGGCACCCGGGCGTCCGTCGACGCCGTGCCGACCAGGTTCCAGACGCGGCTGCCGCTCGTACACCACCTGCCGCCGCTGGAAGGGAACCTCGCCGAAGGGGTCGTCCTGCGGCCCGACGCGGCACTCGGCCCGCAGGACCGGACCGTCGTCAAGGTGAAGATCGCCGAATTCGACGAGCAACGGTTCGGTGAGAGCCTGCCGTGGGACCCGCACGCCCGGATCCCGGGCGCCGACCTCGCGCGGGTCGCCGCCGGGCTGGTCAACGCGCCGCGGGTGGCGAGCGCCCGGTCGAAGGTCGGCGCCGGCCCGGCACCGCGGGCGGCGGGCGGCCGGTCGGAGGCCGGCGCCGGCCCGCTCGTCGACGAGATCGTGCTGGACGTGCTCGTCGACCTGTCGGAGGCGTACCCGGCGGCGGTGGCGGCGCTCGACGCGGACGGGCAGGCGGCGATCGAGGACACCGTCCGCGAGGCCGCTATCGTCGCCGTATGCCGTTCGACGTAGCACGGATCCGACAGGCCCACCCGGCGCTCGCCGAGGGGTACGCCCATTTCGACGGTGCCGCCGGCACGCTGGTCGCGGAGCCGGTGGCGCGGGCCGTCGCCGGTGTCCTCGGCGGTGCGGTGAGCAACCGGACGACCGCGTTCGCGCCGGGGCGGCGCGCCCTCGCGATCGTCGACGCGGCCCGCGCCGCCGCCGGTGACCTCCTCGGCGCAGACCCCGCGGGGGTCGTGTTCGGGCAGAGCGCCACCGCGCTGGTCTACACCGTCGCCCGCGGGCTCGCCGGGACCTGGGAGCCCGGCGACAACGTCGTCGTGACCCGCCTCGACCACGACGCCAACGTGCGGCCGTGGGTGCAGCTGGCGTCGGCGATGGGCGTGGAGGTGCGGTGGGCGGCGTTCGACCCGGCCACCGGCGCGCTGCCCGTCGCCGCGTTCGAGCCGCTCGTCGACGCGCGGACCCGGGTCGTGGCGGTGACCGCGGCCAGCAACGCCATCGGCACCGTCCCCGACGTGCCCGCGATCGCCGCGCTCGCGCACGGCTTCGGCGCCGTCGTCCACGTCGACGGGGTGCACGCCACCGCGCACCTGCCGGTCGACGTGGCCGCGCTCGGTGCCGACTACTACGTCACCAGCGCCTACAAGTGGTCCGGGCCGCACCTGGCCGCCTGCGTGGCGGCGCCGGCGCAGTGGGAGCGGACGGCGATGCTGAAGCTGCTGCCGTCGTCCGACGCGGTGCCGGAGCGGTTCGAGCTGGGCACGCCGAGCTTCGAGCTCCTCGCCGGCTTCACGGCGGCGGTCGACTTCCTCGCAACCCTCGACGACGCCGGGACACCCGACGACACTGGGACGCTCAACGACGCTGGGACGCTCGACGGCGCTGGGGTGCTCGACGGCGCCGCGTCGCGGCCGCGCCGGGAGCGCGTGCTGCGCTCGATGGCGGCGGTCCACTCGTACGAGACGCGGCTCTTCGAACGGCTCCTCGACGGCCTGCGGTCGATGCCCGCGGTGCGGGTGCTGCCCGCGCCCGCCGGCGGCTGCCCGACGGTGTCCTTCCGGGTCGCCGGCGAGGACCCGGCGACGACCGCGGCCCGCCTGGGCGACCAGGGCATCTGCGTCTTCTCCGGCGACTACTACGCCGCCGAGTACTTCACCGCGATGGGCCTGCGCGAGACCGGCGGGGCGGTCCGCGCCGGGATCTACCACTACACGACGGCCGACGAGGTCGACCGCCTGCTCGCCGCCCTCTGACATGGCTACGGCCGGCCACCGTCGGTGGCCGGCCGCACGCCAGGGGGTTGCGGTGCTGTCAGTTCGAGGCGACGCCGAGCTCGGCGGTGCCGCCGCCGTTGCCGCCGTTGATCTCGGTCATCGAGGTGAAGGCGGAGTCGAGGCGGGCCTGGATGGCGTCGAGCTGGTGGAACTCGCTGGAGGACGCCGACTCGGAGCCCTCGGCGGCGAAGACGTGGTCGGTCTCGGCGGCGGAGTGGTCGTAGGACGTGAAGTCCGACTCCTGGTACTGCGCGCCGCTCGCGTCGGTGTACGACACCTGGTGGCCCTGGTCGAACGAGGTCGACTCGGCGGCCGCGTGGTCCTGCTCGTACACGTTGAACTGGTTGTCGTAGTTGCTCTGGCTGGCGTCGACCTGGTGCAGCTGGTCGAGGGACTGGTGGTCCTGCCCGGCCTCGTAGTTGCCGTAGGAGTCGCCGCCGTCGTAGCCCGTGTCGCCGGTCTCGTAGTCGCTCATGTCCATCTCCCCTGGTTGCTGTGTTGGCGTGCCGCGTTGTTGAGATAAACGGTAGGTCCGCGGGGAGCGGCGCGAATCCCGGATACGTGCCAGCGGGTGTTTCGGCTCCGGCGGCCTCGGGAACCCGCTTGCTCAACCGTTCCCCCCACGGAGGTTCCCCATGTCGACACAGGCCGTCCTCTATCTCATCGCCATCATCCTGCTCGCCGTCGCGGCGCTGCCGGTGCCGTCCCGCGGCTTCAACCTGGCGATCCTCGGTGCCGCGTTCGCGCTCCTCGCCTACGCGTGGCCCGTGATCAGCGCCTGACCCCGCGCGGGTCGGGAACGTCCGCCGCGGCGACGAGCGCGGGGTGCTCGCCGGTGACGACGGCCGCCGGGTGGAAGCGGACCCGGCGGCCGGTCACCTCGTCGGGTGCGCCGGTGCCCGGCTCGGTCCACTCGACGGCCGCGGTGCCTGACAGTTGCAGCGTGCGGCCGGTCGCGAAGTCGGGCACCAGCAGCGCCGCGGACGGGTCGGTGGCGAGGTTGCCGAGGCTGTTGAACATGTTGTTGCCCGGATAGTCCGGCCACCACAGCCCGCCGTCGCCGGCCCGCAGGAACCCGCGCGGCCCGCCCCGGTGCGAGGCGTCGGCGCCGCGGTCGGGGTGCGTGGTGCCGAGGAAGAACGTGTCGGCGCCGCGGATCGTGGCCTCACCGTCCGCCGTGAGCGCCTCCGCCACCGTGAACGTCCCGGGCACTGCCCCGCCCGGCGTCGGCGCACTCGCGAGGCGTCGGGGGTGGATGTACTGGGGGCAGTTGCCGAACGCCTCGGCGACGTCGACGGTCAGGCCGCCTCCAGCGCCGGTCAGAGTGCCGCTCAGGGTGCCGCTCAGGACGCCGTTGACCCGCATCCGGCGGCGGGTCGCGAAGTCGATCGCGATCAGGCCCACCCGCTGGCCGGCGGGGAGGTCGTGGAGCGGGTCGCCGGGCGCGGGCACCGCCGCCACCCGCAGCGTCTGCCCGAGCCCGGCCAGGAACCCGGGCGGGCCGGTCAGCGCCGAGACCCAGAGCCTGCCGTCGCGGTCGCGGCCGGTGAGCGCGGCCAGGGTCCGCTCCGCCAGCCACCCGCCCGCACCCCGGCTCAGCCCGCCGGGCGCGAGCATGCCGCTCAGCCGGGCCGCCTCGAACCGCACGCCGGCCCGCTCCTGGACGCTGAGCTCCCCTTCATGGAACATCGTCGACCGCCTTCCTAACGGCTGACCACTCCTACATCCATTAGTACACGACCAAATGGTTTCCGCAATGCCTTACCATTAGGACGTGGAGCCGTTGCCGGTCGAACTGATGAACACCGTCCGGGCGGACCGTGACGGCGTGCACGACACGATCGCCGACCCGGCCGCCGCCGCACGCTGGCTGAGGGAGGCGCCCCCCAATGCCGCCGACGCAGCGAGGGCGGGAGCCGGCAGCGGCATCCCGGGCGTCGGGGTCGGCATCGCCGGCTGGGAGGCCGTCGCCGAGCTGCGCGACCTCCGCGACGCCCTGCGCGTGCTGGCCGCCGCGGCCACCGGCGACGACCGGGAGCCGGCCGGACCGTCCGCCGGGGACCTCGCCACCGCGGTCACCGTCGTCAACCGCGCCTGCGCCCGCGCCCCCTCGTGGTCCGAGCTGCACTGGCCCGACCCCGACGACAAAGACGGCGGTCCGGAGCGGGCGGTGCGGACGGCGCACGCCCCGGCGCTCGCTGCGGTGGCCGCGATCGCGGAGGAGGCGGTGGCGCTGTTCGCCGGCCCGGACCGGGCGCTGCTGCGGGCCTGCCACGCGCCGGGTTGCGTGCTGTACTTCATCCGCAACCATCCCCGCCGGGAGTGGTGCTCCGACGGGTGCGGCAACCGCGCCCGCGTCGCCCGGCACTACCAGCGCCACCACGGCGGATCGAAGGAGGACGGCTGATGCGGCCCGAGCCCGGGCAGGTGCTGCACTTCTCCGAGGACCCGACGATCACCCGGTTCGTGCCGCACGTGGCGGCGACCGCGCAAGAGTCCGAGCCCTACGTGTGGGCCGTCGACGACGGGCGGTCGCCGGACTACTGGTTCCCGCGGCAGTGCCCGCGGGCGATGGCGTGGGCCGGGCCGGAGACGACCGGCGACGACCGCGACCGCATCCTCGGCCCGGGCTGCGGCGAGCGGGTGCACGCCGTCGAGTACGGCTGGCTCGAGGCGATCCGGACCGCGCGCCTGTACGCGTACCGGCTGCCGGCGGCGCCGTTCCGGCCGCTGGGGGAGCATGCGCACGTCGCCGTCGAGCCGGTGGTGCCGCTCGGCCCGCCCGAGCCGGTCGGTGACCTCTTCGCCCTGCACGCCGCCGCCGGAATCCAGCTCAGGGTGCTGCCGGTCCTGTGGCCGTTCTGGGACGCGGTCGTGGCCAGCACACTGCGGTTCAGCGCCATCCGGATGCACAACGCGACGCCCCGCTGACGTCCGGGCGCACGCCAAGACCGGCGACAGCGGCGGCGTGAGGCCGGTCACCGCGGAGGTGACCGGCCGCGACCCGGGTCCGCGGCGGGGTGCAGGCTGTCGCGGTGGACAACAATGCCGCGCGGGTGTTCCGGTACGCCGCGATCGGGGAGGCCTGCTCCTGGCTCGGCCTGCTGGTCGGGATGTTCTTCAAGTACGTCGTCGTGGAGAACGAGATCGGCGTGAAGGTGTTCGGGCCGATCCACGGCGCGATGTTCGTCGCCTACCTGGCCGCGCTGGCGTGGGTGACCGTCAAGGAGCGGTGGGGCTTCGCGCGGCTCGCGGTCGGTGCGGCGGCGTCGATCCCGCCGTTCACGACGCTGCTGTTCGAATGGTGGGTCAGGCGCACGCCGGCCGTGGCCCGCGCCTGACCCGGGAAACCTGTCAGGACGGCTGTCAGGAAGGCAGAGTCCAGCGCTGGTTCTGGCCCGTCCCGCACGCCCAGATCTGCAGCTGGGTGCCGTCCGCGGAGCTGGGCCCGGTGGCGTCCAGGCACTTGCCGAGCGCCCGGAGCGTGCCGTCGCCGGGAGCGGACCAGGTCTGGGCCGCGCTGCCGTTGCAGTCGTACAGCTGGACCTTGGTGCCGTTCGCGGAGTTGGCGGCGGCCACGTCGAGGCACTTGCCGAGGGCGCGCAGGGTGCCGTCCGTGCCGACGGTCCAGGACTGCGCGGTGGTGCCGTTGCAGGTCCACAGCTGGATCTTCGTGCCGTTGGCGGTGGCCGCGCCGGCGACGTCGACGCACTTGGCGCCGTAGCCGGTGATGGGCCCGACCCGCGTGGACGGGGTGCCGCTGTCGGCGCCGGCCCACAGGTACGTGCCGACGGTCTTCGCCGGCAGGGTGCTGGCGATCTGCTGGGTGCCGACCTTCAGCGTGAAGGCCTGCGAGGCGCCGGTCTGGTTGACCACGACGGTGACGAGGGTGCCGTCGGGGTTGAGGAACGCGACGTTCGTGACGGTGCCGGTGCTGCCGTAGCCGGTGGCGACGCGCCGCGCGCCGGGCTTCACGAACTTCGAGAACTGGGCGACCATGTTGTAGTCGGGCAGCGCCCAGAACGTGTCGCGGTTGCTGGTGCTCTGCACGAGCATCGTCGGGTCGGGCGAGCCGGACCAGCGCTCGGGTGCGCGGTTCTGGTCGAGCATGCTGACCCAGCCCTCATACAGGGTGGCGTTGTTGCGGAAGTACTGCACGATCCGGTCCGCGCCCGAGGTGCCCCACACGGAGCGCTCGGTCATCAGCATGTCCTTGTCGGGGTAGGACGCCTTCACGGTGCTCATCGCGGACGGGTCGCCCGCGTAGTCGTGGAACGCGATGCCGTCCACGGAGGAGTAGGCGTCGGAGTGGGCACCGGACGAGCCCAGGACGCCGGCGGCGTAGGAGACCGACTCGGAGAAGTTGTGGTCGAAGGCCCAGATGCGGGTGCTGAGCCCGTTGGCGGACAGCTCGGTGCGCAGCGCCTTGGCGAGCTGCCGCTCCTGGTCCGCGGAGACGAGCATGCCGGGGTAGTCCGGTGGGGAGAACAGCGGCTCGTTCTGCAGGGTGAGCGCGTGGATCGGGATGCCCTGCGCGGTGTACGCCTGCACCGCCCGCCGGTAGTACGCCGCGAGGGTCGGGATCTGGGCGGTGACGAGGCTGCCGCCGATGATGGCGTTGTTGGTCTTCATCCAGCCCGGCGCCGACCACGCGCTCGCGAACACCTTGATGTCGGGGTTGATGGCGAGGGCCTGCCGGACGGTGGCGATGATGCCGTAGTCGATGTCGCGCTGGATGGAGAAGCGCGACAGCGACGGGTCGGCCGCGCCGTCGTCGTAGGTGTAGAAGTCGTGCGACGTGAAGTCGCTGGTGCCGAAGGTGATCCGGATGACGTTGAAGCCGGCGCCGGTGGCCGGGTCGACGAGCGCACGCAGGGCCCGGTCGCGGGCGCCGGCGCTCATCCTGGACAGGTTGTAGACCGTCGACTCCTCGAGGGAGGAGCCGACGCCGAGGATCGTCTGGAAGCGGCTGTTGGTGTCCGCGGTGATGGTGGGTGTACCGGCGGCCGCCACGACGGGCACGTCGGCCTGGCGGGACAGCTGGTAGGGCGTCCCGGCGAGGCCCGTGGCGGGGCTGGTGTACCAGTTGCCGTTCTTCGGTTCGTAGCCGGCGGTGCGGGACTCGGAGCTCCAGTAGACCTGGACGCTGGTGGCGGCGGCCTGGGCGCTGGGCGCGCTGAGGGCCACCATCGAGGCGGCGAGGACGGACAGGGCGAGCAGCGGTCGGGTTGGGACCATGAAGGGTGCTCCTGGCGGGGGGCGGGAAGAGCCGGAAACTTCAGGACCTGAAAAAAGTCCTGACCGAACTCTCCGCAATAGGCAGCCAACCTGTCAATAGGTGGCCACGTTGAGCTTCCCGCGAGCGTCGAAGTAGCCGATGGTGTCGTGGAACCCGTCGGTGCCCACGCCGACTGCGGACGCCGACTGCAGCTCCGAGCTGTACACGTAGAAGCAGGTCGGCCGGCAGCCCTGGGAGTAGCCGCGGCGCACGGAGCCGTCGGTCGCGCGGAACCAGACGTAGAGGTCCGCCGGGTGCGACGTGAGCCCGAGCCCGCCCGTGGCCAGCTGCTGCCCGGGCTGGATCACGGTCGAGCGGTTGGTCAGCACGGCCGAGCCGGTCGTGACGGTGCCGAGGTTGATGCTCCCGTCCGCGCCGGTCCAGCCGAGGAGCAGGCCGTTCTCCGCGCCGGAGTCGTCGAACACGAGCGCCGGGCCGTAGGGCGTGGTCTCGGCGAGGGTCACCCGGTCCTGCAGGGAGAAGCCGCCGGGGCATCCACCGGACAGCCGGGCGATGTTGATCCGGCTGTCGGTGCCGGTCCAGGCGATCCAGCGGATGCCGGCGCCGTCGGCGGCGAGGGCCGGCGAGCGGTCGGTACGCACCCCGGTCAGCGCGGTCCGGCACTGCAGGCCGGTGCCACCGGTGTACGCCACCGTCAGCGTGTTGCCGTTGTTGGCGGCGGACCAGGCGAGCCGGACGCCGGGACCGTCGGCGCTCAGGGCGGGCCCCTCCCCCTCCGGGGTGCGCTCGACGACGCTGTTGTCCTTGGTGAACGTGCGGCCGCCGTCCACCGACGTGCCGATGATGAGCTGCTTGCCGTAGGTGCCGGAGGTGGAGCCGGCCCACGAGGCGTAGAGGCGGCCGCCGGCCAGGGCGAGCGCGGGCCGCCCCGAGCCGGTGTGGACGGTGGTGTAGGCCGCCGCGGTGCCCGGGGACGAGCACTGGATCAGGCAGATCGCGAGCAGGGCGGCGGCGGGCAGCGCGAGACGACGCAGAGACATGACAGTCAGTGAAGGGAAGGCATCACGTTCGGTCAATCGGTGTTGCCATGAATTGCCATACCTGGAAGGTCGGCCCGTCGGCCGGGGCCTCGGCGGCGCCGCCGTAGACGTTGACCGCACCGGCGAGGGGCAGGTCCACCGGCGGGCCGGACGCCCGGCGGGCGAAGACCAGCAGGCGCTCCGACGCGGTCTCCCGCCAGAACGCGATGGTGTCGGCGTCGGCGTGCTCGACCCGCATCCCGCCGTGCCGCAGCGCGGGGTGGGCGCGGCGCAGCCCGAGCAGCGCCCGGTAGCGGGCCAGGGTGGTGTGGTCCCAGCCCGCCTCGTCGTGCCACGGCATCGGCTGCCGGGACTCCTCGCCCCACGCGCCGGTGAGGCCGATCTCGTCGCCGGCGAAGAGCATCGGCACGCCCGGCAGGGTCGCGAGGAGACCGGCGGCCACCTCGACCCGGCCGGCGTCACCGACGACGGTCCGCACGCGCGGCGTGTCATGGGTGCTCAGCGCCGTCCAGGAGTGCGTCCACGACCGCCACGACATGCTCGCCGAGACGGCGCGCATCGCCGTGACGACGGCGTCGCCGCCTCGGGTCGGCACGCCGCCCGGGACGCCGAGGAAGTCCGGCAGCGCCAGGTCCGGCCCGCGCAGCCAGGTCCACAGTGGACGGGTGAAGCCGGCGTAGTTCATGGTGCCCTGCCAGCCGCCGAGGTCGAGGTCGCCGCCCGCGCCGTGGGCGTGCTCCGCGACGAGCATCGCGTCGGGCCGCACGTCGCGCACCGCGCGGGCGACGAGCCGCGACACCTCGTGGGTGAGGTCGTCGGTGCCGTGCCGGCCGGTCATGTTGGCCACGTCCACCCGCCAGCCGTCGAGGTGCTCCAGCCAGCGCTGCAACGGGTCGACGAACGCCTTGCGCAGCCCGGTGGAGTTCCAGTTGAGCTTCGGCAGGCTCGGCACCCCGTACCACGCGGCGTAGGTGCCGTCGTCAGCGTGGTAGTAGCGGTCCCGGGCCGCCGGGTCGTGGAACCATTCGTGGGCGTCGCCGGTGTGGTTGGTGGTGATGTCGCCGACGAGCCGCATCCCGCGGGCGTGCAGCGCGTCGGCGAGCCGGGCGAGCGCCGCGTCGCCGCCGAGCAGCGGGTCGACGGTGTCGAACGTCGACGCGTCGTAGCGGTGGTTGGAGCCGGCTGGGAAGAACGGGGTCAGGTAGACGGTGTCGGCGCCGAGAGACTGGATGTGGTCCAGGCGGCCGGCGATGCCGTCGAGGTCGCCGCCGTAGATCTGCCGGCTGGTGAGCTCGCCGCGGCCGACGACCGGGGCGTCCCAGCCGCACGGCACCGCCCACGGGGGCAGGGCGCGCTCGGCGTACGCGGCCGAGCGGGCGAACCGGTCCGGGAAGATCTGGTAGATGACGGCGTCGCGGATCCAGGCCGGCGGCGCGGGGTGCGCCACCAGCCTGAAGTCCGTCGTGTCCGCGACCTCGTGGCCCGCAAGACCGGTCGCGGTGAACCAGTTTCCGTCGACCAGGAACCGGTAGGGCGTGACGGGGTTGTGCACGGGGATCGTGGCCCGCCACCACAGCTCGTCGCCGCGGCGCTCGGCGACGGCGTCGCTGAAGCGTGGCTCGCCGTCCAGGACGGACCGGACGTGCACCTGCTGCACGCCGGGCGACGTGCGCAGGAAGACCTCGACGTCGCTGCCGGGCGCCGGGGACTGGTCCGGGACGTGCAGCTCGGAGCCGTCGTGGTGGATCATCGTCATCCTTTCACCGCACCCGCGGTCAGGCCCGACACGATGTACCGCTGCAACGACTGGAAGACGAGCACCGTCGGGATCGCGGTCAGCAGCGACCCGGCGCAGAACATGCCGAAGTTCGCGTTGCGCTGCCCGGCGATCAGCCCGTACAGGCCGACGGCGAGGGTCTTGGAGTCGTCGGAGCGCAGGAAGGTGTTGGCGAGGAGGACCTCGTTGATGGTGCCGATGAAGCCGAGCAGCGCGGTGACCGCGAGGATCGGCGCGATCAGCGGCAGCGTGATGCGGAAGAACGTCTGCGCGTGGGTGGCGCCGTCCATGACCGCCGACTCGTCCAGCTCCCGCGGGACGGTGTCGAGGAACCCCTTCATCAGCCAGGTGTTCACGCCGAGCGCGCCGCCGAGGTACAGCAGCATCAGCCCCCACGGGGTGTCCAGGCCGAACGCCGGGTAGAAGTCACCGATCTCGGCGAAGATCAGGTAGATGGTGACCACCGCGAGGAACTGCGGGAACATCTGGATGAGCAGCAGCGCCATCAGCCCGACCCGCCGGCCGGCGAAGCGCATGCGGGAGAACGCGTAGGCGGCGAGGACCGACAGAAACACGGCCGTCGCGGCGGCGATGCTGGCGATGACGACGGAGTTGACGTACCAGCGGCCGAAGGCGGTCTTGCCGAACAGGTCCGTGAAGTTCGTTGTGCTGGCCCCGGTCGGGTACAGCTCGGTGGAGCTCAGCGACCCGACCGGGTTGAACGCCGCGGACACCACGAACACGATCGGGAAGAGCGAGAACACCAGGGCGGCGATCCCGACGGCGTGCCGCCAGCCGATCCTGCGCATCCACTTGGTCATGAGTAGACCTCTTCCTGCTTGCGGCTGCGCCGGAAGCCGATCAGCGACACGACGGCCACGATGGCGAAGATGTAGACCGAGATCGCCGCGGCGAAGCCGAACTGCGCGCCGGAGCCGCCGAACGCCAGCCGGTACGTGTAGGTGATGAGCAGGTCGGTCGCGCCCACGGTGGAGTCGTCGGGCGGGAACGGGCCGCCCTCGGTGGTCAGGTAGATCGCGTTGAAGTTGTTGAAGTTGAACGCGAACGAGGCGATCAGCAGCGGCGTCAGCGCGACCAGCAGCAGCGGCAGGGTCACCTGGCGGAAGCGTTGCAGCACCGAGGCGCCGTCGATGGTGGCGGCCTCCGTCATCTCCTTCGGGATGGCCTGCAGCGCGCCGGTGGCGACGAGGAACATGTACGGGTACCCCATCCACAGCTGCACGAGGATGACCGCCATCCGCGCCGTCCACGGCTGGCCGAACCAGTCGACGTCGAGGCCGAAGAACCGGTTGATGAGCCCGAACTGCTGGTTGAACATGTCCCGCCAGACGAGCAGCATCGCGAACCCGGGCATCGCGTACGGCAGCACCAGCAGCACGCGGTACACGCTGCGGCCGCGCAGCCGGTCGGCGTTGAGCGCCAGGGCGCAGCCGAGGCCGAGCCCGAACGTGACGAGCACGGACCCGATCGCGAACGCGAAGTTCCACAGCAGGGTGCCAAGGAAGTGGCCGGAGATGCGGGAGTCGGTGAGGACCCGGGTGAAGTTGCTGAACCCGACCGACACCTTCCAGCCCTGCGGGAGCCGTTCGCCGTCGGCGGCGACGAAGCTGCCGGACTCGCCGTCGGCCTTCCACTGCTTGCCGCTGCCGCGGTCGGTGACGCAGTCGCAGCCGCCGTCGTAGAACTGGGTCGCCTGGCCGTTGTACGCGCGGGTCAGGCCGGACGCGCGGACGGCGCCCTCGCCGGTCGGCACGCTGAACGCGAGGATGTCGTCGTTGCGGAGGTTGGCCTCGCCGAGCGTCAGCAGCGTGTAGCCGTCGGCCTCGACGATGCGGCCGCCCTCGACGGTGAACCGCGCCGGGTGCAGGCCGGTGCCGTCGCCGACGAACGTCGCGCCGGTCTTGTCGACCAGCAGGAAGACGATGGCGCCCTCCCGGGTGGCGACGGCGAGGTCGTACTCCATGGAGCCCGGGACCTGCTTCACCGACGCGCCCTGCACGGCGGCGATCGCGTCGGCCTTGCTGCCGCGGTGCCCGTCGCCGTAGTTGGTGAACGCCGTGCTCGCGGTGTAGAGCACCGGCAGCGCCTGGAACGCGAGCAGGAAGACGGTGCCGGGCACCAGGTACTTGGCGGCGATGTGCCGCGGGGTCAGGTAGACGTAGAACAGCAGCGCGGTGGTCGCGGCGAGCACCGCGAGCCAGCCCCAGGCGTGGGCGTCGACCAGCGGGAGGGCGGCCGCGATCGCCAACGCCAGCCCGGCGCCGAGCAGGGCGATCTTGATGGTGGGGCCGGCGAGCGAGCCGCCTCCCCGCTGGGTCGTCGTCATGGTTACTTGTTGATCGCTTCGGCGATGGCCTTGCCCGCGGCGGTCAGCGTCGACTGCACGTCGGCGCCGCCGACGATCGCGGCCTCGGCCTTGCCGAACGGGTCCCACACCGCGGCCATGGCCGGGATCGCGGGGAGCACGGCGCCGCCCTTGCCGGCGTCGAGCCACTTCTGGATGTCGGGGTCGCTGCCCTTGACCTGGTCGAGCGCGGCGACGAGCGCCGGCGGGCGCGGGTTGGCCTGGTACAGCGCGACCTGCAGGTCGGGCTTGGTCAGGTAGTTGGTGATGAACTCGTTCGCCAGAGCCTTGCTCTTGCCCTTGCTGGCGACGTAGAACGCCTGCACGCCGACGAACGGCTGGGCGGGCTTGCCGCCGGCGAATGCCGGGATCGGGGTGATGTCGTACTTGACGCCGGCCTTCTTGATGTCGGCGACCGCCCACGGGCCGGAGATGAGGAACGCGGTCTTGCCGCCGGTGAACGTGGGGATGGCGTTGTCACCGGTGATGGAGCGGGTCAGCGCGCCGCTGCCCTTCTCGCCGAGCGCGGCGATCTTCTTGAACGCCTCGATCGAGGCCGGCTTGTCCACGCCCAGGTCGGCGGGGTCGTAGTCGCCGTTCGCCTTCTGCCCGAACAGGTAGCCGCCGGCGGACGCGTACAGCGGGTACGCGTGGTACGCGTCGCCGTTGGTGCCGACCTGCAGCGACATGATGTTGGTGACCTTGCCGGCCGTCTTCAGCGTCTGGCCGGCCTTGACGAGGTCCTCGATCGACGCGGGCGCGGTCGGCGCCAGGTCGGTGTTGCGGATCAGGGCGAGGTTCTCGATCGCGTAGGGGACGCCGTACAGCTGGCCGTTGAACGTGACGGCCTTGATCGCGACCTCGGCGAACGCCGACTTCTGCGCGTCCGGCAGCTGCACCGGGTCGATCGCGCCGTTCTGGACCAGGTTGCCGATCCAGTCGTGCGCGCCGACGACGATGTCCGGGCCCTTGCCCGACTGCGACGCGGTCACGAAGTTGGTCTGCAGGTCCTTGGAGACCGCCTGGACCTGGACGGTGACGCCGTTGTCCTTGCCGAACTTCTCGGCGAACGGCTTCAGGGCCGCGGACCGCTGGTCGTCGGCCCAGATGGTGAGGGTGCCGCCGGCCGCCTTGGAAGCGTTTGCGGAGCTGGCCTTGTCGCCGTCGCTCTTGCCGCAGCCGGTAAGTGCCAACGACAGAGCCGCAAGGGTGACGACACCCGTGATGCGGATGCGCATGGGGGAATCTCCTGTTCGGACAGGGAAAGCGGGGTGTGCAGGGTGTGGTGCGCGGTCTCCTGGAAGGAGCCACGGGGAATGCGCCTGAGCGGGGTGTGACGGGCGGGTGCCGGGTCGCGATTCCAACAGCACCCGCGCGTCGTGGCCGAACGCTAGCAAGACCTTGCGTCGAATGAAAGACCTTGCATCGACCTTTCACAAACACCGGTTCGATGCTTTACAGTCGGCCTATGTCCACCGAGCCACCCCGTGCCCGGCTCGCTGACATCGCCCGGCAGGCGGAGGTCAGCGAGGCGACGGTGTCCCGCGTGCTCAACAACCGCGCCGGCGTCAGCGCGGACACGCGGCAGGCCGTCCTCACCGCGCTCGACGTGCTCGGCTACGAGCGCCCGGAGCGGTTGCGCAAGCGCAGCGCGGGCCTCGTCGGGCTGGTCACGCCGGAGCTGGAGAACCCCATCTTCCCGCTCTTCGCCCAGATCATCGAGTCGGCCCTCGCGCAGCACGGCTTCACACCCGTGCTGTGCACGCAGACCCCGGGCGGTGTCACCGAGGACGAGTACGTCGAGATGCTGCTGGACCGGTCCGTCGCCGGGATCATCTTCATCTCCGGCCTGCACGCCGACACCACCGCGGACCACGACCGCTACCGCAAGCTGATCGACCGGCCCCTGCCGATCGTGATGATCACCGGGCACGTCGCGGGCCTCGACGCGCCCTGCATCTCCTGCGACGACCGGCTCGCCAGCCAGACGGCGGTCGACCACCTCGCATCGCTCGGCCACACCCGCATCGGCCTCATCTCGGGCCCCGACCGGTTCTCGCCGGTGCAGCGCAAGCTCACCGGATACCGCACGGCGATGCAGCGCCACGGCCTCGACGAGATGGTCGAGCTGTCCCTCTTCGGCGTCGAGGGCGGCGCCGCGGCCGCCGACCGGCTCATCGCGCGCGGCGCGACCGGCCTCGTCTGCGGCTCGGACCTCATGGCGCTCGGCGCGATCCGCGCCGCCCGCGCCCGCGGCCTGTCGGTGCCGAAGGACGTCTCCGTCGTCGGCTACGACGACTCGCTGCTCATCGCCTTCACCGACCCGCCGCTGACGACCCTGCGGCAGCCGGTCCGGGCGATGTCCAACGCCGCCGTGCGCGCCCTCGTCGACACCATCAACGGGCAGCCGACCCCGCACTCGGAGTTCCTCTTCAACCCGGAGCTCGTGGTCCGCGGCTCGACGGGCATCGTCGCCCGCTGACGGTCCTTCTCTCCCCTCTTTCGCCTTTCATCGCAAGGGACCCTTCACCGTGCCTTCTTCCGACGTGCCTTCCAACTGGTGGCGCACCGCCGTCATCTACGAGATCTACGTCCGCAGCTTCGCCGACGGCAACGGCGACGGCGAGGGCGACCTCATCGGGCTGCGGGAGCGCCTGCCGTACCTGCGCGACCTCGGCGTCGACGCGATCTGGCTGACGCCGTTCTACCGCTCGCCGATGGTCGACGGCGGCTACGACGTCGCCGACTACCGCGACGTGGACCCGCTCTTCGGCTCCCTGGCGGACTTCGACGCGATGCTCGCCGCGGCGCACGCCCTGGACATCCGCGTCATCGTCGACATCGTGCCCAACCACACGTCGTCGCAGCACCCGTGGTTCACCTCGGCGCTCGCCGCCGGACCCGGGTCGCTGGAGCGCGACCGGTACATCTTCCGGCCGTCCTCCTCCTCGTCGCCGGAGGAGCCCCCGAACGACTGGGAGTCCATCTTCGGCGGCCGGGCCTGGACCCGCACCGCCGACGGCGAGTGGTACCTGCACCTGTTCGACCCCGGCCAGCCCGACCTCAACTGGGACAACGCCGACGTCCGCGCGGAGTTCGAGTCGGTACTGCGGTTCTGGCTGGACCGCGGCGTCGACGGCTTCCGCATCGACGTCGCTCACGGCATGGTGAAGGCGGCCGGCCTGCCGTCCGTCGGGCACCCGCAGCAGATCGGGCTGCTCGGCCGGGAGCCGCTGCCGTACTTCGACCAGGACGGCGTGCACGAGATCTACCGCGCCTGGCGGAAGATCCTCGACTCCTACCCCGGCGACCGGATGGCCGTCGCCGAGGCGTGGGCGTCCACCCCGCTGCGGCTGGCCCGCTACGTCGCCCCCGACGAGCTGCACCAGGCCTTCAACTTCGACTTCCTCGCCGCGCCGTGGTCCGCCGCGCAGCTGCGCGCCACGATCGACGCCTGCGTCGAGGCCGCGGACAGCGTCGGCGCCCCCACCACGTGGGTCCTGTCCAACCACGACAAGGCCCGCCACGTGACCCGCTTCGGCTCGCCCGGCATCGCCCGCGCCGCGGCGCTGCTCATGCTGGCCCTGCCGGGCGCGGCCTACCTGTACCAGGGCGAGGAGCTCGGCCTGCCGGAGGTCCTGGACCTGCCCGACGACGCCCGCCAGGACCCCGTGTGGCACCGCTCCGGCGGCACCGACCCCGGCCGCGACGGCTGCCGCGTCCCGCTGCCGTGGGACGCTTCCCTGCCGGCGTACGGCTTCTCGACGACCGGCCGCTCGTGGCTGCCGCAGCCCGACTGGGCGTCCCTGGCCGCCTCGTCCCAGCATGGCGTGCCGTCGTCGTTCCTGGAGCTGTACCGCACGGCCCTGCGCCTGCGCCGCACCTTCACCGGCCCGCTGACCTGGCACGACTCCCCCGCCGACGTCCTGGACTTCAGCCGCGGCGGCGTCCGCTGCGTGGTCAACCTGTCCGGCGCCGCCGTCGCGGTCCCGGCGGGCTCCGTCGTCCTTGCCAGCGGCGACCTGCCTGACGGGACGCTGCCGCCCGACACGGCGGTCTGGCTGCGGTAGAACCGTCCCGTCAGGGGGCATCCGGGGCACGGCGGGTCGCATATGCTGCCCGCCGTGCCGTTTCACATGCCGGTGCCGGAGAGCCAGCCGGTTGACCTCTTCACCGAGCTGCGCCGTCTCGCCACCGACGCCGGCCGGGGTGACTGGCCCGCCGTGGCGGCGTTCCTCGGCGGGCTGCGGTCGCTCGACGACCTCGCGGTGGCGTGCGGCCAGATCGAGGACAAGCTCGACGACCAGGTCCTCGAGCGGGTGCCGTACGGCGACCCGGCCTGGGCGCTGGCGCACACGATCCTCGGGGTCCGCACCGTGCTGCGCGGGTGGAAGATCCGCGGGACCGGCTGGGCCCGCAGCGTCACGCGGCAGCAGTGGGCGGGCTTCTACGAGCACCTCAACCGGGCCGAGCAGATCCTCATCGACGTCACCGCCCGCGAGCCGCGGGCGGGCTACGCGTGGCTCGAGCGGATGATCATCTGCCGGGGCATCTCGCTCGGCCACGACGAGGCCCGCCGGCGCTACGACCGGCTGAGCGCGCACCACCCATTCGCGTACATCGCCGGATACCACCTCGTGCAGCAGCTGCAGCCGAAGTGGGGCGGCTCGTGGGAGAAGGTGTCCGAGTTCGGCGCCGAGCTGCTGCGCACCGCCCCGGCCGGGTCGCTCGGGCTGCTGACGGTCCTCGCCGGGCACATGGAGCGGTTCCATGCCTCCGACTCCGACGCCGAGGGCACCGCGCTCCTGCGCGCCCCGGCCGTCGTCGCGCAGATCCACCAGGTCGCCGACCAGACCGTCCGGCACCCCGCGTTCCAGGGCGGCTACCGGTTCCACACCGCGCACGACTACTTCGCGATGCTGTTCTCCCTCATCGGCGACCACGCCGCCGCGGCGCCGCACTTCCGGGCCCTGGCCGGGCGGCGCACCCCGCTCTGGGCGTCGTACTTCGACAACCCCGGGACCGCGTACGCCGACCTCCGTGACCGCGCGCTGGCGAGAGGCTGATCCCGTGCTGCACCGCACCGACGTCGACGGCGTCCCGACGCTGCTCGCGCCGAGCTCCGGCCCGATGACCGCCGGGCTGACCTTCCGGGTCGGCCTGGCCGACGAGGGCGCCGCCCGCATCGGCATCACGCACCTCGTCGAGCATCTCGCGCTGCACCGGCACGGCGTCGCCGACTACCACTACAACGGCGCCACCGGCAGCGTCGTCACGCACTTCCACATGCAGGGCAGCGAGCGCGACATCGTCACGTACCTGGAGATGGTCTGCGACTCCCTCGCCGACCTGCCGGTGCAGCGGCTGGAGACCGAGAAGGCGATCCTGCGCACCGAGGCGGCCGGGCGCGGCGGCGTCAACCGGATGCTGCCGATGTGGCGGTACGGCGCCCAGCACTACGGCCTGGTCAGCTACCCCGAGTGGGGCATCGACCGGCTCGGCCCCGACGACGTGCGGGCCTGGGCGAACGCCTGGTTCACCCAGGCGAACGCCGTGCTGTGGATCTCCGGCGACCGGATCCCGCCGGGCCTGCGGCTGCGCCTGCCGGCCGGGACGCTCCGCCCGGTGCCGGTCGCCACGACGATCCTGCCGGCGACACCGGTGTACTTCACCGGCGCCGGCGGCGGCGTCGTCTTCGACGGCGTCATGCGCCGGCACGTGGCCGGTTCGATGTTCGCCCTGATGCTGGAGCGGGAGCTGTTCCGGTCGCTGCGGCAGGAGAGCGGCCTGTCGTACGCGGCGAGCGCCTCCTACGACCCGCGCGGCGACGGCATGGCGGTGGTCACCGCGTTCGCCGACGCGCTGCCGGAGAAGCAGGGCGCGGTCGTCGGCGGTTTCGTCGACGTCCTCGCCGGGTTCCGGGTCGGCCGGATCTCCCAGACCGACCTCGACGCGGTCCGCGCGAAACGCGACGAGGCGCTGCGCCACCCCGACGCGCACGCCGGCCGGCTGCCGGGCCTGGCCGCCGACCTGCTCACCGGCGCGCGGCTGCGCACCCTCGACCAGCTGCGCGGCCAGCTGTACGCCGTGACCCTCGCCGACGTGCACGACGCCGCCCTGCAGGTCCTCGGCTCGGGGCTGCTGCAGGTGCCGCCGGGCAGCCGCGCCGACTGGGCCGGGTTCGCGGCGGCGCCGACGACGTCCACGGACGCGGTCCCCGGGCACACGTACCGGGCGCTCGACGGCTCCGGCGCTTCGCTCGTCCTCGGCGCCGACGGGGTCAGCATCGTCGAGGGCGAGTGCCGGGCGACGGTCCGCTACCGCTCCTGCGCGGTGGTGCACGCGTGGCCGGACGGCGCGCGGCAGCTGATCGGCCTGGACGGGATCGCGGTGCTGGTCGAGCCGGCGCTGTTCGCCGCGCCCGCGGACACCACCGCCCGCATCGACCGGTCCGTGGACCCGTCGATCATCCTGCCCATGCCGGCCCGCAGCCCGGACGACATCCCCCGCCCGTCGCCGGCACCCGCCACCGGCACGTTCCCGCCGTCCACCGGCACGTTCCCGGCCCCCACCGGCGGGCGCCCGCCGGCGACCGGCGTCATCCCGCGGACCATCACGATGCTCCCGCCCGACGGGGTGCTCCCGCCGGCGACCGGCAGGTTCTCGCCGGCGACCGGCCCGCTTCCGCCGGCGTGACGCTGGTCCGCCGCATCCGCTCCCGGCGCTGAGGGCCGGACCGGGGCGGCGACCAGGCACGACACCCGGGCCGGGCCGCCGGATCTGGCAGAATCGGCCCATGTGGGAAGCGCCGTTCCTGTCGCTCCGCGAGGCGTGCGCGGTCACCGTCCTGGCCTGCGTGACCGGCGGGGTCCTGCTGGGCGTCGCCGGGCACTTCTCGGCGGCCGACGAGCGGATCCGCACGGCGCCGCTGTGCACCGCGGAGCAGGCCTTCACGCCGGCGCGGTGCCGGTTCGCGTTCGACGGCACGGTCACCGACGCGACCGGCTCCCGCGCCGGTCTCGACGTCTGGGGGCGGCACTACACGGTGGATGCCGTGATCAGGGGCAAACCCGAGACCCACGTCGGCAAGGCGGTGCGGGTGACGATGTACCGCGGCGAGCCCGTGCGTGTCGAGGGCGCGTCACTGGTGTTCGACGTCGATGGCACGCCCGCGAGCCGGGCGGACTTCTGGCGTAACACCGGCTACGTCCTCCTGCTCGCCGGCGTGTTCGGCGGCGGTGGCAGCGTGGTCGTCGCCCTGCTCACCCGCCCCCGGAAGACCAGGTCCGAGGGCGCCGGCCAACCTGGGACGCAGGCCGGAGCCCGGGCCCGCTGAACAGCGGACCCGGGCTGCGGCGGGGTGAACTACTTCCAGGTGGCGTTGACGGTCTGGTTGGCGGTGCCCGTGTTCAGGGTGCGGTTGGCGCCGCTCTCCCAGGTGACGTTGCCGGCGCCGTCCTTCTTGATGAACTTGTACTCCACCGCCGTGTTCGACGGCAGCGTGACGGTGCCGGACCAGACCGGGTAGTTCGCGGAGGACAGGGCGATCGCGTTCGCCGTGTTCCACGAGCCCAGCGCGGGGATCGAGCCGACCACGTACACGTTCTGGCCGAGGACGGTGGTGACGGTCGCGTTGAAGGTGACCGCCGGGTTCGTGGTCGTGGAGCCGTTCCAGGTGGTGTTGACGGTGCCCGTGCCGTTCGCGGGCACGGTGTACGTGTGGTTGCTGCCCGGCTCCCAGGTGACGGCGCCGGCGCTGGTCTTGGTGATGAACTTGTACTCGACCGCGGCGCCCGCCGGGAGCGTCACGGTCTTCGTCCAGGCGGAGCCCGAGGCGGTCATGGGGATGGCGTTGGCGGTGTTCCAGGAGCCGAGCTCCGCGACCGAGCCGACCAGGTAGACGGGGTTGCCCGTGGGCGCGCCGGTCACCGTGAACGCGACGCCCGCCGGCACCGGCGACGAGGTGGACGGCGTCGGCGACGGGGTGCCGCCGGTGACGCGGGCGTTGACGTGCAGCGCCACGGCGTCCTTCGCGTTCGCGCCGACCGTGGCCTGGCCGGAGCCGTTGACGGTCACCGTCGGGCCGCTGCACGTGCCGGCGGAGGCGGTGTAGTCGCCGTGGATGACGTCGCAGTAGACGCCCGCCGGCAGGCCGGTGCTGAACGTGCGGGACGCGACCGACCCGCCGCCGTTGTTGATGAGCGTCCAACCGAGCGCGCCGCGGGAGAAGGCGATCGCGTTGGAGCCGTCGCTCCACCAGTTGCCGACGGTCGTGCTGGCCTTGGTGGCGTTGTGGAAGCCGACCATGTTGCGGACGGAACGCTGCCGGTGCTGGCACTCCCAGCCGCTGCCGCAGGTGACGCCGGTGACGTAGCCGTTGGCGTCGGCGGGCGGGGACGCGTCGTTGTTGGTGAAGCTGAACGAGCTCATCACGTTCGGGGTGCCGTAGTTCCACGCCAGCATGAAGACCGTGGCGAGGGTGTCGGTGCTGCCGTTCTTGTAGCTGAGGGTGGAGCCGTTGCGTTCGGTGTCGTGGTTGGACACGAACGCGGTCGCCTTGTCCGACGGGCGCAGGCCCCAGCTGGTCCCGAACGTCTGCAGGTTCGCGATGCTGCCGGTGAACTGGTTCTTCAGGTTGGTGGCGTAGTTGAACTCCAGGACCCCGCCGATGCCCTCGTAGGCGGCCATCGACAGGTTGCCGCTGCCGCCGGGCATGACCTCCTGCGCCCAGTACACGTTCTGGTTCGTCAGCTTGCCCTTGATGGCGGCGAGGTCGGCCTGCGCCATGTGCTTGGCCGCGTCGATGCGGAACCCGTCGACGCCGACGCTGATCAGGTCGTTGAGGTAGCCGGCGATCTTCGTGCGGACGTAGTCGGTCTCGGTGGTCAGGTCGGAGAGGCCGACGAGCTGGCAGTTCCAGACCTCCGTCTGGTTGTTCCAGTCGTGGATCTGGTTGTCCGCCTGGGGGCAGGCGCCCGGGTTGTGGTGGAAGTCGTTGTACCCGTAGCCGGCGCTCGGGTAGCTGTAGTTGTTGGTGAAGGACGCCGGCCCGTACGCGGTCGTCGAGGACTGGTTGGCGCCGGTCATGTGGTTGATGACGGCGTCCACGTACACCTTGACACCCGCGGCGTGGCAGGCGTTGACCATCGCCGTGAACTGGGCCCGGGTGCCCATGCGGCTGTTGAGGTCGTAGGCGGCCGGCTGGTAGATGTCCCACCACGGGTGGCCGGCGACGCTGATCGAGTCCTCCGGCGGCGCGACCTGCACGGCGCCGTAGCCGGCGGGGCCGAGGACGTTGGTGCACTCGGTGGCGATGGACGTCCACGGCCACAGCCACAGGTTGGCGATGACGTCGTCGGAGGCGACGGACGCGTCGGCCTGACGGTCGGCGGACAGCAGCGGGTAGGCGAGCGCGCCGGTCATGGCGAGCGCGACCGCGCCGATACTCAGGACACGTTTCTTCACAGGGGTGTCTCCAATGCTCAGCGGAGGTAGGGGCCGGCGGTGCCGACCCGGCCCGGCGCGGGGTTGCCGGGCAGCGACAGCACGTAGACGCGCATGGCGCCCTTGGCGGTCACGGTGGCGGTGAGGGTGCCGCCAGTGACGGTCTGCACGTCACCGGTGACGGCGTCGGTGTAGGTGCCGTTGGGGATGCCGGTGAAGGTGGCGGTGCTGGAGATGGCGACGAGGACGAAGCTGTCCACGCTGCCGGCGGTGTAGCGGCGCTTGTACGCGATGCCGCCGGAGACGCCCGCGGTGGAGTACTGCCCCATCTGCAGTGCCGGCACCGCGCGGCGGATCTGGTTGAGTCGCTGGACGTGCTGCACGAGCGGCTTGCTCAGCGTCGTGGCGACCGGGCCGCTGGCGCTGGCGACGGTGCCGTAGCCGGAGGCGACGACCGTGCCCTCCACATAGGACCCGAAGTAGGCCCGGCCGGTGTTCGCCAGGGGGCACGTCGGGCCGCAGTCGATCTGCTTGCCGGCCTGGAACTCGACCTCCGAGCCGTAGTAGAGGACCGGGACGCCGCGGAACGTCCACATGAGATCCATGTTCTCGGCCCACGCGTCCGTCCCGCCGGCGTAGCGGGTGCTGGACTTGTTGGGGCCGTAGTCGTGCGAGTCCACGTACACGGCGTTGTACGTGGCGTCGTTGACGCTGTCGTCGGAGTCCTTGCCGTTGTTGAAGGCGTTGGCGGCGTCACCGAAGTTCATGTGCATCCGCATGTCGATGATGTTCATGCCGGAGAACTGGCTGTGGTCCGGCGCGTGGTAGAGGTTGCCGTTCAGGAACGCGTTCGTCGACGTCGGCTGGTTGCCGGTGCCCTGCAGGTTCTCGTAGTTGAACTGCTCCAGGGCCGCGGTCGCGTCGTCCGCGCTGTAGGTGCGCCGCTCCTTCCACGTGTAGAACTGCGCGGAGTGGTTGACGGAGCCGCGGTTCCACTTGTCGTTGACGAACGCGGCGACCTCGCCGAAGACGTAGAAGTCGTTCGCCTTCGCGGCACCGTACTTCTGGACCAGGTGCTGCTGGAGGGCCGGCAGGAAGCGCCGGTTCCAGGTGACCCGCGGGATGTGCACGGCCGTGTCGATGCGGAACCCGTCGACGCCCATGTCGATGTAGGAGTTGTACGCGTCGATGAGGTACTGCTGCACGACCGGGTTCTCGGTGTTGAAGTCGGCGAGGTCGTCGTGCAGCCAGCAGGAGCGGGCGTCCTCGCCTTCCCAGTTGCCGATCCAGCACTGGTGGTACAGGTCGGCGGGGAACATCTTCGCCGTCGGGCTCGGCCACTGGCAGTGGTGGTTGGCGTAGCCTTCGGGGCTGAACGTGCCGTTGGTCTGCCCGTAGTTCGGGCAGGTGTTGCCGGCCGGTGCGGTGGTGGACCACAGGTCGCCGTTGTAGGCGCGGCCGAGCGCGTTCTCCTCCAGCGGGTTGTACGTCTTGCCGGGGACCTTCTCGCTGTACATCCAGTCCCACTGCCCGTCCCGGGCGCCCCACACGGTCGGCACGTACAGGCCCTTGGCGCCCCAGCGGGAGCTGTGGTTGTAGACCACGTCCTGGTAGATCTTCAGGCCCTTGGCGTGCGCGGCGTCGATGAGGTTCTGGTAGCTGGCGCCGGGCGACTCGAGGCGTGGGTCGACGCGGAAGAAGTCCCAGCCGTGGTAGCCGTGGTAGTCGTAGTCGGACCGGTTGAGCACGACCGGCGTGATCCAGATCGCGGAGAAGCCGAGGCCCTTGATGTAGTCGAGCTTGTCGACGAGGCCCTTGAAGTCGCCGCGGAACATCGGGTCGTTGTTGGCCGCGTTGCCCGACTTCACGTGCTGGCTGCCGCCCCTGTCGTTGGAGGCGTCCCCGTCGTAGAAGCGGGCGGTGAGCACGAAGTAGATGCTCTCCTTGCGCGGGTCGCCGCCGAGCATGGAGCCGCCGGCGGGCAGCGGCGGCGCGTCGCCGGTCGTGACGGTGACGGTGCTGGACGCGCCGGAGAGGTTGCCGGCGGCGTCGACGGCCTTCACGGTGTACGAGTAGCTGGTCCTCGGCGCGAGCCCGCCGTCGATGTACCCGTTGGTGGCGGTGGTGAGCACGGTCGCGCCGGGGTTGCGGGTCACCTGGTAGCCGGTGACACCGCGGTCGTCGGTCGAGGCGGTCCAGGCGAGCGTGACGGTGACGTGGTCGGCGGTCGCGGTGACGCCGCCGGGGACGCTCGGCGGGGTCGTGTCGGGCGGGACGGCCGCGCACGGGTCGGTCGCGCCGCCGGTGACGACCCCGCCGGCGACCTTCGACGTGCCGGCGCCGATGCGGTAGTTGGCGCCGTTGTTGTTGTCCCACGTGCCGGATCCGTTGTTGAACACCGCCTGCATGCCGGTGGCGGCGCCCAGCGCGACGGTCTTCTTCACCCAGCCGGCGCAGGCGACCTCGTTCATCGCGACGCCCGGCACCGCGGTCCACGCCTCGCCGTTCGGCGCGTAGTGGATGTTCACCACCGGCCAGTTCCTGCCGGCGGTGGAGTAGAAGACGGTGGCGGTGTTGCCGGTCGGCGGCGGGGTCGTCGGCGTCGGCTGGCCGCCGCACGGGTTGCCGGTGCCCGCGACGCCGCCGGCGACCGTGACGTCGCCGGTGCCGAGGGCGTAGTTGCGGCCCGAGTTGTTGTCCCAGGTGCCGGCGCCGTTGTTGAAGACGACCTGCAGGCCGTTGGCGGACCCGAGGTCGATGGTCTTGCTGTACCAGCCGGTGCAGGCCGGCGTCATCGCCACGCCCGGCACGGCCGTCCACGCGCCGCCGTTGGGCGCGTAGTGGATGTTGATGGTGGTCCAGGCGGCGGCGGGCTTGTAGTAGACGGTGACGGTGGTGCCCGCGGCGGCGAGGGCGGGGACGACGAGGAGGGACGCCAGCAGCGTCAGGACGGCGAGCAGCAGGGCTCTTCTTCGGGACACGGGGTGCTCCTTGCGTGCATCGATGCGGCGGCGGACCGACCGACGTGACAGCCTGGCGGGGCATGGCAGCGCGTGGAGGAAGACTGATCTGGCCGATTGACACATGTCAAGCTTCTTGCAAAAATCACCAACTCCTCACCGGACAGATCCGGGCTGAGCTGCTGAAACGTCGACGCCATCTTGCAAAGATCAACAGGTCTTTACCGGCGCGTTACGGGAAGCTAGCATCAGGGCGCTCTTGCAAGACCTTGCAACTCCTGCAAGCCGCCTACAGTGGAGCGTATTCGTGAAGCGTCCCCTCATGCTCGCGGCGGTCCTCGCCCTGACCGCCGTCGGGCTCAGTGCCCCGCCCGCGGCGGCGTCCCCGGACCGCGGCGACGTCACCGCACACCTCTTCCAATGGCCGTGGCGCGACGTCGCCCACGAGTGCCGCACCACCCTCGGCCCGGCCGGCTACGCCGCCGTGCAGGTCACCCCGCCCCAGGAGCACGTCGAGTTACCCGCGCAGGGGTATCCGTGGTGGCAGGCGTACCAGCCGGTCAGCTACAAGCTCGACAGCCGCTACGGCAACCCCCGCGAGTTCGCCGGCATGGTCGAGGCCTGCCACCGCGCCGGGGTCAAGGTGTACGTCGACGCCGTCATCAACCACATGTCGGGCCAGACCACCGGCGGCGTGGGCAGCGGCGGCACCCGGTTCGGCAAGTACGACTACCCCGGCCTGTACGACAGCACGGACTTCCACCACTGCGGCCGCAACGGCGACGACTGGATCCACGACTGGAACGACGCGTGGGAGATCCAGCACTGCGAGCTGCTCGGCCTGTCCGACCTCGCGACCGAGCAGGAGGACGTGCGCACCGACATCGCCGGCTACCTCAACGGCCTGCTGCGCCTCGGCGTCGACGGCTTCCGCATCGACGCCGCCAAGCACGTCCCGGCGGCCGACCTCGCCGCCATCAAGGCCAAGCTGAAGCGGCCCGCGTACCTCTACCAGGAGGTCCTCGGCAACGCCCCGATCCCGAAGTCCGACTACCTGCCGGTCGGCGACGTCATCGAGGACGCGTACGGCCAGCAGATCAGCCGCGTCGTGAAATCCGGCAAGCTCAGCTGGCTCGACCAGTTCGGCGAGGCGTGGGGCTTCTCCCCCTCCGCCACCGCCGTCGTCTACGTCGACAGCCACGACACCGAGCGCGACCAGAGCGGCGCGACCCTCACGTACAAGGACGGGCCGCTCTTCGCGCTCGGCAACGCCTTCTCCCTCGCGTGGCCCTACGGGCACCCGCTCGTGCTGTCCAGCTACGGGTTCACCAGCACCGACGCCGGGCCGCCGGGATCGTCGGCCACCGGCGACCTGGGCGCCGTGCGCTGCGGCGGGGTCACCAGCGGCCCCGGCGGCTGGCTCTGCCAGCAGCGGGACACCGCGACCACCGGCCTGGTCGGCTTCCGCAACGCCGCCGGCACCGCGCCGGTCAGCCACTGGTGGAGCGACGGCGACAACGCGATCGCCTTCGCCCGCGAGGGCCGCGGCTACATCGTGCTCAACCGGGAGAGCACCGCCGTCACCCGCACGTTCGACACGGGCCTGCCGGCGGGCGTCTACTGCGACGTCACCCGCGGCACCGTGCGCGGCGACCGGTGCACGGGCCCGACCGTCACCGTCGGCAAGGGCGGCGCGCTGACCACGACGGTGCCCGGCCTGAGCACCCTCGCGATCGACGTGCGGCACCGCGTCTCCCGGCCCGTCGCGGCTCCCGCGGCGGCGGTGTCGTTCTCCGCGTACGCGGTGGTCGCCCCGGGCGAACGCCTCGTCCTCGTCGGCAACGCCCCCGCCCTCGGCGCCTGGAACCCCGCGAACGGCGTGCGGCTGTCGTCGAGCGGCTATCCACAGTGGACCGCGCGGGTCCAGGTCCCGGCCGGCACCGCGCTGGAGTACAAGTACGTGAAGCTCGCCGCCGACGGCACGGTCACCTGGGAGAGCCGCCCCAACCGCACGGAGACCGTGCCCGCCGACGGCTGGCTGTCCACCTCGGACGGCTGGGAGGCCGGCGCCACCGTCCAGGGTGACGTGACGCTGCACGTCGCCGAGGAGCCGGGGCAGCAGCTGTTCCTCGTCGGCGCCGCGCCTTCCATCGGCTCGTGGAACCCGGCGAACGCCGTGCCGCTGACGAAGGCGGCGGACGCGACGTGGACCGGCCAGGTGACCCTGCCGGGCTCGGCGGTCGTCGAGTACAAGTACATCCGCAAGGACGCCGCCGGCACCGTCACCTGGGAGAGCGACCCGAACCGCACGGTCGCCACCCCGTCGGGCGGCAGCATCGCCCTGAACGACACCTGGCGCTGACCGGCAGCACTTTCGATCCGATCGACAGAAGTCATGGACATTCGAGCAAAAGTCTTCTAGCGTGGCTGACACATCGAGGGCCGTCACCGCAAGGTGGCGGCTCGCGGTGCCCGTGTCGCCCTTCGGCGAGCGCGCGGGAGTTCTCAGGGCGGCGCACCGTGCCGCCGGACAACTCCTACCCTCTGGAGCGCTCGATGAGGAGAACCGTCCTCGGCGCGGCGGCCGCCGTCCTGGTCGCGGGCCTGCTGCCCGCGACGCAGGCCCGCGCCGCCGTCCCGCCGCAGGAACCCGGCGTCACGCTGCGCGTCTTCGACGTGCAGACGCCGCTGAGCTCGATCTGCACCCTCAAGACCGGGCAGACGCCGAACATCGACAAGCTCATGCCGACGGTCAACTGGAGCACGGCCGCCGACTTCGGTCTCGAGGACCTGTTCCAGGCGCAGGTGACGGGCAACGTCAACGTCACCGCCGCCGGGTCGTACATCTTCCGGCTCACCAGCGACGACGGCTCCCGGCTGCTCGTCGACGGCGCGACCGTCATCAACCACGACGGGCTGCACGGGGCGACCGCCATGGACGGCACCGTCACCCTCGGCACCGGCTACCACGCGATCCGGATCGACTACTTCGAGCGGACCGGCGGGCAGCAGCTGACCCTCGAGTGGCGGCCGCCGGGCGCGTCTGGGTTCACGGTCGTGCCGAACTCGGCGCTGAGCACCGACGCCGGGGTCGTGCGGGTGACCGCGCCCGGGCGCAAGGAGTGCGAGGGGGCCGCCGACAGCCCCGGCGACGGGCTGCCGCTGAACGCTGTGCATCCCGGGTACACCTTGACCAACCTCCGCCCGAACGGCTTCCAGCCGCAGGTGAGCGCCATGGACTGGCTGCCCGACGGGCGGCTGGCGATCACGACCTGGGGCGGCAGCAACACCACCGTCGGCGAGGTCTACCTGCTCAGCGGCGTCACCGGCGCCACATCGCCCGCGCAGGTGACCTACACCAGGATCGCGACCGGCCTGCGCGAGCCGATGGGCATCAAGTACGTCGACGGCAAGCTGTACGTGTCGCAGAAGCACGAGCTGACCGAGCTCAACGACACCAACGGCGACGGCCAGATCGACCAGTACCGCACCGTCGCGACGTGGCCGTTCGACGGCAACTTCCACGAGTTCGCGTTCGGGCTGCTGTACAAGGACGGCTACTTCTACCTGAACCTGTCGGTGTCCATCAACCAGGGCGGCGCGACCACCGACCCGCAGGGATCGCCGAACCGCGGCACCAGCCTGAAGATCAACCGCAGCACGGGCGCGGTGCAGTACGTCGCCGGCGGCCTGCGCACCCCCGACGGCATCGGCTGGGGCCCGGAGGGCGACATCTTCGTCACCGACAACCAGGGCGGCTGGCTGCCGGCCTCGAAGCTGGTGCGCATCAAGCAGGACCGGTTCTTCGGCCACTACACCAACCCGGACGGGCCGTTCGACAACCAGCCGGTGACCGCCCCGGTGCTGTGGCTGCCGCAGAACGAGATCGCCAACTCCCCGAGCACCCCGCTGCTGCTGTCCAGCGGCCCGTTCGCCGGCCAGCTGCTGTTCGGCGACGTCACCTACGGCGGCATCCAGCGCGCGTACCTGGAGAAGGTCAACGGCGAGTACCAGGGCGCGGTCTTCCGGCTCACGCAGGGCCTGGAGATGGGCGTGCTGCGGCTCAGCCAGGGCCCCGACGGCGCGCTGTACGCCGGCGGGCTCGGCGCGGGCGGCAACTGGGGTCAGGAGGGCAAGCTCACCTACGGCCTGCAGAAGCTCACCCCGAACGGCGCCTCGGCCTTCGAGATCAAGGCGATGCGGGCGATCGCCGGCGGCTTCGAGCTCGAATACACCCAGCCGGTGTCCTCGGCGACCGCGGCCTCCTACGTGGCCAAGCAGTGGCGCTACGTCCCGACCCTCGCGTACGGCGGCCCGAAGGTCGACGAGGAGACGCTGCAGGTCACGTCCGCCACGCTGTCCGCGGACCGGCTCAAGGTGACGCTGCAGCTGGCCGGCCTCAAGCCCGGCCGGGTCGTCTACCTGCGCTCCCCGCGCCCCTTCACGTCCACCACCGGGGCGTCGCTGTGGAGCACGGAGGCGTGGTACACGCTGAACAGCCTCGTCGACGGCACCCTGGCGCAACCGGGCCGGCTCGAGGCGGAGCACGCCGGCCTGAGCGGCAGCGCGCACGTCGCGACCGACCACAGTGGATACACCGGGTCGGGTTTCGTCGCCGGCTACGGTACGGCCGGCGCGGCGACCACGTTCAGCGTCACGACGCAGACGGCCGGCGCGTACGACGTCAACCTGCGCTACAGCAACGGCCCCAACCCGTCGCCGGGGACGAAGACGGTGAGCCTCTACGTCAACGGCGCGAAGGTCCGCCAGGTCAGCCTCGCCAGCACCGGCGACTGGGAGACCTGGGCCAACGCGGTGGACCGGGTGACGCTGCGGGCCGGCGGCAACACGATCGCGTACAAGGTGGACAGCGGCGACATCGGCCACGTGAACCTCGACAGCCTCACCGTCGGCCTGCCGCCCGGCGACCGCACCGGCACCATCACCGGCGCGGACGGCCGGTGCGTCGACGTCAGCAACGCCGACACCGCCAACGGCACCAAGGTCCAGCTGTGGGGCTGCAACGGCACGACCGCGCAGAGCTGGACCCGCACCGGCGACACCCTGCGCGCCCTCGGCAGGTGCCTGGACGTCAGCGGCGGCAACACCGCGGCCGGCACCCCGGTGCAGCTGTGGAACTGCAACGGCAGCGGCGCCCAGGTGTGGCAGGCCCAGCCCGACGGCGCACTGCTCAACCCGCAATCGGGCCGGTTCCTCAACGCCAGCGGCGCCGCCCTGCAGATCGGCGACGCGCGGCAGGTGTGGACGCACAACGGGGTCAGCCGGGTGCAGCTGTTCGACGGCGGCAACCTCAACGCGTTCGCCGCGTCCGACGGCAGCGCGGCGACCTGGCCCGTGTCCGGCGGATCGGTGGAGGTGCTCGGCGGTGACCTGCGCACCAAGCAGACCTACGGCGACTTCAAGCTGCACGTGGAGTTCTGGCTGCCGAACCTGCCGCCCGAGGTGACCGGCCAGGCGCGCGGCAACAGCGGCATCTACCTGCAGGACCGCTACGAGCTGCAGGTGCTCGACACGTACGGCAAGGCCACCCTCGCCACCAACGAGTGCGGCGCGATCTACCTGAAGCGGGCACCGGACAGCAACCCGGCGACGGCACCGGAGACGTGGCAGACCTACGACGTCACGTTCCGCGCCGCCCGCTGGAACGGCGCGACGAAGACGGAGAACGCCCGCGTCACCGTCGTGTGGAACGGCGTCGTCGTCCACAACGACGTGGCGGTCGACGGCCCGACCGGCAACGGGGCCGCCGAGTCCGCGGCCGCGCTGCCGATCCGCCTGCAGGACCACAACGACCCCGGCGCCAACGTCCGCTACCGCAACATCTGGATCGAGCCCGCGTAGGGCAAGGGCGTGTCTGGTAAGTCGTCGACCTGGTTGGCTGCGTGTCGGTGATAGATAGGAAACGAGGTCTCCGGTAGGTGGGTCAGCGACCAGGCAAACCTGAATACCGGAGACCTCGTGGCCAGCTTGGCGGTGACGAGGCGGCACGATCTCACCGGCGCGCAGTGGTTCGACCCCGAGCGCTACAAGCTGGAGGAGAAGGGCCTCATCGAGCGCGCCGTCGACCCCGCCGACACGCGGGCGAGGCGGCTGCGGGTCACGGACCGGGGCGCCGAGGTCGCCCAGCGCGCGATCGAGGTCGTCGAGGCCGCCGATGCCGCGTTCTTCGCCGGTACGGACGCAGCCGCCGTCATCCGGACGCTCAAGCCCCTGGCGGGCCGCTGACGGGCACGGCGGAGAGGACCGGCACGGCGGAGAAGAACTGGCGGCCGCCGCGCAGGTGCCGGTCGAAGCGCAGCCCGGTGGCGAGGAGGGCGGCGCGCATGTCGGCGTTGCTGAGGCGGCGGAGCGAGTTACGCAGCTCCCAGGTGGTGCCGCCGCGGCGGTAGGTGTTGTGACCGTCCAGGACCGTGCCGTCGAAGGACTCGATCTCGAACGTGACCTCGAGCGGGCCGAGCCGGCCGGTGAACCGCACCGCCGTGTCGAACCACGACGGCGGCAGCCAGCGCAGCACGACCAGGCCATCGGGGGTGACGTGCCGGCGGCACGCGGCGAGCAGCTCGTCGCGCAGCGTGACGTCTGCGGCGTTGACGCGGGTGGTCGCCGCCAGCACCACGGGGAAGCGCTCGCCGAGGTCCAGGCCGCCGAGGTTCGCCTGCACGGTGCGGGCGTCGCGGACCTGGGCCAGCATGCCCGGCGAGTCGTCGACGACCACCACCTCGTGACCCAGTCCGGTGAGGCCGTTCGCGAAGCGCCCGCCGGCGTGGCTGAGGTCCAGGATCGCCGCGCCCGGCGGGACCTTGGTGTGGACGAAGGCCGGTTCGCCGCCGTCGGGCAGCACCGCGTAGAGACCGACGGGGCGGCCGTCGGCGGTGACCTCGGACATCAGGCAACCATGCCATGCGCAGACGGTTGTCGTGCGCCGCTTGCGGCGCATGGGGGGCCCGCGGGGTGGGAACCCCCCGCGCGGGACCCGCCGCTTGCGGTGGGGCAGCTGGTGACAGCATGATTGCCCGCGACATGACCTCACTCGACCTCTGTTACGAAAGCCTCGACGGGTTGTCCGTCGGCGACGCGGTCGGCGCCCAGTTCTTCGTGCCGGGCACCACGCTGTCCCACATCACCGAGGCCGCCGAGCCGCCCGGCGCCTGGCCGTGGACCGACGACACGGAGATGGCCTGCTCGATCGTCGACGAGCTCGCGGTGCACGGGCGCATCGACCGGGACAGGCTCGCGTCGGCGTTCTCCCGCCGGTACGAGCCGTACCGCGGCTACGGCGGCGGCGCCGTCGTCGTCCTGCACCGGATCCGCGACGGCGTGCCGTGGCGGGAGGCGGCCCGGGACGCGTTCGACGGCCTCGGCTCGATGGGCAACGGCGCCGCGATGCGGGTCGCGCCGCTCGGGGCGTTCCACGCCGGGGACTCGCGCAGCGCCGCGCTCGACGCGATGCGCAGCGCCGAGGTCACCCACGCGCACAGCGAAGGCATCCTCGGCGCGGTCGCCGTCGCCGTCGCGGCCGCCGAGGCGGGCTGGGGGCGGCTCGTCGACGCGCCGCTGGAGCCCGGCGAGCTGTTCGACGCGGTGCTCGCGTACCAGGTGGACAGCCAGGTCAAGAGCGGCCTGGAGCGGGCCCGCCGGCTCGTCGACGAGGGCGCGGGCGTGGCGGAGGCCGCGTACGTCCTGGGCAACGGCTCGCAGGTGCTCGCGCAGGACACGGTGCCGTTCGCGCTGTGGGCCGCCGCGACCCACCTCGCCGACTACCGCGCGGCGATCCTCGCGTGCGTTGAGGCCGGCGGCGACGTCGACACGACGGCCGCGATCACCGGCGGTGTCGTCGCCGCGGCGGTCGGCCGCGACGGCATCCCGAAGGACTGGCTCACCCACCGCGAGCAGCTGCCGGGCTGGGTCGCGGCACCCTGAGGCCGCGATGCAAACTTTCCGGCACCGACGGCGTCAATGGCGGTGAAGGAGGTGCCACGTCGTGGAGACACCCGAGGAGGCCGAGTTCTCGGCCTTCGTCGAGCAGCGCGCGCACGCGCTGCTGAAGACGGCGTACGCGCTGACCGGGGACCGGCACGCCGCCGAGGACCTCGTGCAGAACGCCCTGGCGAAGGCGTTCGCCCGGTGGCGGCGCATCGACGAGCCTGAGCCGTACCTCCGGCGGATGATCTACAACGAGTTCGCGTCGGGGTGGCGCAGCCGGCGCCGGCAGGCGGAGGTGACGGTCGCCGAGCCGCCGGACCGCGCCGGCACCCGGCACCTCGACTCCGACACCGCGCTGCGGCTGCTGCTGCGCGACGCCCTGCGGGCGCTGCCGCCCCGGCAGCGGGCGGTGCTGATCCTGCGGTACTTCGAGGACATGAGCGTGGAGGAGACCGCCGAGATCCTGTCCTGCCGGGTGGGCACGGTCGCCAGCCAGGCGTCCCGCGGCCTGGCGAAACTGCGCGAGCTCGTGCCGCAGCTCGACTGGGTGGAAGTGGGAGGTCGGCACTGATGCGCTTCGAGCGGCTGCTCCACGAGACGATCGACGAGATGGCCGGCGAGGTCCACGCCCCCGGCGCCGGCCTCGCCGCCCGCAGCATGGCCAAGGGCCGGCGCATCCGCCGGACCCGCCGCCTGGCCGTCGGCGCCGCCGCGGCCGTGGCGGTCGCCGCCGTCGCCGTGCCGTGGCTGGCCCTGCCGCACCGGGACGGCGCGGCGCCCGTGGTGCCGGCCGCGTCGGTGACGGCGTCCCGACAGGCGTCACCCGCGGCGACACTCGCGTGGGGGTCGGGACTCCCCGGTGGCTGGGTCGTGACCAAGATCGGCGACCGGGTGCTCGACCGGGCGACCGGCGAGCTCGTCGCCACGTCCGGCGTGGTGTGGCCGGCGCCGGCCGGCAAGCGGGTCCTCACCGTCGTCGCCCCCGAGAAGGTACGGATCAGCGACGTCCGCGGCACGAACCCGGTCACCGTCGACACCGCCGGCTTCGTCGGCGACTACAGCTGGAACGCGATCGGTGACCGCCTCGTCGGCGGGATCAGCCAGAAGGAGCCGTTCCAGGTCGGGTTCGCCGTCATCGACGCCGGGACCGGTGAGGTGCGCCGACACTGGATCGACCACGACCGGTACGACTGCAGCGAGTGCACCTTCACCTGGACGCGCGACGGCGGCGGCGTCACGCTGCCCATCGCCGACCGCTCCGGCGGTGAGGCGGAGGAACGTGTCGACCACCTCCAGTACTTCGACGCCACGTCCGGCGAGGCCAGAAGCTTCGCGCAGGTGCCGGCGATGCCGTCCGGCCCGTTCTCGTGGTCTCCGGGTGGCCGGTACGTCGTGGCCGGCCCCCCGGTGCCCGAGGCGTCGGCGGGCTGGCGGCGCTTCGACACCACCACCGGGCAGAGCGTGCCCTTCCCGGGGCCTGCGGTGTGGGTGACCGCCGACGTGCTGCTGGCCGTGCGGGACGGCAAGGTGCTCGTGGTGACCCCGGACGGCACCGTCACCGCCACGCTCGACGTGCCCGGCGCCGAGCCGGGCACCGCGATCAGCATCGGACCGCCGGGCTAGCGGGGCACCCGCAGCGGCCGCTCGACGGCGTCCTGGGCCGCCAGCAACGCCATCAGGTCGCGGTACGCGGCCGGGTCCAGGTCGCCGGTCAGCAGCCGGTCGAACGCCTTCGCCTCGCGGCGGGCCAGGACGGGGCCGGCCGGGCGGGGCGGGGGGAGCGGGCCGAAGCGGGCGGCGAGCCACCTGGCCGCCCGCGGCTCGTACGCGCCCTCGAGACGGTGGTGCCGGATCATCCACGCGTGGAGGGCGATCAGTACCGCGTACGCCACGGCGACGAACAGCACGACGAGCACACCGAGCAGGGTATCCCCCCGACGTGCGGGGCCGGTGAATTGGCCGCCGCTCGAATCCGCCGATAGTGTTGCGGACCGCAGCAAAAGAGCGGCGACAGCGCACAGGGGAGGAGCGGGACCGCGTGGTGCAGGAGTGGCAGCCGGACCTCTTCGACAGCGGCCCGGTCACCAGCTCCGACCAGCCCGAGGTCCGTTCACCGGCCGCCGACGCGTCGATGCGGGCCCGCTGGCGGGCGCTGATCCTCACCGACCCGGTCGCCCGGCTCGTCCGCAACGCCGCCCACGCCAGCGTCCACCAGGCCTACGACCTGCGCCAGCTCGCCCTCGCCGCCGTCGACATCGCGGTCGCGTCGATGGGGTTCGCCAGGCAGATCACCCTCGCCGAGCTGATCGAGTCGACCGCCGAGCTCGCCGCCGTCATGCACCCCGGCGGCGCGGCCGACGACCACCAGGACGCCGCCCGCTGGGTCGTGAAAGGCCTGCTCAACGACGCCGACAACCAGGGCGCGTTCGTCTACTCGTTCGTCGACGCGCACGCGTTCCCGCCGCGCCGCGAGGAGTACGCGTTCAAGCTCCTGCAGCTGCAGGACGGCCCCGACGGCGCGGTCGTGCTCGCCTCCCACCAGGCGGTCATGCTGTACCTCAACGGCCTCGACCTGGACGTCGACGACGCCGAGGCCGCGTTCTCCGTCGTGCTGCAGCGCCAGCTGCGGGACCGGCGCTTCGAGGCCGCCGCCCGCACCGCCACGCAGGCCGAGCGCGTGTCGGTGGCCATGTCCGCGTCCCTCGCCGACGTGCTCGACGCGACCCGCCGCGACGTGCGCGCGTTCGACTGGATCACCGACGTGCCGCACCGCCTCGCGCGGGCCCGCGAGCACGTCGAGGCCCGCATCGCCGCCGACGCCGAGGTCCTCAACCACGTCGCGGCGGGCATCGACACCGAGACCGACAGCGCCGTGCGGCAGGCGTCCGGCGACCTCGTGGAGACCCTGCGCCGCATCCGCCGGGTGCACCTGGACCTCGCGGAGCGGGTCGCCGGCGCGCGGGGCGTGTTCCTGCAGGCCCAGCTGAGCCAGGTCTTCGCCCGCCGGGTCCACCTGCGGCTGCTCAACATCGAGCCGGAGCTGTTCCACCCCGTGCTCGACGCGCCGGCGGAGCAGGCCCGGGTCGTGGCCGAGACGTTCGGGGACCGGGTGCTCGGCCTGCGCGTGCCGCGGCTGCTGCACCTCGACGGGCTCGTCGACATGCTGCTCGCCCCGCCCCGCGCGGCCGAACCCGCCGACCAGGAGACCGAGACGCCCGGCGACGTCGAGGGCGTCGACCTGCAGGCCTACCCGCCCGCGGTCGTCGCCGAGGCCACCCGCATCCTGCGCCGCGCCGCGGACGAGCCGGTCCCGCTGTCGGCGCTGCTGGACTGGGCCACCGAGGCCACCGAGGCCACCGAGGCCACCGACGGCGGCGACGACCTGCGGGAGCTGGTGCTGCTGACGGCGCTGTGGTCCTACGCGCCCGACGTCGGGGACCCCGACGCCAAGTCCGACCTCACGGCCCTCACCGAGGCGCTGTCCGCGGAGCGCTCCGGCGACCGCCTCGACCATCCCCTCGCCTGGGGCGACGACCTGCTGGTGCGCTACGAAGGAGGCCTGGACTCGTGACGGTCCCGATCGAGGACGTGTGGTCGGCGGCCGAGCTCGTCGCGTTCGGCCTGCGCACCGGCGCCCGGCCCACCGACGGCAACACCTACGGTCAGCTGCTGGAGCGGTACCGCACCAACACCGCCTTCCGTGACGCGGTCGACACCGTCGCCGGGGGCCTCGGCCTCGTCGTGCTCGGCGCGCCCGCCCGCACCGGCCTGGTCCTGAGCACCCAGCCGGGCAGCGTGTTCGCGCTGCGCATGGCCGACCTGCGCGGCGGCAGCATGAGCGCCGACGACAAGCTCATCGCCGGACTCGTCGTGCTGGGCATCGCCGCGTACGCGTTCCCGCACGACGTCGACCTCGACACCACCGACGTGAAGATCGTGGAGGTCGCGGCGCTGGACCGGTTCGTCCGCGACGCCGCCGACCGGGTCCTCGCCCTGACCGGCGACCCCGACACCGTCGACGGGCAGGCCCGCAGGGCGGCCGAGGTGTACCGGCGGACCGCCGCGTTCAAGCCGAAGGACCGGCTGCCGGGGCCGGCGCGGGGGTGCACGCAGTTCGCGGTCCTCGAGGTCCTGGGCTGGCTCGTCGAGCGGGGCGCCGCGCGGCAGGTGCCGCAGATGGGCGCCGGCTCGTTTCAGCTGACCGACCGCTTCCGGCTGCTCGTCGCGGACGTGGCCGGCGGCGAGGCCCTGGAGGCGCTCCGCTCGGTGCGCCGCACCGCGACCGCGCCGGGCCCGGCCGCTTCGGACGCGGTCAGCGCTACCGGCGGGTCCACTGTGGAGGGTGTGTGATGGCGGCGCCGGCGAGACTGTGGCAGATGCGGCGGGTGTACCTCGACCGGGTGGGCTCACCGGCGGCGCGCTTCCGCGACGTGTGGCTCGACCTGACCGGCAAGGACGGCACGCCGCTGGACACCATCCTGTGGATGCGCAACGGCGGCGGCAAGTCGACGCTGATCGCCCTCATCTGCGCCCTGATCCGGCCCGACCGGCGGGACTTCCTCGCCACCGCCACGACCGGCCGGCACCTGGAGGACTGCATCCTCGGCGCCGACACCGGCCACGTCGTCGTCGAGTGGACCGACCCGACCGGTCGGCGGCTCGTCACCGGCGCCGTCTACGAGTGGACCGACCGCGTCCAGCCCGCCGACCCCAACGCCGGGCACGACCGGCTGAAGCAGACCTGGTACGCCTTCACGCCCGAGGTCGAGATCGAGTCCCTGCCGTTCGCGACCGCCGACTTCAAGGAGTTCGTGCGGGCCGTGGAGGCGCTGCCGGCCGCCGCCGAGGCCGTCGTCACCACCAAGCAGGACCGGTGGGCGCAGGCGCTGCACGACCGCGGCCTCGACCCGGGCCTGTTCACCGCCATCCTGCGGATCAACGCCTCCGAGGGCGGCATCGAGCACCACTTCAAGTTCAGGACGTCCGACGACTTCGTGCAGTACCTGCTGAGCCTCGTCACCGAGCCCACCTCGGCGACGAAGGTCGCCACGATCCTGCGCGGCACCCGCGAACGGCTCGCCCGCCAGCCGCGCCTGCGCGCCGAGGTCGCCTTCTGCGACGAGGCCGTCGACCTCCTCGACGTCCTCGACCGGTCCCGCGCCGCCGTCACCACCGCCACCACCGAGGCCGCCGCCAACCGGCAGGCGGCGGTGCGCCTCGCCGCGTCGTTCACCGGCGCCGCCGCCCTCGCCGCTGCCGCCGCCGGCGAGCACGAGGCAGTGGCCGGCGCCGCCGCGCTCGCCGCCACCGACGCGGAGACCAGGGCGGCGACCCTCGACGTGCTGCTGCGGGAGGAGCAGTGGCAGGCCGCTTCCCGCAGGCACGCCGACGCCCGCACCGCCGTCGAGGACGCCGCCGCCACCGTCCTCGCCCGGCGCCGCGTGCACCGCGCCTGGCAGCTCGTCCCGCTCCTCGTCGACCGCGACCAGCTCACCTCCCGCCTCGCCGCCGCCCGGGGCCGGCAGCGGGAGGCGGAGGCGGGCGCCGCCCCGCTGCGGCAGGCCAGGTCGGAGGCCGCCGCCGGGTACCTGTCGGCCCTGCGCGACGCGTGCGCCGAGCTCGACGACACCGTCGCGACGCTCACCACCCAGGCCGCCGACGCCGCCGAGCAGCAGGCGAAGTCCCGCGCCCTCGCCGACGGCCTCCGCGCCGACCTGGGCGGACTCACCGGCCGGCAACGCGCGATCGAGCAGTACCTCGCCACCTTCGACCACGACGTGCGCGCCGCCGCCACCGCCGGCCACCTCACCACGACCACCGACCCGACCGCCGACGCCCCGATCACCGCCGACCCCGCCGCAGACCCGGCCGCCGCCGGCCACCTCGGCGTTGCCGGTCACGTCGGTGCCGCCGCGGAGGACGCGGAAGCGGTGGGCACCGTCGAGCGGCTGGGGGCGGCGCTGGCCGCGGCCCGCGCCACCGACGAGGAGGCGGCGCGGCGGCTGGCGGAGGAGCTGCCGGCGGAGGCGGAGCGGCTCGACGCGGACCGGGCCACACACGAGCGGGAACGCGCCTCGGTGCACGCCGCCGTCACCGAGCTGACCCGGCAGCTGGCCACGCTCGACAGCGTCCGCACGCCGCTGCTCGCCGAGATCGACGCCCTGGCCACGGACCCGCGGCTCACCGCGCTCACCGAACGCGACACCGTCGACCCCGTCGGCGAGCAGCGGCTCCTCGTCGACCAGCTGTCGGAGGCGATCGTCGGCGCCGACCGGCAGCGCATCCAGCTCGCCGTCGCCGACGCCGAGGACGACCGGGCCGTGCAGGCGCTCGCCTCGCCGCGCGGGCTGCTGCCCGCCGCCCTCGACCTGGCCCGCGCCGCCGACGTCCTGGCCGCCGAGCGCATCCCCGCCAGCACCGGCTGGCACCACCTCGCCGACCGGGTCCCGCAGGACCGCTGGGCCGCGCTCGTCGACCGGGTCCCGCACCTCGTCGGCGGCCTCCTCCTGCACGACGAGGCCGACCTCGGCCGCGCCCGCGCGGCCCTGCACGCCGCCCGGCTCTTCCCCACCAGCGCCGTCCAGGTCTCCACCACCGCGCACCTCGACGCCGCCATAGGGGAGTCAGGGGAGCCGGGGCCGGGGTTCGTCCTGGAGCCGGCGCCCGCCATGTACGACCGGACCGCGGCGGCACGGGAGGCGGACCGCCGGGCCGAGAGCCGCCGGGACCGGGGCGAGCGGGTCCAGGAGCTGCTCGACGCCCGCGACCACGACCTGCGGCTCAAGGACCAGCTGCGCCAGCTCGCCGACCGGTGCCCGCCGGGGCATCGCGAGCACCTCGACGCCGAGCACCAGCGGATCGGCGAGCTGCTGCGCGGCGCCCGGAGCCGGGCGGTCGAGCTGGACGGCGCCCGCGGGGAGCTGGACGCCCGCGCCGGCCGGCTGCGCCAGGCCCAGCAGCTGCTCGCCGAGCGGCGCCGGATCCTGGCCACCCGCCTCGGCGTGCTGCAGGACCTGGCCCGCCGGGCGCCCGAGGCCGACCGGCAGCGCGCCGAGCTGCGCGGGCTGCCCGCCGCCCGGACCGACCTGGAGGGGCAGCTGGAGCAGGCGGAGGAGCAGGAGCGCGGGCACGCCACCGTCGCCGCCCGCTGCACCTCGGACGCCGAACAGCACCGGAGCACCGCCAGGGGCCACCGCGCCAGGATGGACGAGCTCCGCCGGGTCGCCGAACCGGCGCCCGGCGCCGGGCCGGCCCGCGAAGGCGCCGGCGCGGCGGCAGGCATCGGAAAGCCGGTGAGCCTCGCGGCGGCGATGAGCGCGTACCAGGCGGCCGACGAGGCGTACACGCGCCGCTCGTCCGGCGACGCCCTCGAGGCCACGATCAGCGAGATCGGCCGGCGGCTCGACGCGCTCGACCGGCAGGCGCGGCAGTTCAGCGCCGAGGAGCACGAGACCGCCGCCCGGCTCGCCGCCACGCCCGAGGCCGCCGACCCGGCGCTCGTCGCCCGCGACACCGAGCTCGCGGAGCAGGAGCACTTCGCGGCGCGGGCGGCCGCGACCCGGGCCGAGGCCGAGCGCGACGCCGCCCGCCGGGACCTCGCCGACCGCGGCGCGAGCCGCCCGGCGCCGGAGGAGCTGTCGCCGGCCGTACCGACGCCGCAGAACCTGCAGGAGCACCTCGACGCCGCCGGTGAGACCGTGCGGGTGGCCCGCGAACGGCAGGCGGCGGCCGTGCGGGCGGCCGAGGCGCAGCACCGCCGTGCCGCCGACTTCCAGGGCCTCGCCGGGGACCTGGAGGCCGACCTCGGCGAGCACGACCCCGTCGCCGCGCCACCGTTCGACGGCGACGTCGACGCGGCGCGGGAGGCGGGACGCGCCGCGCGGCGGGCGCTGCAGGCGGCCGAGAAGGCGGTCACCGCCGTCCGCAACCAGCTCGCCGCCGAGGTGCACCGCGTCGACCGCTGGGCCGGTGAGGAGCGCTTCGCCGCCGTCACCGCCGAGGTGCGGGACCGGTTCCGCGGCGAGCGCACCGCCGACCTGCCGCCGGAGCTGGCGGGGGAGCTGCGCACCTACCGGCACGCGCTCGCCGGCGAGCTCGAGGCCGTCGACAAGGACAAGCACCTCGTGGTGACCGCGCTGTGCGCCGAGGTCCGCGAGGGGCTCAAGACGCTGCAGCGCGCCCAGCACCACGCGCAGCTGCCGCCCGGCCTCGCCGACCACCTGCGCAACCGCCGCTTCCTCGACGTCGGCCCGCGATCCACTGTGGACACCACCGACGCGACGCTGCGCAGCCGGGTCGAGCGCCTCGTGGAGCGGCTCGTCGCCCGCCAGGAGAACATCCCCGACGGGCTGACGCTGGTGTGGGAGGCGACCACCGCCGTCGTCGGCCGCGGCAACTTCACCGCCCGCGTGCTGAAGCCGTCGACCGAGCTCGGTGAGGACCGCCAGCCGGTCGAGCTGATGAGCAAGTGGTCCGGCGGGGAGAAGGTCACGATCAGCCTGCTGCTGTTCTGCATGCTCGCCCGCCTGCGCGCCGCCAACCGCGGCGGCGACGTGCCCGGCCTGGGCGTGCTGCCGATGGACAACCCGCTCGGCACGGCGAACTACGTCGCGTTCCTGGACCTGCAGCGCCGGGTCGCCGCGGCGAACGGCATCCAGCTCGTCTTCCTGTCCGGCCTCGGCGACATGCGCGCCGTCGGCCGCTTCCCCAACGTGGTCCGGATGCGCAACACCCACCACCGCGGCCGCAACTACGCCCAGGTGCAGGAACGCGAGCTGAACGACGACCAGGTGATCGAGGGGATCACCACCGCCCGGCTCACGTTCCCGCACCAGGAGACGCTGCTCTAAGCCGTGTTTGGTACGTCGTCGAGCTGGTTGGCTGCGTGTCGGTGATCGATAGAAGGCGAGGTCTCCGGTAAACGGGGCCGGCGGCGCGGTGACGCTGCCCGGCGCGCTCGCGGCCTACCGGGGGCTGCGCGACACGGTAGGTTGAGGCGCATGACCGCCGCCGCCGCGCACGCCGTCATTCAGTACGCGGAAAACGACGGGCGCCTGGCCGCCCGGATCGCGCTGCACCAGAACCACGGCACCAACCCGCAGAGCTGGTTCGACTGGCTGGCCGAGCGCCTCGGCCTCGCTGGCGACGTGCTGGAGGCCGGGGCCGGCACCGGCGCGCTGTGGTCGTATGCCCGCACCGAGGCGGTGCGCACCCTGACCCTGGCCGACTTCTCCGCCGCGATGTGCGCGCGGCTGACGGCGGTCCCGTCCGCCCGCGTCCTGCGCGGCGACGTGACCCGGCTGCCGTTCGCCGATGGGGCCTTCGACACGGTGCTGGCCAACCACATGCTGTACCACCTCGACGAGCCGCCCGCCGGCGTCCGCGAGCTGGTCCGAGTCCTACGCCCGGGCGGTCGCCTGATCACGACGACGAACGGCCGCGCCCATCTGGCCGAGCTCGACGCCATCGGCCCCGCGATCGGCCGGCCCGACCTGCAGCTGGCGGGCCGGCTCGGCGACTTCAGCGCGGAGTCAGCTCCGGCCCTGATCGAGCGCTGGTGTACCGGGGTGCGCGTCGAGCGGTACCACTGTGACCTGCGCATAACCAGGGTCGAGCCGGTCCTGGCCTATCTGGAGAGCCTCGCCGACACCCCGCTGACCCCGTCCGAACGCGCCGCCGCGGCCGCTTACGTGCAGGCCCGCATCGACACGGAGGGTGCATTCCACGTGGGCAAGCACTCGGTCCTCACCACCGGCACGAAGCCCTGAGCCCTTCACGTCGGTGCCGGCGTGCCTGGCGAGCGCCGGCTGGTTGGGCGCCTCGGCGGCCCGGTTGAGCCACCAGGCGCTGGCCAGCAGCACGAACTGCACGTGCGTCAGCTCGAGCGGCCCGAGCGCCGCCGCGATGCCCCGCTGCCAGCGCAGCGTGACGTGCCACAGCAGGAACCCCGGGCTCTCGTCCGGCCGCAACGCCATCCTCTACGCCCCTACCCGCGCCTGCGCGATGAGGGCCGCGACGACGTCCGGGAAGTCGCCGGTGATCGCCGGCCCGAGCCGCGGCCCCAGATGGCTCCCCTTAGTCTCCGCGCAGCTTGTCTTCGCGGAGACCAAGAGCAAGCGGTCAGAGTCCCAGGAGCGCGGCGGCGATGATGCGCTGGGAGCGGACCGGCTGGTCGCTGCCGCCCATGTGCAGGGTATTGACGGAGAAGACCAGGCGCGAGGACAGGTCCCGGGTCGCGGCCATCCCATTGTTGTAGCCGGGGCGGTCGCCGCTCTTGCCCCACAGCGTCAGCGGGCCGACGGGCAGCTTCGTCAGGCCGGCGCTGTACACCGCGTCCTTGTCGTCGGACGGGTCGTCGTTGCCGTCGTACAGCTTGATCCCCGCGGGCACGGTGAACATCTCCGACAGCTGGGGCTCCGGCACGAGCCGGCCGCTGAACAGGGCCACCATGAACCTGTCCAGGTCCGGCGCGGTCGAGACGATCGACGCGGCGGACCACTGCAGCGACGTGTCGGCGCGGGTCACGTCGACCCAGCCGGCGTCGGTCGCCTCGTAGCCGTGGGCGTGCGGGCCGCGGATCTCGACGTCCCGGCCGGGCGCGGTGGTGCCGCGCAGGCCGAGCGGCTCGACGATCCGGCGCTGGATCTGCGACTCCCAGGTGCGGCCGGTCACCTTCTCGATCAGCAGCCCGGCCACGATGTAGTCGACGTTGCCGTACCGCTGCTTCGTGCCGGGCGTGAACGCCAAGGGCTTCGCCGTGTCGATCTGGCTGCCCTTGGCCCACCGGTCGTAGCGGTGCTCCAGGAACCACGCCGACTGCTTGTTGGGGACCTCGACGTGGTTGATGCCGCTGGTGTACGTGAGGACCTGCCGCACCGTCACGGGTGCCGTGCCGGCGGGCAGGAGGTCCGGCAGGTAGTGCTGCACGGTCTCGTCCAGGTCGAGCCGCCCCTCGGCGACCAGCTGCAGCGTGACGACCGCCGTGAACGTCTTCGTCATGCTGCCGATCCGGAACCTGCCGTCCACCGGCACCGTCCGTCCGGTGCGGACGTCGGCGATCCCGGCGGTGCCCTGCCGGCAGCCGCCGGCGTCGTGCAGCAGCAGGATCGCCCCGGACGCCTCCGCGTCCGGCAGCCCCGCGATGGCCTCCCTCAGCGGGGTCCCGGCGGCCACGGGCGTGCACCGCTCCCCGTGCGTGCCGTGTGCCTGGGCGGGCACGGCCGTCCCGACGACGAGCGCCGCCGCGACGAGTGCGGCACCGAGTGCGCGCATTTGCGGTCACCTCCAACGATAGGTGGAAATCTGTCCCTCCCACCCTTTCGCCGCAGCCGCCGCACGGGCATCCGGGGTTTACCTCCGCGGGTCCCCGAGAACCGCCCCCGAGAATCCGTCAGGGTCCTCCACCCACGGCAGGTGGCTCGCCCCGTCCAGCACCACCCTGCGCACGTCGGGCAGCGCCGCCACCAGGGAGTCGACCGCCGACCGCGGCCGCAGGTCCGCGCTGCCGTCGACGACCAGCACCGGCACGCGCAGCTCCCGGCACCGCGCGGCCAGGTCCGTCTCCCGCAGCCGCCGCGCGATCTCGGCGTTGATGGTGGCGCTGCACTCCCGGTTGATGTCGAACCACGGCGTCGCCATCGCCTCGGCGTGCTCGGCGGCCCGCTCCCGGTCGGGGAACTCGGCGGTCCACAGCCGCACCACCGACGCCCGGTCCCAGCCGCTCAGCACGCCGCCGAGGTTGCGCCGGAACGCCGGCTTCCACGTGTCCTCGTCGCCGATGCCCGTGCCGGCGACGTACACCAGCCGCCGCACACGATCCGGATGCCCCAGCGCGTATTCGAGGGCGAGGTGCGCACCCCACGAGTGCCCGAGCAGCGTGGCCCCGCCGCCCGCGTGCTCTCCGATGACGTCGTCCAGATCCTGGAGGCTCTGGTCCAGGGTGTACGGCCCGCGCCGCTCCGACCGCCCGCAGCCACGCTGGTCCCAGCGGACGGTCCGGTGGTGCCCGGCGAACATCGTGGCAAGGTCGCCGGCCATGTCCCACAGCCCCGGCCCGCCGTGACAGAACACGAGCGGCGGCCCGTCCCCGCCGACCTCCGTCCACAGTCGACACCCGTCCCGGGTCAGCACAGCGCCGCCTCGACGATCCGCTCCGGCGGCAGGGTCGCGTCGACCGGGTGCAGGATCCCCAGCGCCCGGTAGTGCTCCAGCGCCGGCGCGACCATGGACCGGTAGTTCCGCACTCTCATCACGGCGAGTCCGGGGACGTCGGCACCGGGCCGGAACAGCTCTCCGGCGCAGCGGTCGCAACGGTCCGGCAGGGCATCGTCGACCTGCCACACCCGGCCACAGCCGCGGCAGATCCGCTGGCCGTCGAGCCTGCGGACGACCTCCGCGTCCGGCAGCACCAGATCGACGACGCGGTCGAGGGCGACGCCCCGCTCGGCGAGCCCGGCGGCATGGGCGGGGTCCCTCGGGAAGTTGGCCAGGACGAAGCCGTCGCGGTGCAGGTGCGGCAGCAGGATCGACAGATACAGCTCGTCCGGCACGATCTCACCGGCGTTCATGAACCGGCCAGCCTCGGCCGCGAGGGCGGTGCCGGCACGGAACTCCGCCTGCATGGCATCGCCGATGCTGACGGCAGCGACGCCGAGGCGCGCCGCGATCATGTCCGCGATGGCCCACGGGTCCGTGCCGGGGACGCCGATGACGGCGAGGCGTCTCATCGGGGCAGGGCGTGGAGCGCGGCGGTGGCGGCGGGCCACGGGAACGGGGGCACCGGGGTGGTCGGGTCGCTGTCCAGGGGTGGGACGGCGGCCGGGTCGAACAGGACCGTGACGCCCCAGTCGCGCAGGGTGCGCACGCTCGCCAGGAACGCGGGGTGGCGGGACAGGCCCGCGTTGGGGGTGGGGACGGCGATGACGGGGCGGCCCAGGCCGATGCCCTCGTTGAGCAGGCCGAGGGCGAGGGTGTCGCTGATCCCGGCGGCGAGCTTGTTGACCGTGTTGAAGGTGGCCGGGGCGACCACGAACGCGTCGGCGGGCGGCAGGACGTCAGGCTCGTCGGGGTTCTTGTACTGCGAGCGCACCGGATATCCGGTCTGCTCCCGCAGGGCGGCGGCGTCGATGAACTTGAGTCCGTCGGGGGTCGCGACCACGCAGACGGTCCACCCGTCGCGCTGGGCGGAGGCGACGAAGTCGGGCAGGTCGGCAGCGGGGCGCCCGCCGCAGGCAACGACGTACAGCACCGGCATCCGCCAACCCTAACCTCCGTTCGTCTCAGTTGCGGGCTGCGTACCTTCCGTGGTGGCGTACCATTCGGCGTCCGGTCCGCGTGTGGGGGTGCTTCGTGCAGGGTCAGGTCCGCTTCGCCGTCGACCTCGGCACCTCCAACACGGTCGCGGTCGTCGACCGGGGCGACGGCACGCCGCGCCCGCTGCTCTTCGACGGCAACCCGCTGCTGCCGTCGGCCGTGTTCGCCGACGCCTCCGGCACCGTGTTCGTGGGGCGCGACGCCGAGCGGCACATGGCCACCGACGCGGCGCGCTACGAGCCGAACCCCAAGGGTCACATCGACGAGGGCCTCATCCTGCTGGGCGACCGCGAGGTGCCCGTCGTCGAGCTGCTCGCCGCGATCCTGCGCCGCGTCGCGGGCGAGGCCGCGCAGACCGGCGTCCTGGCCGGCGGCACCACGGTGCTCACCTGCCCCGCCGACTGGGGCCCGCGCCGCCGCGCCGTGCTGTCCTCGGCGGCCGACATCGCCGGGCTGGGCCGGGTGACGCTGCTGGACGAGCCGGTGGCCGCGGCCACGTACTGCATGCGGGTCCTCGGCGCCCGTGTCGCTCCCGGCCGCGTGGTCGCCGTGTTCGACTTCGGCGGCGGCACGCTGGACGTCACCGTGGCCGCCGCGGCTCCTGCGGGTTCGCCCGACGCCCTGCGCGTCCTGGCCACCGGCGGCCTCGACGACCTGGGCGGCACCGACATCGACGCCGCCCTGGTCGGCCACCTCGGCCAGCAGATCGCCGCCCACGACCCCGACCTGTGGCGCCGCCTGCAGCAGCCGCGTACAGGTGCCGACTTCCGCGACAGGATGGCGTTCTGGTCGGAGGTACGCGCAGCGAAGGAGATGCTCTCCAGAGCCGCCTCCGCGCCGGTGCACGTGCCGGGCGTCGACCAGGCCACCCACCTGACGCGGGAGGAGCTGGACCGGGTCGCGGGCCCCTTGGTCGACCGCGCCGTCGACGAGACCCGCCGCGTCCTGCAACGCTCCGGCGTCCCCGCCTCCCAGCTGGACGCGATCCTCCTGGTCGGCGGCTCCAGCCGGCTGCCCCTGGTGGCGAGCCGCCTGCACGCCCGCTTCGGCATGGCCCCCATCGTGCCGGAGCAGCCTGAGCTGCCGGTCGCCTTCGGCGCCCTCCTCCTCGGCAACATCGTCACTCAGGGCGCCCCTGCGGCATACCCTTCCGCCCCACCACCCACCGACCCGCCGCCGGGCTATCCCCTCTCTTCGCCGCCCGGGTACACGACTTCCACACCCGCCGCGGGCTACCCGGCTTCCACCCCGTCTTCTGGTTACCCAGCTTCCGGGCCGCCCACGGGTTACCAGACTTCCGCCCCGCCTGCTGGTTACGCGGCTTCTGCCCCATCTTCTGGCTACCCGGCTTCTGCCTACCCAGCCTCGTCACCGTCGCCTGGCTACCCGGCTTCTGCCCCGCCTTCTGACTACGCGGCTTCCTCACCGTCGTCTGGCTACGCGGCTTCCGCCCCGCCTGCCGGCTACGCGGGTTCCACCCCGTCGTCTGGTTACCCAGCTTCCGGGCCGCCCACGGGTTACCAGACTTCCGCGTCGCCTGCCGGCTACCCGGCTTCCTCACCGTCTTCTGGTTTCCCAGCTTCTTCACCGTCTTCTGGTTACCCGGCTTCCTCACCGCCTGCGGGTTACCAGACTTCTACGCCGCCTGCGGGCTACCCGGCCTCCGGTACGTCCGGGGCCCATCCGGGTGCTGGGCAACCGGCCGGCTATCCCCCCTCGGCGAGCTTCCCTGCATCCGCACCGCCTGCGACGTATCAGACCTCCGGCCCCGGGGCGTACGCATCCCCCGCGCCGACCTACCCGCCCACGCACGGCGCACCCCCGCAGGCTCCGGCCGCCCTGCAGGCTCCGGTGGTCCAGCAGGCTCCGGTCGTACCGCAGCAACAACGCCCACAGCGCCCCTCGGTCATCATCGGCCCGGGCGTCACCATGCAGGGCAACGTCGCGATCTACGGCGACGAGGACCTGATGCCGCAGTACGCCCGCGAAGACCCGCCGGAGCGTCCCGCGGACCCACCGCCGGCACCGCCGCCCGCCCGTCCCCGCCGGAGCGGCTCAGGCTTCTCTGTCTCCCGCTTCTTCTGGCGCCTCCGTCTCATGGCCGTGCCGCTCATCATCGTCCTCGCCCTGACCCCGTGGGGCCGCGGCCTGCTCAGCGCCGGCCGCGACAAGATCGAGCAGTGGACCGGTAATCCGCAGGCGAGCGCGCCCGCCTCGACCACCCCGACGAAGGCCGCCGCTTCCGCTGCCCCCTCCACCACTGCCGCCGCCCCCGGCCCGACCGCCAAGCTCACCCCCGGCTCCGTCAAGGTCGGCACCGCCTCGGTCAAGGTCACCGGCACCGGCTTCGACAAGGGCGAACAGGTCACCATCAAGGTCAACGGCACCCAGAAGACCGTCAAGACCGCCACCTCCACAGGCACCGTCGAATGGACCATGCCGACGGCAGCCCTCACCGAGGGCAAGACCACCGTCGAACTGACCGGCTCCCGCTCCAAGCGTCCCACAAAAGCCACCCTCGAAATCACAGCCTGACTCACGGTGCGATGACGCTCGCTGTGCGTCATCGGACTGGACGGTGGGGTGTGGGGGTTGGGAGAATGCTGGGGCAGCGCCTATCGGGGGAGGCGGCGCATGCCACGACCGTACTTTTCTTTGTCAGCACCAGATTCCAGCCCACTGGCGACGCTGGACCCTGTCAGCGGGGAAGCCCGCCGCGCCGCGTCCGCCGCCGAGTGGCAACGCCGCCGCGATGCGAAGCAGCGAGCCAGGGCGGAGTTCGCGGAAGCCCGCACGCACGGCCTCGCCGCCCGCCACGCGACCAAGCTGACCCGCCTCCGCAACGCCCAGATCCTGCGCGAGCTCGACCATCCCGCCCCACCACAGCCACGCCCATCTGGACCACCCGCCGCCCGAGGCGGAGAAGGTACGGGAGCAGGAGGACGAGCTCCGGGCGGCCTCGCTGCATATCCACCCCGGCCCAGACCAGCCGCAAGCACACCACCCAGACCAACTACCGCCCCACTGCCACCCAGACCAACTACCGCCCCACTGCCACCCAGACCAGCCGCTGACACACCACCACCAAGACCAACCACCACACCACCTCCACCCGGGCCGGCCGCCGGCACACCAAGGCCCGGACCGGTCGCGACCGCCGGCCCACAGGCACCCAGACCACCGGCGACAACGCGCCCATCACCACCCCATCGGACGTCAGCAGTTGGCTCATCACCCAACCCACCGGCTGGAACGCGCCTGTCACCACCCAGCCGGGCCTCAGTGGTCGACTCACCACCCCGACCACCAACGACCACCAGTTCGCAGGCACCTGCACCAGCCACCACTGATCCGCAGGCACCTGCACCAGTCACCGCAACAGGCCAACCGCCAGCCGCTACGGCCGCGGGCGCGCGTTCGGCGTCGCGGCCACGGACCAAGGCTGGCGCGCAGGCTCTCAGACCAACTACCGCACCATCGCCGCTGTCATCGCCGCCGTCATCGCCACCCACGGTGGCACCGACCATCGGACCGCCACCGGCTCGACCCGGTGCCAGCATCCGTCCACATCCGCCCAGCCCGGCGGCCGAAACATGTCCACCAGTGACAGCCGCGGGTTCGACCTCGGCCCGACTGGTCGTCGACGACCGCCAGCGTTCACCTGCGCCTGCCGCAACCGGCAGTCCACGGTTGCTCGGGTCGGCCGTCGCTGTTGCTGGTCCGGGCATCGCTGCTGGTTCACCATCACCTCATCCGCCGGAGTCCGCTGACTCACCGCCACCTCATCGGGCGGCGTCGTTCGCTCGGCGTGGTCTCGTCGGGTTGCCCTCGGCGGTCTGGCGCCTCCGGCCGGGCGAGCCACCGCCGCGATGGTCTTGCGCAGCGGCGAACCATGTCGGCGCCCCACCGTCGTCACGCCCGCCACCACCATCACCACCGCGGCGCGATCGCGCCCAGACAGCTGCGACCGGCAGCCACCATCGACAAAGGAGCTACGACCACGACACTTCCGCTTGCCGGTTTCCGCTCGGCGCCGCGGGCTGCCGACGTCACATCTTCGGCTCGGACCGGCGGCATTGGTGCCGGCCACCACCGGAAGGGCCTCCGCCACATCGGGGGCTGGCGGCAGCAGTCCGTCGGGCCGACCAGGTGGGCCGTCCACCTCCGCATGGATTGCCGGCCTGCGTTGGTGTTCGTTCGTCGGCGATGGACTGGCGCTCGTCGATCACCGCGCGATTGAGCCGGGCGCCGTCGTTGTGGTTTCGCTGGGCACGTCGTCCGCTCCAAGCGCGTCGCCGTCGTCGGCTCGGCGCCGGCTGGGCCGACCGTGATCGCCGGGGACGAGGGGCTGCGCAGGCTGGGTGCGGAGTCGGCCGGGCGCGGGATCGGTTACGCAAGGCCGGTTACGCAAGGCCGGTTACGCAAGGCCGGTTACGCAAGGCCGGTTACGCAAGGCCGGCTTCACGGAGCCGATTGAGGCGAGGTCGGCTGGGCGCCGTCGGTTGTGCGGAGTCGATTGGGGCGTGGTCGGTCGAGGCGGGGCCGGTTGGGCAGGGGTTGCGCGGAGCCGATTGCGCGGAGCCGATTGGAGCAGGGCTGGTCGGGGCGAAGTCGGTTGGGGCGGGGGTCGTTGCGGGCTGAGGCGGCTGGTGGTCGTGGGGTGTGAGGGTGTGGGGGCAGAAAGTCCGAGGGCGTGGTCGGTCGAGGTGGGGCGCTCCGTCAGCGGTGGGCTGGGTGGCGGGCGTGAGGGTGCCGCGGTGGGTCCGGTGGCGGGTGGGCTGGCGTGGGGAGGGCCGCCAGGCGTCGGCGTGGGCCTCCCGACCGGCGGCGGGGGCGTTGCGATCACTGTCGCGGCTGGTGTGGGGAGGGCTGGCGGCGTCGTGGGCTTCCTGAGCGGCGGCGGGGGCGTTGCGATCACTGTCGCGGCTGGTGTGGGGAGGGCTGGCGGCGTCGTGGGCTTCCTGAGCGGTGGTGGGGGCGTTGCGATCACTGTCGCGGCTGGTGTGGGGAGGGCTGGCGGCGTCGTGGGCTTCCTGAGCGGTGGTGGGGGTTGTGATTGCTGTTGGGCGGAAGGAGGGTGCTTGATTCTTCTCTACTTATACGATAGGAATTGCATACTTTGCTGGAGCGAGGGTTGAGTGGGGAGTGCCGTGGCAGGCGGGTATGGGCGGCGGGTGGGGTTGCGGGTGCTCGCCGTGGTTGTGCTCGGGGTGTTGTGGCAGGTGACTGCGGTGGTCATGGACAACCCGACGTTCATTCCCTCGCCCGGTGCGGTGTGGGACCGGCTGGTGCAGACGTCGGGCACGCATGACGGGAGCCGGGGGTACAGCGGGCACCTGCTCATCGAGCACCTCGGGGTGAGCCTGCGACGCATCCTCATCGGGTCGGTGATCGGGGTGGCCGGGGGGCTTGTCGCCGGTGTGGTGATGGGGACCGTCGGCTGGGTCCGGGTCGTCGCCGAGCCGGTCGTGACGTTCGTGCGGGCGCTGCCGCCGCTGGCGTACTTCAGCCTCTTCATCATCTGGTTCGGGATCGACGAGACGCCCAAGCTGTGGCTGCTGTCGATCGCCGCCATGCCGCCCGTCGCGGTGGCGACCGCCGCGGCCGTGCATGGTGCGCCGGCCGCGCTGGTCGAGGCGACCCGGGCGCTGGGGGCGAAGCGCTGGCAGGTGACCCGTGACGTGGTGCTGCCCAGCGCGCTGCCCGAGATCTTCACGGGGATCCGGCTCGCGGTCGGCATCGCGTACTCATCCGTCGTGGCCGCCGAGACCATCAACGGCGTGCCCGGCATCGGCGGCATGGTCCGCGACGCGCAGCGGTACTCCCAGACCGACGTCGTCGTGCTCGGCCTCTTCGCCATCGGACTGTCCGGACTGGCTATCGACGCGGTGCTGCGTCAGGCCGAGAACCGCCTCATCCCCTGGCGCGGACGCGCCTGAAAGCAAGCCGAACAACAAGCCGAACAAGCCGAACAAACGATAGGACCAACCCCTTGAGAATCCGAAGCCTGATCGCCACCGCTGCCGTCGCGCTGTCCCTGGCCGCCTGCGGCGACGGTGCCGCCGGCGGCAACACCAGCGCTGAGCAGAAGACCATCCGGATCGCGTACCAGGCGTTCCCCAGCGGCGACCTCATCGTCAAGAACCAGGGGCTGCTGGAGAAGGCGCTGCCCGACTACAAGATCACCTGGACGAAGTTCGACTCCGGGGCGAGCATCAACACCGCGTTCGTCGCCAAGAGCGTCGACATCGCCGCCATCGGGTCCAGCCCCGTCGCCCGTGGGCTGTCGGCGCCGCTGAACATCCCGTACCAGGTCGCGTTCGTCCTCGACGTGGCCGGCGACAACGAGGCACTCGTCGCCCGCAACGGATCCAACGTCAACGCGATCGCGGATCTCAAGGGCAAGAAGGTCGGCACGCCGTTCGCGTCGACCGCGCACTACAGCCTGCTCGCCGCGCTGGACAAGGCCGGCATCAAGGAGTCCGAGCTGACCATCGTCGACCTGGAGCCGCAGGACATCCAGGCCGCGTGGACCCGTGGTGACCTCGACGCCGCGTACACCTGGCTGCCGTCCCTCGACGAGCTGAAGAAGACCGGCAAGGTCCTCATCACCAGCCGCGAGCTGGCCGCCGGCGGCAAGCCGACCCTAGACCTCGGCGTTGTGTCGACCGCGTTCGCGACCGCGCACCCCGACGCCGTCGACGCGTGGCGCAAGGCCGAGGCGAAGGCGCTCGACATCATCGCCAACGACCCGGCCGCGGCGGCCACGGCCGTCGGCAAGGAGCTCAACATCAGCGCCGAGGACGCCAAGCACCAGCTGAGCCAGGGCGTGTTCCTCAAGCCCGCCGACATCGCCAGCGGCACCTGGCTCGGCACCCCCGAGAAGGTCGGTGACCTGGCGAAGAACCTGCTCGCCGCGGCCGAGTTCCTCAAGGGCCAGAAGAAGATCGACGCCGTGCCGGACCTCGCCACGGTGGAGAAGGCCATCTACACCAAGGGTCTCCCAGGTGTCCTCGCCTGACGCGATCACCATCGCGAACGTCGAGCACCGCTACAGCGCGGTCACGGCCGTCGGCCCGATCGACCTGCACGTGCCGACCGGCGCCTTCCTGGTGCTGGTCGGCGCGTCCGGCTGCGGCAAGAGCACGCTGCTGCGGCTGATCGCGGGCTTCGAGCAGCCGACCGCCGGCACGGTGCGCGCCGACGGCGAGGTCCCGGAGCCGGGGCGCGGCGCCGGCCTGGTGTTCCAGCAGCCGCGCCTGCTGCCGTGGAAGACCGTCGGCGGTAACGTCGAGCTCGCGTTGCGGTATGCCGGCGTACCCCAAAAACACCGCCAGCAGCGGGTGCTGGAGCTGCTGGAGCGGGTCGGGTTGCACGACGTCGCCGGGCGGCGGGTCTGGCAGATCTCAGGTGGGCAGCAGCAGCGCGTCGCGATCGCACGGGCCCTGGCCGTACCGAATCCGCTGCTCCTTCTGGACGAGCCCTTCGCGGCGCTCGACGCGCTGACCAGGGAGCGGCTGCAGGAGGACCTGCGGCGGGTCACCGCGGAGACCGGACGGACCTGCGTCTTCGTGACCCACAGCGTCGACGAGGCGGTGTTCCTCGGCAGCCGCGTGGTGGTGCTGACGAGCCGCCCCGGCCGGGTCGCCCTGGACCTGGACATCGACCTGCCCCGCACCGGCGTCGAGCCGGACGAGCTGCGAGGCCTGCCGGAGTACGCGGCGCTACGGACCACCATCGGCCACGCCGTACGCGAAGCGGCCCATGAACGCGAAACGGCCCATGAACGCGAAGCGGCCCAGGGCAAGGCAATCGAGAGGAGCACCCTGTGAAGCTCGACCACCTCGGCCCGCACTTCGGCGCCGACGTGCACGACATCGACCTGGACCGGGCCACCGACGACGAGCTCGCCGAGGTGCGGGCCGCGCTCGTCGAGCACAAGGTGCTGTTCTTCGAAGGGCAGCAACTCGACGACGACGGCCAGGTTCGGCTCGGCCGGCGGCTCGGCGAGCTGACCGCGTCGCACCCCGTCGTGGGTGGCGTCGACGAGGCCCACCCCGAGGTGTACGCGCTCGACAGCGCCGACAACGGCTTCGCCGACGTGTGGCACACCGACGTCACGTTCATGCCCCGCCCGCCGCTCGGCTCTATCCTGCGGGCGGTCGTGCTGCCGCCGTCGGGTGGCGACACCAACTGGGCGGACAGCCAGCTGGCCTATGCGTCGTTGTCCGCTCCTGTACGAGCCCTCGCCGACCAGCTGACCGCCGTGCACGACGGCAACCGGGAGTTCGGGTACTACCTGGCGCAGCGCCGCGGCGGCAAGGGCAGCGTGTGGGACGGCGAGGTCGTCACCCGCCTCGACCCGGTCGAGCACCCGGTGGTGCGGGTCCACCCGGAGACCGGCCGGAAGGGCCTGTTCGTCAATCCCGGGTTCACGTCGCACATCGTCGGCGTCTCGGAGGCGGAGAGCCGCGGCATCCTCGACCTGCTCTACGCGCACCTGACGAAGCCGGAGCACATCGTGCGGCACCGCTGGCGGCCCGGCGACGTCGCCATGTGGGACAACCGCAGCACCGCCCACTACGCCAACCGCGACTACGGCACCGCCCACCGCGTCATGCACCGCATCACGCTGCGCGGCGACGCCCCGGTGGGGCCACACTGAGAGCATGCCCCAGCGCGCACTCGTCCCCCTGCTGGCCGCGGTCCTGCTCGCCGGAGGCGGGTGCTCGTTCAAGGAGCGCGTCTGCGGCTCCGGCGAGCACCCGGTGAAGGCCGTCGGCAACGCCACCGGCCGCACCTGCGTCCGCGACGGCACCGGCCCACCGGCCGGATACGTCGACTACCCCGCAGGCAAGGTCCCCAAGTACGTCGACGACGAGTGGGACCGCTACTGGCGCGACAAGGTCGTCGACGAGCACGGGGCCATCGTGTCGTGACGGGTTAGGGTGTGTGCCGTGACCCGTGTATGGCTGGTGCCCCTCGCGTTCGTGGCCATCGGCGCCGTGGTCGTCGCCAACCAGCTCCGGAGCGGCTCCCCGACCGGCGCGGTGGTCTTCGGGCTGCTCTTCGCCGCGATCGGCCTCGCGTTCTCGCCGCTCGCGTTCCCGCGGCACACGCCCGCGGCCGAGGCGCAGGCGTCGGGGAGGCCGGTCGTCTACTGGCGGCCCGGCTGCCAGTACTGCCTGCGCCTGCGGCTGAGCCTGCTGGGCCGGGCGCGGCACGCGGCGTGGGTCAACATCTGGCGGGACCCGGACGGCGCCGCTGCGGTGCGGGCGGTCGCCGACGGCAACGAGACCGTGCCGACCGTCGTCATCAACGGCTACGCGCAGGTGAACCCGTCCCCCGCCACGGTGCGGCAGCGTCTCCAGCCACGGTGAGCGATGGGCGGGTGACGTTCGAGGCGCTGACCGGCCCGCTGCGTGGTGAGGTGCTCGCGCACTGCTACCGCATGCTGGGCTCGCTGCACGACGCCGAGGACGCGGTGCAGGAGACGTACCTGCGGGCGTGGAAGGCGTTCGAGCGGCTCGCCGACCACGACGGGGTGCGGCCCTGGCTGTTCCGCATCGCCACCAACCGCTGCCTCACCGCGCTGCAGCGGCGCGGCCGCCGCGAGCTGCCCGCCGGCGCCGAGGGTGAGCCGCTGTGGTTGCAGCCGCTGCCGGACGCGCTGACCGGGATCTCGGTGGAGCTGGCGTTCGTGGCCGCCCTGCAGCACCTGCCGCCGCGCCCGCGGGCCGCGGTCCTGCTGCGCGACGTGCTCGGCTTCTCCGCCGCGGAGACCGCCGGCCTGCTCGGCACCACGGTCGCCGCCGTCAACAGCGCCGTCCAGCGGGCGCGGGCGGCCCTGCCCGCGCCTGAGCCGGTGGCCGCCGGGGACGTGGCGGCGGTCGCCGGGGCGTACCGCACGGCCTGGGAGCGCGGCGACGTGGACGCGATCGTGAGCATGCTCGCCGGCGACGCGAAGTATTCGATGCCGCCGTTGCCCGAGGTGTACCGCGGCGCCGCGGCCATCCGCACGTTCCTCCTCGCCGGTCCGGCGCACCACCGGTGGCGGTTCCTGCCGGCCCGGGCCAACGGGCGGCCGGCCTTCGGGACGTACCTGCTGCGCGACGACGCCTTCGTCGCGGCGAGCATCGACGTGGTCACGGTGCGCGGCGGACAACTGACCGACGTGGTGTCGTTCCTCGACCCGACGCTGTTCCCCGCCTTCGAGCTGCCGGCCACACTCGCCGGCCGATGAGCGGCGCCGGCCGATGAGTTTGGCCGGCCCGCGGGGTTGTACCGGTGACAGGTACACCCACGGGAAGGAACCAGCATGCTCCTCGCAGGCAGGAACGCGATCATCTACGGCGGCGGAGGCTCGGTCGGCGGCGCCATCGCGCGGGCGTTCGGCCGGGCGGGCGCCCGGGTGTTCCTCACCGGCCGCACCCTCGCCACCCTGGACGCGGTCGCCGCCGACGTCCGCGCCTCGGGCGGGGCGGCGGACACCGCCGCCGTCGACGCGCTCGACGAGCACGCCGTCGACGCCCACGCGGCGGCGGTCGTGGCCGCGGCGGGCCGGATCGACATCTCCGTGAACGTCATCGCCGACGCCGACGTCCAGGGCACCCCGATGATCGACATGACCGTCGAGGACTACCTGGCCCCGGTCGTGCAGTCGGTCCGCTCGAAGTTCATCACGTCCCGCGCCACCGCCCGTCACATGGTCCGCGACGGCCGCGGCGGCGTCCTGCTGTTCTTCGGCGGCGCCGGCGACCCCCCGCGCGACTTCCACCTCGGCGGCCTGCAGGCGGGCTTCCAGGCCGTCGAGCACATGCGCCGCCAGCTCGCCACGGAGCTCGGCCCGCACGGCGTCCGGGTCCTGACGCTGCGCACCGGCGGCCTGCCCGACTCGATCCCCGCCGACGCCCCGGCCCTCGAGGCCATCGAGAAGTCCATCACCGGCCAGACCCTCCTCGGCCGCGCCGCGACCCTGGCGGACGTCGGCGACGTCGCGGTGTTCGCCGCCTCGGACCTGGCCCGCACGATGACCGGCACCGCCGTCAACGTCACCTGCGGCGCCATGCTCGACTGACAGTGCTGCCCGCCCCGGCTCGGGCCAGGAGCCGGGGCGGCGTCAGCTGGTGATGCCCAGCGCGCCCGTCCGCAGCACGTCGTCCGCGCTCTGCAGCAGGCGGTGGCACAGGTCGGACTCCTCGGCCCAGCCCTGCCAGACGTCGGCATCGTCGGGGATCCGGGCGCGGAGGTGTTCGAACGAGCGGTCCGGCACGGCCGTCCCGGTGATCCAGTCCACGACGGGCGAGTCGCTGACGGCCGGGTCGGCGGTGCGCAGGACGTACCCGAGCGCCACGGCCTCGGCGCGCAGCCGGTCCGCCGAGATCAGCCAGCAGTGATCGCCGGCAAGGACCCGGTCCAGCGGCCGCGGGAGCACGACGACCCCATCGCCGCACGCGGCGAGCAGGTGGTCGAACGTCGCCGCGCGGTCCGGCAGGCGGTCATACGCCTGGTACAGCTCCGGCCCGTACGGCGGGCCGGCGGCCGGCGCGGTGCCGCGGACCGCGACGTGCCGGGCGAGCCAGTCGAGCCGGTCGGACCGCCGGGCGTGCGACGAGTACGCGCCCATCGATGCGCCGAGCAGGCACGGGTCCGTCCCCGGCGGCAGCGGCGGATCGATCTCGGCGACGGACCGCGGCTCCCGGTGCGGGGGCAGCCCGTGCCGCTCCAGCGTGGCGTTGACGGCGTCCAGGAACCGCCGCCGCTCCTCCAGCGGCCGGACGGTCTCGGCGCAGAGGAACAGCCCGACGCCGACGTCGAAGCCCACGCCGCCGGCCTACGGTGCTGCGGTGCCAGCGAGGACGGACTCGACGCCGGTGAGGAAGGTGTGCCACTCGGCCTGCTTCGTCACCCGGGCGCGGTGGCCGTCGGGGGTGAGGGAGTAGACGCGGCGGCGGCGGGGGACGGCGTGCTCCCAGTGGCTGACGACGAGACCGTCACGTTCCAAGCGGTGCAGAGCCGGGTAGACGGTGCCCTCCGGCAGGTCGAACGCGCCGCCCGACCGCTCCCGGAGGGTGGCGATCAGCGCATAGCCGTGCACTGGGCCGGCGTCGGCCAGCACGGTCAGCAGCAAAAGGTCGAGGTGCCCCCGCACATCCATACCTAGAGAGGCTAGGTATAAGATCGGTGGATGTCAACGGTGTTCCTCCTCCTCGCCGGGGTGATCGGCGGGGTGATCGGCACCGCGGGCGGGATCGCGTCGCTGGTCGCGTTCCCCGCGCTGCTCGCCGCCGGGCTGGCGCCGGTGCAGGCCAACGTCGCTAACACGGTGGCGCTGATCAGCGGGGCGGTCGCGGCGTCGGCGGCGTCACGGCAGGAGCTGCGGGCGCACCGGCGCGGGCTGCCCGGGTGGGCCGCGCTCGCGGCGGCCGGTGGCACCGCCGGGGCGGTGCTGCTGCTGGTGACGCCGGCGGACGTGTTCGCGTGGATCGTGCCGGTGCTGGTCGCGTTCGCCGCCGTGCTGATCCTCGTCCGCCCCGTCGCCGGGTCGTCGCCCCACGGCGGGCGGCCGGCACGGCCCGGCGACAGGACGTGGCCGGTGGCGGTCTTCGCGGTCGGCGTCTACAGCGGATACTTCGGCGCCGGCGCGGGCATCCTCACGCTCGCCGCCGTGCTGCACCTGGTCGACGCCGACCTGGTCCGCGCCAACGCGGTGAAGAACGCGCTGACCGCCTGCGCCGGCGTGCTGCCCGCCGTGGTGTTCGTGCTCGCTGCCGACGTCGCCTGGTGGACGGTGGTGCCCCTGGCGGCCGGCACGACGATCGGCGGGGCGATCGGCCCGGCCGTCACCCGCCGCCTCGACCCGAGGGTCCTGCGCGCCGCCGCGGCCCTCATGGGGTTCGCCCTCGCCGCGTGGCTGGCCCTGCGGGCGGCACGCTGACGGGACCCCATGAGGTCCGCCCGCATGACGGCCCTGCGGGTCGATGCCCTCACGAAGTCCGCCCGCGTGACAGCCCCGCGGGCGACGCGCCCGGCGACGCCCTCACGAAGTCCGCCCGCATGGCGGCCCTGCGGGCGGCACGCCGACCGGGCGCCGGACGGCGGGACGCCACGCGGCGGGTCAGCCCTCGGAGCCCTCGCCGTGCCACTCGCGGGCGAGGAGCTCGAAGGAGCGGACCCGGTCCGCGTGGTCGTGGGTGATCGTGGTGACGAGGAGCTCGTCGGCGCCGGTGGCCCGCCGCAACGTGCGCAGCTGGGCCGCGACCGAGGCAGGGTCCCCCACGAACTGCGTGTCCAGGCGGTCCTGGACCAGCGCCTGGTCCTCGTCGGTCCAGGGGGTCGCGGCCGCCTCCGCCGGGGTCGGGAACGGGATCGCGCCGGCGCCGGTGCGGATGCTACGGACCCAGTGCCGGTACGGCGACGCCAGCTGCTTCGCCACCGCCGCAGAGGGGGCGACGACCACGTCCGCGGAGACCACGACGTAGGGCCGGTCGAGGACCCCGGGACGGAAGGCGGCGCGGTAGGCCGCCACCGCCTCGAGGACGGCCGCCGGGGCGACGTGGTAGTTGGCGGCGAACGGCAGCCCCCGCTCCCCCGCCACCGTGGCGCTCTGGCCGCCGCTGGAGCCGAGGATCCACAGCTCGACCTTCGCACCCTCGCCGGGGGTGGCGTGCACGTCGAGGCCGTCGCGGGTGTACGTGCCGGCGATGAGGGCCCGGATGTCGTCGACCACCTCGGCGAAGTCCGGCGACTGCGCACCCGGCTGCTGCAGCAGCTGCGCGAAGAGCGCGAACCGCGGCTGGGTGACCAGCCGGGAGAAGTCGAACGCCGGCGGGATGAGCAGCCCGTCCACGACACGTGCGGGCTGGGCGGCGACCGGCGTGGGTGCGAAGGAGCCGCGCTGACCGGAGCGGCCCAGGCCGAGGTCGAGCCGGCCGGGGTGCACGGCGTCGAGGAGGCCGAACTGCTCCACCACGGACAGCGCGGTCTGGTGGCCGACCTGCACGGCGCCCGAGCCGACCCGGATCCGGTCGGTGGCGGCGGCGATGAGGCCGATGAGCACTGCTGGCGCGGCGCTGGCGACGCCGGGCGCGAAGTGGTGCTCGGCGACCCAGAACCGGTGGTAGCCGAAGGACTCGGCGCGCCGGGCGAGGTCGATGGTGTTGCGCAGCGCGGCGCCCGCGTCGCTGCCGGAGCTGATCGGGGACAGGTCGAGGATGGACAGGGGCACGGTCATGACGGCACCGCCGGGGTGGGGAACGGGCGACTCGGGATCTCGCGTCGCAGTACAGGAGCGACCTCGGCCTGGAAGAGCTCCAGGGAGCCGCGGTGTTGCTTGTCGGTGAGCCCGTCGGCGTCGGCCTGGACGTGCATGACCTCGTGGCCGAGGTGGACGTGGTACCGGTGGACCTTGTCGATGATCTGCTGCGGGCTGCCGACGAGGAGCGAGCTGCGTTCGATCGCGTCCTCGATGGTGTGGAACACCGGCTCGACGCCGACGCGCCGGAAGGTCTCCAGGCGGGCATTGAAGATCGGCCGGTAGGTGTCGACGGCGTCCTGGGACCGTTCGGCCACGTACAACCCGGCGGACCCGGCGCCGACGAGCGCCTTCGACGGGTCGTGCCCGTGGAATGCCAGCCGTGAACGGTAGTGGGCGACCAGGTCGGCGTAGGGCTCGACGGGGTTGGTGACGTTGGCGGAGAAGAGCGGGTCGCCGTGCAGGGCGGCCAGCTCGACGGACGCCTTGCTGGTGGCGCTGCCGTGCCAGATGCGGATCGGCTGCTGCAGGGGCCGCGGCCAGGCCTCGGCCTCCGACAGCGGTGGCCGGAAGCGGCCGGACCAGGTGACCTTGTCCTCCCGCCACAGCCGGGTGAAGAGCTCGTACCCTTCGCGGTTGCGGTCCCACTGGTCGTCCGCCGTGACGTGGAACAGGCGGGCCTGCGCGGCGCCGTTGCCCTTGCCGACGATGAGCTCCAGGCGGCCGCCGGAGAGGTTGTCCAGGGTGGAGTAGTCCTCGAACGCGCGGACCGGGTCGAGGAGGCTCAGCGTCGTCACGGCGGTGAAGAGCCGGATGACGCTGGTGCGGGCGGCGATGTGGCTGAGCACGACCGGCGGCGAGGATGAGATGAAGGGCCGCTCGTGGCGTTCGCCGACGCCGAAGCCGTCGAAGCCGAGCTGCTCGGCGAGGACCGCGTTGTCGACGACCTCGCGCAGCCGCTCGCGGGCCGGCTTCCTGCCGTCGGTGACGATGAGCGTGATGGCGAGGAACTTCACCGCAGCACTCCTTCGGCGAACGTGTACGCCTCTTCCAGATGCGGGTAGCCGGAGAGGATGAACTCGTCGATCCCGGCCGCCCGGTATTCGGCGATGCGGGCGGCGACCTCCGCGTGGCTGCCGACGAGGGCGGTGCCGGCGCCGCCGCGGACCAGGCCGATCCCGGCCCACAGGTTGGGGGCGACGACGAGCCGGTCGCGGTCGCCGCCGTGCAGGTCGAGCATCCGGCGCTGGCCGACGGAGTCGAGGCCGCGCAGGCTCTCCTGCCGCTCGCGGATCGTCTCGTCGGACAGGCCGGCGATGAGCCGCTCCGCCGCGGACCAGGCCTCGCCGGCGGTGGCCCGGGTGATGACGTGCAGCCGGATCCCGAAGCGCACCGGCCGTTCGGCCGCGGCGCGGACCGCGGCGATCTTCTCCGCCACGAGCGCGACGGGTTCGCCCCAGGTGAGGTACACGTCGGCGTGCCGGGCGGCGAGTTTGACCGCGGCCGACGACGACCCGCCGAGATACACCGTCGGCGTGACCGGCGGCGGCTCGCGCAGCAGCCCGCCGTCGATGTCGTAGTGCACGCCGTGATGGTCGAAGCGGGACCCGGACCAGGCGGCGCGGACCACGTCGAGGAACTCGCCGGCGCGCTCGTAGCGGGCGTCGTGGTCGAGCGGGTCGCCGTAGCCGCGCTGCTCGGCGGCGCTGCCGCCGATGACGACGTTGAGCAGCAGCCGCCCCTCGGACAGCCGCTGGAACGTGGCGGCCATCTGCGCGGCGAGGACCGGGGTGATGAGCCCGGGGCGGAACGCGACGAGGAACTTGAGCCGCCGGGTCTGCGCGATCAGCGCGGCCGTGGTGAGCCACGCGTCCTCGCAGTGCGCCCCGGTCGGGGTGAGCACGCCGGCGTAGCCGAGCTGGTCGGCGGCGCGGGCGATCTGGGTCAGATAGTCCAGGGTCGGGGCGCGGAACGTCGCGGAGCGCGGCAGCGGGGCGGTGTCCTGCGCGCCGATGATGCCGCCGTGGGTGCCGGCGCCGACGGCGTGGTCGTCGCCGCCCGTCGGCAGGAACCAGTGGAACACCGGGTCGGTCACGGGGCCGGTCACGGGGTCACTCATGCCGCAGTCCGAGGTGCCCGCGCAGCGTCGTGGTGGTGTAGTCGGTGCGGAACACGCCGCGCTCCTGCAGCAGCGGCACGACGCCGTCGACGAACTCGTCCAGGCCGCCCGGCACGATGTGCGGCACGAGGATGAACCCGTCGGCCGCGTCGCTCTGCACGAACTCGTCGATGGTGGCCGCGACCGTGGACGGGGTGCCGATGAAGGTCTGCCGGCCGGTCACCTCGATGATGAGGTCACGGATGCCGAGCCCCTTCTCCTCCGCCAGGGAACGCCACTGCCGGGCGGTGGCGAGGGGGTCGTCGAAGAGGCGGGCGCGGCCCTTGATGATGGAGTCGTCGTCCGGGACCGGGTCGAAGACGGGCAGCGGGCCGTCGGGGTCGTGGTCGCTGAGGTCCTTGTTCCACAGCTGTTCCAGCAGCAGGATCGCGGTCTGCGGGCTGACCTGCTGCCGCCGGATGTGGTGCGCCTTCTCCGCGGCCTCCGACTCGGTGGCACCCAGCACGAACGTGCTGGCCGGCAGGATCTTCAGCTCGTCGGGGCGCCGGCCGAACTTCGCCATGCGGCCCTTCACGTCGGCGTAGAACGCCTTGCCGGCCTCGAGGGTGCTGTGCCGGGAGAAGATGGCGTCGGCGTCGCGGGCGGCGAACTCGCGACCGGGGTCCGAGTCGCCGGCCTGGATGATGAGCGGCCGCCCCTGCGGCGTGCGCGGCACCGTGAAGTGGCCGCGGATGTCGACGTGCTGTCCACTGTGGACGAATGTGCCCGGGTCGCCGGTACGGGTGAAGGCACCCGACACGCGGTCGGCGACGACCTCGCCGGCGGGCCAGGTGTCCCACAGCTCTCGCGCGGTGTGCAGGACCTCGGCGGCGCGGGTGTAGCGGTCGGCGCGGTCGAGGTAGCCGCCGCGGCGGAAGTTCTCGCCGGTGAACGCGTCGGAGGAGGTGACGACGTTCCACCCGGCCCGGCCGCCGGACAGGTGGTCCAGGGACGCGAGCTTGCGGGCCAGTTCGTAGGGCTCGTTGAAGGTGGCGTTGACGGTGCCGGTCAGCCCGAGGTGGGTGGTGACGGCGGCGAGCCCGGCGAGGACGGTGAGCGCGTCGGGTCGGCCGACGACGTCGAGGTCGTGGATGCGGCCGCGCTGCTCGCGCAGTCGCAGGCCCTCGGCGAGGAAGAAGAAGTCGAACCTGCCGCGCTCCGCGGTCTGTGCGAAGCGGCGGAACGACTCGAACGCGATCTGGCTGCCGGCGGCCGGGTCGCTCCACACGGTCGTGTTGTTCACGCCCGGGAAGTGCGCCGCGAGAATGACCTGTTTCATGCGGTGACCTCCGTGCGGGCGTACCGGTTCCGCGCGGCGGGCAGGCCGAGGTGCCCGCGCAGGGTGGTGCTCGTGTAGCCGGTGCGGAACGCGCCCTCGGCCCGCAGCAGCGGCAACACCTCGTCGACGATGGCCGTCAGGTCGGCGGGCAGCACCCCGGGGCGCAGCCGGAAGCCGTCGATGCCGGCGTCCCGCCACGACAGCAGCAGCGCGGCCAGCCCGGCGGCGTCACCGACGTGGATGTGGGCGTCGCTGGTGTACGGGCCGCCGTCGAGCTCGTCGAGGCGGTCCTTGCGGTCCGGGTCGAGGAACACGACGACGTCGGCGAAGACCCGCGCCGGGCGGGCGGCGGCGGCCAGCGCGGCGGCGTCCTCGACGGATTTCGGGGTCACGTAGAGGATGTCGGCGCCGAGCCCGTAGCCGAGCGGCGTGTGGGTGAGGGCGGTGACGACCGGCTGGCCCTGCGGCGGCCGCGGCGTGATCGAGGGGCCCTTGACGCTGAAGTGCCGGCCGCTGAAGTCGATGTGGTGCAGCTTGTCCCGGTCGACGAACCGGCCGGTGGCGACGTCGCGGATCTCGGCGTCGTCCTCCCAGCTGTCCCACAGCCGGCGGACCACCTCGATGTGGTCGGCGGCCTCGGCGAACAGCTCCGCGATGAACGCCTGCCCGGCCGGCTCGGCGTACGCGGCCGGGTCGATCTCGGGGAACTTCCGGCGGCCGAAGTGCGCGGCCTCGCCGGCCCGCCCGGACACCTGCACCCGCCAGCCGGCCCGGCCGGTGCTCAGGTGGTCGAGGGTGGCGAGCTGGGTGGAGACGTGGAACGGCTCGGTGTGGGTCGTGGTCACGGTCGGCACCAGCCCGATGTGGGTGGTGACCGGCGCGAGCCTGGCCGCGATGAGCAGCGCGTCGAGGCGGCCCTTGACGTGGTCGGCCCGCCCGTCGAGGCCGTCGTGCCGGCCGGACTGCAGGCCGAGGGAGTCCTCGATGGTGACGAAGTCGAGCTTCCCGCGCTCGGCGATGCGGACCAGGTCCAGCCAGTACTCCGGCGCGAACAACGAATCCGGGTGCGTGGACGGGTCGCGCCAGGCGGCGGGGTGCCAGCCGGCACCGTCCAGCGCGACTGCCAGATGGAGCTGCGAGGTCACGCGGGGATCCCTTCCGCGCGGTGCACCGGCTCGTCCCAGTCCAGGACGACGGGTTCGGCGTACGTGGTGAAGTCGGTGGTGTCACGGAAGGCGGGCACCGTGTAGAGGTCGCGGGCGTAGGCCCACAGGTGCGGGAAGTCGGCGAGCCCGGCGCCGTGGCGCGCGAGCGTCACGTACAGCCGGATGTCGGCCTCGGTGATCTCAGGGCCGAGCAGGTAGCGCCGGGTGGCGAGCCGCTCGTCGAGGGTGCCGAAGGCGTCCAGCAGCTCGGTGCTGTCCCGGGCCCCGCGGTTCACGGCCGGGTTGAGCCACTCGTCGAGCTGCTCGATCTCCTCGCGGTGCGCCGCCGGGTAGGTGTCGATCACCGGCGTCGCCAGATGCCGGAACCGGGTCGCGAGGTCGATGCCGATCCCCTTGCAGTCGTTGCTGAGCACCACGCCGTCCGTGCGGTCCCACAGCGTCGGGACGGAGACGTGCCCGTCGAAGTCCGGCTCGGTCGCGTCGTACGCCTGCCGCAGCAGCGTGAACCCGTTGACCGGATCGGGGCCGTAGCGCTCCCGGAAGGCCCAGCCGCGGCCGTCGCGGGCGTTGTCCACATAGGACACGCTGACGACGTCCCGCAGGCCGGCGAGCGCGTGCGCGATCGTCACGCGCTGCGACCACGGGCAGAACCAGCCCGCGTAGAGGTGGTAGCGGCCCGGCGGGGCTTCGGGGTCCACGCGACCGGCGAACCGGTACAGCGGACGGGGGTCGTCCGGGTCCTGGGGAATGCGGTACACGCCGTGGGCCGTCGTGTCGACCGGGCTGGCCAGACGGCTTGAGCGGGGCAGTTTCGACATGGTGGTCCTCCGTTGATCCGGAGCAGCATAGCCAACCAATCCTACGTGGATACTAGGAATTAATCCAGGGGTACGTGACATGGCCGACAGGACCGCCCATCGACCGTTGACAGTCACGCACAGCCACTGCTGCACTGACCCGACGAGAGGCCGCTGACCCACCCGCGGTGCCGGCCCGTCGCTTCGTCGCGCACCTCGAACCCGTCGCGAACCCCCCATTGAGGATGTCCCATGCGTAGATTCCTTGCGTCCCTTGCCGTCGCGGCCCTACTGCTCGGTGGCTGCAACGGCGCCGCCGGGGACCCCGCCGCCGAGGCCACCGGCGCGCCCGTCCAGGGCGGCAAACTCACCTGGGCGATCGAGACCGAGCCCGTCACCTTCAACCCGCACCAGTACGCCCAGGCCAAGGCCCGACTGCTGGTGTGGAACAGCTTCGAGGCGCTGCTCACCCACGACGACAAGGGCGGCTACCTGCCGTGGCTGGCGACCTCGTGGGAGGCGTCCGCCGACGGGCTCACCTACACGTTCAAGCTGCGCGACGGCGTCACCTTCCACGACGGCGAGAAGTTCGACGCGGCCGCGGTCAAGGCGAACCTCGACCAGCTCCTCGCGCCCGGCTACGCCCCGAGCGTCGCCGCGACCCAGCTGAAGTACTTCAAGGACGCCGAGGTCGTCGACGGCAGGACGCTCGCCGTCCACCTCAAGCAGCCCGACGTGCTCATCCTCGACTTCTTCGCCTCCCCGCAGGGCGCGCAGGTGTCGCCGAAGTCGCTGAAGAGCCCCGACCTGAAGGCCGGCGGCCCGTCCGTCGTCGGCACCGGGCCGTTCATCCTCGATCGTTACACCAAGGGCCAGGAGGTCCACTACACGAAGAACCCGGCCTACGCGTGGGCGCCCTCCAACGCCGGCCATCAGGGGCCCGCCTACCTCGACGAGGTCACCTACCGGTTCCTCAAGGAGTCCAGCGTCCGCGTCGGCGCCCTGACCTCCGGCCAGGTCGACGTGATCGAGGGCGTGCCCGCCACGGAGCAGGAACTGGTCAAGAGCGACCCGAACCTGCGCTTCGCCAAGCAGCTCAACAGCGGCACGGCGTACAACCTCTACTTCAACCTGACCCACGCGCCGTTCGACGACATCCGGGTCCGGCAGGCGTTCCGCGACGCGGTCGACGTCGACGCCGTCCTGCAGGGCGTCTACCGCGGCACCGCGACCCGGGCCTGGAGCCTGCTGAGCCCGTCCAGCCCGTTCTACGAGCCCTCGGTGGAGAAGACGTACGGCAACAACCCCGCGAAGGCCAACAGCCTGCTCGACGAGGCCGGCTGGGGCACCAGGGACGGCGACGGCTTCCGCACCAGGGACGGCAAGCGGCTCACCGCGCGGATCGTGCTGTCGGCGCCGTTCGTGCGGGACAAGCGCGACATCCTCGCCCAGGCCGTGCAGGCCGCGGTGAAGCAGAGCGCGGGCATCGACCTGCAGGTCAAGGTCGTCGACCAGGGCACCGCCGCCGACGCGATCGCCAAGGGCGAGTTCGAGGTCTTCGACAACTCCCGCGCCGACACCGACGCCGGCGCCGCGATCGGCCTGATCGTGCCGAAGGGCGCCCCGATCAACCGGCACGGCTACGTCGACCCGGAGCTGGAGAAGCTGATCAGCGAGGCGGCGGCGACCAGCGACACGGCCAGGCGCAAGGCGGCCTACTCCACCGTCCAGAAGACCCTCAACGACAAGGCCGTGCTGCTGCCCCTGTACGCGCCGGCGGACCAGGTCGCCGCGCAGCGGAAGGTCGGTGGCGTGGGCTTCGAGCCGACGGCCGGCGTGCCCGGCAGCGCCTACAACGTGTGGATCGGCAGGTAGCGATGCCGCCGATGCTGAAGCCGGTCCTGCGGCGGCTCGGCAGCGGGGCGGTGGTCCTCTGGGCCGCCGCCTCCGCGGCCTACCTCGCGCTGCGCCTCGCCCCGGGCGACACCGTCGACACCCTCGTCGGCGACGGCCCAGACACGCCGCAGATCCGCGCCCAGATCGCCCGCGACCTCGGCCTCGACCGGCCGGCGGTGGTGCAGTACCTCGGCTACCTGTGGCGGCTCCTGCACGGCGACCTCGGCCGCTCGTACGTGCTGCAACGGCCGGTCGCCGACGTCATCGGCAGCCAGGTCTGGCCCACGGTGAAGCTCACGCTGCTCGCCACCGCGTTCAGCGCCGTCATCGCGGTCGGCCTCGCGATCGTCACGACCGGCCGGGCCCGGTGGCTGCGCGGCCTCGTCTCCGGCCTCGAGCTGTCCATCGTGTCCGCGCCCGGCTTCCTCATCGGCATCCTGCTGCTGAGCGTGTTCTCCTTCCAGCTCGGCTGGTTCCCCGTCTCCGGCGACCGGGACGCGTCCGCGCTCGTCCTGCCGGCCGTGTCGCTCGCGCTGCCGATCGGCGGGCTGCTCAGCCAGGTCATCCGCGAAGGCCTCGAACGCGCGCTGGAGGAGCCCTTCGCGGTGACCGCCCGCGCCCGCGGCCTGACCCGGCTCGCCCTGCTGTGGCGGCACGCCCTGCGGCACGCGCTGCTGCCCGCGGTGACGCTCGCCGGGACGCTGATCGGCTTCCTGCTCAGCGCCGCCGTCGTCGTCGAGCGGGTCTTCGGCCGGCCCGGCCTCGGCGAGGTCGCCACCGAGGCCGTCGGCAACAAGGACATCCCCGTGGTCCTCGCCGTCGTCATGCTCGCCGCCGCCATCTACGTGGTGCTCAGCACCCTCGCTGATCTGGCGTACCTGCTCATCGACCCGCGCCTGCGGAAAGGCTGACCGTCATGTCGATCGCCCTGCCCGCCGTCCCCGCCGTCGAGAGGCCGCGCGGCCGGTCCCTGCGGTGGGCGCCCGGCGCGGTGGCCGCCGGCGTCGTGCTGCTGCTCGTCGCCGTCGCGGCCGTCGCGCCGAGGCTCATCACCGGCGCCGACCCACTGGCGGCGGACCCGTTCCACGCGCTGGAGCCGCCGGGCGGGGCGCACTGGTTCGGCACCGACCAGCTCGGGCGCGACGTCTTCACCCGGGTCGTGCACGGCGCCCGCTACTCGCTGAGCATCGGCCTCGTGTCGACGCTGCTGTCGGTGCTCGCCGGCGGGATCGCCGGGCTGCTCGCCGGGCTGGCGCCGCGCGCCGTCGACGAGGTGCTCAGCCGCGCGCTGGACGTGCTGTCCGCGTTTCCGGAGGTGCTGCTCGCGCTGCTGTTCATCGCGTTCACCGAGCCGGGCACCCCGAGCCTGGTCATGGCCATCGCCCTGGCGTTCGCGCCACGGTACGGCCGTATCGTCCGCGCCCAGACGCTGCTGGTCCGGCGGTCGGGCTACGTGGAGCAGGCCGTCACGTTCGGCCTGTCCCGGGCCCGTCTCGTGTGGCGGCACGTGCTGCCCAACGCCCTCGGGCCGCTGCCGGTCATCGCCACCATCGGGCTGGGCACCGCGATCGTCAACGCGTCCGCGCTGTCGTTCCTCGGCATGGGCCCGCAACCACCGTCCCCGGAGTGGGGCGCGATGCTCGCCGAGAGCCGCAACTACCTGCGCGTCGCGTGGTGGGCGGCGATCCTGCCCGGCGCGACCCTCACGATCACCGTCATCTCGCTCACCGCCGTGGGCCGCCGGCTCCAGCGCCGCTTCGAAGGGAGGCGCTGACATGGCGCCGCTGGTCACCGTCGCCGATCTGCGGGTCACGTTTCCCGGGCACGGCACGGGGCCCGTGCCCGCCGTGCGCGGCGTCAGCTTCACCGTCGAGCGTGGCGAGTGTGTCGCGATCGTCGGTGAGAGCGGCTCCGGCAAGAGTGTCACCGCGCGCAGCCTCGTCGGGCTCGCCGGGCCCGGCGCCGAGGTGCGGGCGTCCACATTGGACGTCGGAGGGAGCGACACGACCCGGTTCACCGACCGGGACTGGCGCCGGCTGCGCGGCCGGGTCGCCGGGCTCGTGCTGCAGGACGCGCTCGTCTCGCTCGACCCGCTCAACACCGTCGGCCAGGAGATCGGCGAGGTGCTGCGCACCCACGGCGTCGGCACCGCCGCCACCCGTGACGCGCGGATCACCGCGCTGCTCGACGCGGTGCACGTGCCGGAGCCCGCGGTCCGCGCGAAGCAGTACCCGCACCAGCTGTCCGGCGGGCTGCGCCAGCGCGCGCTGATCGCCTCGGCGATCGCCGCCGACCCGCCGCTGCTCATCGCCGACGAGCCGACCACGGCGCTGGACGTCACCGTGCAGGCGCAGCTGCTGCGGCTGCTCGCGGAGCGCCGCGCGGCCGGCTCGACGCTGCTGCTCGTCAGCCACGACCTCGCCGTCGTCGCCGGCATCGCCGACCGGGTCCTCGTCATGCACGACGGCGTCATCGTCGAGCAGGGCCCGACCGGGCGGATCCTGACCGCACCCGAGCACGACTACACCCGCATGCTCCTCGCCGCAGTGCCGACCGCCGCCTCGCGCGGGCACCGGCTGTCCTCGGCCGCCCGCGAGCCGCTGCCGCCGGCGGCGGTCGAGCCGGACCGGGTCGTGCTGCGCGCCGAGGGGCTGCACAAGCACTACGGCGCCCGGCGCGCCGTCGACGACGTCAGCTTCACGCTCGCCCGCGGCGAGATCCTCGGCGTCGTCGGCGAGTCCGGCTCCGGCAAGACCACCGTGGCGCGGATCGCGCTCGGGCTCCTGGAGCCCGACGGCGGCACCGTGCACCTGGGCGACCGGCCCTGGACGGGGGTGCCCGAGCGGCGGCGCCGGCCCGACCGCCGCCGGCTGCAGGTCGTGTCGCAGGACCCGCTCAGCTCGTTCGACCCGCGGTACACCGTGGAGAAACTCATCGCGGAGCCCCTCGGGCTGCGTGGCGCGGCCCGCCGGGACCGGGTCGTGGAGCTCCTGGAGCGGGTCGGCCTGAGCGCCGCGCACCTGGGCCGCCACCCGAGGGCCCTGTCCGGCGGGCAGCGGCAGCGGGTCGCGATCGCCCGCGCCGTCGGCCCCCGCCCCGACGTCCTCGTCTGCGACGAGCCCGTGTCGGCGCTCGACGTGTCGGTCCAGGCGCAGGTCCTCGACCTGCTCGCGGACCTGCGCGCCGCCGACGGCACGGCGCTGCTGTTCATCTCCCACGACCTCGGCGTCATCCACCACCTGGCCGACCGCGTGCTCGTCATGCACGACGGCCGCGTCGTCGAGCACGGCCCGGTCGAGGACGTCTTCACCCGGCCCGACCATGCCTACACCCGGACCCTGCTCGCCGCGCTGCCGGCACTGGCCAGCTGACCGCTCTCCACCAGGGACAATCATGCATATTCTGGACAACCCAGCCTGGGCCGCGCTCACCGGCCCGCACGCCCGCTTCGCCGAGCGCAGCGGCGACGCCATCCGCTACCAGACCGACGTCACCCCCTTCATCACCGTCGCGCCCGGCTCCGGCCCGGACGTCTGGGACGACGTGGCCGCGCTCGCCGGCGCCGGCGAGGTCGTCACGATCACCGGCACGGCGCCGCCCCCGCCGGCGCACTGGGAGGTCGTCCTCGAGGCCGGCGGCGTGCAGCTGATCGACGTCGCCCTCGAGGCGCGGCCCGACCCCGAGTCCGCCGTCCTGACCGCCGCCGACGTGCCCGAGATCCTCGACCTCGTCGAACGGACCCAGCCGGGGCCGTTCCGGCAGCGCACGATCGAGCTCGGCACGTACCTCGGCATCCACCGCGACGGGAAGCTGGTCGCGCTCGCCGGGGAGCGCCTGCACCCGCCCGGCTGGACCGAGATCTCCGCCGTCTGCACCGACCCGGCGCACCGCGGGCAGGGCCTCGCGACCAGGCTCGTGCGGGCCGTCGCGCACGGCATCCGCGCCCGCGGCGAGCAGCCGTTCCTGCATGCCGCGGCGACGAACACCGACGCGATCCGCCTGTACGAGTCGATCGGCTTCCGGCTGCGCCGCCGCACCACGTTCCGGGCGGTGCGGGTCCCGTCGCTCGTGGGAGGGCCGGCCTGATGCTCTACGCCACCGAGATCCAGGCGCCTTCGCTCGCGGCCCTGGAGCGGGCCGTGCTCGACGCCGAGCGGGCCGGCTACGCGTTCGTGACGTTCCCCGACGCGCCGCTGCGGGCCGGGGTCGAGGCCGGGGTCCTGGCCGCCTACCTGGCGCGGCGCACCACCCGGATCGGGCTCGCGCCGACGCTGCACGTCACCACCACCGAGCCGTTCCACCTCGCCACCCAGCTCGCCGGCCTCGACCACGCGTCGCTGGGGCGGGCCGGCTGGGTCGTCGGCGCCACCACGGCCGCCGGGGACCTCGCCACCGTCGGCCGCTGTCAGGTCGACGCCGGCGAGGTCGCCGACGTGGTCGAGGTCGCCCGCCGGCTGTGGGACTCGTGGGAGGACGACGCGGTCATCCGGGACGTGCAGACCGGCCGGTTCCTCGACTCCCGCAAGGTCCACCACGTCGACTTCGAGGGCCCCGGGTTCTCCGTCGTCGGCCCGCTCATCACTCCCCGCCCGCCGCAGGGGCAGGTCGTCGTCATCGGCTCCGCCTTGATCGCGGCGGAGCTCGACGTCGCGCTGGTGCGGGGCTCCGGCGTGGCCGGCATCGCCGAGCGCGCCGCCGCGGCCCGCGCGACCGGGGTGCCGCTGGTCTTCGCCGACGTGCCCGCCGGCTTCGACGCCGCCGCGTTGGAAGGTGTGGTCGACGGGGTGCACTTCCACGGCGGTACACCACCCGCCATCGCCGCAGGCGCGCACGGCGCGACCCTGCGGGAGACGCTCGGCCTCCCCCGCCCCACGAACCGCTACGCCGTCGCGAGGAGCGTCGCATGACCCAGTTGCATCTCGGCGTGTTCTTCACCGGCGTCGGCCCCAACCTGCTGTGGACCGAGCCGGACTTCGCCGAGCACACCCACATCGACACGTTCGTCGACGTCGTTCGGACCCTGGAGCGCGGCCTGTTCGACGCGTTCTTCCTCGGCGAGGGCCTGCGGGTGCGGGAGAACCGCGGCACCGTGTACGACCTCGACGTCGCCGGACGGCCCGACGCGATCACCCAGCTGGCCGCGCTGGCCGCGGAGACGACCCACATCGGGCTCGTCGCCACGCAGAACACCACCTACAACTACCCGGCGGACCTGGCCCGGCGCCTGGCCTCGCTCGACGCCGTGTCCGGCGGCCGGGCCGGCTGGAACATCGTCACCACCGACAACGCGTGGACCGGCGCGAACTTCCGGCGCGGCGGCTGGCTGCCGCACGAGCGCCGCTACGAGCGGGCGACCGAGTTCGTCGAGACCGCGAAGGCGTTGTGGCGCAACGAGCACGTCGTCCGTGACACCGACCTCGTCACGCTCGACGCGACCGGCGCGGTCCCGCCGAGCCCGCAGGGGCGGCCGGTGCTCTTCCAGGCCGGCGACTCCGACGGCGGCCGCGAGCTCGCCGCCCGCCACGCCGACGTGGTCTTCTCCGCCAACACCGACTACGACAAGGCCGCCGCCTACGCCGCGGACCTGCGGGCGCGGCTCGCCCGGCACGGCCGGTCCGCGGACTCCCTGCGGATCCTGCCCGGCGCGTCGGTCGTGCTCGGCGACACCGCCGGCGAGGCGCGGGAGCGGGCCCACTGGATCACCCGGGAACAGACCACCGGGCCGCGCGCGATCGCGTTCCTGGAGCAGTACTGGGGCAAGGACCTCTCCGGCTACGACCCCGACGGTCCGCTGCCGGACATCGACCCGGCCGACGGCGAGCTGGACCCGTCGCGCGGCACGATCCCGATCGAGCTGCGCACCGGCAAGTTGCAACGGGTCACCGGGTGGCGGGCCCTCGCGGCGGAGCGCGGGCTGTCGATCCGGGACCTGGTGATCGAGGTGACGCCGCGGCACAACACGTTCGTCGGCACGCCCGGGCAGGTCGCCGACGAGTGGGCCCGCTACGTGCGGGACCGGGTCGTCGACGGGTTCAACCTGCTGCCGCAGCTCCTGCCGGGCACCGTCGAGGACATCGTCGACCGGCTCGTGCCGCAGCTGCAGGAGCGCGGCGTGTACCGCACCGCGTACGAGGGCACCACGCTGCGTTCCCACCTGGGGCTGCCGCCGGCATGACGGCTTGCGGTGCCGCCGCCGGTGTGACCGCCCTGCGGGGATGTACCCTCACGGACAGTGCAGGGCGAGCAGGCGGGAGCACAGGTGGCCGCAGCAGCGAAGGACACCGGCGGCGAGGCGGCCGGGCAGGCGCGGGTCACGATCCGCCAGGTCGCCGTCCACGCCGGGGTGTCCGAGGCGGCCGTGTCCTACGCGCTCAACAACCGGCCCGGCGTCTCGGAGCAGACCCGGGCGCGGGTGCTCGCCGCCGCCCGGGACCTCGGCTGGGCGCCCAACATCGCCGCCCGCTCGCTGGGCACCGCCCGCGCCAACGCGGTCGGGCTGGTCCTCGTCCGGCCGCCGCGGGTGATGATCGTCGACTCCTGGTTCACGCAGATGCTCAGCGGCGTCGAGGCCGAGCTCAACCGCAACGACATCGCGCTGGTGCTGCACCTCGTCGACCGGATCGAGGACACCATCGAGGTGTACCGCAAGTGGTGGGCGGGCCGGCACGTCGACGGCGTCATCCTGACCGACCTGCGCAAGGACGACCCACGGCTCGACGCGCTCGTCGAGATCGGCCTGCCCGCCGCGGTGATCGGCGGCAAGCCCGGGCTCGACGGGTGCAGCACCGTCGACGCCGACACGGCCGGCACCGCCCGCGCCATCGTCGGCTACCTGCGGGCCCTCGGGCACCGCACGATCGCCCGCGTCGCCGGCACCGAGGAGCTCTTCCACACCGGCCAGCGCGACGCCGCGTACCTGGCGGCGCTCACCGACTCCGGGCTCGACACCGACCGGTACCGGGTCGTCTACACCAACTACAGCGCCGTCGACGGCATGCGGGCGATGCGCGAGCTGATGAGCGGCGCGGAGCCGCCGACCGCCGTCGTGTTCGACAACGACGTGATGGCCGCCGCGTCGCTGAAGGTGGCGCACGAGATGGGCCTGTCCGTGCCGGAGGACGTTTCGGTCGTCGCCTGGGACGACTCCGACCTGTGCCAGATCACCGTCCCGGCGATCACCGCCGTGCAGCAGACCCCGGCGGAGCAGGCGGAGCTCGCCGCCCGCGCCCTGCTCACGACCATCAACGGCGGCGGCATCAGCCACGTCACGCTGCCCCCGGGCACCCTCACCGCCCGCCAGTCGACCCGGCCGCTGCGCCCCGGCCGCACCGCCTGACCGTTCGCAACCGGTTCAGCGCGCTACTGTTGACACTCCTTACACCACCAACTTAAGGTCATGCTTCGCGTACTTATCCGGTTCAGTCCGGCAGTGACCACGGGAGCACACCACATGCTTGTCCTGCGTCCCCTCCACTCGGGATGGACCCTGCGCGCACCCTCCATCGACGGCCCCGTGCCGGCGACCGTGCCGGGCTGCGTGCACACGGACCTGCTCGCCGCCGGGCTGATCCCCGACCCGTACCTGGACGCGAACGAGCTGGACCTGGCATGGATCGGCCGGTCGTCGTGGGTGTACTCGACGTCGTTCGACGCTGCCACAGAGGCCGACCAGGCCGACCGGGTCGACCTGGTCGCCGACGGCCTGGACACGGTGGCGACGGTGACGCTCAACGGGGTGCGGCTGGGCCGGACGGCGAACATGCACCGCGGCTACCGGTTCGACGTGCGCTCGCTGCTGCGACCCGTCGGCAACGTGCTCGAGGTGCACTTCGACTCGGCGTACGAGTACGCGCTGGGCGTCCGGGACGCGCTCGGAGCCCGCCCCAACGCGTATGACGAGCCCTTCCAGTACATCCGCAAGATGGCCTCGAACTTCGGCTGGGACTGGGGTCCGACCCTCGTCACCGCCGGCATCTGGCGGCCGATCGGACTCTCGTCGTGGTCGGTGGCGCGCCTGGACTCGGTGCGGCCGGTCGTGAGCGTTGACGGTGCCGACGGCATCGTGGACGTGCACGTGACCGTCGAACGCGCCGCCGACGACCCGCTGACCGTGACCGCCTCGGTCGCCGGCGTCACGGCGTCCGCGACCGTCCCGGCCGGGGCCACCGAGGCGTCGGTGCGGGTGCGGGTGCCGGACGTGCGGCTGTGGTGGCCCCGCGGCTACGGTGACCCCGCGCGGTACGACCTGTCGGTGACCCTGTCCGCCGGCCCCGATCCGCTCGACGCGTGGCAGCGCCACATCGGCTTCCGCACGGTGGAGCTGGACACCGCCGCCGACGCCGACGGGACCGCGTTCACCCTGGTCGTCAACGGGATGCCGGTGTTCGTGCGGGGCGTGAACTGGATTCCCGACGACGCGTTCGTCACCCGCGTCGACCGGGCCCGCTACGAGGCACGGTTCACCCAGGCCGTCGACGCCGGGGTGAACTACCTGCGGGTGTGGGGCGGCGGCCGGTACGAGAGCGAGGACTTCTACGACCTCGCCGACTCCCTCGGGCTGCTCGTCGGGCAGGACTTCCTGTTCGCGTGCGCCGCCTACCCCGAGGAGGAGCCCCTGGCGTCGGAGGTCGCCGCGGAGGCACGCGAGCAGGTCGTCCGCCTGATGCCGCACCCGAGCCTGGTCATGTGGGTCGGCAACAACGAGAACATCTGGGGCTGGCACGACTGGGACTGGCAGGCCGCCCTCGACGGCCGCACCTGGGGCGAGGGCTACTACCTGGATGTGCTGCCGGGGATCGTCCACTCGCTGGACCCCTCCCGCCCGTACTGGCCGGGCAGCCCCTACTCCGGGACCCCGGACGTGCACCCGAACGACCCCGCGCACGGCACCACCCACATCTGGGACGTGTGGAACACCCACGACTACCGGCACTACGGCACCTACCGCCCCCGCTTCCTGGCCGAGTTCGGCTTCCAGGCGCCACCCTCGTTCGCCACGCTGCGCCGCGCCGTCTCCGACGACCCGCTGACCCCGGCCTCACCGGGCGTCCTGCACCACCAGAAGGCCGCCGACGGCAACGGCAAGCTCGCCCGCGGCCTCGCCGGCCACTTCCCCGCACCCGCCGACTTCGACGACTGGCACTGGGCGACGCAGCTCAACCAGGCCCGCGCCATCACGTTCGGGATCGAACACTTCCGCTCGCTGCGCCCCCTGTGCATGGGCACGATCCTGTGGCAGCTCAACGACAACTGGCCCGTCACGTCGTGGTCCGCCGTGGACGGCGACGGCCGCCGCAAGCCGCTCTGGTTCGCATTGCGGCGGGTGTACGCCGACCGCCTCCTCACCTTCCAGCCGCGCGACGGCGCACCGGCGCTGGTCGCCGTCAACGACTCGGCGCTGCCCTGGCAGGCCCAGCTGGACGTGCAGCGGGTCTCCTTCACCGGCGACATCCGGGCGAAGACCACGGTCACGCTCGACGTGCCGGCGTTCGGGTCGGTGACCCTGCCGCTGCCCGCGGACGTGGTCACGCCGGACTCGCCGTCGGCGGAGCTCATCACCGCCGACCGCGCGGTGTGGTTCTTCGCCGAGGACGTCGACCTGGCCTACCCGGCCGCCTCGGTCGACGTGACCGTCCGGCCGTTCGACGGCGGCGCCGACGTGGAGATCACCGCCCGCACGCTCGTGCGCGACCTGACCCTGTTCGCCGACCGTCTCTCCCCCTCTGCGACGGTCGACGACCAGCTCGTGACGCTGCTGCCGGGCGCCTCGGTGACCCTGCGCGTCACCGGCTCCGACCTGCCCGCACCGGACTCCCCCGCCTGGCGCACCGCCCCCGTCCTGCGCACCGCGAACGACCTCGTCACGGCGTGAGCGATGCGAGGCGCGCCGCGAGGAAGGCGCGCTCCACGTCGTTGCCGGTCAGGGCCAGGGCTTCCGCGTACGCCTCGGCGGCCTCGGGCAGGCGGCCGAGCCGCCGGAGGAAGTCGGCGCGGGCCGCGCTGAGGTAGGCGTACGTCGACAGCGACGGCGAGTCGAGCAGCGGGGCGAGCGCGGACAGCCCCGCCGCGGGACCGTCGCGCAGGCCTACGGCGACCGCGCGGTTCAGCGCGACGACCGGCGACGGCCAGAGGCGCAGGAGGACGTCGTACAGCGCGACGATCTCCTGCCAGTCGGTCGCCTCCCACGAGGGCGCCTCGGCGTGAACGGCGGCGATCGCGGCCTCGACGGCATAGCGGGTCGGGGGGCTGCGGCGCAGCGCGAAGGTCAGCAGGTCGGTGCCCTCGCGGATCTGGCGGGCGTCCCAGCGGGTGCGGTCCTGCTCGGACAGCAGGAGCAGCCGGCCGCCGGCGTCGCGGGTGGCCCGGCGGGCGTCGATCAGCAGCATCAGCGCCAGCAGGGCGGCGACCGAGGCGTCGCCCGGCACCAGCAGCCGCAGCACCCGGGCCAGGCCGATCGCGGCGTCGACCAGGTCCTGCCGCACCAGCTGCTCGCCGACGGGCGCGGTGTGGCCGGTGGTGAAGACGAGGTGGACGACCTCGAGCACGGCACCGACCCGCACGGGCAGCTCGTCCGGCGACGGCACCCGGAACGGGATGCGGGCCGCGCTGATCTTCCGCTTGGCGCGGGTCACCCGGGCGGCCATCGTCGCCTCCGGCACGAGGAACGCCCGCGCCACCTCCGCGGTCGTCAGCCCGCAGACGAGCCGCAGCGTCAGCGCGACCTGCGCCTCCCGGGACAGGGCCGGGTGGCAGCAGGTGAAGATGAGCTCGAGCCGGCCGTCGGGCGCGGGCTCCCCGGCCTCGGGCACCGGCACCAGCAGTGGCAGCGCGCGGCGCAGGGCGGACTCGCGGCGCAGCGCGTCGAGGGCGCGGTTGCGGGCGACGGTCGTGAGCCACGCGCCGGGACGGGCCGGGACGCCGTCGGTGGGCCAGGTGCGCAGGGCCTGCGCGTACGCCTCCTGGACGCACTCCTCGGCGAGGTCGAGGTCGCGGGTGACCCGCACCGTCGCGGCGAGCACGCGGGCCCACTCGCGACGGTGCGCCTCCGCGACTGCGTCGCACGACGGCGCCTCCGCTTCGCTCCAGCACCGCCGCACGTCGGCCCTGCAATGCTGGTGAGCAGCCTCTCCGCTGCGCTCCGGGCCGCTCACCCGTGATCCACGATCGGCCGGATCTCGACGCCGCCGTGGCCGGACGCGAGCTCCGGCAGCAGCGCCGCCAGGGAGATCGCCGCGTCGAGGTCGGCGGCCTCGATGACGTAGAAGCCGCCGAGGGCCTCCTTCGCCTCCAGGAACGGCCCGTCGGTCGTCAGCAGCCCCTCGCCGTCGTTGCCGCGCAGCGTCGTCGCCGTCGAGGACGACTCCAGCTCGTGCCCGGCGAGGACGCGGGCACCGCCGGTGGCGGCGAACGCCCGGTGCCCTTCGTCCTTGGCCCGCAGCTCCTGCGGGGTCTCGGCGTCCCAGCGCTGCTCGTCGCCGTAGATGAGAATCAGGTACTTCGCCACGTGCTGTCCCTTCCAAGCGGCCGTTTACCTGTACGACGATGCGGGCGGCACCGAAATCGACAGGCGGCCCCAGGGAATTTCAGCGGCGTCCCGCCCGACGCACACATCCTGGTCGCCGGCGGTCAACGCAGTGGACCTTGCGCCGGTACAGTGCGCGCGTGTCTTTCCAACGCTACCTGTGGACGCTGGTCGCCGTCGCGGTCATCGCGGCCTACGGCATCGCGTCCGGCCGTGAGTCCGACGCGTCCGACGCGCCGTCGGCTACCGCGCTCGCCGCGTTCCTCGGCTGCCCCCCGGCGGAGCCGAAGCACGCCACCGGAACGCGGGAGACCGTCGCCTGCGAGGAGGGCGGCTTCGACGTCACGGTGGCGACGTTCGACGACAACGCACAGCGCGACGCCTGGGTCGAGTCGGAGCGGTTGACCGTGATCGCCAGCGGCTTCGCGGGCCTGCCGGCGGCGCTGGTCGCCGGAGACCGCTGGGCGGTCACGACCGGCGACGTGCCCGCGGCCGACCGGCTCCACGCGGTGGCGGGCGGGTGGCGGGTATGACGCAGGACGTCGCGGCGGTCCGGCCGCCGTTCCGGCTCGCCGCGGGCGGCGCGGGCGCGCGGGTCGAGTGGGCCACGTGGGGCCTGCTCGCCGTGGCCGGGGTCTTCGCCGCCGTGGCCGCGGACGACCTGGCGTACGTGCTGCGGGTCCGCGCCGCGCTGCCGTCGCCCGACCTGCACGTCCTGGTGGCCGGTCAGGGGCTCGGCACGGCCCAGATGGTGCTGTTCTTCGTCCTGCTCGCCGCCGTCGCCGGCTGGTACCTGCTGAGCGCCGCCGCCGTGCGAGGGCTCGGCGAGGAGCCCGCCACGGTCCTGCGCACCACCGCGCTGACGGTGTTCCAGGTCGGCGCCGCGGCCACCCTCGTGGCCGGGGCGACGCTGCCCCACGCGGATCTGCTGGCCGCGCACGGCTTCGAGGTGCGCCTGCGGTGGATGATCCCGATCCTGGCGGCCCGGCTGGCGCTGGTCGTGCTGCTCGGCGTCGCCGTGTTCGGGGTCCGCCGCCGGGTGTACGCCGCGCTGCTGCGCTCGCGGCTGGCGCCGCGGCGGAGCCGGCCGCAGGAGCGGGCGAGCCTGCTCGAGCTGTCGAAGCGCGCCGTCCCCGTCGTGCCGCCGCTGCCGGTCGCGGGCGACGCGTGGTGGTCGGAGGTGGCCGACCGGGCGGCCGCGGCGGGCACCGCGCTGCCGCTGCTGGAGCGGTCCGGCGGGGAGCGCCGCTGGCACCGGGTCGGGCCCGGCGAGGACCTGACGGCGCTGCGCGAGTCGCTGCCGCCGGGCGCCACCCTCACCCTCTTCGCCACCGAACCGGCGGACCCGGACGCCACCGGCACCGACGACTTCGACGATCCCGACGCCCTGACCGCGGTGGTCCGTTAAGTTCCTGCTCCTGAATCCAGTTCTTGCGTCCGGGTCCGCGGGGACCGGGCGCGCGGGACGTCAGCCGCAGAGGCGGGCGGCCAGCTTCGCGTACCACGGGCTCAGGTCGTGCTCGATCGCCGTCCACTCCTGTTCGGACGGCGCGACCCGCGGCTCCTGGACGGCCCACGACCGGACCATCCGCCGGCGCAGCCCGGTCGGCGGATGCGAGTCCAGCGGCGCCGCCTGGTGCCTGAGGGTGAGCGTCCGCTCGGCGTCCAGGGTCGCCGCGCCGCGCAGCCGGCCGGCGGCGGACCGCCAGGCGTGGGGGTCGGCGTGGCGGCGGTGACCGGCCGACATCGCCGCCGGCGACGACCAGGCCGTCGAACAGGCCCTCCATGGCCGCGGAGCCGGCGACCCGGGTGGCGATCTGGTCGGCGAGGTACTCGGCGCGCTGGCTGTCCCGGCCGGACAGGACCAGCAGCGCCGTGGACAGCAGCCACAGCACCGGGCTCACGACGACCACCAGCGGCAGCATCCAGATGCCCATCCGGAGCGTGGAACCGAGCATGTCGAGCAGGTTCCGCAGGACCCCGATGGCGGTGCGGACGACGACGCCGCGGCGACCCGGTCGAGGAGGGCGAACAGCGCCGGCGCCGCGGCCCGGTCGACGATCCACGGCTGCCAGTGCCGGTCGCGGCGGTGCGGCCAGGCCGCGGAGATCACGCCGATGAGCAGGACCGGGCCGATGACGTGACCGGACGGGGTGCCGCTGAGCGTCAGGTGGACGCCGGTGCCGAGCAGCAGCGGCGGGACCAGCGCGAGCGGGGTGGCGAGCAGGAGCATCGCGGCCCGGGCCACCGGGTTGCCGCGCCCGGCGACGTCGTGTCCGGCGAGGGAGTCGTACAGGCGCCGGTTGAGCCGGAACGCCAGCCAGTGGTCGGCCCGGTCGCCGGCCCGCAGCCCCCACGTCCGCGGCGCCCGGCGGTTTCCGGAGGTCAGGTCTCGGCGGTTTCCAGGGGGTCGGCGAGGAGGCGCTCGAAGGCGAGCTCGGCCGCGCCGACCAGCGGGGCGTCGTCCCCGAGCAGCGGCGTCCGCAGCCGTACGTGCTCCCGGCAGGCCGGCAGCGACATCGTCGAGAGGCGGCTCCGGACGTGGGCGGCGCCCGTCAGGTACAGCTCCCGCAGCGCGCCGCCGAAGACGACCGCCGTCGGGTTGAAGACGTTGACCAGGTTGGCGACCCCGAAGCCGAGCCAGTCCGCGGCCTGGCGCACCGCGGCGCGCGCGGGCGGGTCGCCGCGCCGGGCCGCCTCGACGGCCGCGAGGACGCCGGCGCGGTCCAGCGGCACGTGCCGGGCGATCTCGGTCTCCCAGCAGCCCCGCGAGCCGCAGCCGCAGTCGCGGCCCTGCGGGTTGACGACCATGTGCCCGACCTCGCCGCCGTGACCGCCATGGCCGGTGACGCGCCGCCCGCCGGCGATGATCCCGGCGCTGATGCCGGCGTCGCCGTGCAGGTAGACGACGTTGTCGAGGCCGACAGCGGCGCCCCGGGTGTGCTCGGCGAGCGCGGCGAGGTCGGCCACGTTGCCGACGAGCGGCTCCCTGTCCAGACCCAGCTCCGACCACCCGTCGAGGTCGGACCCGAGCCGCGCCCCGGCGGGCAGCATGCGGACGGTGCCGTCGGCGTGGCGCATCATGCGGGACACGGCGATGCCGCTGCCGACGAAGACGGCGCCGCCGGGCCCTGACGCCGACACCGTGCGCTGCATGTCGCGGACGAACCCGGCGAGCGTCGCGACGGTGTCGCGGACCGCCGTGCCGTGCGGGCGGGGCAGTTCGCGGCTGTCGAGGACCTTGCCGCCGAGCCCGACCCGCGCCGCGCGCAGCCGGTCGACCTCGATGCTCATCGCGTAGCCGTACACCCACGACGACCTCGGCCGCACGACCAGCGACGGCCGACCGGCCCGGCCGGTCTCCTGCGGCACGCCCTCGTCGATGAGCCCGGCGCCGGCGAGGTCCGCGGTGAGGGCACCGATGGTGCTGCGGTTGAGACCGAGCTGGTTGGTCAGCTCGGCGCGGGACGTGTCGCCGCTGACGTGCACGTATCGCAGCAGCGCGCCCAGGTTCTGGCGGCGGACCGAGTCCTGGGTCGGGGTGCTCCGCTGGGGGCTCGTGGACACGGATCGCTCCTTCGCTCCCTAGAGCGGCCGTGGGCCCCCGGAACCGTGTTCCGGGGGCCCACGACGGTGAGTTGCCTCGTACTACCTGATCGCTGTGTTAGCGGATCGCTCGAGTTACTTGGTGAGCGGGGACAGCTTCGGGTCGTTGGCGTACGCCTCGGCGGCGTTGGCCTTGGTCACGATCACCGGCGGGAGCAGGTAGGACGGGACGACCTTGACGCCGTTGTTGTAGGACTTGGTGTCGTTGATGGTCGGCTCGTTACCGGCCTGCAGCGCCTTCACCATGTTGATGGTCTCGGCGACCAGCTTGCGGGTGTCCTTGTTGATCGTGGAGTACTGCTCGCCAGCCATGATCGACTTGACCGACTCGACCTCGGAGTCCTGGCCGGTGACGACCGGGATCGGCTTGTTGGCGGCCTTCACCGAGGTGATGATCGCGCGGGCCAGGGTGTCGTTCGGGGAGAGCACGCCGTCGAGGGTCTTGCCGGCGGTGTAGGTCGAGGTCAGCAGGGAGTCCATGCGCTGCTGCGCACCCTCGGCCTTCCAGCCCTGGATCGCGGTCTGCTTGACGTCCTTCTGGCCGGAGCCGACGATGACGTCACCCTTGTCGATGAGCGGCTTGAGCACGTCCATCGCGCCGTTGAAGAACACACCGGCGTTGTTGTCGTCCGGCGAGCCGGAGAACAGCTCGACGGTCCACGGGCCGGTCGCCTTCTTGGCCTTCATGCCGTCCAGCAGGGCCTGGCCCTGGAGCTGGCCGACCTTGAAGTTGTCGAACGCGATGTAGTAGTCCAGGTCCGGCGTCTGGGTGATGAGGCGGTCGTACGCGACGACCTTGATGCCGGCGTCGTGGGCGGCCTTGACCTGGGTCGACAGCTGCGCGGCGTCGGTCGCGCCGATGACGATGACCTTCGCGCCCTTGGTGACCATGGCGGAGATCTGCGCCTGCTGGTCCGCGACCGTGGTCGAGGCACCGGCGTACTGCACGTCGGACTTGAAGCCGGCGTCCTTGAGGCCGTTGGTGAACAGGTCACCGGCGAGCACCCAGTTCTCCGACGTCTTCGACGGCAGCGCGACACCGATCAGCGAGTCGGCGGCGAAGCCCTTGGCGGCGGCACCGCTCGGGCTGCTGCTGCCCTCGCGCTCCGAGTCGCCACAGGCGGCGGTGCCGAGTGCGAGCAGAGCGACCGCGCTGACGGCGAGGCTCCTGGTGAGGAACTTGCGCATGTTTCGGATTGCCTTTCTTCGGATGGGAGGTGCGGGTGTTGGGGCGGGACAGGGCGTCAGCCGGCCACCGGGGTCTTGGCGGCCTCTTGTCCGGTTCCGGATGGTGCGGACGGACCTCCGGTTGACTCCCGGCGGAAGGGTTTGCTCAACGATCCGATGATCGAGAAGCGACCCTGGCTCTTGTTGTAGACGTCGAACGCGACGGCGGCGAGCAGGAACAGACCCTTGATGATCTGGGTCTTGTCGGCGCCGGTGCCGAGCAGCTGGAGGCCGTTGGTGAGGAAGGCCATGACCAGACCGCCGACGATCGAACCGCTGATGGTGCCGAGGCCGCCGGAGACCGCCGCGCCGCCGATGAAGACGGCCGCGATGGCGTCCAGCTCCCAGCTGAGGCCGTCCTGCGGGCCGGAGGCGCCGGAACGGGCCACGAAGATCATGCCGGCCAGTGCGGCGAGGACCGACATGTTGAACATGACAAAGAAGTTGACCCGCTTGAGCTTCACGCCCGACAGCTCCGCGGCGCGGGAGTTGCCGCCCACCGCGTAGATGTAGCGGCCGCCGGCCGTGTTGCGGGTGTAGAAGGAGTACCAGAGGATCAGGACCGCCAGGATGATGCCGGAGATCGGGAAGCTGGTGCCCACCCGGCCGCCGGCGAAGCGCAGCGTGGCGAAGATGATCACGCCGAGCATGACCGCCAGGCGGATGGCCGACACCCAGATCGGGGTCGGGTCCGCGTTCATCGCGAAGCGCACCTGCCGGGCCCGGTACTCCCGGTAGACCACGGCGAGGCAGGCGGCCAGGCCGAGCAGCAATGTCAGGTTGTTGTACCCGGTGTCGGGCCCGACCTCGGGCAGGTAGCCCGCGCCGATCTCCTTGAAGGCCGCCGGCACCGGCACCGAGTCGGCGTTGCCGATGTACTGGTTGCCGCCGCGGAACAGCAGCATGCCGGCGAGCGTGACGATGAAGGCCGGCACGCCGATGTAGGCGACCCAGAAGCCGTGCCACGCCCCGACGATCGCGCCGACGCCGAGGCCGAAGAGGATCGCCGCCCACCAGGGCAGGTCCCACTCCTTCATGACCTTCGCCACGATGATGCCGACGAAGGCGGCGACCGATCCGACGGACAGGTCGATGTGACCGGCCACGATGACCATCAGCATGCCGATGGCCAGGATCAGGATGTACGAGCCCTGGAGGACGACGTTGATCAGGTTGCCGGACGTGAGGGTCAGGCCGTCGGTCTTGAACTGGAAGAACAGGATGGTCGCCAGGAGCGCGAAGATCATCCCGAACTGCCGGGCGTTGGAGGTCGAGCCTCCGAAGAGGTTCTTCTGCAGGTCTTTGAATCGGCTCATGACGTCGGCATCTTCTTCATGGTCGGCGCGGTCTTCGCGGAGGTCATCTGCTTCATGAGGAGTTCCGGGTTGGCGTCGCGGCGTTCGATGTTGCCGGTGATGGTGCCCTCGAACACGGTGTAGATGCGGTCGCACAGGCCGATCAGCTCGGGCAGCTCGGACGAGATGACGATGACGCCCTTACCCTGGTCGGCGAGCTGCTGGATGATCCCGTAGATCTCGTACTTGGCGCCCACGTCGATGCCGCGGGTCGGCTCGTCGAGGATCAGCAGGTCCGGGTCGGTGAACATCCACTTCGCCAGGACGACCTTCTGCTGGTTGCCGCCGGAGAGCTTGGTGACGCCCTCGTCGACCGTCGGGGTCTTGACCCGCAGGCTCTTGCGGTAGGCCTCGGCGGCGGAGTGCTCCTTGATCGGGTCGAGCACGCCGTTGCGGGAGATCTTCGACAACTTGGCCGCGACCATCGACGTCTTGATGTCGTCGAGGAGGTTGAGCCCGACCGCCTTGCGGTCCTCGCTGACATACGCAAGGCCCGCCTTGATGGCCTCGGAGACCGACTTGAGCTCGATCTCCTTGCCGTCCTTGAAGATGTGCCCCGACAGCCAGGTCCCATAGGACCGGCCGAAGATGCTCATCGCGAGCTCCGTGCGGCCGGCACCCATCAGGCCGGCGAAGCCGACGATCTCGCCGCGCCGGACGTTGAAGGCCGAGTTCTTGCACACGAGGCGCTCGGCGGAGATCGGGTGCCGGACCGTCCAGTCGCGGACCTCGAAGAACACCTCGCCGATCTTCGGCGTGTGGTCGGGGAAGCGGCTGTTGAGGTCGCGGCCCACCATGCCCCGCACGATCCGGTCCTCGTTGACCCCGTCGCCCTTGACGTCGAGGCTCTCGATGGTCTTGCCGTCGCGCAGGATCGTGATGGTGTCGGCGATCGCCTCGATCTCGTTGAGCTTGTGCGAGATCATGATCGAGGTGATGCCCCGCTCCTTGAACCCTGTGAGCAGGTCCAGCAGGTGCTGGGAGTCGTTCTGGTTGAGCGCGGCGGTCGGCTCGTCGAGGATCAGCAGCCGCACCTCCTTGGCGAACGCCTTCGCGATCTCCACGAGCTGCTGCTTGCCGACGCCGATGTCCTTGATGAGGGTGTCGGGGTCTTCCTTGAGGCCGACCAGCGCCATCAGCTCGTAGGCCTTCTTGTTGGCGGCCTGCCAGTCGATCGCACCGAACTTCTTCGGCTCGTTGCCCAGGAACAGGTTCTCGGTGATCGACATGCCCGGGACGAGGGCGAGCTCCTGGTGGATGATCACGATGCCGGCGTGCTCGCTGGACCGGATGTCCGGGAAGCGGACCTGGTTGCCCTGGTAGAAGATGTCGCCGTCGTAGGACCCATACGGGTAGACGCCGCTGAGCACCTTCATCAGAGTGGACTTGCCGGCACCGTTCTCGCCGCAGATGGCGTGGATCTCGCCGGACCGGACCACCAGGTTGACGTCCGACAACGCCTTGACGCCGGGGAACTCCTTGGTGATCGACCGCATCTCCAGCAAGACCGGAGCGCTGCTCGTCATGTTGCCTCCGGGGGAACGCCAGTTGGCACATTTGTTGTGGCGACCAACTTATTTCAGATCGCAGACTTTGCAAAGCCGCCAGCTGGACTGGTTGGTAACAATCCGGTAATGACGCTGCCTCGCGAGGCACGGTCTCGTGTCTGGGCGGTGAGCTGCGTGTGTCCGAGCGTAAATCAAATTGTTTTACAAAGTCAACGTCCTGGGAGAGGATGTGATGAGCAACGGGTGCGAAGGCGGTAACGGGTGCGACAGGTAGGGACCAACCTCCCTAAAGTAGGGCAATACAACCGAGCTGTGGTGCTGGATCAGATTCAGTTAGCCGACGGCGTCAGCCGTGTGGAGATCGCGCAGCACACCGGCCTGACCCCGCAGACCGTCTCCGGCATCGTCCGCCGGCTGATCGACGAGGGCATCGTCCACGAGGACGGCGCCCGCAGCTCCAGCGGTGGCAAGCCCCGCACCGTCCTGCGCATCAACGCCGACGCCGGCCGCGCCGTCGGCCTGCACTTCGACCCGGTCGAGCTCGCCGCGGTCGTCGTCGACCTCCTCGGCCGCCCCCTGGTCACCGCCCGCCGCCCCACCCCGCGCCCCGCCGACCCGGCCGTGGTGACCGCCGCGATGGCCGAGCTCGTCGACGAGGTCCTGCGGGAGGCCGGCGTCGAGCGCGACCGGGTCCTCGGCCTCGGCCTCGCCGCCCCCGGCCCCATCGACCAGCACGTCGGAATGGTCATCTCACCGCCGCAGCTGGCCAACTGGACCCGCGTGCCCATCAAGGAGATGCTCGCGACCGCCACCGGCCTCGACGTCACGCTCGACAACGACGCGACCGCCGCCGCCGTCGGCGAGCGCTGGGCCGGCGCGGGCCGCGGCGTCGCCAACTTCGCCTACTTCCACCTCGGCACCGGCGTCGGCGGCGGCCTCGTCCTCGGCCACCAGGTCTTCCGCGGCGGTTCGATGAACGCCGCCGAGTTCGGCCACACGACCGTCGCCGACGACGGGCCCGGCTGTTACTGCGGTAACCGCGGCTGCCTGGAGAGCCTGGTCAACCCGCCCGCGATCGTCGCCGCCGCCCACCGCCTCCTCGCCGCTTCCCCGGCCGCCGTTTCGTCGTCCGCGACCGCCCCGGTTGCCGGGTCATCGCTCGCTGCCGATCCGGTCGCCAAGGCGTCGCTCACTGCCGCTTCGGTTGGCAGGGCGTCGCCCGTTGCCGCTGCGGTGGTTGAGCCGCCGCCGGTTGCCGGGGCGCCTGAGTCGGCGCTCGCCGCCGCGTTCCGTGCCGACCCGTCCACCGTCGATCATCCGGCGATCTGCCTCGCCGCCGCCGCGGGCGACCCCCTGGCCGTCTCCGTCATCGACGCCGCCGCCGAGCACCTCGCCACCGTCGTCGTCAACGTCGTCAACATCATCGACGTCGACCTGGTCATCCTCGGCGGTCACGGCATCCGCCACGTCGAGGACCGCTTCCGCGACGCCGTCGTCCGCGCCCTCGCCACCCGTCCCCTGGCCCGTCACATCCGCGTCGTCGACGTCGCGCTGTCCCCCCTCGGCGTCGACTCCGCCGTCGTGGGCGGTGCGGCGCTGGTCCTGCACGCGACCTTCTCCCCGCAGGTCTCCGCCCTGCTTTCGGAGTGACCATGGGCTGGTTCGACCTGCGCACCCTGCCCGCGTACGCGTGGGTCTTCGACCTCGTCTCCGCCGACCCCGCCGTCAGGGCCGCCGCGGTGGAACGCCATGTCGCGCTGCTCTGGCGGCGCTACGAGTCCCACCCGACCGGCACCCTCGCCGACCCGGTCGCCGCGTACGCCGCGTACCCGACCGACCTGACCGCCGGCGAGCTGCGCGCGCTCGAGCCGTACGCGCTGCTGTTCGTACAGTGGCGGCGGCAGTTCCCGGCCGAGTGGCGCCGGGTGGTGCCCCGCTTGCCGCGCGGCAGCTGGCCCGACGACGCGTTCATCCGCCACGGCGTGTCCGAGCGGGCCCGGGCCGTGCTGGAGGATCTGGTGCTCGACGCCGTCCACGCCGGCACCGGTTCGCGCCAACCCAGATCCGGACGCCATCCCGTCAGGCTGGCTCGGTTCCTCGACGGCCCGTCGCTGCGGGACCGGCTGCGGATCGGGGCCGGCTCGCCCGACCAGGCCGTCCGGCTCCGCGCCGGCTATCTGCTGTGGCTGATCGACCACCCCCGCGAGAGCCTGACGACCCGCTCGTGGCGCCGCTGGCGCCGCACGCACGGCGTGCCGATCACCCACCCACGGCCCGCCGCCGACCTCGCCGCGCTGCCGCCGGCCGTCGCTGCGGCGGAGCTCGCCGGCCTGGGCACGGCACGGCTGACCGCGGTGTTCGAGGCCCTCGAACCGGCCCCGGCCGCTCGGATCGTCGCGGCCTTGCTGTCCGCCCCTCCCCCGGCGCCGGCGGAGGCCGATGCTGCCGTGCCGGATGTCGCCGCGCTGGCCGGTGCGGTCGCCGCCATGGATCCGCGGTCGGCGGCCTGGATGTTCAACGCGATGCCGGAGCCGCTTGCCGCCCGCCTGCTCGCCGCCATGCCACCCGCGGCGGCCGCCGCCAGGTTCCCCCGCCCGAAACGGACGGAAATCCTGCTGCTGATGGATTTCGGGGACGCCGTGGCGCGGCTCGCGGCGATGACACCCCTGCGGGCCGCCCAGCAATTGCGGTGGCGACCGCCTGACGTCACCGCCCGGTTCCTGACCGCGCTGGCTCCGGACGCCGCGGCGCTGGTGCTCGCGGCCCTGCCCAACGGATGGCCGGACGACGACCTCGTTACCGTTCTCCCCGCCGGCTACGTCGCCGATCTGCTGACCCGGATGCCACCACGTGACCGGGAGCGCATCCGGTGGGTCGTCGAGACGCAGCAGTTCCGTACCGCCGCCGCCGATGCCATCGCGTCGGAGGCGGCGGCTCCCTCGGTCGCGGCTTCCGAGGCTGCGGCTTCTGCGGCCGATGCGTCGGGTCAGGCCGGTGCGGAAGCGCGGAACGTGTTGCGGTAGGCCATGGGCGGGACGCCGATGGCGCCGGCGAGGTGCTGGCGCATGGAGGCGGCGGTGCCGAAGCCCGACTCCGCGGCGACCCGGTCGACCGGCAGGTCGGTCGTCTCCAGCAGGCGCCTGGCGTGCTCCACCCGCTGGCGGGTCAGCCACTGCCCCGACGTCATGCCGACCTCCTCGCGGAACCGGCGGGAGAACGTCCGCACGCTCATCCTCGCGTGCGCCGCCAGCTCGGCCAGGGAGATCGGGCGGTCGAGGCGGCCGAGGGCCCACTGCCGGGTCGCCGCCGTCGTCGCCGTGGACGGAGCCGGGACCGGCCGGTCGATGTACTGCGCCTGCCCGCCCTCCCGCCACGGTGGCACGACGCAGAGCCGGGCGACCCGGTTGGCGACCGCGCTGCCGTGGTCCCGCCGGATCAGGTGCAGGCACACGTCGATCCCCGAGGCGGCACCGGCCGCCGTCAACACGTCGCCGTCGTCGATGAACAGTACAGACGCGTCGACGTCGATCTGAGGGAACGTGCGCTGGAAGTGCTCGGCGTCGTTCCAGTGCGTGGTGGCCCGGCGGCCGTCGAGCAGCCCCGCCGCGGCCAGCACATAGGAGGCGGTGCAGATCGACACGATCCTCGTCCCGGGACGCCGCCGTCGCAGCGCCGCGGCCAGTGGAGCGGGCAGCCAGTCGCGGGGCCCGTCGGGCGCGCACACGAACGGCGGCACGACCAGCGTGTCGGCGGTGTCGATCGCGGACGCGTCGTGCTGGACGGCGACGTCGAAGTCGTAGCCCGTGCGGACCGGGGCGCCGTCGAGGCTGCACGTCACCACCTCGTACAGCAGCGGCCCGGCGGTGCCGAAGATCCTGCTCGGAATGCTCAGCTCGAACGGATACACCCCGTCCAGGGCAAGGACGACGACCCGATGCACGGTGGCTGCCATGGCCAGATCTTTGCACATACTGGCAATGTGGCCACTCGAAAGCGGCACCCGTCACGGCGACGCTGAACGCACACACGTCGTACGAACAGATGGGAAGCAACAAGATGCGCGCGATCGGTCAAGACGGGTTCGGCGGTCCCGAGGTGCTGCGGGTCGTGGAGGTGGACCGCCCCCAGCCGGGGATCTCGGAGGTCCTCGTCCGCGTCCACGCGACCGCGGTGAACCCCACCGACCTGTGGCACCGCACGACCGGCGGCCTGCTCGGCACCACGGTCCGGCTCGGCTGGGACGTGTCCGGCGTCGTCGAGGAGACCGGCCTCGGCGTGACCTGGCTGCGCCCGGGCGACGAGGTGTTCGGCATGCCACGCCTGCCGGAGGCGGCGGGCACGTACGCGGACTTCGTGACATCACCGGCACGGCACCTGGCCCGCAAGCCGGCCCGACTGTCCCATGTGGAGGCCGCGGGCCTCGGCCTGGCCGGCCTGACCGCGTGGCAGGCGGTCGTCGACACCGCGGACGTCCAGCCGGGCCAACGGGTCCTGATCCACGCGGCCGCCGGCGGCGTCGGCCACCTCGCGGTGCAGATCGCGAAGTCCCGCGGCGCGCACGTCATCGGCACCGCCAGCCCCGCCAAGCACGACCTGCTCCGCGACCTCGGCGCGGACGAGGTGATCGACTACACCGCGGTCAAGTTCGAGGACGCCGCCACCGACCTGGACGCCGTGATCGACCCGATCGGCGGCGAGTACGGCCCCCGCTCCCTCAGCACCCTGCGCCCCGGCGGCATCCTGGTGTCCCTCGCCTCGCCCGCCGAGGCGTACCTGGCGGACGAGGCCCGGCAGCAGGGCCGCCGGGCCGGATTCCTGCTCGTGCAGCCCGACCACGCTGGGCTGCGGTCACTCGCCGACCTGGTCGACAAGGGCGACCTGCGGGTCGTGGTCGACACCGTCCTGCCGCTGGAGGAGGTCGCCCGCGCCCACGAACTCGTCGCGACCGGCCGCTCAGCCGGAAAGGTCGTCCTCACCGTCGCCCACTGAGCCGCCGCCTGTTAGCTGCTGACGGTGGCTTGACCGGCCGACAGTCTGCCTCGCCGCTGGCCGGCTGCGCACGCCCTTCCTGGACCGGGCCGTGTTCAAGTCGCCGTCGGCCCGCGAATCCACATCGCCGGCCAACCCGTCGTGGGCCCGCAAAGCCACCGTCGGCGGCTAACCCCGTCGGCGGCGGCTGACCCGTCGTCGGTCGCTTCCTGGTTCATGAACAACCCCCTATTGGCTGGAGGCCCATAGGACGATGGCGCCGGGGTGCGTGGTCTGACGGGGTTCCACGAACTCCGTGGTCGGGTGTAGTGAGAGACAGTGATCCGCCCAGGTGAAGACGCCGCGGACCGGGCGGCAGCCGGAGGCACCCTCGGTGTTACCGATCATCGGCCAGCCCTGGTCACGCAGGGCTGCTGCGGTGAGGGTCATGACCTCCGGGTTCGGCGCGCCGTGGCGGCTCCATACCTCGTACAGGCGCAGGCACGGAACGTGGACGCCGAGGCAGCTGGGGGCGAGCTGGTGGACGTTCAGCTCGTCGGGCAGCGACAAGAAGTCGGCGTCGCGGACCCCCGTCCTCGGTGGGCCGCCTGACGGATTGAGCGGGATGACGAAGAACGAGAGCTGATAGCAGCAGGTGAGGAATACCGCCGCGGTCGCGAGCATCGGGATCGTCAGCAGGCGCCACCAGCCGGGGACCCGCATGGGGAGCAGCACCAGGCATACCAGGGTGACCAGGCCGTAGTAGGGCAGCAACCAGTCCTGCGAGGGTGGTGACAGTGCTCCCTGCGGGGGGCTGGCCCAGACGCCAAGCGCGATCAGGCCAACGGCCAGCACGGCCGTGACGGCAACGGCGGAACGCAGGCCAGGGGCGAGCAGCACCGTGGCGCCAACCGGCACCAGCAGTGCCAGCACGGTCTCGATCCGCTCCGACGGCCCGCCAACGCCGAACAGTACCTGCACCAGCACCGCGAACAGGGCCACCCCGGCACCTGCCAGCCACGCCTTCCTTCGCATGCCGGGGAGCATCGCACAACATCGAGCACCACATGCGGCGGCGAAGATGTCTCCGGGGCCTGGCGACACCTCGCCTGGCGAGGTGTCGCCAGGCCCCGGAGACGAGCGAGACAGCCCTTAAGCCGTCGCTGCCTAACCGTCGCTGGGTTAGCCGTCGCTGGCTAAGGCGTCGGCGGCCAGCTAACCGGCTGGCTCGTCGTCGGCAGCCGAACTGCCGGCGCCGACCCCGTCGCGCGTCAGGCCGCGCGCCCGCTACGTCGCCCGCGCCCGTTGGGTCGTCCTCGCTGGCGGCGGTTCCTGAACCACTCCCGAGCCGCGGACTCGTCGGCCGGCGACTCGTTGAGGAGACCGATGCCCGTGACGTGTTCCGACCCTCACACGGTAACACCGGCCACCAAATCGCAGTTTCGGCGCGGAGCGGGCTCACTACGCATCGTAGTACGTGGTCGTGGTGTTGGCGAAACGCAGGTCAGCAGCCCTTGATGCGGGAGGCGCAGCGGTCGGCGGCAGCCTTTGCGAGGGTTGTGACCATGCCGGCGGGTGTGGTGCCGACGGTCATGTCGTTGAGCCACAGCACGAACTCGCCGCGGCGGACGGCGACGATGTCGGCGGTGACCGCGATGCCGAAGTCGGTGTCGCCGGTCATGCGTACCCCGAAGGCGCTCTGGCCGAGTGTCGTCGGCACCTCGGTGGGCGCGAGCGTGAAGCGGACCGTGATCCCGGCGAGCTCCTGGCTGAACGACTTGCACGTGGTGACCGCGGCGGCGAGCCGGTCCATCGCCGTCGCGGCGCCGCCGGTCGGGAAGTGCACGAGCGCGTGCGTCAGGTACGGGCCGACGGCGCCCTTGCTGTACGTGACGGCGGCGGCCGTCGTGCCGTCGCCGGTCACCGGGTCCAGCGAGGGGCAGCCGGGAAAGTTGCCACCGAGCGTGACCGCGCCGTTGTCGTTGGTGGCCGCGGCGATCGGCACGAACCCGTCGGGCAGGTCCGCCGCGGTCAGCAGCGCGGGCCGAAGATCCTCCGAAGCGGCGGCTGAAGCCGGAACTGAAGGAGCCGAAACAGAAGGAGACGAAGGCGCCGAACCCACCGGAGACGGGGAAGCCGCAGGGGGAACAGGAACGAGTGCGGTGGCGGGCGCGGAGAGTGCCGGGGCACCGGTCACCGCGAGGGCGGCCAGAGCGCCCACCAGCCTGTGAACCATCCTCATCAACCCGACGCTACGGACGCCAAACCGCATATATGCGGTTTTACCCGATATTTACGCCACCAGGGCCGAGCAGCAACGACCTCACGCCCCGAGCTGGCCGAACGTCGTGTCCGCCTCGTCGTCGATCAGGAACCCGGGCCCCAGACGCCTGGCGACCGCACGTGCGTCCACCGACATCCACCGCTGCATGCTCACATGCGCCGGGTCCGCGATGTGGTACCGGCAGCTGCCGCCCCACCAGCCCGGTTCATACGACACGACGTCGACGAGCCGCCCCGAGAACGGGAACCTCGCCCGCACCTGCTGCGGGATCGTGCAGCCGTAGTCCTCGAAGTACGGCTGCACGGTCAGCATCGCCAGCAGCCGCCCGCCGTCCTCCCGCCAGGCCCGTAACCGTCCGGTGTGCTGGTGCGTGCCGTTCTGCCGGGTCTGCTCCCGATAGTTCCAGAACGCTTCATCGTGTACGAGTTGCGACGCCGCCATGCGTGCATTGTGTCGATGTGACATCTGTCTATCGCCCGTCGTTGGACACCGTTGGACAACTCGCTGCGCGGCGGCCGCCGGGTGCTAGCGTCCGCACGATGACGACGCCACCGTACGCCGGCACGCCCGCGGTCAGCTTCACCAGCGGCGGCGAGCGCCTCGCCGGCGTCCTGCACCTGCCCGCCGGGGACGGTCCGCACCCGGTCGTCGTGCTCCTGCACGGCTTCCCGGGCAACGAGCGCAACTTCGACCTCGCGCAGGCGCTGCGCCGGGCGGGCTACGCGGCGCTCGTCTTCCACTACCGCGGCTCGTGGGGCATGGGCGGCGACTACTCGTGGCGGCACGTCCTGGAGGACTCCGCCGCGGTCGTGGCCGCCGTCCGCGAGGAGGCGTTCGCGGCCACGCACCGCCTGGATCCGTCGCGGGTCGCGGTCGCCGGCCACAGCCTCGGCGGGTTCGCGGCGCTGATGACCGCCGCCGCCGACCCCGCCGTCCGCGCGACCGTGTCCGTCGCCGGGTTCGACGTCGGCACCGCGGCGCAGCTGTGCGCGGATCCGGTGGTGCGGGCCGAGTGCGTGGAGGCGCTCGGCAGCGACCTGCTTCCGCTGCGCGGCACCAGCGGCGAGGCCCTCGTGCGCGAGATGACCGCCGCCGGTCCCGCCTGGCGCCTGGCCGGCCTCGCCCCCGCGTTCGAGGGCCGCCCGGTCCTGCTGATCGGCACCGGCCGCGACCCCGTCACTCCGCACGAGGTGCACCATGTGCCGCTGGTTCGCGCGTACGAGCAGCGGCCGCACATCCTCCTCGAGCACACGCTCTTCCCGACCGACCACGCGCTCTCCGACCACCGCCTGGAGCTCGCCGGCACCGTCACCGCCTTCCTCGACCGCCACCTCGCCCCGCCGGCCCGATGACAGTCGTTGCGCGAACGCCGTCAGCAAGGCCAGCCGCGTGGCGTGAAGCCGTCGCGACGCCGGTCGCGTGGCGTGAAAGGCCGTCAGCAAGACCGGTCGCGTGGCGTGAAGCTATGAGCGGGGCCGGTCGACGGTGAGGACGAGCTTGCCGGTGGTGCGGCGGGCGAGCAGGTCCTCGTGGGCGCGGCGGGCGTCCTGCAGCGGGTACGCGGGCCCCACCTGCGGCCGCAGGACCCCGGACGCGGTCAGGCCCAGCAGCTGCCCGAGGGGCCCGGCGAACGCGTCCGGGCGGGTGAGGACGGGGCGCAGCCAGAAGCCCGCGACGGCGACGCTGCGGTCGGCCAGGAGCGAAGGGTCGACGGGCGGGCGGCCGAGGCGGGACGAGTCGCCGTAGGTGACCAGCCGGCCGAGCGGCGCGAGGACCTCCAGCGCGGCCGTGAACGCGGGCCCGCCGGTCGACTCCAGCACGACGTCGACCGGTGCGCCGCCGTTGGCGGCCAGGACTCGGGCCGGGTAGCCGCCGGGGTCGCTGTCGACGGCCGTGTCGGCGCCGAGGGACACGGCGAGGTCGCGCTTCGCGGGGCTGGACGCGGCGGCGATGATCCGGCCCGCGCCGAGGTGCCGGGCCAGCTGCACCGCGAGGGTGCCGACGCCGCCGGCGGCGGCGTTGACGACGACCGTCTCGCCGGGGCGCAGGGCGGCGCTGCCGTGCAGCAGGTGCCACGCGGTGAGGCCCTGCACCAGCAGCGCGAGCGCGGCGCCGTCGGCGACGGCGTCCGGCACGTCCACGGCGTCCACAGTGGACACGACGGCGCGCTCCGCGTAGCCGCCGCCGGCGAAGGTGAGCGCCGCGACCCTCCTGCCGCCGGTGGTGCGCCCCACGACCTCGGTGCCGGGGATGAACGGCAGGGTCTGGCCGCCGCTGTACGTGCCGAGCGTGCGATACGTGTCGGCGTAGTTGACGCCGGCGGCGCTGACGTCGACGAGCAGCTGGCCGGGGCCGGGCTCCGGGTCGGGGACATCGGTGAGCGAGAGGACCTCGGGGCCGCCGAAGCGGTCGCAGCGGATGGCGCGCATGCGTCCAACCCTACGAGGCCGTGATCAGCTCCAGGACCCGCCGCCACGCGTCGGCGGCGGGCTCCGGGCGGTACGTGGGAGGACCGGGCAGCAGGAAGGCGTGCGGCGTGTCCGGGTAGACGACGACCTCGTGCCGCACGCCCGAGTCGCGCAGCGCGGCGGCGACGGTGGCGACGTCCCCGGGTGGCACGACGTGGTCGGCGCCGCCGACGAGGAACAGCAGGCGGCCCGTGATGGCAGGGGTCAGCGTCACCGTCGGCTCGGGGCGGCTCATGGGGATCTGGGTGCCGGTGAGCCAGCCCGGGTAGAGCACCGCGGTCGCCGCCAGCCCGAGCCGCGCGGCGGCGAGATAGGCGGCGTGCCCGCCGACGCTCAGCCCGACCATGCTGACGCCGGCGGGGTCGCCGCCGAGGACGTCGACCGCCGCCGCGACGTCGGCGACGACCTCGTCCCGGTCGAGGCCGTGCAGCAGCTCGAAGCCGCGGGCCCGCCCCTCGTCGTCCTGCGGGAGCTCGACGCCGGGTGCGCTGCGGTGGTACAGGTCGGGCACGGCGACCAGGCAGCCCTCGGCGGCGAGCCGGTCGGCGAACGCGCGGACCGACGCGTCGATCCCGAAGAGCTGATGGCCGACGACGACCCGGTGCTGCGGACCGGTCGACGCCGGCCGGGCGATGTACACGCCGGCCACGCTAGCCATCACCCATCCACGGCGACCAATAGCGAGGCCGATGCCGGCGATCAGTCCTCGGATGGCACCCGCGACGGGCGTCCGGCCGCGACGGGCGACGGGCCGGGCGAGTCCCGGCGGCGGTCTCGGCGGCGGTCTCGGTCGAGGGCGGCGAAGAGCAGGCCGAGCGCGGCGAGTCCCAGGCACAGCGCCGCACCGTGGGCCATCGCGGCGGTGTGACCGCCGGGCGCGGCCGCCGTCGCCAGGAAGATGCCGCTGACGGCCGCGATGCTGACGCTCGCGGCGAGCCGCTGCGACAACTGCAGCAGCGCGGCGCTGAGCCCGTTGGCGCCCGGCGGCGCGTGGGACAGGGTCAGCGCCTGGTTCGGCGAGTTGACGAAGCCGCCCGCCGCCCCCGTCACGAACTGCCCCACCGCGAGGGCCCACACCACCTGCCCCTCCGGAAGGAGCTCGACCGAGGCGATCGAGGCCGCGATGCCGGCCACCGCGACGCCGAGCGCGACCGTGGTCCCCCGCCGCCGCAGCCCCGAGGCGAGCGCCGACGTCAGTGTGAAGCCGACCGCGCTCGGCAGTGCGATCGCCGCGGCGGCGAGCGGCGGGTGGTGCAGGCCGTCCTGCAGGTACAGCGACAGCACCAGGTTGAGGGCGAGGGTGGCGCCGAAGTAGCACATGGCCACGAGCACGCCGAGGACGTAGCCCCGGTTGCGGGTCAGCGCCGGCAGCAGGATCGCGGTGCGGCCGCGCGTGGTCCACCGGCGCTCCCACGCGAGGAACGCCGCCAGCCCCGCGCCGGCGGCGAGCAGCCACCACGCGCCGCCGCCGGTGCCGGCGAGCGGCAGCAGCGCGGCGAGGGTGGTGCCGCCGAGCAGCAGCAGGCCGCCGAGGTCGAGGTCGCCGGTGTGGCCCGCAGGCCGGCCGGGGGGCAGGAAGCGCAGCGCGAGGGGGATCGTCACGACCGCGAACGGCAGGTTCGCCACCAGGACGAGCCGCCAGCCGGACCCGGGTCCGGCCGCCTGCAGCACCGCCCCGCCGAGCAGCGGCCCCAGCATGCCGGCAACCCCGCCGACGAAGGCGTAGGCCCCGAGCGCGCGGGCGCGGGCACGCCCGCGGAACAGGTCCTGGAACAGCCCGATGATCTGCGGGTTGACGGTGCCGGCGCCGAAGCCCTGCACGAGCCTGGCCGCGGCGACGACCCAGCCGTGCCGGGCGGTGGCGGCCGCGATCGCACCCGCGGCGAACACGGTGAGGCCGCCGACGAAGAGCAGCCGCCTGCCGTACAGGTCGCCGAGCCGCCCTGCGGGCACCAGCGCCAGCCCGAACGTCAGCGAGTACCCGGCGAGGATCCACTGCAGCGACGCGGTGCCGGCGTGCAGCGAGCCACGCAGCGCGGGCACGACCACGTTCAGCACCGACTGGTCCAGCAGCGTGGTGAACCCGGCGCCGAGGCAGACCGCGACGACCCACCGCGCCCTGACCCCTTCCACCGGGCGATCGTATACCTGCTTTTCCGATCGGAAATAGGGTTATGAACGTCACCCCGTAGAGTGCGCGGCGTGAAGCTGTGCGGCGTCCTGCTCGACCTCGACGGCACCCTGCTCGACCACGAGGCCGCCGTCGGCGCGGCCCTCCTGCGCTGGCTGCCCACGATCGGGGTCGAGCCGGACGCCGGCACCCGGACCCTGTGGGCGACGGTCCAGGAGCGGCACCTCGAGGCGTGGCGGGCCGGGCTGGTCACGTTCCAGCAGCAGCGCCGCGGCAGGCTCCGCGACTTCCTCGCCGCGCTCGGCACCCCCTGCGAGGACGACGGGCGGCTCGACACCCTCTTCTCCGGCTTTCTGCTGATGTACGAGCAGTCGTGGGCCGCCTACCCCGACGCCCGCCCGGCGCTGGCGGCGATCCGGCGGGCTGGACTGCGCACGGCCGTCCTCACCAACGGCATCGAGGAGCAGCAGACCGCCAAGCTCGCCCGCATCGGCCTGCGCGACCTCGCCGGCCCCGTCTACACCGCCGAGACCCTCGGCCTGTTCAAGCCCGACCCCGCCGTCTTCACCGAGGCGTGCCGCCGCTGGGGCCTCGCCCCGGAGACCGTCGTGAGCGTCGGCGACCGCCACGACCTGGACGTCCTCCCGGCCCGCGCCGCCGGCCTGCACGCCGTCCACCTCGACCGCCCCGGCACCGCCCCACCCGGCGAGGCGCACCGGATCGGCTCACTGCGCGACCTGCCCGCCCTCCTGCTCCCCCACTGAGCCGCCGGAACCGCCGCACCGCCAAGCCGGAAGCGGCGGCCGTGAAGCCGGGCGGAGCGGGCGGCGTCAGGGGGTGCGGAAGCCGGCGCGGTACGAGTGCGGCGGGATCCCGACCTGGCGGCGGAAGTGGGGGCGCAGGGCGACGCCGTCGGTGAAGCCGCACGCGCGGGCGACCGCGTCGATGTCCAGGTCGGTGGTGGTCAGGACGTGCTGGGCGCGCAGCACGCGCTGCTGGAGCAGCCAGCGCAGCGGGGACGAGCCGGTCTCCTCGCGGAAGCGGCGGTCGAACGTGCGGCGGCTCAGGTGGGCGGTGGCGGCGAGACGGTCGACGTCCAGGGTCGGGTCGTCGAGGCGCTCCAGGGCGAAGCGCATCGCGTCGCCCACGGCGTCGCCGTCGCGCAGCCGCGGGACCGGGCGCTCGATGAACTGGGCCTGCCCGCCGGCCCGGTGCGGGGCGACGACGAGGGCGCGGGCGGCCGCGTTGGCGAGCGCCGGGCCGTGGTCGCGGCGCAGCAGGTGCAGGCAGGCGTCGAGGCCCGCGGCGCTGCCGGCGCTGGTGACGACCAGGCCCTCGTCGACATACAGCACGTCCTCGACGACGTCGACCGCGGGGAAGCGGGACGCGAACTCGGGCAGGTGCCGCCAGTGCGTCGTGGCGCGGCGGCCGTCGAGCAGGCCGGCCTCGGCGAGCACGAACGCGCCCAGGCACAGCCCGACCACGGTGGCGCCCTCGTCGTGCGCGCGGCGGAGCCGGTCGAGGATGCCGGGCGCGACCGGCGCGCCGCCGGGCACCCGCCAGCCGGGCACGACGACGACGCCGGCGGTGTCGAGGTCGTCGAGGTCGTGCGGGGCGGTGAGGGCGATGCCGGCCGTCGTCGTCAGCGGGCCGGGGTGCTCCCCCGCGGTCCGCACGTCGAAGGCGGCCGCGACGCCGAACACCCGGGGTGCCACGGCGACCTCCAGCATCGGCGCGCCGTCGCCGATGAGCACCCCGACCGTCGTCGCCGAGCGCGTCATGGCTTGATCGTATCGGAGGATGGCGTTCCGGCCACTGCCGGCGGGCGCCGGGACCGGCGAAGGTGATGCCCATGACGATGCAGTTCCAGCGGTTCGGCGGCCCGACGGTGGTGTTCGGCGTCGGTGGCGTCACGTTCATCACCGACCCCACGTTCGACCCGCCCGGGCAGTACCCGCTCGGCAGCCGCGTGCTGACCAAGACCGAGCCCGCCGCCGGCACCCCCGACGACGCCGGCGCCGTCGACGTCGTGCTGCTCTCGCACGACCAGCACCCCGACAACCTCGACACCCTCGGTCGTGCGTTCGCGGCGTCGGTACCGGTGGTGCTCAGCACCCCGGCGGCGGCCGCCCGCCTGGGCGGCCAGGTCACCGGCCTGGAGCCGTGGTCCCACACCGACCTGCCCCGGCCCGGCGGCGACGGCCACGTGCGGGTCACCGCCGTCCCCGCGCAGCACGGCCCCGACGGCACCGAGCACCTCACCGGTCCGGTCACCGGGTTCGTCCTGCACGGCGACGGCCTGCCGACCGTCTACGTCAGCGGCGACAACGCGTCGCTGGACGTCGTCGCCGCGGTCGCGGAGCGCTTCCCGTCCGTCGACGTGGCGATCCTGTTCGGCGGCCGGGCCCGCACCGCGCTGCTCGGCGACGCCGACCTCACCCTCGGCGCGACCGGGATGCTGGCGGCGGCCAGGCTCCTGGACGCGAAGACCGTGGTGCCGGTCCACGTCGACAGCTGGGCCCACTTCACCGAGGGCATCACCGACGTCCGCGCCGCCTTCGAAACCGCGGGCAGCGCCCGCCTGCTTCGATAAACCACGGGACCGCGGCGGGCGACGCGCACCCGCCGCGGTAGCCGCGCGGGTGCCGGGGTAACCGGCAGGGGTGCTCATCGCCCACCTCAGCGACCTCCACCTCGGCGCGCAGCCGCCCGACCGGTTCGACCGCGTCATCGCGTACATCGGCAGCCTCCGCGAACCGGTGGACGCCGTGCTCGTCACCGGCGACGTCGCCGACCACGGACTCGACGCCGAATACGCCGCGTTCGGCCGGCTCCGGACGCTCGGTGTGCCCGTCCTCGCGGTGCCCGGCAACCACGACGACCCGGCCGCGTTCCGGACCGACCGCGCCGAGACCGTGGCGGGGGTGCTGTTCGCGCTGTGCGACTCGTCGGTGCCCGGGCACGCCGAGGGCTGGCTCGACGACGGCACCCTCCGGTGGCTCGACGGCACCCTCGCGGCGGCGACGGGCACGCCCGCGCTCGTGTGCTGCCATCATCCGCCGGTACCGGTCGGCAAGCCCGCCGCGGACCAGGTCCGCCAGCTCGGCGCCGGCCGGCTCGCCGAGGTCCTCCGCCGCCACCCGGACGTGCTCGCCGTCCTGTGCGGGCACGTCCACAGCGCCGCCGTCGGCACGTTCGCGGGCGTGCCCGTGCTCGCCGCGCCGGGCGTCGAGTCGACGATGGTGCTGCCGTGGGAGCCCGAGGACCGGCCCGAGCCGCCGCCGGCGCTCGCGTTCCACCTCGTCGAGGACGGCCGGCTCACCACTCACTACCGGCTCTGCGTGCCCTGAGCCCTGACGGTCCGCGAATGCCGCGGACTGAGCCCCTGCGGTCCGCGAATGCCGCGGACTGAGCCCCTGCGGTCCGCGAATGCCGCGGACTGAGCCCCTGCGGTCCGCGAATGCCGCGGCCCGGCCGGGCCGCCGCGTATGCTGCCGGACGGCACGAACTGAAGCGAGGTGCCCCGGGCGACCGGGGAGAATCGGGAAGCCGGTGTGAATCCGGCACGGGCCCGCCGCGGTGATCGGGGAGCTGCCGTCCATGCGCACCAGCGGTGCGCGGTCACTGGCCTCAGGGCTGGGAAGGCGGACGGTGCAGGCGTTGATCCGAGAGTCCGAAGACCGGCCTCGCGGTCACCGGCCGTCCGTGACGGGCGGCCACGAGCAGCGGGAGCCTGCCCTGATGAGCACCGACCTGTACGACGTCGTGCACCGCCGCCGCGACGTGCGCGGCCAGTTCAATGGCGCGCCGATCCCCGCCGACGTCCTCGACCGCGTGCTGGGCGCCGCCCACGCCGCGCCGAGCGTCGGCCTGTCCCAGCCGTGGGACTTCGTCCTCGTCCGCGACCCCGCCCTGCGCGGCGCCTTCCACGACCACGTCCGCACCGAACGCGACACGTTCGCCGCGACGCTCGACGCCGACCGGGCCGCGGCCTTCGCCCGCATCAAGATCGACGGGGTGCTGGAGTCGACCCTGTCCGTGGTCGTCACGTACGACCCTGGCCGCGGCGGCCCGGCGGTCCTCGGCCGGCACGCGATCGCCGACGCCGGCCTCTACTCCGTCTGCCTCGCCATCCAGAACCTGTGGCTGGCCGCGACCGCGGAGGGGCTCGGCGTCGGCTGGGTGTCGTTCTACCGCGAGCCGTTCGTCCGTGAGCTGCTGGGCGTCCCGGCCGGCATCCGCCCGGTCGCCTGGCTGTGCCTGGGCCCGGTGACCCACCTGGAATCCGTCCCCGACCTGGAGCGGCACGGCTGGCGCCGCCGGGCACCGCTCGCCGACGCCGTGCATCACGACCGCTGGTAGCCGGCGCCGCGCGGGGCGGGCACGGCGCCGGGCGGGACCGGGGCGGGGCTCAGAGCAGCGCGGCGAGCTGCTGGCAGGTCGGGCGGGCCTCCAGGTGCAGGCGGGCGACGTTGAGCCCATCGCTGCCGAGCACCGCGAGCAGCGTGCTGCCGTCCACGGCGTACACGGTGAAGTAGCCGCCGTCGTTGCGCATGGTCGCGTCCCGGAACGGTGACTGCCCCAGCACCAGCGCCACCTGCCGGCCCAGGCCGAACGTCGTCGCCGCCAGCGCGGCCGCGTCGTGCGGCTCAGTGCCTCCGCCGGCGTCGTACGCGCCCAGGTCATAGGTGACCAGCAGGCCGTCGACGCCGGCGAGCACGCTGCCGCGGACCCCCGGCACGCGCAGGCGCAGGTCCGCCATCGCGGCGCGCACCGGGGACAGGGCGGCGTCGAGCGGCTCGGGCCGCGCGCCGAACTGCGGCGACTGCAGCTGACCGACGCCGCCCCCGGGCTCGAGGCCCTCTCTGCGCGGCAGGCCGTCCTCGTCGGGGGCGCCGCCGAAGAAGCCGGACGTCACAGTTCGAGGCCCTCCTCGATCGCGCGCAGCTGGTGGCGGGCCAGCGCGAGGTTGGCGCGCGCCTTCGCGAGCGCGACGTACAGGAACAGCCCGTGGCCGTTGCGGGAGTGCAGCGGCCGGATGATGTGGTACTGGCTGTCGAGCGTGATGAGGATGTCCTCGATCGGCTCGCCGAGACCGAGCATCTCGATGGTGCGCAGCTTCGCCCGCACGACGTCGGTGTTGCCGGCCGCGGCCACCGTGATGTCGAAGTCGGCGCCGCCGCCGAGGGTGCCCAGCGTCATGCCGCTGGTGTAGTCGACGAGCGCGACCGCGAACGCCCCCTCGATGTTCATCGCGCTCTTCAGCGCGACATCCAGGTTGTTGCTCAAATCCGTGCCTCCTGAGCTGGTGCGGGTGCCGCGGCCAGCCTCGCACGAAGCGATCTTTCGCTGCACCCTTCGACGCAGCTTTTAGCCAGACGGCTCATAGCCGGCTGGCTTCTCAACCGATCCACCGGTCACTGCCGGTGAGCGCACGCAACTCATAAACAGTTTTGACGGCGCAGATCGTCGCCGTCTGTTCACCGGGGTGACCTTCGCCGGTCGCGTCCTCCTACCTTCTGCTCCAGCCCTCCGGGGTCGGCGTCAACCGGACCCGGCCACGGAGCTGGCATCCCTCGGAGGAGGTCTCACCGTGTTCCACCGAATTACGGCGGCCGGCGTCGCGCTCGTGGCGGGGCTGGCCGGTGCCTTCGCGGCGGCCGCGCCGGCGGCGGCCGTCGCGCAGGGCGCGATCCTGTACGCGGACAGTCCCGACGCGGTGGCAGGCCGCTACATCGTCACGCTGAAGGACGGCTCCACCGCGATCGCCACCCAGGCCCAGCGGCTCACCGGCAGGTTCGGCGGGCAGACCCGGCACGTGTTCGACAGCGTGCAGCGGGGCTTCTCGGCGAACATGTCCGTGCAGCAGGCGCAGCGGCTGGCCGCAGACCCGGCCGTCGCGTCGGTCGAGGCGGTCCAGCGCATCACCGTCCTCGACACCCAGAGCAACCCGCCGAACTGGGGCGACGACCGCATCGACCAGCGGAGCCTGCCCCTGAACCAGGCGTTCACCTACCCGGCCAACCCCGGGCAGGGCGTCACCGTGTACGTGCTGGACACCGGCCTCAACGCGAGCCACACCGAGTTCAGCGGCCGGGTGAAGCAGGGCACCGACATCGTCGACGGGGACAGCAACCCCGCCGACTGCCACGGCCACGGCACCCACGTCGCGGGCACCGCCGTCGGCACCACCTACGGCATCGCGAAGAAGGCGAACCTCGTCTCGGTCCGCGTCCTGAACTGCCAGGGCTCCGGCACCAACGACGACCTGATCGCGGGGATCAACTGGGTGCGCACCAACGCCCAGAAGCCGGCGGTCGCGAACTACTCGATCGGCTGCGGCAGCCGGTGCAGCAGCCAGGCCATGGACAGCGCCGTGTCGAGCCTGATCAGCTCGGGCGTGCAGTTCGTGCAGGCGGCCGGCAACAACGGCGACGACGCCTGCTACTACAGCCCGCAGGGGGTCGGCGCGGCGATCACCGTCGGCAACAGCAACGGCTCCGACGCCCGCAACAGCACCAGCAACTACGGCTCGTGCCTGGACCTGTTCGCGCCGGGGACGAGCATCGTGTCGGCGTCGTACTCCAGCAACACCGGCAGCGCGACGATGACGGGCACCTCGATGGCGTCGCCGCACGTGGCCGGCGCCGCCGCGCTGTACCTGGGCGCGAACCCGAACGCGACGCCGGCGCAGGTCCGCGACGCGCTCGTGAACAACGGCACCACCGGGAAGATCACCAGCGCCGGGAGCGGCTCGCCCAACGTGCTGCTGTACACGGCGTTCATCGGCGGCGGCACGCCGACCGACCCGGCCGTGACCAACCCGGGCAACAAGAGCTCCGTCGTCGGCCAGCAGGTCGACGTTCAGGTCCAGGGCAGCGGCGGCACCACGCCGTACACCTGGAGCGCGTCCGGCCTCCCGGCCGGGCTGTCCATCGGCGCGTCGACCGGTCGGATCACCGGCAGCGCGACGACGGCGGGCACCTCGAACGTCACGGTGACCCTGAAGGACGCGGCGAACAAGACCGCGTCGGCCCAGTTCACCTGGACGGTCACCACCGGTGGCGGCGGCTGCACACCCTCGCAGCCCGTCGGCAACGGTGGCTTCGAGAGCGGCACGTCGCCGTGGACCGCGACCGCGAACGTGATCGGCACGTGGTCGCAGTACCCGGCGCGCAGCGGCACCCGCAACGCGTGGCTCAACGGCGGCGGGCAGGTGCAGACCGACACGGTCTCGCAGCCCGTGGCGGTCCCGTCCGGCTGCACGACCGTGCAGCTGCGCTTCTGGATCCGCATCACCACCGCGGAGACCGAGAACCTGGTCTACGACAAGCTGACCGTCACCCTCGGCAGCACCACCGTGGCCACGTACACGAACCTGGACAAGACCAACGGGTACGTGGAGAAGGTCATCGACGCGAGCGCGTTCGCGGGGCAGGCGGTCACGCTGAAGTTCAACGGCGTCGAGGACTGGTCGCTGCAGACCAGCTTCGTCCTCGACGACGTGTCGATCAGCGCCTCCTGATAGCCGGCCGGGCGCCCGCCGACATCGGGCGCCCGGTCACCGACCGGGGGTGGGAGTGATCAACGAGGCTCACTCCCACTCCCATCGCATGCCGACGATGCCGGGGGGTACGTCGGACGCGACGACGTGGGCGCCGTGGGTCGAGCCGATCCACGTCTCCCACACGCCCTGGTCCGGCGCGTTGAGCGCGCGGCGTTCGAACCGCCGGCAGCGCGCCGGCACCGCGTCGTGGTCGAACTGCACCTGCAGCACGTACTCGGTGACCGGGGTCGAGAAGCCCCGGTAGTAGTTGTCGGTCGCGGAGAGCGAGTCGCTGCGGTACTGGTACTCCAGCACCACCGTCTCCCCCTGCGCCAGCATCCGGTCGAAGATGATCTCCGCCGCGACGAGCCCGCCGGCGTCGGACCGGACCCGGCCGATGCGGCAGTTGCGGATCGCGCTGATGGTCACCTTCGCGGCCGGGTCGTCGGTGAGGAAGACCGCGACGGTGCGGGAGACCCGGTCGATGTTGGCCCGCAGCACCTGCCGGCAGGTCAGGCCCAGCTCCTGCCGATGGGGCCCGACGACGTACAGGTCGTGCAGGCTCAGCCTGGTCAGCTCGTGGTACATCCACCGGTCGAGCTCGCCGACCATCTTCGCCACGCTGGTGCCGTCGCTGAACAGCCGGTCGACGTCGATGGTGCCCGGCGGCTGGCTCAGCCAGCGCCCCCGCGGGCGGCGCGGCCCGAGCTGCACGATCAGCGACTCCTCGGGCAGCGCCAGGATCTGCTCGAGCAGCCGGACGGCCTTGAGCGACTCGGGCCGCTCGGGGCGGCTGCGCCCCCGCCGCCAGTAGCTCAGCGTGGTGATGCTGACGCTGACGCCCTTGCTGGCGAGCTGCTGCTGGATCTCGTCGAGGCGGATGCCGCGGTCCTCGATGGCGAGGTGCAGCGCCGCGGAGAACGGGCCGGTGCGCAGCGCGTGCGCGAGGTCACGACCCGGGCCCTTCTCCATGCCCGGTGAGTATCTACCCCTTGAGCACTTTTTCCAATGCCGTCGCGACCGTGCGCGCCTCGGCCGCGGTCATCCTGCTGGTGAAGTGCGCCTCGATCCCGGCGAGGTAGGTCGGCGCGGCGGCCCGCAGCCTGGCCCGGCCCGCGGCCGTGATCCGCGCGAACGCCGAGCGCCCGTCGGCCGGGTTGGCGACCCGCTCGACGAGGCCGGCCCTGGTGAGCTCGTCGACGACGCGGCTGCTGCGGCTGCGGCTGACCACCGCCTTCGCGCCCAGCTCCCCCATCGTGAGCTGGCGGTCCTTCGCCGAGTTGAGCTCCAGCAGCACGTCATACCAGGTCAGCGGCAGGCCGTGGGCCGCCTGCAGCTCCTGGTCCAGCACCGGGACCAGCGCGGCGTGCACCCGCAGCAGGCCCGCCCAGGCGGCCGTGTTGTCCATCGTCACACCGTACCAACTCTTGTGCGTGCGCACGCAAGTGGCTAGCTTTGCGTTGTTAGGTGCGTGCGCACACACTTTCTTTCGGAGGTTCACGATGACCAAGCTGCTGCACATCTCGGCGTCCCCGCGCGGCACCCGCTCCGAGTCACTCGCGCTCGCGTCGCGTTTCCTGCAGGTGTACGGCGAGCAGCACCCCGACCATGAGATCGCCGAGTGGGACCTGTGGGACGGCACGCTGCCGGCGTTCGGACCGGCCGCCGCCGGCGCGAAGATGGACGTGTTCGCGGGGGTCGAGCCCACCGGCGAGGGCGCCGCCGCCTGGGCCGCCGCGCGCGCCGCGTTCGACCGCTTCGCCGCCGCCGACAAGCTGCTCTTCTCGGTCCCCATGTGGAACGCCGGGGTCCCGTACATCCTCAAGCAGTTCATCGACGTGGTCAGCCAGCCGGGCCTGGTCTTCGGCTTCGACCCCGCCGAGGGGTACAGCGGCCTGCTCACCGGCCGCAAGGCCGCGGTCGTCTACACCAGCGCCGTCTACGGCGAGGGCCGCGGCCCGGCCTTCGGCGCCGACTTCCAGCGGCCGTTCTTCGAGGGGTGGCTGCGCTGGGCGGGCATCACCGACATCACGCCGGTCACCTTCCGCCCCAACCTCGCCACCGCCGACGCCGACGCTGGCCGCGCCCTGGCCACGGCCGACGCCGTCGAGGCCGCGAAGCGCTTCTGACCGGCGTGCGTGCGGCCCCGGGAACCGTCCCGGGGCCGCCACTTCACGGGCGCACGACCGTCACCGTCCGCGCGCGCCCGCGCCGTCCACGCAGAGGGGCGACCGGACGCTGCCCCGGCGGCGCGACGACCATGCCTGCCGGCGGCCGCCGAGATGGCCGCCCCGGCCGGCGCCGTGCCTGGCGAACAGCGTCTCCCGCGCCGGCCCGCCCGGATCCCGCAGCGGCCGGCGGCCCGGCAGCAGTGCCCGGACCGCCACCGAGACGCACTCCCGGTGCCGCCGGGCCACGTAGCCGGCGACAACCACCGAGTCCGCCATCGCGAACACCCGCTCGAACCGAAGCACCCCGTGGTCGATCGTCATGCTTTGATCGCAACACGTGCCGCCGCCCCGCGCACGCGGTTTTCCGACCTCGTCAGGCCGGCGTGGCGAGCCGCGGCAGCGCGGGGATCGTGGTCGCCAGGAAGCCGTCCGGGGCCGCGGTGAAGTGCGGCGCCGGCCTGGTCTCCCACCACGAGCGCAGCGCGGTCACCGTCTCCGGCTCACCGGTGCGCTTGTGCACGAAGGTCACCGTGCGCTCGCCGGACGCCTTGACGACCACGCGGCCGCGCTTGCAGCCGTCGGGGTAGTCGTTCCAGTTGATGCCGTGCTCGGTGTAGAGCATGTCCTGGGCCTGCCCGGAGTGCACACCCTGGAGACGGCTGTGCGGGAACACCGCCTGGGCCGCCATGGTGATGCTGTTGCGGACGGCGTCGCGCTGCCGCCAGATGAAGTAGTTGGCGACCTCCGCCGGGTCGGCGACGGTGAAGACCCGCGCGTCGAAGAGCGCGAGCTTCCCGGGCCGCCGCGCGTTCAGCGTCGCCGTGGCAACCGAGGCCGCGACGGAGCACCACTTCTGCACCTCGCCCCCGAACCACGCCTGCGTCCCGGCCCCCGCGAAGTCGACCACGAGCACCGACACCTCGTCGGACTGCACGTAGGCGAACACGCTGCCGGAGATCTCCGCGCACAACGACTCCGCCACGGCGTCCATGTCCGCCATGAACCCGTGGTCGAACGGCTTCGCCGCCCCCCGCAGGTACCCGTGGAACGCCCGCCCGTCGACCCGCAGCAGCGTGTGGGTCCGCCGCGGCAGCACCGCCTTCGTCACCCGCTCGTAACTCTTCATCCGGTCACCCAGATCATCCCGGTCGATCCGCATGCCAGATGCCACCACGCCGCTCCCACACCGCGCACGCGCTTTTCCGCCGGCGGCTGCCCTCGCCGGCGACAACGATGGACGACGTGCTCGCGGTCCTGCACGAACGCGGCGTCGAGGTGCACCTGCGGTGACTAGAGGTGCTTCTCGAACCAGTGGTGGGCGTAGGGCTCGTCGTTGAAGGCGGGCACCTCCTTGTAGCCGGTGCTGCGGTACAGCGCGATCGCCTCGGTGAGGTTGCGGTTGGTGTCGAGGCGGACGGAGCGGTGGCCGGCGGTGGCGGCCCGGTGCTCGAGGTCGCTCAGGATGCGGCGGCCGAGGCCCAGGCCGCGGACGGTGCCGGAGACCCAGACGCGCTTGATCTCGGCGGGGGCGTCGCGGTGGAGCTTCAGGGCGCCGCAGCCGACGGGCTCGCCGGACAGGGTGGCGAGGAGGAACACGCCCCGGGGAGGGGTCAGGTCCTCGTCGTCGACCGGCCGGCTGACGCCCGTGTCGAAGCCGTCGTCGAAGCGCTGGGACAGCTCGCGGGCGTAGGCGCGCAGGCAGGCGCGGGCCCGTGGGTCGGCCGGCGGGCAGACCGTGAGCTCGACCATCGACGCCAGGAGCAGGCGCTCGACCTCCGCCATCGCGGTCGCCAGGCGGGACCGCTGGGCGTCGCTGAGCGGCCCGAGGATCGAGTGGGCCAGGTCGTCGGAGGCGCTGTCGAGGATCGCCCACTCGGCCCGCCCGGCATCCGTCAGCGAGGCTTCGCGGACGCGCGCGTCGCCGCTCGTACCGACGCCGACGACGACAAGGCCGTCGGCCTCAAGGGCCCGCAGCAGGCGGCTCAGGTAGCCGGCGTCGAGGCCGAGGCGGGCGCGCAGGGCGGCCACCTCGGCGCCGGCGGGGCCGATCTCCCACAGCAGGCGGGCCTGGCCGAGTGGGCGGCCGCGGGACAGGTACTCGTCGTCGAGCGCGCCGACGCGCTGCGTCACGGTCCGGTTGAAGCGGCGGACGGTCTCCAGCAGTTCCACATGTCTGACTATAGTCAGGTAACGCTCCGCAGTGGTATCCGCCAGGCATACTCGACGCGTGAAACGAGGCTGGTTGCTCGCGGTGGTCGCGACAACGCTGATGGGCTGCATCGGGCCGTTCGCCGACACGGTCGACGAGGCGCTCCAGGACACCCCCGGTGACTACGACGAGTGCTGCATGAACGCCGAGCGGCCGCTGCTCGGCAAGCTCGCCGGCACCCCGATCACGGTGGTGACCGCCCCGGACTTCCCCGGGTTCCGGGTCGACGCCGTCGTCACGACGCACCAGTTCGACGCCGCCACCGAGAAGAAGGTGACCTGGGAGAAGGACGGCGACGGGCTGATCGCGCCGGACGACGCCCACGACTACGTGCTCGCCCTCGTCGCCGGCGTGCCGCGCGCCGACAAGTCGTATCCGCAGACGGTGATCACCGTCGGGAAGGGGACCGCCATCTACGAGTCCACGCCGCTCGTCGACCCGTCCGACGGCAGCCGCATCAGCTCGGTGATCCTCGCCGTGCGGGTCCCCGCCGGGCAGACGGTCCTGCTCACCGCCGAGGACCCCGCCCCGGGCGACCCCGCGGTCGACCTGCGCACCGGCCGCGCCGTGAAGTTCCCCGCCGATGCGTAGCCGCCTGCTCGCCCTCGCCGGCGTCGCGGCGGCGCTGGCGGTCGCGTTCGCGATCCGGGCCGTCGACGACGGCGCGCTGCGCCAGTACTCCGGGACCGCGCTGTACGCCTCCATGATCTACGCCGGGGTCTTCGTCCTCCGGCCCCGGACGACCCCGCTCGTCGCGGGCGCCGTCGCGATCGCCTGGTGCTGGGCGGTGGAGCTGGCGCAGCTGACCGGCGTTCCCGCCGAGCTGTCCGCGCGGAGCCTCCTGGCGCGGTACGCGCTCGGCGTGAAGTTCGACCCCGCCGACCTGGCCTGGTACCCGGTCGGCGTCGTGCCGCTGGTGGTCGCGCACCTGCTCTTCCGAAGAAGAAAGTTTCACGCCGTGACCAGGCAGGACACCCTCGCCGGACGGTGATATGCCCGCGCCGGGGCGGTGACGCGGTTCAATCCGCGCACCGCCACCCGGAGAGGAGCACCACCCATGCGCAGGAGGATTCTCGGCGCAGTCGCGGCGCTCGGGGTCGCCGCCGCCACGACGGTCATCGCCGTGGCAGCCTCGACCCCGGCGACAGCCGCCCCCGCGTACAACTACGCGGAGGCACTGCAGAAGTCCATCTGGTTCTACGAGGCCCAGCAGGCCGGGCCGAAGCCCGCGTGGAGCCGGGTCGGGTGGCGCGGCAACGCCGCCACGACCGACGGCGCCGACGTCGGCCTCGACCTGACCGGCGGCTGGTTCGACGCCGGCGACCACGTGAAGTTCGGCTTCCCGATGGCGTTCTCGACCACCATGCTCGCGTGGGGCGCGGTGGAGTACCGCGACGCGTACGTGCAGTCGGGGCAGCTGACCAATCTGGTGAACAACCTGAAGTTCGTCAACGACTACTTCATCAAGGCGCACCCGTCCCCGAACGTCCTCTATGGACAGATCGGCTCCGGCAACCCCGACCACGCCTGGTGGGGCCCGGCCGAGGTGATGCCGATGGCACGACCCTCGTACAAGATCGACGCCACCTGCGGCGGCTCGGACCTCGCCGGTGAGACGGCCGCCGCCATGGCCGCCTCGTCGATCGTGATCCGCCCGACCGACGCCGCTTACGCCGACAAGCTCGTCACGCACGCGAAGCAGCTGTACACGTTCGCCGACACCGTGCGCCGCAAGTACAGCGACTGCATCACCGACGCGGCCAGCTACTACAACTCGTGGAGCGGCTTCAACGACGAGCTCGTGTGGGGCGCGATCTGGCTCTACCGCGCCACCAACGACGCGGCCTACCTCGCGAAGGCCGAGGCCGGCTACGACAACCTCAGCAACGAGAACCAGACCACGACGAAGTCCTACCGGTGGACGATCGCGTGGGACGACAAGTCGTACGGCTGCTACGTGCTCCTCGCCAAGCTCACCGGCAAGCAGCGGTACGTCGACGACGCCAACCGCTGGCTGGACTACTGGACCGTCGGCGTCAACGGCCAGAAGGTGCCCACGTCACCCGGCGGGCAGGCGGTGCTCGACAGCTGGGGCTCGCTGCGGTACGCCGCGAACACATCCTTCGTGGCGCTGCTCTACAGCGACTGGCTCACCGACGCCACCCGCAAGGCCCGCTACCACGACTTCGGCGCCCGGCAGATCAACTACATCCTGGGCGACAACCCCCGCAAGTCCAGCTACATGATCGGCTTCGGGGCGAACCCGCCGAAGAACCCGCACCACCGCACCGCGCACGGGTCCTGGACGGACCAGATCACCAACCCGGAGGTCTCGCGGCACACGCTGTACGGCGCGCTCGTCGGCGGGCCGTCGTCGCCGAACGACGCCTACACCGACAGCCGGTCCGACTACGTGATGAACGAGGTCGCCACCGACTACAACTCCGGGCTCACCTCCGCCCTGGCCCGCATGTACGGCGAGTACGGCGGCACGGCGCTGTCCGGCTTCCCGGCCGCGGAGACCCCGGACGGGCCGGAGATGTACGTCGAGTCCTCCATCAACACCCCGGGAACCACGTTCACCGAGGTCAAGGCGATGGTCTACAACAAGTCGGCGTGGCCGGCGCGGACCCTCGACCAGGGCTCGTTCCGCTACTACTTCACCCTCGACGGCACCACCACGCCCGCGCAGATCTCGCTCAGCAGCGCCTACAACCAGTGCTCCGCGCCCACCGGCCCGACGCTGGTCAGCGGCAGCACGTACTACGTCACCGTCAGCTGCGCCGGGCAGAAGATCGCCCCGGCCGGCCAGTCCGCGTGGCGGCGCGAGGTGCAGTTCCGCATCTCGTCCGCCGGCACCTGGGACCCGACGAACGACTGGTCGTTCCCGGCCGGCGCCACGCAGAGCCCGAACAACCACATCACGCTGTACGACGGGGCCACCAAGGTCTGGGGCGAGGCTCCCGGCACCGGTCCGGCGGACACCACGCCGCCGTCCACGCCCGGCGCGCCGACCTTCACCAACGTGACCTCGACGTCGGTCACCGCCTCGTGGGCGGCGTCCACCGACAACGTGGGCGTCGCGTCCTACCGGGTGTCCTCGGCGGCCGGGGTCGTCGGCACCACGACCGGCACGTCCCTGGCCATCACCGGGCTGTCGCCGGCGACCGCGTACAGCTTCCTGGTCGTCGCGGTCGACGCCGCGGGCAACACGTCGGCGGCCTCGCCGGTCGGCACCGTCACCACCGCCCCGGCGACCGGTGACGTCACCCCGCCGTCGAAGCCCGGCACGCCCGTCGCGTCGGGGGTCACCAGCAGTGGCGCGACCCTCACCTGGGCCGCGTCGACCGACGCCGTCGGCGTCACCGGCTACGACGTCCTGCGCCTCGGCGGCACCGCCGGACCGGTCGTCGTCGCCACCGCCACCGGCACGACCGCCACGGTCACCGGCCTGACGGCGTCCACGGCGTACCAGTTCGCGATCCGGGCGAAGGACGCCGCCGGCAACCTGTCGGTGCTGTCCGACCCGGTCACGGTCACGACCACCGGCACCACCACCGGCAAGTCCTGCGAGGCCACCTACCGCGTCACGAACCAGTGGGGCGACGGCTTCAACGGCGAGGTGACCGTCCGCAACTCCGGTGGTCAGGCGATCACCGGCTGGACGGTCACGTTCACGTTCCCGGGCAACCAGCGGGTCACCAACGGCTGGTCCGGCGTCTGGACGCAGACCGGCGCCGCCGTCACGGTCCGCAACGCCGACTGGAACGGCGCCCTGGCACCCACCGCGTCGACGGCGGCCGGGTTCGGCGCGTCCTACAGCGGCACCAACTCCGCTCCGGCCACGCTCACCTGCACCGCGAGCTGAGTCATCCGGTCGGCCCCGGCGCACCGCGCGCCGGGGCCGTACCATTGGCAGGGATGATCGACCTCGATGTGCCCGCCGCCGCCACGGTGCCACCCCGGCACCGTCGCGGCGTGCTGCCGCGCGTCGCGGTGCTGGCCGCGTGCGTCGTGACGGCCGCCGTCCCGGCCGCCGCGCCCGTGCCGGTGTCGGTGGGGCAGCGGCTGCCGGTCCCGAGCTACTGCACCGGCGACCCGCTGCCGGGCGGCCGCCTCAACATCGTCGAGGACCACGTGTACATCCTCCTCGACGGCCAGACCGGCGTGGTCCTGAGCACCGGCCGCTGCCCCCGCTGATGACCGACGCGAGCGAGGTGCTGTTCCTCGGCGGCAGGTCAGGGGTCGGCAAGAGCAGCGTGGCGGCGGAGTTGCACGCGCAGCTGTCGGCGGCCGGTGTACGGCACTGCGTCGTCGAAGGGGACAACCTCGACCTCGCGTACCCGCCGCCGTGGGAGCACCACCTCGCGGAGCGCAACCTCGCCGCCATGTGGGCCAACTACCGCGCCCTCGGCTACCGCCGCCTGATCTACACCAACACCGTCAGCGTCCAGCAGGTCTCCGCGCTCACGGCCGCGATGGGCGACGCCCCACGCGTCACCGCCGTCCTGCTCACCTCCTCCGACGCGACCGCCCGCACCCGGCTGGCCCGCCGCGAGATCGGCACCGCCTACGACCTGCACGTGCAGCGCAGCGACGCCGCCGCCAGATCCCTCGCCGCGACGGCGCCCCCGTCGGTCCACCGGATCCCCACCGACGACCGGACCGTCGCCGACGTCGCCGCCTCGGTCCTGGCGCTCACCGGCTGGGCCACTCGTTAGGGTCTGTCCCGGAACGGGTAGCAGACGGTGTATGCCCCCTCACATCGCGCAGTGCACCATCGACGTCACCGACCTCGACCTGATGACCGGCTTCTGGTCCGACGCCCTCGGTTACACCGCCGGCCCCGCGGAGGAGGGCGGCACGCACCTGTTCGGCCCGCCCGGCGCGCCGTCGGTCTTCCTGCAGCGCGCGGCCACCCCACACTCTCCGAAAAACCGCGTCCACCTGGACCTCATCCTCGACGGCGACGTGGAGGCGGAGGTGGTCCGGCTCGTCGGCCTCGGCGCCCGCCCCACCGACGCCGGCCAGACCGGCACCGAACCCTTCACCGTCCTCGCCGACCCCGAAGGCAACGAGTTCTGCCTCCTGCACGTCGATCCCCGCTCCCGCTGACCTGTTGGTTGCCGCAGCACCACCGGGCGGCCGCGCCCGCATCGTGCGGCAGCACCTCGACCCGCGTCTCCGACGTCACGCCCGCCTGCTGCAGGCACTTGCCGGAGTTGACGTTGACCAGCTGGCACCCGGACCGTCGGCGCCGCCGTCACCCGCGCCGCCGCCTGGGCCCGCCGCACCCGCCCGCTACGGCAGGCGGGTGTTCTGGTCGGCCACGACGAGCCACCTGCCGTCGACGAGCGCGTAGGTGAGGGTGAAGTACGCCCGGGTCTGCGACTCGACCGCGCCGGCGGCGTCGACGGTGGTCCACAGGTACTCGATCAGCACCCATCCGGTGCTGCCGGCCAGGGTGACCTTCCGGACGGTGCGCTCCTGCGTCCAGGTGTCGTCGGCGAACATCTCGCGGTGGAACTCGACCATGGCCGCCCTGCCGTCGACGACCGTGCCGTTGGGCAGGATCAGCACCACCTCCTCGGCGAGCGTCGCCGCGTACGCCGCGAGGTCCTTGCGCTCCAGCGCCCGTAGGTGCTCCTCGAGCGCCCGCTCCAGCCCGCTGTCCGCCACCGGCCGGTCTCCCTTCGACACCTGTCACTGTCCGCCCGAGCATCGTAGCCCGGTGCGGGTGCTCAGGCGGGGCGCCGGCAGAGGCGGCCGCGGGTGCCGCTGATACCGGTTCACCCAGTCAGGTAGGCGACACGGCTCCCCGTATCAACCGGGGCCGCCGGACGTCCTGCTTGCACCGAACCGAAACCCCGAGCCCATGAACGAGGGGACACCGTCATGCCTGAACCGGGCATCGTCGAGACCGCCACCACCGCCCTGCTGCGCTGGGTCGGCGGCGCGGGCCTCAGCGCGAGGCAGGGGCCGCCGAGCGGCGACACCAAGAGCGACGGCAAGGGTGCCAAGCCCGCGGAGGTGCACGTGTGGCTCACCGCGCTGCTGCCTGAGCAGGGCATGCGGCCCACCACCGGGCTGGAGCCGGTCCGGTTCAGGATGCGGTTCCTGCTCGCCACCGCCCGCGCCGACGACGTCGCGGCGCTCGACCGGCTGCTGAGCGCGACGACCACCGGCCCGCACCGGCCCGTCTTCGACGAGGTGCCGGCGCACGTGTGGCAGTCGTCGGGGGTACCGACGAGACCCGCGTTCTACGTCGACGTCCCGGGGCGGCTCGACCGGCCCGCGCCCGCCACGCCGCGGGTCACCGCGCCGCTGCGGATCGAGACGGTGCCGCTGCGGCCGCTGTCGGGGGTGGTGCTCGGGCCCCGCGACACGCCGCTGGCCGGCATGCGGGTCGAGAGCGCCGACCGGACCGAGGTCACCTACACCGGCGCCGACGGCACGTTCGTCCTGGACGGGCTGCCCGCGGACCGGCCGGCCAGGTTGCGGCTGTCCGGCCGCGGCCTGCGGTTCCACCACACCGTCACCGCCGATGCCGCCTCCCCGGCGGTCATCCGGTGCGAGATCAAGGAGGCATGACATGCCCTACTACGCGTCTCCCGGCGTGTACGTCGAGGAGGTCAGCGGCGGCGCCCGGCCCATCGGCGCCGTCGGCACCAGCACCGCCGGCTTCGTCGGCACCGCGCCGGACCGCGACGCCCGCCGCAACGAGGCGGTCGCCGTCGGCAGCTGGTCGGAGTTCCTGCGGATCTACGCCGGCGGCACCGAGCCGGGCGCCGGCACGCCGCTGTCCCGCGCCGTGTACGGGTTCTTCGACAACGGCGGCGGGCGGTGCTACATCGTCAACATCGCGCCGGGCGAGCCGATCGCCGGCGCCGGCCGCACCCGCTCCGGCCTCGGCCTGCTGGAGGCGATCGACGAGATCGCGATCGTCGCCGCGCCCGGGTACACCGACGTGCTGTCGCACGAGGACCTGCTGAAGCACTGCGAGAACCTCGGCGACCGGATGGCGATCCTCGACCCGCCGGAGGAGATCACCGACGTCGAGCGGCTCGTGCGGGTCGAGACCGCGCCCGCGCCCAAGAAGGCGAAGACCCCCGCGCAGGACGGCCAGCAGCCCGCGCAGCCGGCCCCCGCGACGGACGACGGCGGCCTGCGGCCCCGCAACAGCGACTACGGCACCTTCTACCTGCCGTGGCTGGTCGTCCGCGACCCGATGAGCGGCGACGTCGTCACCACCCCGCCGAGCGGGCACGTCGCCGGCCTGTGGGCGCGCAACGACAGCATCCGTGGCGTGCACAAGGCGCCCGCGAACGAGCCCGTCCGGGGCGCCGTCGACCTCACGTACCGGGTGACCCGCGCCGAACAGGACCTGCTGAACCCGGCCGGCGTCAACTGCATCCGCTACTTCCCGTCCGAAGGCATCCGCGTCTGGGGCGCCCGCACCCTCGCCGCCGAGGCGTCGGAGTGGCGCTACCTCAACGTCCGCCGGCTCTTCTCGATGCTGAAGGAGTCCATCGGCGACGGCACCCGCTGGATCGTGTTCGAGCCCAACGACGAGCAGCTGTGGCGCTCGATCCGCCGGGACATCGGCGCGTTCCTGACCCGCGTCTGGCGCGACGGCGCGCTGCTCGGCGCGACGCCGCAGGAGGCGTTCTTCGTCAAGTGCGACGCCGAGACCAACCCCGCGGAGGTCCGCGACGCGGGCCAGGTCGTCGCGCTGATCGGCGTCGCGCCGGTCAAGCCCGCCGAGTTCGTCGTGTTCAAGCTCAGCCAGTCCGCCATCGGCACCGAAGCCCAGTAAGGGAGCAGCTCGATGACCGCACCCGTCCCGGCCCCGTCCGCTCAGCCCGGCAACTGGGTCGACCCGTACCGCGCGTACAACTTCAAACTCCTCATCAACAACGTCAACGAGGGCCACTTCACGGAGGTGCAGGGGCTCGGCGTCAAGGTCGAGCGGATCTCCTACCGCGAGGCCGGCAACGGCAGCGTGGTGCGCGCGATCCCCGGCCGGGTCACGTACCCGCCGGTGACGCTGCGCTTCGGCCTGACCAACTCCGCCGAGCTGTGGAACTGGCTGATGACCGCCGTCGAGGGCAAGGTCAGCCGCCGCAACGTCTCCATCGTCATGCTCGACCCCGCCGGCACCGCCGAGGCGCTGCGGTGGAACCTCATCAACGCCTGGCCGCAGGAGTGGAGCGGCGCGCCGCTGGACGCCATGAGCCGGGAACTGGCCATCGAGACCCTGGTGCTCGCGCACGAAGGGCTGCAGCGGGAGGCCGGCGGTGGCCGCGCGGCTGCGTGACACCCTCGCCGGGTGGCTGCGGTGGGCGGCCGACCGGCTCGTGCCCACTGCTGAGACGGTCGTCGAGGAGCGGTCGCTGCCCGGAGCGCCGGAGCACTGGCTCAGCCTGGTCCGGGACCGTGCACCGCACCTGCTGCGGCCGGCGAAGGTGCTCTCCGTCGCGGCGGCGGCGTCGGTACGGGCAGCGCCCGCTCCCCCGCCGGCCGGCGAGACTCAGGTGCGATGGACGGGTGTGGCGGTCGCGGTCTCCGCGGCCGCCCCGCCCCCGGCCCGCCGGGCGTCCACCGAGGACGGCGAGCCACGACCGGCGGCTCATCGAGCGTCCACTGAGGACACCGAGCCGCCACGGCGGGCGATCCGCCGGGCGTCCACCGAGGACATCGGGCCGTCACGGCCGGCGGTCCGGCTGCGCCCGGCGGTCCCGGAGCCGGTCCGCTCCCCCGCACCGCGGCGACTTCCCGAACCTGCCGAGGCGCCGGCCGCACGCCCCACGCCGGCGTCGCAGGAGGACCTCGCCCCGCGGGCCAGACCAGTACCAGAGGACGACACCGCACCGCGGACGAAGCCGGCCCTGCGGGTCGAGGCGGACACCCACCCAACCCGGGCGGTCTTCACGGCACCGGTCGAGGAAGCCATGCCATCAAGCCCCCATCGCGAGAAGCCGGCGCCGCCCCAGACGCGTCGGGAGCAGCCCGCGCGGCGTCCCGCGGACCGGCCCCAGAAGCCCCAGAAGCCCCAGAAGCCCCGGAAGCCCCAGAAGCTCCAGAAGCCCGGGACGCCCGGCCGCGGCCCGGTGGTGCTGCGGTGGCCGGACCTGCCGGACTCGGCCCGCGACGCATGGAGTGACGAGACACCACCCGATGAGGTCCCACCGCACCACACCGACGCTCCGCCGCGACGGCACGGGACCGCCGGGACGTGGTCCGAGCTTCCGGGCGCGCGGCCGGCGCGGCTGCCCGAGGTCGCGGAGCACGTGGTGAGGAGCGGGCCGTGGCCGCGGCTCGGGGACGAGACGCACCGCCGGTGGCCGGAGCTGCCCGACGACAGCGCCCAGTGGGAGGTCACCCCGCGGCCCGGCGGCGACCGGATCCGCCGGCTCGACGAGGAACAGCGAGGACTGCCATGGAACGCGTAGCGTTCGTCGTCGACGAGACCGGCGAGCGGATCGACTGCCTGCTCAACCCGGAGACGTTCGAGGTCAAACGGCTCGCCGGCATCCGCACGCCCGCCGCCGGTGAGAGCCGGCTCGTCGGGCGGGGCCGGGCCGACGACCCGGTGCGATTCACCGGCGGCGGGCGCACCGAGCTGCTGCTGGACATGGTGTTCGACGTCGCGCTGGTCGAGTCGCGGTCCGCGCCGCAGGACGTGCGGCAGCTGACCGCGAAGCTGTGGAACCTGGCCGAGAACACCGCAGAGGAGCTCGGCTCCGCCCGCCCGCCGCTGGTCCGGCTCGTGTGGGGCCGGTCGTGGAACGTGCCGGGCGTCATCGCCGCCATCGCGGAGCGCTTCGACGCGTTCGGCCCCACGGGCGCGCCGGGACGGTCGTGGATGCGGCTCAAACTGGTGCGGGTCGACGAGCCGAAGCAGGCCGGCGCCCGCGACTTCGACGGGGAGCTGGCGCGCTCGGGCGCCGGCACCGCACCGGGCACGGCACCCACGGCGGTGCAGGCGCTCGGCGACGGCAGCACCGGCCCGGGCGGCACCGGCAGGATCGACCTGCTCGCCATGGAGGCGCTCGGCAGCCCGATGCGCTGGCGGGAGCTCGCCGAGCACAACGGCGTCGACGACCCGTTCGCGGTCGCGCCGGGCCGGGTGCTGTCGGTGCCGGCGACGGGCGGCCGGCCATGATGCCGGCGGTGCACGCGACGGCGGGCGACCGGGAGCTTCCGGTCACCGGGGTGCGGGTCACCAGCCGGCTCTCGCAGCCCGCGCAGTGCGAGCTGACCCTCGACGACCCGCGCGGCGAGGCCCTGCACCTGCTCGGCGCGAGCCTCGTCGTGCGCGTCGCCGGCGACGACGGGCCCCTGTTCACCGGTGAGGTGACCGGGGTCGGCCTCACCCGGGCCGCGGACGGCACCGCGGAGACCCGGCTGACCGGCTACGACCTGCTGCACCGGCTCCGCGCCCGGCAGACCGTCCGCTCCTTCGACCGCGTCGGCCCGAAGGACCTGGTCGAGGCGGTCGCCGGCGACCTGGGGGTGCACGTGCACGGCGGCGGCGACGGCCCCCGGTTCGAGCGGGTGGTGCAGCACCGGCAGCGCGACCTCCAGCTGCTGACGGAGACCCTCGGCAGGATCGGGATGTACGTCGTCCTCGACGGCACCGACCTGCGGGTGCTGACCCTGCAGGGGCACGGCGACCCGGTCCCGCTCCGGTACGGCAGGGACCTGCACCACGTCGAGGTGGCCGCCGGCGTCGACCGGCTCGCGGCCCGCTGCGAGGCGGTCGGCTGGCACCCGCAGCGGGCGAAGGCGTTCACCGAGACCGCCGGGCAGCCCCGGCAGGGCCGCGACATCGCGCTGCGGCCGGACAGCCCGGCGCCGCTGACGCTGGTCGACGAGTCCGCGCGGACCGGCGACGAGCTGCGCGCCGTCGCCCAGGGCGCCCTCGACGCGAGCGCGGCCCGGGCGGTCACCCTCGACGGCGTCGCCGCCGGCAGCGCCGCGCTGCGGGCCGGTCGCCGGATCGCGGTGCGCGGCGTCGCCGACGCCCTGGACGGCACCTACGTGCTCACCGAGGTCGTGTCCACCGTGGACGCCGACGGGTACCTGGCGGCGGTGTCGACCCGGCCGCCGGCGCGCGACGTGGCTCGGCCCGGCGCGTCGCTGACGCTCGGGCGGGTGACCGCGGTCGACGACCCCGACGGCTGCGGCCGGGTGCGGGTGGCGCTGCAGGCGCACGGCGGGCTCGACGCCGGCTGGGTTTCGCTGCTGGTGCCCGGCGCCGGCGACGGCAAGGGCCTGGTGCTGCTGCCCGACGTCGGCGACTCGGTGCTGGTCGCGCTGCCGCACGACGCGTCCGGCGACGCGGTCGTCCTCGGCTCCCTGTTCGGCACCGCCAAGGCGCCCGACGGCGCCGGGGTCACGGGCGGCGGCGTGAAGCGCTGGTCGATGCGGACCGCGCACGGCCAGTCGATCGTCGTCGACGACGCCGAGAAGTCGCTGCGGGTGGAGACCGCCGACGGCAGCTACCTCCAGCTCGCGCCGGACGTGGTGCGGCTGCACGCCGCCACCGACCTGGTCCTGGAGGCGCCCGGGCACGGCGTCACGGTCAAGGCCCGCACGGTCGACTTCGAGCACGCCCTCATCGCGGTCCCGACGCTCCCGGGAGGTCCGGCATGAAACTCGTGACGGTGCGGGCGGTCGTGCGCTGCGGCCACGACGGCCGGGTGCGCAACAACGCCTCGCAGCACTGGGTCACCGTCGGCGGCGCCGACGTCCTCGTCGACGACGACCCGCAGGGCCGCGCGGTCGCCGGCTGCCCCAACATCGGCCCGACCATGAAGCCCTGCGCCCTCACCCTGGCGGTGCAGGCGGGGTACAGCGACTGGATCCGCGTCGACGGCAAGCGGGTCGCACTGTCCAACCTGGACGGTCTCACCGACGGCACGGTCCCCGGCACCGTCCACTACACGGTCCGCGACCCCGGCCAGTCCTTCGTGGGGGCCGACGCATGAAGGCGATCAGGTTCGCGCCCGCCCTCACCGCCACGGGGTCGCTGTCCATGGTGGACGGAGACGCCGCGGTACGGCAGGCGCTGCTGCTCCTCCTGGCGACGACGCCCGGCGAGCGGCTGATGCGGCCGCAGTACGGGTGCCATCTCAACCGGCTGCTGTTCGCCCCCAACGACCACACGACCGCCGGCCTCGCCGTGCACTACGTCCGGCAGGCGGTCCAGCGGTGGGAGCCGCGCGCGGAGATCGTGTCGCTGGACGCCGCCGCCGACCCCGACGTGCCGACCCGGCTGACCATCCACCTGCGGTACCGGGTCCTCGCCACCCTCACCCTCGCCGACCTCGACATCCCGCTGGACCTCGGTCCGGCGTCCGACGGGAGCCCGTCATGACCCTGCCGATCCCCAACCTCGACGACCGCAGCTTCACCGACCTCGTCCGCGAGGCCCGCGACCGCATCGCCCGGTCCTGCCCCGGCTGGACCGACCTGTCGGTGCACGACCCCGGCATCGCCCTCGTCGAGGTGTTCGCGCACCTGACGGAGGTCATGCTGTACCGGCTGAACCGGCTGCCCGACAAGGCCTACATCGAGTACCTCAACCTGCTCGGCATCACCCGGCACGCGCCCGCCGCGGCGTGGACGGAGCTGACGTTCACCCGTACCGGCGACGACACCACCACCAGGATCACGGTGCCCGCCGGGACGAAGGCGGCCGCGCAGGGCGCCGACCCGCAGCCGGTCCTGTTCGTCACCACCGAGTCCGCGGTGCTCGCCGAGGGGCAGGCCGCGGTCACCGTACGGGCGCACCACTGCGAGCCCGTCGCGGCCGAGCTGCTCGGTCTCGGCACCGGCATGCCGGGGCAGGTGCTGCGCACGGCGCGGGCGCCGATCGTGACCACCACCGAACACCTCGACGTGATGCTGGGCGTGCAGACGCCCGCCGAGGAGGTCGCCGACGGGGTCCCGGCGCGGGAGCACGACGGCCGCTCGTTCGTCATCTGGCAGCCCGTCGCGGGTTTCGCCGGTGTACCGGCGGACGCCCTCGTCTACCAGCTGGACCGCAGCACCGGCACGGTCACGTTCGCGCCGGCCGTCGACGCCGGTGGCGCGCCCGTCGCGGCGGTCCCGCCGGCGGGCCGGGAGGTGCGGATCTGGTACCGCGTCGGCGGCGGCTCGGCCGGCAACGTGGCCGCGCACACCGTGACGGCGCTGCGCGACCCGGTGCCAGGAGTGCGGGTCACCAACGAGCGGCCCGCGTTCGGCGGCCGGGACCTGGAGCCCGTCGACGCCGCGCTGACCCGCGGCCCGTACGAGTTCTTCGCGCTGCGCCGGGCCGTCACCGCCCGCGACTTCGAGCTGCTCGCCACGGCCGCGTCGGCGGCGGTGGCCCGGGCGACCGCGTTCACCCGCGCCACCATGTGGTCCTTCGCGCAGCCCGGCGAGGTCGAGGTCGTCCTCGTGCCGCACGTCGGGACGGAGTCCCGGCCCGACTGGCGGCTGCCGGTGGCGAGGCTGCTGGAGGTGCAGGGCGAGGACGTGCGCCTGCACACGCAGCAGGACCTCGAGGCGCGGCGGGCGCTCGGCACCCGGGTCGTCGCCGGCTGGGCCCGCTACAAGGCGGTCGCCGTGCGGGCCCGGGTCGTGGTCGGCGACCACGAGGACGTCGACGCGGTCCGCCGGCGGATCAACGACCGGCTGTACGCGACGATCAGCCCCCTGCCGACCCCGATGACCCCCACCGGCTGGGCGTTCGGCGAGCCGCTGCGCGCGTCCAACGTGTACCGGATGCTCGAGTCCGCGGAGCCCGGCGTCCGGTACGTCGACGACGTGCGGTTCGTGGTCGACGAGGCGCCCGACAAGGCCGTCCGGTCCGTCGTCGCCGACCGGTTCCAGGACGACACCTGGTACGCCGGCAGCGGCGAGGTCGTGTTCCGCTCCACCAACGGCGGCGCCGGCTGGGAGCCTGCCGGGCGGTTCCCGGGCGAGGATGTCCGCCGGGTCGTCGCGGCGCCCGCGCCGAACCGGCCCGGGATCACCGCCCGCCCGGGGCTGCTGGCCGCGGTCACCCACACCGCCGACGGGACCAGCGCCGTGCACGTGTCGCGGGACCTCGGCGAGACGTGGGCCCTGGTCGCCGCCCTGGAGCCGGCGATCGCCGACGTCGCCTGGATCGACCGGGAAGGCGTGGCGACGCTGCTGTGCGCGACCGACGCCGGCCTGTACGAGGTCGCCGCCGAGCCCGGCGCGGTGCCGCTGCAGGTGCTCGTCGACAACACCGACCCGGGCCGCGGCTTCTCCGGCGTCCGGTCGTTCGTCTCCGAACGCGGCACCCACGGCGTCGTCCTCGCGGCCCAGGCGAAGTACGGCGTCTACCTGTCCACTGAGGGCGGCACCGCCGGCACGTTCGCCCACGTCGGGCTGCGCGGCACCGACGCGCGCGCCATCGAGATCCAGTACGACGGCCCGTCCACCGTGGTGTGGGTCGGCGCCGGCGAGTCGGACCCGAACCGCCCCGGGCAGGGCTGCCACCGGGCCCGCCTGTTCGAGGCGGACGTGCGGTGGGAGCAGCTCAACGCCGGCTGGACCGGCGGCACCTGCTGGGACCTCGACTTCACCGGCCAGGCCGTCGTCGCCGCCACGCAGAGCGCCGGGGTGCTGCGGCTGGACCTGGCGAGCAAGACCCCGCAGTGGGAGGCGGCCAACGTCAACGGTGGCCTGCCGCTGCGGGACCGGACCCGGTTCGAGCCGGTGGCGGCCCTCGCGGCCAGCACTGTGACCAGCACTGCGACCAGCACTGTGGCCGGCGGCGGGACCGGCACCGCGGGGCGGGTCCTCGCGGGTGGGCCCCGCGGCGCGTACCGCAGCGACGACGCCAGGACGTGGTCCTTCACCGCCGACCGGGAGACCCGGCAGCCGGTGACGATCCCGCCGACCTGGCTGCTGTGCTCCGGCGAGCACGACGTCGAGGTGGTGCGTCTCAATGCGGCATGACGACATCGTGCGGCTGCTCCCGGCCGTGTACCAGCCGGCGGCGCAGCCCGGCAGTGTCCTGACCGCGCTGCTGGACGTCATGGAGGCGATGCACGCGCCGGCCGAGCGGCGGCTCACGGCCGTGGACGAGCTCTTCGCCGCGTACCGGACGCCCGACGCCTTCCTGCCGTTCCTGCTGCGGTGCGTGGCGATGGACCACATCGGACGGTCGCTGCCGTCCGGCCGGCAGCGCGACCTCGTCGCCCGCGCCGGCGACCTGGCCCGCCGCCGGGGCACCGCGGGCGGCCTGTGCGCGCTGCTGGAGACGGTGACCGGGGTGCCCGGCTTCACCGTCGAGGAGCCCCGCCCCTTCCACGTCGTGGTGCGGGTGCCCGATCCCGCCCGCGACCAGCTGTCCCTGATCCGGCTCGTGGTGCAGCAGGAGAAGCCCGCGGCCGTCACCGTCTCGATTCCCTAGGAGCTGTGTGTCATGTCCACGAAGTGGGTCGTCACGACCGCCGCCGAGCGCATCGTCCTGGACGACGCGCACCAGGGCGGCACCACGTTCACCGTCACCAACCCCGGCAAGGCCGCCGACCGGGTCGTGTTCGAGCCGGTCGCCGGCGGCGACGCGGACCCGTCCTGGTTCACCGTCGACGACCCGCAGCGCCGGGTCCTGCCGGCCGCGTCCGCGTCGTTCCTGCTGAAGGTCCACGTCCCGGCGCAGGCGAAGCCCGGCTCGTACGAGGTGCAGGGCCGCGCCTACTCGGCGGACTCCGCGCCCGAGGAGTCGTCGGTGCTCAGCGGCCGGGTCGTCTTCGACGTCGCGGCCCCGCCGGCGCCGCCGGAGCGCCGGATCCCGTGGTGGATCATCGCGATCGCCGCCGGGCTCGTCGTCATCACCGCCGTCACGGTCACCCTGGTGCTGACGCTCGGCGGCTCCTCGCCGGCGCCCTCGGCGTCGGCGTCGGCCGCACCGGTCGTCACCGCGCCGCCGTCCGGGTCGATCCCCGTGCCGGACCTGGCCCGCCTCAACGAGACCCAGGCCGTCTTCGCGCTGAAGCAGGCGGGCCTCGTCGCCGGCACCATCAAGCACCGCAACGACCCGACCAGGGCCGACACGGTCGTGGAGCAGGGCGTCCCGGCGGCGAAGACCGTCGCGGCGGGCACGGCCGTCGACCTGGTCGTCGCGGTGCGGCTGGCCCCGCCCGTGCTGAAGACCCCGGCCAACGCGCAGCTGAAGCAGGCCGACGGCAGGCTCGTCTGGGACCAGCCGGAGGCTTACGTGACCCACTGGGTCGTCAGCCTGTCGATCTCGGTGTGCGCGCAGGGCCCCCTGACCCCGCAGGCGTGCAACACCGTGCCGATGGTGACGGCCCGCACCGACGCCAAGAGCTACGCGCCGTCGCTGCGCCCCGCCCAGAACATGGGCCTCGGCGGCACGGTCCTGACCTTCAACGGCACCTTCGTGTGGACCGTCCAGGCCGTCGACGACTTCGGCGGCATCGGCCCCGCCGCCGCCGTCCTGCCCGCCCAGATGGTGCCGTGATGACCAGGCAGACGAAGATCGTGATCGCGGCGCTCGTCGTGATCACGGCGATGTTCGCCGGCTCCGCCGCGCAACGCCCGGGCGGCGGCTCGCTCAAGGAGCCCGGGGCGCTCGTCGAATGGTTCGGGGCGAAGTTCGCGAAGACCCCGGACGCCGACCCGGCCGACCTCAGCGCCCCCTGCCGCTCCGGCGACACGTTCGTCGTGCGCGACGGCAGCTGCGTGCTGCGGGTCGCCGCCCGTCAGGGCCGCCGCACGGTCCGCCTGCGCGCCGACAGCGACGTCGGCGTGCAGGCCCCGGCCCCCGGCCAGGACACGCTCGTGCGCAGCGACGCCAAGGCCGGCGACACCGTCTCGGTCACCGTCGGCGACGCCGCCACCGACATCGACCTCATCTGCGCCGGCGAACGCACCTGCGTCCTCACCATCGCGAAGAAGGGCTGAGCCGTGGAACGCCTCCGCACCCCGTTCTTCATCGTCGCGCTCGTCGCGATGGCCCTCGTCGTCTGCGTCGAGCTCGGCGAGCAGCTGCTGATCGGCGGCGTCGACGCGGGCACCGCCCTCACCGACAACGCCGCCGCCCTCGGCGCCCAGGTCCCGGCCGGCGGCCACGTCGAACGCCCCTCCGGCGTCGGCATCCCGTACCTGGCGCTGCTGGACTTCGCGGCCCTCTTCACCGTCGCCCTGATGGCGGCCGGCCTCGTGGTCCCCCAGCGCCTGCACGGCCGCCTCCAGGGCGTCGTCACGCTGATCGTGGCGATCCTGCTGCTCCTGACCTCCATCGGCCTCATCCTTCTCGCCGTGGCGAAGCTGGTCCTGATGGTCGCCCTGCTGCTGGCGTTCCCGTTCGGCACGATCGCCTACCTGATTCTCTTCGCCTCGTTCCCCCGCGGTACCGCCACCGTGATCCTCTCGCTGCTCATGTTCCTGAAGCTCGTCTACGCCGGCTCGCTGGTCGCCGCCCAGCCCCGCTTCCTGCAGAACAAGGGCCTGGTCCTGCTGACCCTGTGCTCGCTGCTGTGCAACGTGGTGGTGGCGTTCCTGCACGGCCTGGTGCCAGGCATCCTGGTCAGCATCACCGACGCCGTGGCCGGCATCGTCGTGGCGATCGTCGCCCTGATCTGGTCCGTCGTCCTGCTCGTCGGCGCTGTCGTCGGCATCGTGACCGCGGCCCGCACCACCGCCGACACCGCCCGCACCACCGCCACGGCCCTCCCCGCCACCTGACCACGACGCACGCCACAGCTCCCCTCTCCGCCTCCATTGGCGACAACCCCGCGGGCAACACATCCCCTGGCGCGACGTCCCCGGATAAGTCCAGGCGCAAGCGCCCGGACTTATCCGACATTTCGTATTTGCGCCAAAGGCGCGGAAGAACCGGAACCACAAGCGCGCCCCAGGCCTCGAAAAGTCCCCACCGTGATCGAATTGCAGATCTGGTCGTCCCGACAGCCAGATTCGCTATTGGATCACCGATCTCATGACCGATCTCCCGCGCAGTTCGGCTGGCGTGGTGACATTGCACGGCGACGGGCCCCAAGGGATGTAGCGCGCAGGTGGGTGAAATCCCCGCCGGTGCCCGCCCGCCGCGCCAGCGGCGGAGCGGAAGCTCAGCTCAGCCGGCGCAGTAGCAGACGAGTCCTGCGGCAGGCAGGCCGCGGCCAGGACCGGCTCGGGTCAGGGATCGATCCGGTCGCCAAGCGCGTCGCTGCTGGACCCCCGCCTGGTGATCCAAGGACGGATCCGGGTAACTATTCAGGTAGGGGTGGGAGCCAGGGGTTGCCGGTGAGGGCGTGGCGGAGTGCGGTCAGGGTGTTCTGGCCGTGTTTGGTGGCGGTGGAGATGTAGCTGCGGACTTGGAGCCAGTGGTGTGCTCCGGTGGTGGTGCGCCAGGCGCCGCTGATCTTCATCTGGATTTTGGTCATGCGGATGTCGCGTTCGGCTTGGTTGTTGTCGAACGGGACGCGGAGGTCTCGGGTGAAGCACCAGATTTCGGGGG
>NZ_BAAAQD010000008.1:416767-425966 GCF_039531485.1 Dactylosporangium maewongense | reverse complement strand
CGGCCCCGCGGCCCTCCCGGGGCCCCCCGTTCTGCGTCCGGCTCCGTCCGGCGGGTGTGCGAGCCGGCGTCCGGCCCGTCCGGCGGGTGTGCGGGCTGGCGTCCGGCCCGTCCGGCGGGTGTGCGGGCCGGGTGCGGGGCCGGGCAGGATGGCGGGCATGACCAACGCAGCGCTGTTCCGCTCCCTGCACGACCCCGCCGACCCGCTCGTGCTCGTCAACGCCTGGGACGCCGCCTCGGCGCGGGTCGTCGCCGCCGCCGGTGCCCGGGCGGTGGCGACCACGTCCGCCGGGGTCGCCTGGACGCTCGGCGTGCCCGACGGTGACGCGCTGACCCGCGACGCGATGCTCGAGCACCTGCGCCGGGTCGTCGCCGCGGTGGACGTGCCGGTGACCGCGGACGTCGAGTCGGGCTTCGGCGCCACCCCGGACGAGGTGGCGGAGACGCTGCGCGGGGTCGCGGACGCCGGCGCGGTCGGCGTGAACCTGGAGGACACCGTCCGCGGGGAGCGGCCCGGCCTGCGTGAGGTGGCCGGCCAGGTGGCGCGGATCGCCGCCGCCCGGGCCGCCGCCCCCGACCTCTACATCAACGCCCGCATCGACACGTACCTCCGCGGCACCGACGACCTCGAGCAGACGATCGAACGGGCACGCGCCTATCTCGACGCCGGCGCGAGCGGGATCTTCGTGCCGGGCGTGGTGGACACCGACACCATCGGCAGGCTCGCCGCCGCGATCCCGGCGCCGCTGAACATCCTGGTCGGGCCGGGCGCGCCGACGGTCGCGGAGCTCGGCAAGCTGGGCGTGGCGCGGGTCAGCCTCGGCTCGTGGGTGGCGGAGGCGGCGTACGCCGTCGCCCGTCGCGCCGCCGAGGAGGCGTTCACCACCGGCACGTACACCAGCCTCGACGGCGCCATCGAATACTCGGAGCTCAACCGTCTGATGGGCTGACCAGCGCCGCGAGAATCTTCTCCAGCCGGCGCTGCCGGGTCGCGTCCGTCTTCGCGCCGTCGAGGGCGAGCACGTGCTGGCGTTGGCCACTGTACGAAAGTGCCTCGAACCTCGCCTTCGCGGTCGGATCCCCGGCCAGGGCGGCGGCGAGATCGGCCGGCACCACGACGGTGCGGGGCGCGGTGTCCGGCTCCAGGTCGACGTCGATCTCGTCGCCGGCCTCGACGCCCGCCCCGGCGCGGACCTCGGCGGAGACGGGCACCATGAACTGCCCGTCGCGGACGGCGACGGTGCTGCGGTACGTGTAGCCGTTGATCGTGACGAGCACCTGGGGCTTCCTGCCCTGCCCGAACGACTCGACGACCTCGGCGGGGACCGTCATGCCCGTGGCGGTCTTCCCGCCGAGGACCAGCGTCGCGCGAAACCTCATGCCCTCATTGGAGCAGCTTCAGCGCCGTTCTGACGGGCAGGCGCTCGACGGTACGTTCGAACGACATCTCCCCGAGGCAGAACCGCTCGAACATCCGCCACCCCGGCGGGGTGCGCAGCATCGCGTGGAAGAGCCCGGGCCGGCGGCTGAACGTGTCCAGCAGCCGCCGCCCGGCCGTCATCGCCGGGGCGAGCCGCTGCTCGACGGCGGTGACGTAGGCGTCGAGGTCACCGGCGGCCGCGGCCGCGCCGGCCAGGGCGCCGGAGCGCACGGCGAAGCTGATCCCTTCGCGGGTCCACGGCTCCAGCAGACCGGCCGCGTCGCCGGCGACGAGGACGCGGCCGGTGCGCAGCGGGGACGTGGCGGTGCGGCAGCGGGTCAGGTGGCCGGAGTCGTGCACGGGCTCGATGCCGTCGAGGCCGAGCCGGGTCACGAAGTCGCGCAGGTACCGCTTGGTCCGCTCGCCCTGCCCGCGGGACGCGATCACGCCGACGGTGAGCAGGTCGTCCTTCGGGAACACCCACGCGTAGGAGCCGGGCAGCGGACCCCAGTCGATCAGCAGCCGCCCCTTCCACTTCGCGGCGACGTCGGCGCCGACGGGCAGCTCCACCTCCAGGCCGAGGTCGACCTGGCCGTACTCGACGCCGGCGTGCCGCGCCGTGATCCCCGACGACCCGTCAGCGCCGATGGCGGTGCGGCCGGTGACGGTCGAGCCGTCGGCGAGCCGGACCACGACCGCGTCGCCGGTCTGTTCCAGGGACCGGGCCGTCGCCGACTGCCGCACGACCGCGCCGGCCTTCTCCGCGGCGAGCCGCAGCGCGTCGTCGAACCTGGGCCGGCGGACCATCTGCAGCAGCGGGCCGCGCCGCGCGGACCGGGCGAACGCGCGCCGCCCGTCGTGGGTGAACTCGACCCGCGTGATGTGGTCGTCGGCGGGGATGTCGATGCGGTCCTCGACCGACTGGACGGTGAAGCCGATCAGCCCGCCACCGCAGGTCTTGTACCGGGGGTGCACCGCCTTCTCCAGGACGAGCGTCCGGGCGCCGGCGGTCGCCGCCGCGTGCGCCGCCGACAGCCCGGCGGGCCCGCCGCCCACGACAACCACGTCCCAGCTTGCTGCGCTGTTGGGTTCACTCACCCGAGCAGACTAGAGGTCGGGGTTCACAGGTGAGATTGGCCTCGTGTGACGCAGACGTCATCCGAATGAGTGACCGATCTGTTTGACTGGCGGAATGTCGGCGATCGACCACCTCATCCACGCCAACGAGCAGTACGCGATCACGTTCCCCGGCCCCCGGCCGGTGCGTCCGAAGCTGCGGCTGACCGTCATCACCTGCATGGACTCGCGCCTGGACCTCTTCGGTGCGCTGGGCCTGGAGATCGGGGACGCGCACCTGATCCGCAACGCCGGCGGCCTGCCGACGGAGGAGGTGCTGCGCTCGCTCGCGATCAGCCAGCGCCGGCTCGGCACCCGCGAGGTCGTGCTGATCCACCACACCGAGTGCGGCATGCAGGACTTCGACGACGACGAGTTCCGCGCGACGCTCACCGCCGAGACGGGCCGGGCGCCGGGCTGGGACGTGCCCGGCTTCACCGACCTGCACGAGACGATGCGCTCCTCGATCGAGACGGTCCGCCAGTGCGCCTGGCTGCCGCACCGCGAGGACGTGCGCGGCTTCATCTTCGACGTCGCCAGCGCCAAAATCGAAGAAGTCCGCTGACGCCGGTGCGGTCCTACGTCGTGACGGGCGGCGGCCGCGGTGTCGGCCGCGCCGTCGCCGAGCGGCTGCTCCGCGACCCCGGCACGACCGTCGTCGTGCTGGAGCGCGACGCGGACGCCCTGACCTGGATCACGCCGGGCGGGCGGGTCACGGGGGTCACCGGGGACGCCGGGGACGAGGACGTCACCGAGCGCGCCGCCGACCTCGCCGAGGCGCGGGGCCCGCTCGCGGGCTGGGTCAACAACGCCGCGGTCTTCCGCGACGCCTGGGTGGATGCCGTACCGGCCGGCGAGGTGCTCGCCCTGATCATGGCGAACCTCGCACCCGCCGTGACGGGCAGCGCCACCGCCGTGCGGCGCTTCCGCGCGGCGGGCCACGGGGGCGCGATCGTCAACGTCTCCTCGCACCAGGCGCAGCGGGCCGTGCGCGGCGCCCTGCCGTACACCACCGCCAAGGCCGCGATCGAGGGCCTGACCCGCGCCCTCGCCGTCGACCACGGCCCGCACGGCATCCGGGTCAACGCCGTCGCCCTCGGGTCGATCGGGACCGAACGGTCGGCGGCCTTCCTGTCCGCCCGCCCACCGGACGAGGCCGCCCGCATCGTGGACCAGCTCGCCCACCTGCACCCGATCGGCCGCGCCGGCGACGCGGCCGAGGCCGCCGAGGCGGTCGCGTTCCTGCTCTCACCTGCCGCGTCGTTCATCTCCGGCGCGGTCGTCCCGGTCGACGGCGGCCGCGCGGCCAGGGGCGACGACCCCGAGTCCCGCTGATACCGGTCGCTTTCGCGCCCTTGGGGTGCGTTCTTCGCGAGTGGGATGCAAACAGCAGGGGTCCCCGCGAGGGGGGCAAGGGGCCTCACAGACACCGGGTCATGTTGCACGATCGATCCCATGCGATACGGGGGGCGGCTGAACCGCATCGAGTTCACAGCGCTGATCGACCAGCGGGCGAACCGGATCCGTGCGAGCGCCGCCGCGCTGCCGTTGTACGGGATGGCGGGCTGGAGCGGCCCGTGCCGCATCGGCGCCTGGACCTGGGACGAGGACCGGCTCGTGCACGCCGGCCTGACCTTCGGCGACCCGGCCGCGGGCGGTGGCTGGGTCGAGGTCGTGACCACCGCCGGCCCGCCCCTGCCGCTGCTCATCGACATGCGCGTCGCCGCCGTCATGCCCCAGCCCCCCGAGGACCGAAAGACGTACGAGCGCAACCTCCGCGCCGCGTCGACCCCCGCCCCGCACCGCGTGGGCATCACCGTCGACGGCGTGCCGAAACCCTTCCAGCGCTGGCCCGACCAGCAGGTCACCGCCGGGCAGCGGGGCTGGCTCGCGGTCCTCGACGAGGTGCCCGGGCTGCTGCTGCGCGTCTCCAACCTCGCCCCGGCCGAGATCAGGCTCGCCCGCGTCGGCGACCTGGAGCCCCACCTGGTCGGCACGAGGACCCAGCTGCTCGCCGGCTACGACGACCACGCCGAGGACCCAGCGCCCTCATAAACGCGCCTTTTCTTGCCCACGACGGCTGGAGAGCCGCGCGGGCTGACGCCGGCTCGCGTGGGGCGGTTCAGTACCGCGAGGCGAGCGCCTGCGCGAAGTTCACCCGTTGCAGCGCCTCCGCCGCGTGCTGCGGCGAGTACACGACCTCCCGCGCCATGTAGTGGTACTGCCCCGCCTGCACCGACACGATCATCGGCCCCGACATCGTGTGCGTCTTCGCCGTCAGGAAGAACAGCCCGAACAGCAGGAACAGGCTCAACCCACACGTGAACGGCGCGAACACCACCCCCAGCACCGTGAACGTCACCCCCAGCGCGATCCCCCACCCCGCCGTCGTGACGACCGGCATCGGCTGCGAGATCACCATCCACCGGCTGCCCTGGATCGGCCACACCCCGACCGGCGTGTAGATCGCCCTGCCGTCGACCCGCACATCCCCGATCTGTACTTCCGGCCCGTTGTACGCGGGCACACTCCCGCCACCGCCGCTGTAAGGGATGGGCAACGTCACGTCAGCATTGTGCCGCCTCCCCCACCGCTCCGGGGACCCCCTCGCTGGTTCCATCCCGTCGGCTGAACAGTCGCCCCTCAGCCGCCGCCCCTGGCGGCGAGCCCGGTGAGGTCCTCGGCGCCCGAGACCGGGTGCGGCTGCTCGCGCCCCTGTCCCGGGACCCGGCCACTCCCCCATCCAGCGCACGACTCGTCCCGCAGCGAGCGCGCCAACCCAGCGGTCAACTCCCCGCCTTCAGCGCACGACCGCCCCGCAGCGCACGCGACGCCCCTGAGGACCGCGGGCCTGGGCCTGGGCCTGGGCCTGGGCCGCACAAAACGACGCCGTAGGAACCGCCTCGCATGGCGCGACTCGCCCCTCCGACGGGACCGGCCGAGAGCAGAACCAGCCGGCTCAACGTCACCGAGACACCGCTGGTCCGTCGCTCAGCCACAAGCAGGCCCGTCGCAGCCAGGCCCCGTCACGTGGTGCACGAGACCATCCAGCAGCGACACCCGCTTCTGTGGAACTCGGAAGCAGTGCGCCCGACTGCCGGAACACACCGCTGCGGCCGGGGCCGGGGCAAAGCTCGCCGACTCCGACTTCGACTTCGACTCCCACCCCGACCTCGACTCCGACCTCGACCCTGACTCAGACCTCAACTCCGACTCCCACCCCGACCTCGACCCTGACTCAGACCTCAACTCCGACTCCCACCCCGACTCCGACTCCCACCCCGACTCCGACGCCTACCCCGACTCCGACTCCGACGCCGACGCCGACGCCGACCTCGACCTCGACCTCGACCGTGGCCGCCGGTCCCCACCCCGCCGCGGTTTCAATGCTCGGCAAGGTGCTCCGCCAGCCGGTCGAAGAAGTGACGCCAGCCCGCCGCGGCGCCTGCGGCGTGCTCGGCGTCCGTGTTCACACCCTGCTGGCGCATCGTCATCTCGGTGCAGCCGTCGCCGGTCGGCTTGAACATCACGCTGACGGTCGAAGCGACGTCGCCGGTCGTGTTGTCGGGGTCGCCGGTCGTCATGACGAGCCGGGCGGGTGCGTCGAGCTCACGGTAGAAGCCGCCGAGCGGATACTCGTTGCCGGCGTCGTCGAGCATGACGACCTGCCACGCGCCACCCGGCCGGGTCTGCATGACGATGCGGTCCTCGGGCGTGGTGAACTCCCGCGGCCCGAACCACTGGCTGAAACCGGCCGGCGTCGTCCACGCCATGTACACACGTTTCGGCTCTGCGGGGAGCCTGCGGGTGATCGAATACTCAACGGTGTTCACGGCGTGCTCCTTGCGAGAGTGGAGAGCCGGCACGTCGCCGGCCCTCCACGTGCGATCAGGCGTAGACGGCTGCGAGCCACTCGGACCAGGTGCCCTCGGCGGTCGCCTGGTCGATGTCGGCGAAGATGTGGTGGCCGGTGAGGATCATTCCGCCGCCGCCCACGAACCGCAGCAGCGCGTCGTCGGTGCGCACGCCCAGGAACCCGGGCTCCAGGGCCACGTCGACCACGCCGACGATGTCCCGCCCGCCGACGGTGAACTGCGCCTTGTCGCCCTCGCTGACCGGCCCGGTCAGACCGACGGCGCCGACGATGCCGGCCCACGCCTGCTCCTGGTCGGACTGCTGCGGTCCGAACGCGGTGACCGGCACGGCGGCACGGCCCGGGAAGTGCACCAGGTACTGCTCGAGCGTGCGCAGGTAGAGCGGGTTGCCCTTGCGCAGCGCGTCATACTGCTCCTCCCAGTCGCCGGTCATGATGCCGCTGTGCACCAGCCGCAGTGCGGTGCTCCCGCCGTCGCGGCCCTCGACGAGATACTCGAACGCCATGAACGCGCCGTCTTCGGCGGGCGCGCCCTTGTACGCGAAGCGGTGCGGCGGCTCCCACGCGGTCACCGTCGACTCGGCGGTGAACCCGGGCATCGTGAGCGTCCCGCGGCCGCCGACGCGCGGCTCGACCTCGGTCCTGCCCATGAACCAGGAGTCGATGCCGGGGCCGGTGGCGATCGCGTCCCAGACCTGCTCGGGCGTGGCCGCGATGTCGATGTCGTGGGTGAGCTCGAATTCGTGCGACATGTCAGGACTCCTCGGTCTGTGAGCGGTGCTGGCTTTCGATCTGAACGTCGATGTCGGCGTCGACGGCTGCCACGTCCATCGGACGGCCGCCCTCCGGACGCAGGCTCGGATGGATCGCGACGATGACCCTGTGGTCACGGCCGCCTTCGGCGTGCTCGTCGTGATATCGGCTCACCAGCGCGGCGACGGCCGCGGTCAGCTCCTGGGCGAACGCGGCCCGGTCGGCCGCGGAGGCGAACCGCACGGTGCCGTCGAGCGCGAAGGTGGCGACCGGCTTGCCCGCCCGGGCCGCCCCGGTGATGAGCGTGCCGACCTCCTTGACGAGCCGGGCCGCGACAGCGAGCAGCCATCGCGCGGACAGCCTGTCGGGCGACTTCGCCGGGTCGGGCGCCACGGCCGAGAGCGCCGTCGGCGAGATCACGAACGACGCGGCCGCGGCTCGCAGCACGCGCTCCGTGACGTTGCCCTTGCGTCGCTCCTCGACCAGCTCGACGAGCCCGTGCGCTTCGAGCGTCTTGAGGTGGTAGTTCACTTTCTGCCGGGGCAGGCCGACGATCGCCGCGAGGCTGGTCGCCGAGTGCGGCTCGACCAGCAGCGACAGCAATCGCGCCCGGATCGGGTCCAGCGCCACCTCTGCCGCGCTGGCCTCCTCGATGACTCCCACTTCGAACATGCGAGAACCGTACCCGCCGAAAACTCGAACTGTCAAGACAAGAAAAATTGTCGGACCCCATCGCTACAGTGACCGCTGTGACATCGCAGGTGCGGGGACCGCGGGTCTCCACCATCGAGTTGTTCTTCGACCTTGTCTTCGTCTTCACCGTGATGCAGCTGGCCAACGTGTTCGTCAAGCACGTGGACGCGACCTACGCGCTCCGGGTGCTGCTGATGCTCGGCATCATCTGGTGGATGTACGGCGGCTACGCCTGGCTGACCAACGCGGTCGCGCCCAGCAGCACGCTGCGCCGCACACTCCTGCTCACCGGGATGGCCGGCTTCATGGTCATCGCCCTGTCCATCCCGTATGCGTTCGACGGCGACGGCTGGGCCTTCGGCGTGGGGTATGCCCTCGTCACCGTCGTCCACTCCGCACTGTTCCTGCAGGCCGACGACAACGCCTCGATCGGCACCGCGATCGCCGGGCTGGCCCCGATCAACGGCACCGCCGCCCTCATCGTTCTCGCAGGCGGGTTCCTCGGCGGCGCTTGGCAGTACGGGCTGTGGACCACGGCGCTCGTGCTGGTCGTCGCCGCGCCGTACCTCCAGCGCAGCATGGGGATCTGGACGATCGACGCGGGCCACTTCGCGGAACGGCACGGGCTGGTCGTCATCGTCGCCATCGGCGAGTCGGTCATCTCCATCGGCCTGGCCTTCGCCGGCATGCACATCGACCCGGCGGCGCTGCTCGTGGCGTTGCTCGGCCTCTGCATCGCGTACTACCTGTACTGGAACTACTTCTCCGGCGACGAGACCCGCGCCGAGCACGCGCTGCACACCATCGCCGAGCCCGTCCGCAAGGCCCGGGTCGCCGTTGTGGCGTGGGGCTACGCGCACTACTTCCTGATCGCCGGCATCGTGTTCACCGCGGTCGGGGTGAAGCTGTCGGTCGGGCACGCCTTCGAGCCGCTGCATTGGCCGAGCGCCATCGTCCTGAGCGTGGGTGTCGCCACGTTCCTGCTCGGCCACGCCTGGTTCCTGTCCACATTGGAGGTGCCTGGAGCCTGGTACCGGGTGGCCGCGGCAGCCGGCGTCATGGCGGCGATCCCGTTAGGACACTGGCGGGCCGTCGCCCAGGTCACCGCGGTCCTGCTCGTGATGGCCGCCGCGGTCATCGCGAAGGACATCAAGACCGTCCGCGCCCAGCACACCACCGCCATCCACGACTTCGGCCGCTGACCGCCCCGGCCGTCGGCCCGCCCGCAATAGCGACGGGCCCGGCGGCCATGCCCGACGCATCGGCCCTGCGGCGGGCTGAGGGACATGACCCGACGGGATGCAGGCCACCGGGCAGGACCTGACGGGCGCCGGGGCCAGCGGG
>NZ_BAAAQD010000008.1:0-416669 GCF_039531485.1 Dactylosporangium maewongense | reverse complement strand
GGCAGAGCCCGGCGGGCAGCGGGCAGAGCCCGGCGGGCAGCGGGCAGAGCCCGGCGGGCAGCGGGCAGAGCCCGGCGGGCAGCGGGCAGAGCCCGGCGGGCAGCGGGCAGAGCCCGGCGGGCAGCGGGCAGAGCCCGGCGGGCAGCGGGCGGCGGGCTGGACCCGGTAGATGGCAGGCCAGCGGACAGAGCCGACGGGCCGCGGGCCAGCGACTGGGCCCGATGGATGGCTGGCCAGCGGGCAGAACCCGGCCGAACGGCGGGCAGCAGGCAGAACCCGGCCGAACGGCGGGCAGCAGGCAGAACCCGACGGGCGGTGGGCCAGCAGGCAGGAACAGACCGACGGCGGGCCGGCAGGCAGGAACAGACCGACGGCGGGCCGGCAGGCAGGAACAGACCGACGGCGGGCCGGCAGGCAGGAACCTGGTGGGCGGCGGGCTGGCGGGCTGGGCTCGGTGGGCGGGTCAGCGGGCAGCACCTGGCAGGCCTCGGCCGAACCGTCCGGCGTATGTGGCGGTCGGGTCGGTTGGCGGGTGCGGCGGGTCGGTGACGCTGGATCGTGTGTGATGCCGACGTTGAGCGTTCGCGTTGGCGCACGGACAGGGGCTGCCCAGTCAGGGTTCGGGCACGGGTGGGTCTGTGTCTGTCCGCGCGGGCGACGGGTCGGAGAGCGATGTGGTCGGCGGGGTGCGGGAGTCGCAGGCAGCCGACGGGCCTGCGAAGCGCCCGCGTGGGTCAACACCGACAGGAACAGGTCCATGGGATCGATGGCCGTGGAGAAGCAGAGGCGATTGGCGGGGCTGCGGGGAACCGTGGGCGATCAGCGGGGTCCTCGCGACGCGCTGGCACGGTCGACATGGACAGGAGCAAGCCCCGCGGGGCAATGGTCGTGGAGAAGCGCGGGGGTAACGGGTGCGAGGGCTGCGGGCGATCGGCCGATGCAGGAGGAAGTCGCGAGGGGAACTGGTTCGGTGGGGTGCCACGGGTGTTGACGTGGCTGACGGTGCGGGTGGTGGGGTTGTCCAGGGGTCCGGGGGGTTGGGTGTCCGGGGGTCAGGGGCGGGTTTGGGAAAGCAGGCCCAGGGACATGGCGGTGGTGACGGCGGCGGTGCGGTCGCTGACGTCGAGCTTGTTGAAGGTGCGGAGCAGGTGGGTCTTGACGGTGGCCTCGGTGATGTGGAGGGTGCGGCCGATGTCGGCGTTGGTGGCGCCGGTGGCGACGAGGGAGAGGACCTGCAGCTCGCGGGTGGAGAGGATCGGGGGCTGGGGCGGGTTGCGGATCTGTTGGACGAGGCGGCCGGCGACGGACGGGGCCAGGACGGTCTCGCCGCGGGCGGCGGCGCGGATGGCGGTGGTGAGGTCGGTGCGGGAGGCGTCCTTGAGCAGGTAGCCGCTGGCTCCGGCTTCGACGGCGCGGAGGATGTCGGCGTCGGTGTCGTACGTGGTGAGGACGACGACGCGGGTCTGTGGCAGGGCTGCGAGGATGCGGTCGGTGGCGCCGGCGCCGTCGAGGCCCGGCATGCGCAGGTCCATGAGGATGACGTCGGGGCGGTGGGTGTGGGCGGCAGTGACGGCCTCGTCGCCGGAGCCCGCTTCGCCGACGACGGTCAGGTCGGGTTCGGACTCGAGCATGCCGCGCAGGCCGTCACGGACGACGGGGTGGTCGTCGACCAGCAGGACGCGGATCATGCCAGGCCCAAAGAAGCCGTGGAGACAGCGGGGGCGCAGACGGGTGGCATGGCATTGATCATTTCAGCCGGAGCCCCGTAAAGCGGGCGGAGTGCGCGGGTCATGCCAGCTCGACCGTGATGGTGGTGCCGGCGCCGGGGCGGCTTTCGATGGTGCAGGTGCCACCGGCGTCCTCGACCCGGGCGCGCATGCCGGCCAGGCCGTAACCGGCGGCGGGTGCACCCGGAACGCTGAATGCGACGGCGGAACCAGAAGAAGGAGCAGTGAAGCCGGCCCCGTCGTCGGTGACGGTGAGGACGACCGAGGTGCCGGTGGTGGTGAGCCAGACGTCGACGGTGGTGGCGCCGGCGTGTTTGCGGACGTTGGTCAGGGCCTCCTGCAGGGAGCGCAGCAGCACCACCTGCCGCGCGGTCGGCAGGTCGATGAGGGCGCCGGCGGGGGACGGCAGGTGGCAGGCGGTGCGGATGCCGGTCTCGGCCGCCAGGCGGGAGAGCTGGCGGCGGACCGCGGCGACGAGGCCCGCGGTGTGCAGGTCGGCGGGGCTGAGGGCGGCGACGAGGGCGCGCGCCTCGGCGAGGTTGTCGCGGGCGGTGCCGACCACCTGCTCGAGGCGCCGCGCGGTCTGCGCGGGGTCGGTGGCGGCCTGGGCGAGGGCGATGATGCTCGTGAAGCCCTGCGCGAGGGTGTCGTGGATCTCGGCGGCGAGGCGGGCCCGCTCGGTGAGCACGCCGGCCTCGTGGGAGAGGCGGGCGACCTCGGCGCGGCTCGCGGACAGCTCGGCGATCATCGCGGCCCGCTCCTCGTTCTGGTCGGCGAGCCGGTCGATGTACGTGCCGGAGACGATCGCGAAGGCGAGGCCCAGCACGGTGAGCGGGATCAGGCCGTGGACCCGGGTCAAGGTGCCGTCGCGCAGGTAGGCCAGCGGCACCGGGACCAGGTCGAGGACGGCGACGACCGCGATGGCAGGGCGCAGCGGGAGCGCGGCGAAGAGCATCGCGGCCCATGCGAAGAGCGCGAACGCCGCCGTGTGGTCGAGCCAGACCGCGGTGAGGTGCAGCAGCGCCAGCACCGCCACGAAGAGCGGCGTGGCGAACTGCACGAGGCGGAACACGAGATACCAGCCGAGGCACGCCACCACCAGCACGCACGCGAGCACGGAGCCGGGAGGGTCGGCCAGCATGAAGCCGACGACCGACCCCACGACCGCCACGTGCAGCGCGTCCCACAGGCCGAACGTCACCGGCGCGACCAGCGGAACGTCAGCAGGCTCAGGACCAGGCCGATCAGGCACCACGCCCCCAGGACCAGGGCGGTCTTGCCGGGCTCCCATGAACCTGCCACCTCCTGCGCGGCGAGGGCGTCGGGCAGGAACACCGAGCGGAATCCCTGCCCCATCCACTTGACGGGGAACAGCGCCGAGACGTTGACCATCGCCGATGGCAGCGCGGCGATGTGGACGAAGATGCCGGACGTGAACTGCAGGACCAGGACAGGCAGGTTGAGCACCGCCGGGGCGCTGCGGGCCGAGCGGGCCAGCGACGACGCGGCGATGCCCAGCAGAGTACAGGCGACCACCGACAGAACCAGGAGCCAGCCGAACCTCAACCAACGATCAACACTCAAGAACACCGGCAGGTCGAAGAGCAGCACACCGACCAGCAGCAGCAACAGCACCTCGAAGAGGGCGGCGAAGAAGACCAGCACGATCTTGCCGATGAAATAGGCGCCGGCGGTGACGGGCGTGCCGCGCAGGCGTTTGAGGGTGCCGTCCTCGCGGTCGACGGCGATGCCGACGCCCATGGAGATGAACGCGGTGGACAGGATGCCGTAGGCGATCATGCCGGCGGCGAACACCTGGCTGTGCGTGGTCGGGGACCCCGGCGAGACGGGCGCGTCGAAGATGAGCCCGAGCAGGATCGTGAGCAGCGCCGGGAACGCGAACGTGAAGATGACCGCGTCCTTCTGCCGGATCAGCTGGAGGACCTCGACGAAGCCGCGGGAGCGGCCCATGGCGAGCGTGGACGGCATGGTCATGACCGGGCTCCGATGAGGTCGAGGTAGACGTCTTCCAGGCTGGGGCGGCGGATCTGGAGGTCGAGGGCGTCGGGCGGCAGCGCGGCGACGACGCTGTTGGGCGAGTCGGTGCGCACCTCGTGCAGGCCGGTGCCGTCGCGCCAGGTGACGGTGGTCTGCGCCCGGGCCAGTCCGCCCACAGTGGATGGTGTACCGGCGGCCACGATCCGCCCGCCCGCGATGATGGCCAGCCGGTCGGCGAGCGCCGCGGCCTCTTCGAGGTAGTGGGTGGTGAGCAGGACCGTGGTCCCGTCGGCGGCGAGGGAGCGGATCAGCGCCCAGAACTGCCGCCGCGCCTCGGGGTCGAAGCCGGTCGTCGGTTCGTCGAGGAAGACCAGGGCCGGGTTGCCGATGATGCCGAGCGCGACGTCGACGCGGCGCCGCTGCCCGCCGGACAGCGTCCGCACCCGGGCGCCGGCCTTGTCCGACAGCCCGACGAGGTCGAGCACGAGCGAAGGGTCGCGCGGAGCAGGGTAGAAGCGCGAGTAATGCCGGACGGTCTCGCGAACCGTGAGGTCGGCGGCGTCGGTGGCGGTCTGGAGCACGATCCCGATCCGGGACCGCCACCGGCGGCCGGCGGAGAACGGGTCCTCGCCCAGCACCCGTACATCACCGGAATCGCGGCGACGGTGGCCTTCGAGGATCTCGACGGTGGTGCTCTTGCCCGCGCCGTTGGGCCCGAGCAGGGCGAAGATCTCCCCGGGCCCGACGGCGAGGGAGATCCCGTCGACGGCCGGGATGCCCCCGTACGCCTTGCGCAGCCCGTGCACTTCGATCGGTGTCATGAGGACATCGAAACGCGTACACACCCTGCCGCGGGACGACCGGAGGACTGAAGCCGGCTGTCAACCGGTCGGTGGACAAGCGCCGAGCCGGAGGACCTGGGCGGGTAGGTCCTCCGGCTCGGCAGGGGATAAAGCGCTAGAGGCTCGTCACGTAGATGATCTGGTTGGCCGTGTTGGCCGGACCACCCGTGTTGTTGATGACGTGGTTGATCGTGCCGACGCCGCCGAGCGAGACGCTGACCATGTTGCGCAGCGCGACGCCCGCCTTGACCGGGACCTCGAAGGAGCGTTCGCCGACGACGGCCGGGTTGGCGTTGAAGTAGCAGTAGCTGCCCAGCCCGTACGCCTCGTGCGTGGTGACGGCGTCGGCGACCTTGTAGGCGGCCCAGCCCCGGGTGGAGCCGTTCATCCAGGCGGCCTGGTTCGGCGGGTCGTAGGGCATCTCGTTCTGGAAGAAGTACGTGCGGCCGCCGTTGCCGTTCCAGATGACCTGGTACTGCTGGTAGTGCTCGACGAACAACCCGTACATCGTGACGTTGTTGCCGTTGACGACCATGCCGTTCTGGCCGGTGTTGATGTTCCAGCCGTAGGTGCCGGCGTTGCCGTGGTCGGCGCGCCAGATCCACATGTGGTCGCCGATCACGTTGTTGCTGTTGACCTGCAGGCTGACGGTGGCCTTGCCGACGTGGGCGCCGCCGACGCGGAAGTACACGTCGTGCAGCGAGGTCGGGTTCGCGGCGTGTGAGGCCGAGGAGCCGGCCGGGCCGAGCTCGACGAGGGTCGGCGAGTTGACGGTGCCGGCGTCGATGAGCAGGCCGGCGAGCTTGACGCCGTCGACGTCGGCGACCTTGATCGCGGTGACGCCGTTGTCCGGCACGAACGTGGCGAGGCCGAGCCCGAGGACGACCGTGTTCGGGTTGTTCACCTGCAGCGGCGCGTTGAGGTGGTAGACGCCGGGCGTGACGAGCAGGTGCCGGCCGGCGGCGAGCGCCGCGTTGATCTGCGCGGCGGTGTGCCCGGGGCGGACGATGAAGAACTGGTCGAGGGAGATCGACGAGCCCGCCGGGGTCTTGCCGAACCAGCTGGTGCCGGTCGTGTTGCTCTGCAGCGCCGGGACGAACACCCGGTAGGTGCCGGTGCCGTCGATGTAGAGGAACGGCTTCTCCCGCTGCAGCGGCGTCTGGTTGATCACCGTGTGCGACGGGTTCGGGAAGTTCGGCGGCGGGGCGCCCTGCACGCCCTGGAAGACCATGTTCCACACGGAACCGGCCCAGCTGCCGAGCTCGCTGTTGCGGGTGTACCACTGCTGCTGCGAACCGGACACGACGCGCCCGTCGACCTTCGTGTCGGCCATGAGGCCGCCGGAGGACCAGCCGTCGCCGCCGTTCCAGAGCTGGATCTCGTTGTTGCCGCCGCGCAGGTGCATGCGGCGGTACTGCACGGCCTGCGAGACGGCCCAGCGCTCGACCTGCACGCCGTTGCCGGTGTTCGGCAGGGTCACGGACAGGTTCTCCGCGCCGCGCCAGAAGTTCTGGGTGGCGTTGCCGCCGAACCAGGTGGCCTCGGCCCGGACGTGGCCGTTGATGTTGACGTCGTCGGGTGAGAACCCGAGGCCGGCGACCTGGGTGTAGAAGCCGACGTTGGCGTCGACGGTGTGGTTGCCGGGCTTGAACAGCACCGCGTAGCGCTCGGTGCCGAACTGGTTGGTCTCCTGACCGGCGAAGATCTGGTTGAGCCGGGCCTGCGCGGCGGCCTGCTGCGACGGGTCGAAGACGGAGACGTTGGGGCCGAAGTTGGGGTTCTTCGGGTCGGGCGTCTCGATCGGCCCGCTGCTCGTGGGACCGCTGCTCGACGGGCTGGCGCCGCCCAATACGTACACCTCGAACTCCCACAGCGAGACGCCCCACTGCGTGGCCTTGGCGGTGGCGTTGACCCGAACATAGCGGCCGGTGCCGGTCACGTCGATCGTCTGGACCCCGCCGGTGCCGGTGGTGGTCGAGTGGATCGTGGTCCAGACGGCGTTGTCGCTGGAGACCTGGATCTGGAAGGCGTTGGCGTACGCGGCCTCCCAGCGCAGGACCACCCGGCAGAGCTGGTACGACGCGCCGAGGTCGACGGTGATCCACTGCGGGACGGAGGCGGCGCTGGCCCAGCGGGTGCCGGTGTTGCCGTCGACGGCGGCGCTGGCGGGCGTGCCGGCGTTCTCGGTCGAGGAGGCGGTGACCGGGCGCGTGATCGCGCGGTTCGTCGGGCCGCAGGTCTGGCCGGTCGGCGAGGACTCGCCGTACACCTGGAACTCCCACAGCGAGTAGCCGTAGGCGGTGTTGCGCTGGGTGCCGTACATCCGCACGTAGCGTCCGGTGCCGGTGACGTTCAGCGTCTGGGTGCCGCCGGCGCCGGTGGTGGTGCTGTAGACCTGCGTCCAGGTCGCGGCGTCGTTGGAGATCTGGATCTGGAACGCCTTGCCGGACGCGGCCTCCCAGTTGAGCACGACCTGCGACAGGGCGGCGGGCGCGCCGAGGTCGACCTGGATCCACTGGGGGTCGGCGAAGGCGCTGGCCCAGCGGGTGCCGGTGTTGCCGTCGGTGGCGGCGGTCGCCGGCGTGCCGGCGTTCTCGCTGGAGGAGGCGGTGGTGGGCTTGCCCTGCGACAGCAGGGTGGGTGCGGCGCTCGCGTTGGGCAGCGCGATCGCGGCGACGGCGGTGGAGAGCATCAGGGTGGCGGCGCCACCGAGCAGCCAGCGGCGCAGACCGTTGCGCCGCGGTGGCGCATCAGCGGGCGCATGCGCCGCGGGATAACGCGACAAACGCGGAAATTTCATGATCCTGCCTGTCAGTCGGGGGACGTGGCGGGGCCGCGAGCTGGGCGGACGGAACCGTGGGCGGTGACCTGTCGAGGCAAGGCGGTGCGTCGACGGTCGTCGACATTTTCATGTCGGGAGCCACACATGAGAGAGCGCTCTCTCAGAACCACGAGTGTTACGCCGAGGTTGCACCGGCGTCAAGACATACTTCGATCGCGACGTAAACAATCCTGTTTTGTCCGATTCTACGGACGGCCGGAACCGCCTCCCGACCTTGACGTCCAGGTGACGCACCACTTTAATGACGACATTATTTAAGTCCCGACAGAAACCAACTGGTCGCGGCAACACCCCGTTCGGCTGGGACCAGCACCACCTTCACCCCCTGTCGAGCGTGCGACCGTCACGCCGCAGCCCCAACCCCTGCGGTCGCTTCGGCACGCCGGTCGGCACCCATCGAAAGGGCAGACACGTGCCGAGACGAAGGCTCGCGTTACTGATGGCGGCCGCCCTCCTGACCGGTTCGCTCGCCGCGTGCGGCAACCCCGTGGCGGACGCCAAGACCCTGACCTACTGGGCGAGCAACCAGGGCAGCAGCCTCGAGTTCGACAAGCAGACCCTGGCCCCCGTCCTGGAGCGCTTCGAACAGCAGACCGGCATCCACGTCAAGGTCGAGGTCGTGCCGTGGTCGGACCTGCTCAACCGGCTGCTGGCGGCGGCGACGTCGGGGCGCGGCCCGGACGTGGTCAACATCGGCAACACGTGGTCGGCGTCGCTGCAGGCGACGAACGCGCTGATCTCGTTCGACGCGGCGGCGTTCGACCGGATCGGCGGCCGGGACCGGTTCGTGCCGGCGGCCCTCGCCTCGGCGGGCGCGCCGGGCAAGGCACCGGCGGCGGTCCCGCTGTACTCGCTGTCGTACGCGCTCTACTACAACAAGCAGATGTTCGCCGACGCGGGCATCAGCAAGCCCCCGGCGACGTGGGAGGAGCTCGTCGAGGTCGGCAAGCGCCTCACCAACGGCAAACAGTGGGGCCTGGCGATCGAGGGCGCGAACCTGTCGGAGAACGCGCACCATGCGTTCACGTTCAGCCAGCAGTACGGCGGCGAGTGGTTCGACCTGAGCGGCAAGCCGACGTTCGACACGGACCAGAACGTCAAGGCGATCAAGCGGTACATCGACCTCATGGCCGTCGACAAGATCGTCAACCCGAGCAACGCCGAGTACGCGAAGAACGAGTCGCTGTCCGACTTCGCCAACCGCAAGGCGGCGATGCTGCTGTGGCAGGCGGCCGGCTCCGCGTTCCAGGCGCAGGGCATGCGCCCCGAGGAGTACGGCATCGCGCACGTGCCGTTCCCGGCGAACCCGCCCGCCGGCGGCCGGAAGGTCAACAGCATGGTCGCCGGGATCAACATCGCGGTGTTCCGGCACAGCAGGAACCTGGAGGGCGCGATGGAGTTCGTGAAGTTCATGACCAGCGACGACGAGCAGGTCGCCCTCAACAAGGTGTACGGGTCGCTGCCGTCGGTCAAGGGCGCGCTCACGAACCCGGCGTTCCAGGCACCGGAGCAGAAGATCCTCGCCGAGGTGCTCGCCTCGACGGCGTCGCCGCTGCCGCAGGTGACGACGGAGAGCCAGTTCGAGACCCTCGTCGGCGCGGTGATGAAGGAGCAGTTCGCCAACGCGGCGAACAACAAACCGATCACCGAGGCCGCCATCCGGGCGAAGCTGAAGGCCGTCGAGCAACGGATGAAGGCATGACCGCGCCACGGTCGGCCCGGGGGTCGGCGACCGTCCCCGTCCCCGTCCGCCGGCCCATGCACGCCGCGCCGGACGTCCGGCAGCACCGCGGCTCGGCCCCGAACGCCGCGCCGCGCAGGCCGAGCTCACCCGCGCAGCGCAGGCGGCGCCGGCTGCGGTCCAAGTACCTGCCGTACATGCTGGTCCTGCCGGCCGCGTTCCTGGAGATCGCGATCCACGTCGTGCCGATGCTCGTCGGCGTGTGGATGAGCCTGCTGGAGCTGACCCAGTTCCACATCCAGGACTGGTCGACGGCGCCGTTCGTCGGGTTCGGCAACTACAGCGCGACCCTCGACGTCAACAGCGAGACCGGCAAGGCGCTGCTGCACTCGTTCGGCATCACCGTGCTGTACACGACACTGTCGGTGGCGATCTCGTGGCTGTTCGGCCTGTCGGCGGCGGTGTTCCTGCAGCGGCCGTTCCGTGGCCGGGCGCTGCTGCGCACGCTGTTCCTCACCCCGTACGCGCTGCCGGTCTACGCCGCCGTCATCACCTGGGGGTTCCTGTTCCAGCGGGACACGGGCCTGGTCAACCACGTGCTCGTCGACCAGCTCGGGCTCGTCGACGGGGAGCGGCCGTTCTGGCTCATCGGCGAGAACAGCTTCTGGGCGCTGCTGGTGGTGTCGGTGTGGCGGACGTGGCCGTTCGCGCTGCTGTGCATCACCGCCGGCCTGCAGAACGTGCCGACGGAGATGTACGAGGCGGCCGCGATCGACGGCGCCGGGTTCTGGCGGCGGATCACCTCGGTGACGCTGCCGTCGCTGCGGCCGATCAACCAGGTGCTGCTGCTGGTGCTGTTCCTGTGGACGTTCAACGACTTCAACACCCCGTACGTGCTGTTCGGCGGCTCCGCGCCGCCGGAGGCGGATCTCATCTCGATCCACATCTACAACAGCTCGTTCAGCACCTGGGACTTCGGCACGGGCTCGGCGATGTCGGTGGCGCTGCTGCTGTTCCTGCTGCTGGTCACGGCCGTCTACCTGTTGATCACGAACCGCAGGAGGATCCATGCGTGAGGGCCGGGGCGAGCGGATCGCCCGCTGGATCGTGCTGACCTTCCTGGCCGCGTTCGTGCTGACGCCGCTGTACGTGATGGTGAGCTCGGCGTTGAAGCCGCTGCAGGACGTGCAGGACTACTTCACCTGGTTCCCCTCGACGCTGACGTTCCAGGCGTTCGTCGACATGTGGAGCACCGTCCCGCTCGGCAACTACCTGCTCAACAGCGTGATCGTGGCGTCGGTCGCGGCGGTGTTCTCGGTGGTGATCGCGGTCTTCGCGGCGTTCGCGATCAGCCGGTACCGCTTCCGCGGCCGGAGCGTGTTCTCCGTCGCGGTCCTGTCGACGCAGATGTTCCCCGGCATCCTGTTCCTGCTACCGCTGTTCCTCATCTACGTGAACCTCGGCACGGCCGGCGGCGTCGACCTGTACCAGACCCGCCTGGGCCTGGTCATCACGTACCTGACGTTCTCGCTGCCGTTCTCGATCTGGATGCTGGCCGGCTACTTCGACTCGATCCCCCGCGGCCTCGACGAGGCGGCGCAGGTCGACGGCGCCGGGTCGATGCGCACCCTGTTCACCGTCATCCTGCCGACCGCGGTGCCGGGGATCGTCGCGGTGACCGTCTACGCGTTCATGACGGCGTGGGGCGAGGTGCTGTTCGCCTCGATCATGACGGACCAGGACAGCCGGACCCTCGCCGTCGGCCTGCAGGCCTACTCCACCCAGTTCCAGGTCTACTGGAACCAGGTGATGGCCGCGTCCCTGGTCGTCAGCGTCCCGGTCGTCGCCGGGTTCCTGGCGCTGCAACGGTACTTCGTGGCCGGCCTCACCGCCGGCGCGGTCAAGTAGGGCACCGCGCCGGCGGCACGGTCACGCGAGCCGCCGGCGCGGCCGAGCAACGCGCAAGCAGCCCCCGTCCTCAACCACCAAGAGGAGAACCGTCCCGTGCTGGATCTGTCCAACCTCCCACCGAACTTCATCTGGGGGTCCGCGACCGCGGCGTACCAGATCGAGGGCGCCGTCACCGAAGACGGCCGTGGACCGTCCATCTGGGACACCTTCAGCCATGCGCCGGGCAACGTCGACAACGGCGACACCGGCGACGTGGCATGCGACCACTACCACCGCTGGCCGGAGGACATCGCGCTGATGCGCCGGCTGGACCTGGCGGCGTACCGCTTCTCGGTGGCGTGGCCGCGGGTCATCCCGGCCGGGACGGGCGCGGTGAACGAGGCCGGCCTGGACTTCTACGACCGGCTCGTCGACGGGCTGCTCGAGGCGGGCATCCGGCCGTTCGCGACCCTGTACCACTGGGACCTGCCGCAGGCGCTGCAGGACCGGGGCGGCTGGCCGGAGCGGGCGACGGCGGAGGCGTTCGCGGACTACGCGGCGGTCGTCGCGGGCCGGCTCGGCGACCGGGTCGCGGACTGGAACACGGTCAACGAGCCGCTGTGCGTCTGCTGGATCGGGCATCTCGAGGGCCGGATGGCGCCGGGCGAGCGGGACCTGACCCGGGCGGTCCGCGCGTCGCACCACGTGCTGCTCGGCCACGGCCTGGTCAACCAGGCGATCCGCGCGTCGGCGCAGCTGCCGCCGGCGGTCGGGATCGTGCTGAACCTGAGCCCGACGGAGCCCGGCAGCGACCGGCCGGAGGACGTGGCGGCGGCGCGGCGCGCCGACGGGCACATCAACCGCTGGTGGCTGGACCCGCTGCACGGCCTCGGCTACCCCGCGGACATGCTCGACACGTACCGGGTGGAGGTGCCGGTCCGCGACGGCGACCTGGAGCTGATCGCGGCGCCGACGGAGTTCCTCGGCATCAACTACTACTTCCGCCAGGTCATCGTCGACGACCCGGGCTCCCACGCGCCGAACGTCGCGCAGATCCCGGTGCCGGGCTCGATCGAGACGGCGATGCCGTGGGAGGTCTACGCGAAGGGCCTGGAGGACATCCTGGTGCGGGTCGCCGAGACGTACCGGCCGCGCAGCATCCTCGTGACGGAGAACGGCTCCGCGTGGGCGGACACGGTCGAGCCGAACGGCGACATCCAGGACAAGGAGCGCGTCGACTACCTGGAGCAGCACCTGGACGCGGTCCGCAACGCGGTCGTCCGGGGCGCGCCGGTCGACGGCTACTTCGCCTGGTCGCTGCTGGACAACTTCGAGTGGGCGTACGGCTACGACAAGCGCTTCGGGCTCGTCCGGGTCGACTACGACACGCAGCAGCGCACGATCAAGGCGAGCGGCCACCGGTACGCGGAGCTGATCCGGAGCCACCGGGCCACTCATCAGTCCGGTCAGCAGGCAGGGCACGATCCGGTGATTTAGGGTCGAATGTGGCGCTGCCGGGTATGCAACACGGCAGCGCCACGCCACCTGCGACCGAGGAGACGTGATCATGAGCTCTGAAACCGCGAGCTGGGACCCGGCACCGGACGAGGAAGGCCAGCTGTCGGCCCAGGACACCCTGTCGGACCGCGGCCTGGACGACGCCCTCGACGAGGGGTATTCGCCGCCGGAGAAGCCGCTCGGGTTGAACGCGTTCGGGGTCACCCAGGCCGAGGCGCAACGGGGCGAGTCCTGGGACCGCCGCCTGCGGCAGGAGGAGCCGGACCCGGTGGCCCGGCCCGACCTCGACGACTACGGCACGACGACCGAGTCCGGCGAGTTCTTCGACGCGGGCGAGGTCGGCGACCGGCGGGCCGGGCGGCTCGTCGCCCCCGACGAGGGCTGGGGCGAGGACGAGGAGAAGGACGAGATCGGCTCCGACGTGGGCATCGACGGCGGCGCGGCGTCGGCCGAGGAGGCCGCCATGCACATCATCGAGCCCGACCTGCGCTGACGCCGTACAGTGGCGGCGAAATAACCAAGAGCGACCATCGCCACCGCGCCCGGCCACAGCACATACCATGTGGTGAGGGCGAGCAGCCCGACCACACACAGCAGCGCCACGACCGCGACGCGTCGGGACCAGCTCCCGACCGGCAGCAGCTTCACCGCGGCCGCCGTCCCCAGGACGTACACGACGACGAACGACGCGGTCGTGGCCAGCAGCAGCGGCTTCGCCCCGACGCCCAGCGGCCCCGCGACGGCGAGGCACGCGCCCGCGAGCCCGGCGACCACGGCCAGTGACCGGCGGGGCACCTCCCCCGCGCCCGCGCCCTTGGCGAGCCACGCGGGCATCGCCCCGTCACGGCCGAGGGCGGCGCCGAGCTTGGCGGCGCCCGCGAAGTAGGCGTTGACGGCACCGGCGGTGAGCAGCAGCGCGACGACCGCGGTGAGGATCTTCACGTCGCGGCCGAGGCCGATGGTGAGCAGCTCGGCGAGGGGCGCGGCCACGGTGCCGGCGCGCGGGCCGAGGACCAGCTGGCTGGTGGCGGCGACGAGCAGGTAGAGCACGCCGACGACGGCGACGGCGATCCAGGTGGCGCGGGGCACGTCGCGGCGCGGGTGGCGGTAGTCGGCGGCGAGCGACGTGAGCGCCTCCCAGCCGGCGAACCCCCAGACGAGCACGGCCATCGCGGGCCCGATCGCGAGCCAGCCGTGCGGGGCGAAGGGCCGCAGGTTGGCCAGGTCGGCGTGCGGCAGCGCGGTGCCGACGGCGAGCAGCAGCAGCGCGGCGAGGATGCCGGCGAGCCACAGCTGCGCCTTGCCGGACACCTTCACGCCGCCGAAGTTCAGCCCGGCGACGACGACGATGAGGGCTCCGGCCGTGAGCAGCGTCGTACGGTGGCCGCCGCCGACGACCGCGGTGACGTAGGCGGCGCCGAAGCCCGCGGCGGGCAGGAACCCGACGGGGACGGCGGCGTAGAAGATCCACCCGACGACGGCGGCGGCACGCGGGCCGAACGCCGCGCCGACGTACGTGGAGACGCCACCCGCATCCGGATACCTGGCGCCGAGCGCGGCGAACGTGGCGGCCAGGGGCGCGGACAGCACGACGAGGGCGAGCCACGCGACGAGCGAGGCGGGGCCGGCGACCTGGGCGCCGAGGGCGGGCAGGGCGATCACGCCGGTGCCGAGGACGGCGCCGACGGACAGGGCCGCGCCTTGCTTGACGGTGAGCATACGATCGACGCTAGGCCCGGGTTTGGCCCGGTAGAAGTACCAATATCCTCCTACCTGGAGTGGGCCAAGTTGGATCTGCACATCACGCTCGGCGGCCGGGGTGACCAGGCGACCCGCATCTACCGGCAGGTCCGCGACGCGATCCTCGACGGGCGGCTGCGGGCCGGCGAGCGGGTCCCGCCGAGCCGGGAGCTGGCGCGGGACCTCGCGGTGTCGCGCAACACGGTCGCCGCCGCCTACGACCGCCTCGTCGGCGACGGGTTCCTGGAGGGGCGGGCGGGGGCGGGCACGTTCGTGGCGATGCCGCCTCCGGCGTCCGGGTCGCGCCGCGCCCCGGTCGGCGCGCTCCGCCCGTCGCCGCGCTTCACCTTCCCCGAGCGGCCTTCCGTCGCTCCGGCGCGGTACGACCTGCGGGCCGGCCACCCGGACGGGGCCCTGTTCCCCCTCGCCACGTGGCGGCGCCTGCTGACCCGGTCGCTCAGCGCGTCCCCCGTCTACGGCGAGCCGGCCGGCCTGCCCGCGCTGCGGGCCGCGATCGCGCGGTCGGTGGGGCTGTCCCGGTCGGTGCGCGCGTCGCCGGAGGACGTGCTCGTCACCAACGGCGCCCAGCAGGGCCTCGACCTCGTCGGACGGGTCCTGATCGAGCCGGGCACGGTCGTCGCCGTCGAGGAGCCCGGCTACCCACCCGCGCGCGAGGCCTTCGAGTCGCTCGGCGCCCGCGTCGTGCCCGTCCCCGTCGACGGGTCGGGCCTGGTCGTCGACGCGCTCCCGAGGTCGGCGCGGCTGGTGTACGTCACACCCTCCCACCAGTACCCGCTCGGCGTCCCGATGACGATGCAGCGGCGGTCGGCGCTGCTCGGCTGGGCCGAACGGCACGGCGCGGCGATCGTCGAGGACGACTACGACAGCGAGTTCCGTTACTCCGACCGTCCCCCTTTCGCGGTGCTGGAGCCGCTGCAGAGCCTCGACCGGGCGGGCAGGGTCGTCTACGTCGGCTCGTTCGCCAAGACGCTCCTGCCCGCGCTGCGCCTCGGGTTCCTGGTCGCACCCGCGTCGCTGCGGCCCGCGCTCGTCGCGGCGAAGCGCCTCACCGACTGGCACGCCGAGCCCGCCGCGCAGGCCGCGCTCGCCTCGTTCATCGACGACGGGCAGCTGCGGCGGCACGTGCGGTCGGTGACGCGGGTGTACGCCACCCGCCACGACCTCGTGACCGCCGCGGCGCGCGGGGTGCTCGCCGACCGGTTCACGCTCGTGCCGTCGTCGGCGGGCCTGCACGTGACGCTCCTCGCCGCCCCGCACGTCGACGTGCCGCGGGTCGTCGCGCGGCTGCGGTCCGCGGACGTGGCGGTCGAGCGGCTCGCCGGCTTCTTCCTGGAGCCCGCGCCGGTGGACGGGCTCGTCGTGGGGTTCGGCATGATCGGCGCCGACGACCTGCCCGTCGCGCTCGACCTGCTCGACCGATGCTCCTCTGACCGGCCGACAGACCTCTCGTGACGGCTCCGCTATCTTGGACGGATGCTCGTGCGCCGCGCCGCCGCCCTGACCGCGCTCACGATCTGCCTCACCGGCTGCGGCTCCTCGCCGTCGAAACCGGCTCAGTCCGCCGCCCCTTCGGCGTCGTCGCAGGCACCAGCCTCCGCATCGCCGTCCGTACAGGCGGCCGCGCCCGCCTCTGCGGCGCCCGCCCCCGCCGGCATCCCCACGATCACCTACACGAAGGCCGCGACCGGGTTCCCTGCCGACCCCGACCAGTCCTCGACGGTCCCGCTGACCGAGGCGGCGCACCCGACGGCGAAGCTCGCCGCCTACGACGCGCCCGGCGGCACCGCCCGCGCCTACCTGACCCCCGACATCAGCGGCGTGCCGCTGGTCATGCCGATCGTCGCCCGGCGGTCCGGCTGGGTCGCGGTGCTGCTGCCGTCGCTCAACCGCAGCATCGGCTGGCTCCCCGAGGGCGGCTGGAACAGGGTGCCGCTGCACGACCAGCTCATCGTGCGGCGCGGCGCGTTCACGCTCACCTGGGTCCGCGACGGCGCCGTCCAGCAGACATGGACCGTTACCATCGGCGCGCCCGAGACCCCGACGCCGCTGGGGCGCACGTTCGTCCTGGGGCGCTCGTCGCTGCCGAGCAAGGTGTACGCGGGGCTCGACGTCCTCGCCCTCGGCGCCGTCCCGGACGACAAGGGCGCCGTCGCGGAGGGCCTGGCGGACGCGCACACCGGCATCCACGCCTGGTACCGCAACGAGTTCGGCTTCCGGCGCTCCAACGGCTGCGTCCGGATGCCGCCGGCCGCGCAGCAGGCCCTGCTCGACGCGGTCCCCGCCGGCACCAGCGTCGTCGTCCTGCCCTGATCCTTGCTCCGCCTTCCCTTCCCTTCCCTTCTCTGATCGGTCGTCTTCGCGCGGTTCACTGGCGCTTCACTCGCGACGGCTTACCGTAGGGAAGGTGATCCGTACAGTGGCACTGATTGGTATCGACGGCGCCGGCAAATCCACCCAGGCCCGGTGGCTCGCCGACTGGCTCGACGCGAGCGGCACCCCCGCCCGCTACCACCGCAACGCCGCCGGACGGGTCTTCTTCGGCCGGCTCGCCCAGCGCCTCGGCCGCCGCGACGCCGAAGACCTGCTCGGCGTGCGGCTCTTCCTGCTGGTGGAGACGCTGCTGCGCGGCCTGGTCATCACGAGGGCGCTCCTGGTGTCCCGGCTGACCGGCACGGTGGCCGTCATGGACAGGTACACCTACTGCCAGTACACCAGCATCACCGTCCGCAAGGGCAGGCTCTGGCCCGCGCGGCTGCTCTTCCGCCTCCTGCCGCAGCCCGACCTGGTCTTCTACCTGGCGGTGCCGCCGCCTGTGGCCCAGGCCCGGGTCGAGGCGCGGGGCAAGGACCACGAGGAGCTGGACTACCTGACGGCCTGCGACGAGGCGTACCGGGCGCTGCCGGAAGCTCCCCGGTTCACGATCGTCGACGCCGGCACCGACCCGTCGACGGTCCAGACGACCCTGCGCGCCGCGCTGCGCCCCGACCTGCTGCCCGGCGCGACCCAGCAGCCCCCGGCCCGCAGGACCTCCCACCTGCTCCCGATCGGCTGACCACCCGCACCCCTGCTCCCCACGGGCCCGGCCTGCCCGGCACGGATCTTCGGCGCCGCCGGCCGGTCCACCGTCGCGGCGCCTCGCGGCCGGTCCGCCAGCGCGGCGTTTCGGTGGACGCCGCCTCGCGGGCCGCCGCTCGCACGGCTGTCCCGTTCGGGTGACCTGCTCGCCTGTCGGAGAGCCGGCAGCTCGGACGCCGGTTAGCGTCGATGTCTCGGGCCCCGCGGGCATCCGAGCACGACGAAAGGAACGCGCGTGTTCTCCACCGGCGACGATCCCGCGGCGCGACTGCGACACGAGCTGCACACCCCGTTGACGTCGATCCTCGCGTACACCCGGCTGCTGCGCGACGACCTCGCCGGCGCCCCCGCCGCGGAAGCCCTGCGCGAGGGCGTCGCCTGCCTCGACGCCATCGACCGCAACGCGGTCCGCCTCCAGCGCTACGTCGACGGCGTCATCCTCCCCCTGGCCGCCGTCGACGAAGACCCCACGGGCACCCACCGCGCCGGCGCCACCGACCTGGTCGCGGTGCTGCGCGACGCCGTCGACCTGGCCCGCCGCGTGGCGGTCGCGGCAGCGGTGAGCATCCACGCGGACGCGCCCGCCACGGTCCCGGTCGCGGTCGACGACCTCGTCTGCCGGCACCTCGTCGGCCAGCTCGTCCTGTGGCTCGCGACAACCGCACCGAGCCGCGCCCACATCGAGATCGCCCTGCGCGCGGACCCCGTGCCGGCCATCGACGCGAAGATCGTCGCCCACGGCGAGCTGACCGCGCCGCACCCCCGCCCCAGCGACCCGCAGAAGCCCACCGACCTGCGCGTGGCGAGCGCCGTCGCCAGCCTCTGCGGCGGCGAGGTCCGCCTGGACGAGACCTCGTTCCGCCTCACCCTGCCCGCCAGCGTCCTCGCAACAGCAAGCCGCCTGTCCCCGTAGCGCGCGACTCCCCGTAGCGCGGCTGGCCGCCCTCTCGTGTACCTGCTCGGTCCGGGCTCCCCGCAGCGCGGCTCCCGCAGCGCGGCTCCCGCAGCGCGGCTCCCGCAGCGCGGCTCCCGCAGCGCGGCTCCCGCAGCGCGGCTCCCGCAGCGCGGCTCCCGCAGCGCGCGACTCACGTCGCTGTGGCAGCAGTTCACCGGGGCGATGGACGGCAGCTGCCCCATCCGTCCGTGCCCGGCCAAGCGACCGTCCGCTCCAAGACCTTCCTCGCCGGCCTCCCCGCAGTGCGCGACTCCCCGCAGTGCGCAACTCCCCGCAGCGCACAACGCGCGGGCGTCACGCAGGCGACCGTCGCGCACAGCGCGTGCGGGCGTCGCGCTCGCGCACAACGTGCGTCGCGCGGGCAGGCGTCACATCGATCGGGGGGTCACCTGAGTCCGTGGCTGGGCTGCTCGCTGGCGGCGCCTGCTGTCAGGCACAGGCTCGGGTCCGGTGACCGGCGGGCCTTCTTCGTCGACCGTAACACTGCCCACCAAATCATGGATGCGGAGCGAATCCAGACTGTCGCTTCCCGTCACGAACCGTTCGGAACCGCAGGTCAGAGGTCGACGATGCCGTCGAGCTCGCCGATGGTACGGCGGACCGTGGGGCCGTGGGAGGTGAGCAGGCGGGCCTCGTGGCGGTGGGCCTCGGCGACGGCGTGGGCGAGGCCGAGGCTGCCGTTGAGCCGGGACGCGAGCCGTCCGAGGCCGACCGCGTCGCCGCCGTCGAGCGGGGCGACCGTGGCCGTGCTGAGGAGGGTGTCGAGGCGGGCGAGCTCCTCGGCGTACGCGAGCTCACTGCGCGTCTCGGCCAGCGACACCGCAGGCACCACGACCGTGCCGCCGTCGGCGAGGACGAGGCTGACCAGGTCGGCGACGCCCAGGTCGCCCTGCGTGAACGCGAGCACCGCCGCAGGGTCGAGCACCAGCCCGACGGGGCCGCTCATGACCAGCCCATGAGGTCACGGACCTGCTCACGGGACTCGGTACGGGCCTCGGCGGTGACCTTGGCGCCCGCGTCGTCGAGCCGCTTCCTGGCGCGGGCGCGGCGCTCCCGGTCAGGTCCGGAGTCAGGTCCGGACTCGGCGGCGCCACCGGCACCGGGGTCGATCTCGGTCATGGCGTGACCGTACCCCTTAACATCGATCGCCGCGGTCCCCCGAAACGCCGATGCTCCGCAACGGCCACCGGGCCACCGAAGCGGGCGGGTGGGACAGCGGCAGGTCGGGTCAGCGGCTGTGGGAGCGGAACGCGACCGGGTCGAACCGGCCGTACAGCAGCGGCGCGAGCCAGTGCGCGGCCTCCCGGCGAAACAGTGCCGGGGCGAGCGACCCCGCACCGTCCGGGACGGCGCCGACCAGGTCGCCGTCGAGGTCGTGCAGGTTGGTCCGGTGGACGAGCTCCGGCTCCGCCGGCCATGTGCCGAGGACCACGACCGCCGGTACGTCCCGGTGGGCGAGGGCCCGCAGGGTGAGCGCCGTGTGGTTGAGGGTGCCGAGGCCGGGACGGGCGACGACCACGGCGGTGGCGCCGAGCGCGGCGGCGAGGTCGAGCATCGTCCAGCCGCCCTCCCCCATCGGCACGAGAAGCCCGCCGGCGCCTTCGATGAGGGTGACGTCGTGCTCTTCCACGATCGTACGAAGGGCGAGCTGCGCCATCACCGCCGTCAGCGGGTCGTCGCCGGCGACCCGGGCCGCGGCCAGCGGGGCGAGTGGGTCGGGGAAGCTGGCGAGCGTCCGCACCGTGACGGGCTCCGCGAGCCGCGAGACGGTCGCGGCGTCGGGCTCGTCGCCGTCGGCGGTGCCGGTCTGCGCGGGCTTGACGACCGCGACCCGCCGCCCCGCAGCGGTCGCGGCGGCGGCGATGGCGGCGGTGACGATGGTCTTGCCGACGCCGGTGTCGGTGCCGGTGATGACGACGGCCCCGGTGATGGGCTCGGTCTCCGCCGGGGTCACGTCCTCCGACAGCACCGCCTCGGAGCGCAGCGCCTCCGACAGGAGGGCCTCAGCGGGCGAGACGTCGTGGTCGGCGATGCGCGGATCGCTCAAGGCACGTCCTTCACGGGCGCCGGGGGGTGGCGCGGTTCGGCCGGCACACCCTTCAGGGGCGGTTCGGCTGGTCGGCACGCCCACACAGGGCGCTTCAGGTCAGCGTGGCGAAGGGAACGCACCGGCCGCCTCGCAAGCCGCTCGGGCCGGCCAGCACGGCAGAGCGGTGGACCCGGCGGTCGGCACGCCGTTCAGCGGCGCCGCTGACGGCACCACCTCTCAGTCGCCGGCGGCTCAGGTCACGGGCCGCCCTTCAGCAGTGGCCGCGGCGCCTGCCGGGAGCGTGCGGGGTCGGCCGCGCGCCGCCCGTCAGGGGCGCTCCTTGACGACGATGTCGAGCGCGTGCTCGAACGCCGCCGGTGGCACGCCGACGTTGACGGTGAGCCGAAGGCGCGACCGACCGTCCGGTGTGGACGGTGGGCGGAAGCAGCCTACCGCGACCCCCCGCTCACGACAGGCGGACGCCCACGCGAACGCCTCGTCGGCGCTCGGCGCACCGACGGAGATCACCCCGCCGGACGGGTCGGAGACCTCCAGGCCCTCGCCGCGCAGGCGGCTGACCGCGGTCGCGGCCCGGGCGGCGAGCTCGGCCCGCAGGTCGTCGCCGGCGACGAGGAGGTCGAGGGCCGCAAGGGCGCCGGCGGCGACGGCGGGCGGGAGGGCGGTGTCGTAGATGAACGTGCGGCCGGTGTCGACGAGCTGCCGGCCGAGCTGGTGCGGGCCGGCGATCACCCCGCCGGCGGCGCCGAGCGACTTCGACAGGGTCGCGGTGACGATCACGCCAGGCAGCCCGGAGAGGCCGGCGGCGGCGACCCCACCCGCACCGCGGGGACCGATGACGCCGAGGGCGTGCGCGTCGTCGACGAGCAGCAGCGCGCCGCCGGGGTGCGTCTGGCAGGTGGTGTACAGCGCAGCGAGCGGCGCGAGGTCGCCGTCGACGGAGAACACGCTCTCGGTCACCACCACGGCGGGCCGGTCGGGCGAGGCGGCGAGCAGCACCCGGACGGCGTCGGGGTCGGCGTGCGGCGCGACGACGGTCGCGGCACCCTTCGAGGCGCTTCCGGCGCAGGCGAGCCGGCAGCCGTCGACGATCGAGGCGTGGTTGTGCGCGTCCGACACCACGAGCGTGCCGGGCCGCACCAGCGCGCGGATGGCGCCGAGGTTGGCGAGGTACCCGGACGAGTACACGAGCGCGGTCTGCGTGCCGAGCAGCCCAGCGAGGCCCGCTTCGAGGGCCTTGTGCGCGCCGGTGGAGCCGCGGACGAGCCGCGAGCCGGTCGCCCCGAGCCCGTAGTCGGCGAGGGCCCGGGCCGCGGCGGCGAGCACGTCGGGGTGCCGGGACAGGCCGAGGTAGTCATTGCCGGCGAGGTCGATCACGTCGTCGTCGGCGCCGCGCGGGCGCAGCTCCCGACGCAGCCCGGCAGCCTGCCGACCGGCGGCCTCAGCGTCCAGCGTGGACAGCCAGGATCCGTCGCGCACTCCCGCACCCTCCCGTTCTCGTTGTAGAACCTCTACGATGCCGTTTGTGCGATGTGCACAACATAGCCGACCACCTTCGGGCGGACCGCCCGACCCTAACGTTTTGTAAGGTACGAGCATGCTTGATGCTGCCAAGGCTGTCGTGGACACCGGAGTCGGGCTCGACCTCGAGGGCGTGCTCGCCGTGCTGCGCTGCTCCGACGAGGAGCTGCCCGACTATCTCGCGATCGCGCACGAGGTACGGATGACGTGGTGCGGCCCGGAGGTCGAGGTCGAGGGCATCGTCTCGCTCAAGACCGGCGGCTGCCCCGAGGACTGCCACTTCTGCTCGCAGTCCGGCCTGTTCACGTCCCCGGTCCGCGCCGTCTGGCTCGACATCCCGTCGCTGGTCGAGGCCGCGAAGCAGACCGCCGCGACCGGAGCCACCGAGTTCTGCATCGTCGCCGCCGTCCGCGGCCCCGACCAGCGGCTCATGACGCAGCTCGCCGACGGCGTCGCCGCGATCCGCGCCGCCGTCGACATCAACATCGCCGCGTCGCTGGGCATGCTGACCCAGGAGCAGGTGGACCAGCTCGCGGAGTTGGGCATCCACCGGTACAACCACAACCTCGAGACCGCGAAGTCGCATTTCCCACAGGTCGTCACCACCCACACCTGGGACGAGCGGTGGGACACCCTGCGCATGGTCCGCGACGCCGGCATGGAGGTCTGCTGCGGCGGCATCCTGGGCCTGGGCGAGACGGTGGAGCAGCGGGCCGAGTTCGCGATCCAGCTGCAGGAGCTCGACCCGCACGAGGTCCCGCTCAACTTCCTCAACCCCCGCCCGGGCACCCCCCTCGGCGACCAGCCCGTCCTGGACCCGAAGGACGCGTTGCGGGCCATCGCCGCGTTCAGGCTCGCCCTGCCGCGCACCCTGCTGCGGTACGCCGGCGGCCGCGAAATCACCCTCGGCGACCTCGGCACCCGCGACGGCCTGCTCGGCGGCGTCAACGCGGTGATCGTCGGCAACTACCTCACGACCCTGGGCCGCTCCGCCGACCAGGACCTGGCCCTGCTCGACGAGCTGAGCATGCCGGTCAAGGCCCTGTCGGCAACGCTGTGACCGCCCCCGTGCCGAGCATCGACACCGCCACCTGGTGCGACCGCTGCGGCGAGTCTCTCACCACCGCCGCCCCACACCCGGCATGCGCGGCGGCCCGGCAGCTGGAGCCACCCCGCTTCTGCCCACAGTGCCGCCGCCGGATGAAGGTCCAGGTCCTACCCCAGGGCTGGTCCGCCACCTGCGTCGAACACGGCGAAACCCACAACTGATCCCAGACCCCGACCCCCAGCCCGGACCAAGCCCCCTGGCTCGGCCCACCACTGCGGCGAGACCCTCACCGCCGCCGCACCACACCCGGCGTGCGCGGCGGCCCGGCAGCTGGAGCCACCCCGCTTCCGCCCACAGCGCCGCCGCCGGATGAAGGTCCAGGACCTACCCCAAGGCTGGTCCGCCACCGCCGACACAGACGTTGATCAATGCCCAGCTTTGCGGCATTTGTCACATCGACGCTGCGCGATCCACCCCCAAAACGATCACTGAAATCGCGGTGGATCGCGCAACGTCTATGGCGAAAATGGAACATATTCGGGCATTGACCAACGTGCGTGCCGGGGGGCGCGCGACACGCCAGAAGGCGGCCCGACGGAGGCCAAGAGGGCGTCCGGCCCAGGTCAAACCAAAGGCAGACCGAGGTCGGGAGAAGATCAACCGGAGGCCGGAGTGGCGGCCAGAATCAGGGCAAATCACACAATGCCATGGCGCAACAGGGCATTCCAGGGTATTGATCAACGTACATGCCGAGCGGCGCGTGACACGCCGGAAGGTGGCCCGACGGAAGTCAGGAGGACGTCCGGCCGAGGTCGAGCCGAGGGCAGGATGAAGATCAACCGGAGGCCGGAGTGGCCGCCGGAATCGAGATAATTCGCACAATGCCGTGGCGCAGCAGGGCGCTTCGGGGCATTGACCAACGCGCATGCTCGGCGCCGCCAGTCGCCACGCCAGGAGGGTGTCTGGCCGAGGTCAGGCGGAGGTCGGGCCTGACCATTCGGCGGCTGCGGCGGCGGCCTTGTCCAGGGTGCGGGGGTTGGCGCGGCCCAGGGCGGCGCCCACGGCGCGGCTGGTGAAGCCGCCACGGGGGTGCAGGACGGCGGACGCCTTGCGGGTCTGCTGCAGGACCCTGGTCACCCTGGGGCGGCGCAGGCGACTGTACTCGTCCAGGGCCGGCGGGAGGGCCCCCCGCGAGGCGGTGAGGACGGCCTGCAGCGTGGCGACGTCCTCCAGGGCCAGACAGGCGCCCTGGGCGAGGTGGTGCGGCATGGCGTGGGCGGCGTCGCCGATGAGGGCGTAGCCGCCGCTGCCGGCCCTGACGCCGAACGTCTCCGGCAGCGGGGTCAGCTCGCCGATGGGCTCCTGGACGAGGTCGTCGGGCTCGGTGGCGGCGAGCAGCTGCGGGATCGGGGCGTGCCAGCCGGCGAACCAGCGGCGCAGCAGCGCGAGCTGGCCGGCGGGCGGCTCGGGGCGCAGGGCTCCGGGGACGGTGGCGACCCAGGAGATGCCGCCTCGGGTGGAGCCGCCGGACGAGCCGCGGTCGCCGAGCGAGGCGTGGCTGAACCGGTGGCCGGCGTCGAGGGTCTCGCCGTGGTCGGGGAGGCCGGGCGGCAGGTCGGGGACGCGGTACCAGGGAATGACGGCCCGCCAGGCGGCGACGCCCGCGCTCGCGAACGACGTGGTGGGTGCCAGCCGGCGGCGGACGGCGCTCTGCACCCCGTCCGCGGCGACGATCAGGTCGGCCTCGAACGTGACCCGGCCGTCGCCGACGGCGGGCCGCTCGCGGTGGACCCTCGCGGGCTGCACCTCGATGCCGCTGCGGATGTCGACCTGCTCGCCGAGTCCCGCGATGAACGCGTCGTGGAGGTCTTCCCGGTGTACGACCACCGGCGGCGACTCGACGTCATCGGCGACCGAGCCGGGACGGACGAGCCACTGGCCGTCCGGGCGGCGGATGCCGACGGGCGGGACGGGGGTGGCGATGCCGTCCAGGCCGCCGGCCAGGCCGAGGCCCCGCAGCGCCCGGACCCCGTTGGGCCACAGGACGAGCGCGCCGCGGCCTGGGCGGAGCCGGTCGTCGCGTTCGAGGAGGGTGACCTGCCAGCCGGTCCGGGCGAGCGCGCCGGCCGCGGCGATCCCGCCGATGCCGGCGCCCACCACGACAGCGGTGCGCATCCGCTCGGTACCTCAGCCCTTACCGGACGTGCTGGCGGACGAGCTGTCCGAGGCGCTCTCCGAGGCGCTGTCCGACGGGTCGTCGGCGTCGCCGGCCTCCGGCTCCTCGTCACCCACGGTATCCGACGAGTCCGATGTGTCCGACTTCACCAGTGACGGGCCCTCGGACGACTCAGCCGCATCCGACGGGTCCGAACCCTCAGACGAGTCCGAGACATCGGACGAAGCCGGCGCGAGCGCGGCGGAAGGCTCGCCGGTGACCGGGGTGATGCGGCCGTTCTCGTCGTACGTGACGCGCTCCTGCGGCCCGCGCACCCGCAGGAAGTAGACGACGGCGGCGGCGAGGACGATGAGCGACGTCCAGTTGTTGAGACGCATGCCCAGGAAGTGGTGGGCGTCGTCGATGCGCAGCGCCTCGATCCAGAACCGGCCGGCGCAGTACAGCGCCACGTACAGCGCGAACGCCCGCCCTCTGCCCAGGGACCAGCGCTTGTCGACGTACCAGACGACCGCGGCGACGCCGAGGCACCACAGGAACTCGTAGAGGAACGTGGGGTGGAAGGTGCCGAGCTCCATCGGCTCGCCGTTGACCATCTGGGCGTGGCCGGCCTTCGCGTCCCAGGTGTAGACCTTGAGCGCCCACGGCAGGTCGGTCGCCTTGCCGTACAGCTCGTTGTTGAACCAGTTGCCCCAGCGGCCGAGCGCCTGCGCGACGGGCAGGCCGACGGCGAGCGTGTCGGCGGCCATCGCGAAGGGCAGGTTCATCCGGCGGCAGGCGATGTAGGCGCCGACGGCGCCGCCCGCGATGCCGCCCCAGATGCCGAGGCCGCCCTCCCAGATCTTGAACGCCTTGATCAGGTCACCGTTCTCGCCGAAATACGCCTCGGGCGAGGTGATGACGTGATAGAGACGGGCGCCGATGATGCCGGCGGGGACCGCCCACACCGCGATGTCGAGAATCACCCACGGCGGGGCGCCTCGGTGGCGAAGCCGCCGGTCGGCGATGAAGCACGCGGCGACGATGCCGAGCACGATGCACAGCGCGTAGGCGCGCAGCGGCACCGTTCCGATCTCCCAGACGCCCTGCGTGGGGCTGGGGATCACGGCCAGCGGGGTAAGGGCAGCATCCACGGGTGCACACGCTACCGCCGATCCGCCGAAACGCGATGCCCTGGGTTCGCCCAATTCGCCACCCCACGCCCGACGGAAAGCCACTCCGACCGGCGAAGATCACCACCAGCGAAGGTGTCGCAACGGTCCGCTATGGCGCCTAGAGTGCGAATATGAGCTACGAAGTCACGTCTGCCGTCGCCGCGATCATCGAGGATGCCGCCGGCCGCGTGCTGCTGTGCCAGCAGGCCGGCGGTCACCAGCTGTGGGGCCTGCCCGGAGGGCGGGTCCGTGCGGCGGAGAGCCCGGTGCACGCCGCCGTCCGCGACATCTTCGAGGAGACCGGCCTGGAGGCCCAGATCGTCGAGCTCGTCGGCCTGTACGAGGTGACGGGCGACGGCTGCGGCGAGGCGATGCCGGATCTGTTCGTCCACGTGTTCCGCGGCCGCCTGGACGGCGGCGGCGGGCCGGCCCTGAACGCCCCGGGCCGGATCAGCCGCCTGGCCTGGCACGACCCGGCCTCGCTGCCGGAGCCGCTGACCGCCACCACGCGGACCGCCATCGCCGACGCGGGCGCGGGCCGCACCGGGGTGATCCGCCAGATCAAACGCGACATCCAACGCGAGGTCGAGGCCGCAGAGGCCGTCGAAGCCTGAGCGGCCCTTGAGCGGCCCCGAGCGGCCCCGAGCGGCCCTGAGCCGGCCCTGAGCGGCCCCGGAGCAGGCACTAGAGGCCCCGGAGCAAGCACTAGAGCAGGCACAGGAGCAGGCACCGGAGCAAGCACGGGAGCAGGCGCCGGAGCAGGCACAGGAGCGGCCCCCGGACATGTCCGCTCCGCGAACATGTCCGACATTTCGGTTATGTCGGAGAGCGTAGCGAGTCGACATAACCGAGGCGGCCACCGACACGACCGAAGCGGCCGTCGGCACGACCAGAGCGGTGGCGCGACGGCTGGGTCACCGGCGGCTGAAAAATTCACGGGACCTGGATGATGTACTGGTCCCGTGGCCTACTACGCGCTCGGCGACTCCATGTCCATCGACGAGTATGCCGGCGGCCCCGGGCTGGGTGCCGCCTCGCTGCTCGCCGACGACTTCGGCATCGAGCTCACGCTGCTCGCCCGCGACGGTGCGACCAGCGACGACGTCGTGCGCTTCCAGCTGGACAAGGTCGAGGGTCGGCCCGCCTTGATCACGCTGACGATGGGCGGCAACGACCTGCTGGAGACCCTGTTCAGGGCCGGAGCGGACCGCGAGGTGGCGGAGCGCGCCCTCGCCAAGATCGCCGGCAACTTCGAGGTCGTGCTGCCCACCCTCGCCGCGACCGGGGCCCGTGTGATTGTCAGCACGGTGTACGACCCGACCGACGGCACCGGCGACCTGACCTGGGCGGGGCTGCCGTCGTGGCCGGGTGGCCTGGAGATCCTGGCGGCGCTGAACGGCGCGATCCGCGACGCGGCGGCCCGGCACGGCGCGGTGGTCGCGGACCTGCACGCCGCGTTCCTCGGCCACGGCGCGAAGGCCGGCGACGTGACCGCCGCCGACCCCCGCCCCACCAACCGTGACCTGTGGCTGTGCGGCCACATCGAGCCCAACGCCTGGGGCGCCGAGGCGATCCGCGACGCCTGGCGAGCAGCCCTGCGCTAACCCCAGCCGCGACACCCGGCGAGGCGCCCCCGCACTAGACCCCATCCGCGACACCCGGCAAGGCCGGCCCGCGGCTAAGCCAGCCGCGGAAACACCGGGTCGGGGGTGCCGACCCGGTCGCCGGAGCCGAGCCGCACGGCGAGCCGGGACGCGCCGGACGGCAGGAACGGCGCCAGCTCGCGGCTCACCTCCCGGCAGAGGGCGACGAGCTCGCCGAGCACCACGTCGAGCTCCGCGTCCCGCCCCTGCTTCGCGAGTTCCCACGGCCGGGTTGTCTCGACCAGCCGGTTGCCGCCGGCGACGGCCGCGCACAACACCTCGGTCGCCGCCCGGAAGTCGAACCCCGCCAGTGCCCGGTCCACCGCCGAGGACAGCCCGGTGTCCTTGACGGTGGACCCCGTGACGACCCCGGACCGGAACCGCCGCACCAGGCTCACCGTCCGGTTGACGAGGTTGCCGACCCCGTTGGCGAGGTCCTGGTGGTACCGCTGCCGCAGCCGCTCCTCGGTGAAGTCGGTGTCCCCCAGCGGCGCCACCTCGCGCAGCAGCCACCAGCGCAGCGCGTCCCCGCCGAACCGGGCGGCGAGGTCCCCCGGGTCGACCGCGTTGCCGGCGCTCTTGGAGAGCTTGGCGCCGTCGACCGTCAGGTACTCGTGGACGAAGATCGTCGTCGGCAGCGGCAACCCGGCGGACAGCAGCAGCGCGATCCAGTACACGGCGTGGAAGCGCACGATCCCCTTGCCGATCACGTGGACCCGCTCGGCGGCGTCCTGCCACCAGTCGCGGTAGAGGTCGGGGTCGTCGAGCGCGGTGACATAGTTGGCGAGGGCGTCCCACCAGACGTAGACGACCTGCGACGGGTCGCCCGGCACGGGGATGCCCCAGCCGCCGGCGCGGGCGGCGGGCCGGGACACGCTGATGTCCTGCAGGCCGGCCCGGACGAACGCGAGCACCTCGTTGCGTTTCGCCGCCGGCTCGACCCGGACCTCGCCGGACTCCAGGGCCGCAAGGACGCGGCCGGTGTACGCCGACAGCCGGAAGAACCAGTTGGACTCGGTCACGACCTCCAGGGGCGCGTCGTGCTCGGCGCACCCCTCGGACGGCTCGTAGAACTGCTCGCAGCCCTGGCAGTACAGGCCCTGGTAGTCGCGCTGGTAGAAGTCGCCGTTCGCGGCGGTGCGCCGCCACAGGGTCTCGACCCCCCTGCGGTGTCGGGCGTCGGCGGCGGTACGGATGAAGTCGTCGAACGACAGGTCCAGCACCGGCCGGAGCGCGGCGAACCGGTCGGCGTTCGCGGTGACGAACGCGGCCACGTCGACGCCCGCGGCGGCGGCCGCCGTGACGTTCTTCAACGCGTTCTCGTCGGTGCCGGTGAGGAACCTGACCCGTTGCCCGCGCAGCCGCCGGTGCCGGGCGAGGACGTCGGCCTGGACGAGCTCCAGGGCGTGCCCGAGGTGCGGGGCGGCGTTGACGTACGGGATGGCGGTGGTGACGTAGAAGCTCATGTCGGATCTCCGGTCTGTCTGGACGGGACGACCTGATCCGGCTCGCCCCGGGACCAAGGGGCGAGTGGTGAGCGGATTTAGCGCACGCCGACGGACCCCGTGACGGGGCGCATCATTCGACCGGCGTACATGGGGTCAGCGTACCCCGAGCGCGAACAGCTTTTCGAGCGCCGCGAAGTACACGTGGTCGCCGGACAGCAGCAGCGGCTCGGCGCCGTGCAGCGCGTCGAAGGCCAGCTCACGGCGCAGCAGGAGGGTCCCGGCGGCGGCGTCGAAGGCGAGCAGCTCGCTGCGGTGCACGGGCGCGCCGTCGCGGATCGCGAACTGGTACACGACCGCGTAGAGCACGCCGCCGCCGGTCACCGGCGCCCAGTAGGACGTCGCGACCTCGGCGCCGGCCATGCCCCAGTCGCGGGTCCAGCGGACCGCGCCGTCGCGGACCGCGAACCCGGCGGCGCGGCCGTGCGCGTCGAGGACCATGAGGGTCTGCCCGTCGGTCGCCGCCGAACGTGGGTCGGTCAGCGTCGTGGTGTCGCACCAGCGGCGGGCGCCGTCGGCGACCGACACCGCGCAGACGCCGCCGAGGCCGGTGGTGTAGGCGACGCCGCCGGCCGCGATCACCCACGGGCCGCTGACGTCCTGCCGCCACACCCGCGCGCCGGTCCGCAGGTCGAACGCGGCCAGCCCCGTGCCGGTGCCCGCCTCGAACGGCTGCAGGGCGACGCCGGCGTCCGCGACGGGCGGGTGCAGGCCCGCCTCGCCGTCCAGGGGCGCGGTCCACGCGACGGCGCCGCCGTCCAGGCGCAGCGCGGTCAGGGTCGCGCCCGCCGCGCGCAGCACCAGGTCCCCGACGACGGTGAACCCGCCGGACACCTCCCCGGGCAGCGGCGTCTCCCACTGGTTGTCGCCGCGGCCGGTGTACGACGTGAGGAAGCGCGCTCCGAGCTCGCCGGACGGCACGTCGATCGCCTGCGACTCGACCAGCAGCGTGCCGCCGGTGCCGCCGGCGCTGCCCGGGACCGACGCGAGCTGGCCGAACCTGCGGCCCGGGGCGTCCACGACCGGGCCGAGGTCGGCGCCGGTGACCGCGTCGTACCGGCGGATCTGCCCGGTCGGGCCGCCGGAGGAGCGCAGCAGGACGCCGTCGGCGACGACCGCGCCGCCGACCTGCTCGTCGGGGCGGGACACGGGCGCGGTCCACACGGTGTCGAGCCGCGCGGCGGACCGCGTGCCGAGGTAGGGGGTCACCGGCTGGTACCCGCTGCGGCCCGGGCCGTTGCCGTCCTGCCGCCAGCCGGCGTCGACGACGGTCGCCGCCGGACGTTCCGTGCCCGGGACGGCCAGGGCGAGGCCGGGCGCCGCGGAGAGCAGGAGCGCTACAGGTACCAAACGGAAAAATCGCCGCACGCCCGGCTCAACGACTCCGGTCGGGCGGAGTGACTCAGCGGCGCCGCACGCCGTCGGCCGGCCCGCCGCTCCGGACGGGTCGGCACTCAGCGCGACTCCGGCCGGACGTGACGGCTCAGCAACGCCGCGCCGTCGGACAGCCCGCCGCTCAGCACGGCTCCGGACGGGTCGGCACTCAGCGCGACTCCGGCCGGACGTGACGCCTGAGCAACGCCGAACGCCTTCGGCCAGGCGTGACGGCCTCAGCAACGCGCCGCACGCCTCCAGCCCGACGTGACCGGCTCAGCGGCGGCGCACGCCCTCCGCCAGGTCGGCGCTCAGCGCGGCGACGGCGGCGACGCCCTCGGCCGGGGTCGCGGCGTCCAGCAGGCACCGCACGAGGGCGCTGCCGACGATGACCCCGTCGGCGAACGCGCCGACCTCCGCGGCCTGGTCGCCGTTGGAGACGCCCAGACCGACCGCGACCGGCACGGACGGGTCGGCCCTGCGGACCCGCTCGACGAGGGCCGGAGCGGCGCTGCTGGTGCTGCTGCGGGCGCCGGTGACGCCCATGACGCTGGTCGCGTAGACGAACCCGCGGCACTTGCCGGCGGTCATCGCGATCCGAGCGTCGGTCGACGACGGCGACACCAGGAACACCCGGTCCAGGCCGTGCGCGTCGGACGCGGCGAGCCACGGCGCCGACTCGTCGGGGATGAGGTCGGGCGTGATCAGCCCGGCGCCGCCGGCGGCGGCCAGGTCCGCGGCGAACCGGTCGACGCCGTGCCGCTCGACCAGGTTCCAGTACGTCATGACGAGGATCGGCGCGCCGGCCGCGGCGACCGCCTCGACGGTGCGCAGCCCGTCGGCGACCCGGAAGCCGCCCGCGAGGGCCGCCTCAGTGGCCCGCTGGATCACGGGGCCGTCCATGACCGGGTCCGAGTACGGCAGGCCGACCTCGACGATGTCCACCCCGTTGTCGATCATCGCCTTGATGGCGTCGATCGCGCCGGGCACGGTCGGGAACCCGGCCGGCAGGTAGCCGATGAGCGCGCTGCGGCCCTCCGCGCGGGCCTTCTCGAACGCGACGGAAACACTCACTGTCGTCACACCCCGAAGAAGTCGCGCGCGGTGTCCATGTCCTTGTCGCCGCGGCCGGACAGGCAGATCAGCACGACCGGCTCCCGGCCGAGGTCGGCGGCGAGCTTCGGGACCACCCGCAGCGCGCCGGCGACCGCGTGGGCGCTCTCGATCGCGGGGATGATCCCCTCGGTCCGGCACAGCAGCTTGAACGCGGCCATCGCCTCGGCGTCGGTGACCGGCTCGTAGATCGCGCGGCCGGTGTCGTGCAGGTACGCGTGCTCCGGGCCGACGGCCGGGTAGTCCAGGCCGGCGGAGATGGAGTGCGACTCGATGGTCTGCCCGTCCTCGTCCTGCAGCAGGTACGTGCGGGCACCGTGCAGCACGCCCGTGGAGCCGCCGGTGATGCTGGCCGCGTGCCGGCCCGTGTCGACGCCGTCGCCGCCGGCCTCGAAGCCGTACAGCTTGACGCCCTCGTCGGGGACGAACGCGTGGAACGCGCCGATCGCGTTGGACCCGCCGCCGACGCACGCGGCGACCGCGTCGGGCAGCCGGCCCGTCTGCTCCAGGATCTGCTTGCGGGCCTCGACGCTGATGCCGCTGACGAAGTCGCGGACCATCGCCGGGAACGGGTGCGGGCCGGCGGCGGTGCCGAGCAGGTAGTGGGTCGTGTCGACGTTGGTGACCCAGTCGCGCAGCGCCTCGTTGATCGCGTCCTTGAGCGTCTTCGAGCCGGTCGTGACGGGCACGACGGTCGCGCCGAGCATCCGCATGCGGGCGACGTTGAGCGCCTGGCGGCGGGTGTCCTCCTCGCCCATGTACACGATGCACTCGAGGTCGAGCAGGGCGCAGGCGGTGGCGCTGGCGACACCGTGCTGGCCGGCGCCGGTCTCGGCGATGACCCGGTGCTTGCCCATCCGCTTCGTCAGCAGCGCCTGGCCGAGCACGTTGCGGACCTTGTGGGCGCCGGTGTGGTTGAGGTCCTCGCGCTTGAGGAACACGCGGGCCCCGGCGTGCGCGGACAGCCGGTCCGCCCGATACAGCGGCGACGGGGTGTTGGCGTAGTCGCGCAGCAGCCGGCCGAACTCGGCCTGGAACGCCTCGTCCGCCTGGGCGTGCCGGTACGCGGCGTCGAGGCCGTCGAGCGCGGCGATGAGCGCCTCGGGGACGAACCGCCCGCCGAACTCGCCGAAGTGCCCCGACTGGTCCGGCAGCAGGCCCGCGGCGGACAGGAACGCGTTCACCGGGCGGGCCGCGGCGTCGCCGGGTGGCTGCCGGCAGTGACGAGCTCGGCGACCGCGTCACGCGGGCTCTTCTGCGTGACGAGCCCCTCACCGACCAGCACCGCGTCGGCTCCGGCCGACGCGTACCGGATCAGGTCGTGCGGCCCGCGGACCCCCGACTCGGCGATCTTCACGACGTCGTTGGGCAGGCCGGGCGCGATCCGCTCGAACACCGTCCGGTCGACCTCGAGCGTCCGCAGGTTGCGCGCGTTGATCCCGATGACCCGCGCGCCGGCCTCCAGGGCGCGGTCGGTCTCCTCCTCGTCGTGCACCTCGACCAGGGCCGTCATGCCCAGGCTCTCGATGCGGTCGAGGAGTCCCGACAGGGTGTTCTGGTCCAGCGCGGCCACGATCAGCAGGACGAGGTCGGCGCCGAACGCCCGGGCCTCGTGCACCTGGTAGGACGACACGACGAAGTCCTTGCGCAGCAGCGGCACGTCGACGGCGGCGCGCACCGCGGCGAAGTCGTCGAGGCTGCCGCCGAACCAGCGGCCCTCGGTCAGCACGCTGACGGCGCGGGCACCGCCCGCCGCGTACTCCTTGGCCAGCTCCGCCGGATCCGGGATCTCGGCGAGCTGCCCCTTCGACGGCGACGCGCGCTTGACCTCGGCGATCACCCCGACACCGGGGGCCCGCAGTTTGGCGTAGGCGTCGATGGGCGGTGCCGCCTGCGCCGCGGCTGCCTTGATCTCGTCCAGGGGCTTCTGCGCCTCGCGGATGGCCAAGTCTTCGCGCACGCCGGCGAGGATCTCGTCGAGCACACGGCCAGATTCCGCGTTGATCAAGGAGCTCCCCTCTCCGGTGGTCATGCGTCCGATGCTAGGAGCCCCCCGGTCAGTGGATGGCCGTGGGGGTATGGCCGACGTCACCTGATGGACTAGGGCATAATGCGTTGCCGTTCGTATGGTTGAGTGCATGAGCGTCACTGCCGCAAACACCCTGACCTCGCGTTGGGCGGCCGCCTCCGACGGCCCGGCGGTCTTCTCCGGCGCGGGGGTCTACCCGCTGCTCAGCACCCTCGCGGGCGTCGCCGCCGGCCCGGCCCGCGACGAGCTGCTCGCGGTCGCGCCGTCGCCCCTGCCGCTGCCGCCCGGCTTCGCGGCCGGCGTCTGGACGCGGCACGACCTCCCGCTCACCCCCGGCTGGGATCCGGGGACCCGCCTGTCCGGCGACCCCGCCGCCGACCAGCGGCGCCTCGACGCGTGGGCCGCCGAGCGGACCGGCGGGCGCATCACGGCGCTGCCGGTCGCCGTCGACGGCGACACCGGGCTCGTGCTCGCGTCCGCGCTGTCCGTGGTCACCGAGTGGGTCCAGCCGTTCGGCGACTCGACCATGACCCCGGCCGCGGGCCCCTGGTCCGGGCGCCCGCTGCCCGCCCTGTTCCGCAAGCACACCGCCGCCGACGCCCTCGAACCGCTGCGCCACGTCGACGGGGTCACGCTGCTCACCGTCGCGGGCACCGGGGACATCGACGTCGTCCTCGCCCTCGGTACCGACGCCGCCACCCCCGGCTCGGTCCTGTCCACCGCCATCGACGGCCGGCACCGGGCCACCCCGTCGACCGGCGGCCCCGGGGTGACCGTCCAGGACGTCGACTCCGCCACGCCGGAGCCCGAGCTGGTGGTGAGCCTGCCGTCGTTCGACGCCACCGCCCACCATGACCTCCTGGCCCTCGACCGGCTCTTCGGCCTGCGGACCGCGGCGCGGGACGGCACGTTCCCCGGGATCAGCCCCGTCGACCTGGCCGTGTCGTCGGCCCGCCAGCAGGCCGTGGCGTCGTTCACCGCCCTGGGCTTCCAGGCCGCGACGGTGACCGCCCTCGCCGCGTTCCCCCTCGCCTACCACCCGCTGACCACCCGCAAGCTGCGGGTGACGGTCACGTTCGACCGCCCGTTCGGCTTCCTCGCCGTGCACCGCCGGACCGGCCTCGTCCTCGTCGCCGGCTGGGTCGCGACGCCATGACCCCCTAGCCGTCGTGTCGTAGGGGCCACGATCATGGGCCGTCCCGCGACATACTGCGGGCATGCGGAAGGGCGTGGCGACGCTGGCGGTCGCGGTCATCCTGGCGGGATGCGCGCCGGCGGGTGGTCAGCCGCCGGCGGCCGACCGGGCGTGGACCGCGGTGGCCCAGGCGCCGCTGGCGGCGCGGAACGACGCGCTCGGGGTGTGGGACGGACGGCGGTTCGTCGTCGTGGGCGGATCGGCGGAGCCGCCGTGCCCGCCCACCGCGTCCTGCAGGCCGGTGACCGCCCTGACCGACGGTGCCGCTTACGACCCGGCGAACGGCACCTGGCGGCCGATCGCCGCGGCGCCGGTGCCGCTCGGCGAGGGTGACCAGCTCGTGGCCGCCGGCGGCCGGGTGTACGCGCTGACTTCGGCGGTGTTCCTCGCGTACGACGGCGACCGCTGGACGCAGCTGCCCCCGCCGCCGGGCACCGGGCTGCTGCTCGACGCGGGCGGCACGCCGGTCGTCATCGCCGGGACCGACGAGCACGGCCCGACCGTCGACGCGGCGTTCGACGTCGCGACCGGCGCGTGGCGGGTCCTGCCCGACGACCCGCTCGGCCCGTCCTTCGACCGTACGGCGGTGTGGACCGGCGACCGGCTGCTGCTCGGCGCTAAGGATCTCGTGCCGGACCCCGGCGCCACGAAGCCGTCGCTGCTGCGGCTGGCCGCGCTCGACGCCGCGCTGACGACGTGGGCGGCGCCCACGACCACCGAGATCCTCGGCGGCAGCGTGACGACCGCGGACGGCGCCGTCGTGTGGACCGGCACCGGCAGCGCGGACGGCGGGCAGGTCGGCAACTGGGGCCGCGCCTACGCCGAGGGCGGCATCCTCGCCTTCGCCACCGGCACCGGCACCTGGCGGCCGCTGCCGGCGGCGCCGCGGCGGGCCGGTCCGCTGCCGATCGACCCGGCGCTCAGCACCGGCAGCCGGGTCACGGTCGGCGGGCACCTGCTGGACCCGGCGACCGGCGAGTGGCTGCGCCTGCCGGACCCGCCCGGTGGCAGGCGCTTCGCCGCGACTGTGGTGGCCGGCCCCGACATGGTGCTCCTGTGGGGCGGCGCGGTGGAGCGCGACGCCGGGCGCAACCTCGGCGACGGCCACCTCCTGCGCGTCTAGGTCGCCGGTTCCTCTTCGTTCGCAGGGTCCGCGGGGCGGCGCCAGCGGGCCGGGGTCTCGCCGCGGGCCTGCATCTCCTTCCACTTCGCGAACGGGTCGTAGTCGACCTCCAGGGGCTCCTGCGCCGGGCGGTCGGCCTCAGGGACGTGCACGAGGTTGAGCCGAATGCGGGTCCACAGGCTGTTGACGCCGCGCATCGAGTCGACGAGGACGTCGGCGGGCTCCAGGAGCGGCCAGACGGCCGGGTGGCGGGCCTTCCAGCGTTCGAGGCCTTCGAGGGCCTCCTCCTTCGTCGCGGCGCGGGCGATCTCGATCAGCGGCATGGTCGGCACGCGGCGGCCCGTGCCCTTCTTCGCCGGGGTCTTCTTGAAGGTCGCGGCCAGCTCCAGCAGCGGCGTCAGGTCGCCCCGGGCGTCCTCGATCCCGGCCCACGCGTCCGGCCGGCCCTGCACCGACTCCATCGTGTAGTCGGCGGGGTCGCAGCCGGGCACCTCGTCCCAGGTGAGCGGGGTGGAGACCCGGGCCTCCTCGGACGGCCGGACGGAGTAGCCGGAGGCGGTGGTGTGGTCCTTCGCGTTCTGGTTGTAGTCGACGAACACGCCGTGCCGCTCCTCCTTCCACCACGCCCCGGTCGCGATCTCCGGCGCCCGGCGGGCCACCTCCCGGGCGAAGCCCTCCGCGGCCCTGCGGACCTGGGCGAACGTCCAGTTGGGGTGGATCCGCGCGTACACGTGAAACCCGCGCGAACCGGAGGTCTTCGGCCATCCGACGAGGCCGTGGTCGGCGAGCACGTCGCGGGCCACCAGCGCCACCTCGACCACCTGCGACCACGGCACCCCGGGCACCGGGTCCAGGTCGATGCGCAGCTCGTCGGGGTGCTCGACGTCCTCGGCGAGGACCGAGTGGGTGTGCAGCTCCAGGCAGCCGAGGTTGACGACCCAGGCGAGCTGGGCCGCGTCGCGCAGCACGACCTCCTCGGCGGTGCGGCCCGACGGGTACCGCAGCTGCGCCGTCTCGATCCAGTCGGGGCGCTTCTCGGGCGCGCGTTTCTGGAAGAACGCCTCGCCCTCGATGCCGTTGACGTAGCGTTTCAGCGCCATCGGCCGGCCGCCCGCGCCGCGCAGGGCACCGTCGGCGACGGCGACGTAGTAGCGGACGACGTCGAGCTTCGTGCGGCCCGACTTCGGGAAGTACACCTTGCCGGGATTGGTGACGGTCACCTCGCGCCCGGCGACCTCGATGACTTCCTTGCTGCTGCTCGCCGCGTTGCTCGCCATAGGCGAAACCCTACTTGTCCGCGGTCGGATCCTCGCCCCGATCGAGGGCGTCCCAGAGCTCCGTCTGTGGTGTCTTCGCGGCGGTACGGGCGGTGGGCCGGTCGTAGCGGGCGCCCATCTCCGGCCACGTGTCGCTGCTGCGGATGGCGACGCCACCGGCGACCACGACGACGAGGGCCGCGACGATCGTGACGATCGGCCAGCCCACGTCGATGTGGTGCTGCAGGGCCTCGGTCACCGCGCCGACGATGCCGATGCCGGCGAGGGCGAGGAGGCCGCCGACGATCGTCCTGAGCCGGCCGCGGGTCGCGAGCAGGGCGCCCGCGCCGGCGAGGCCGACCGCGCCGAGGGCGGGCAGCCACGGCGACAGTTCGCTGCCCGTGCGGTACTCGGTCATCGGCGGCAGCGGCGACACCTGATGCGTCATGACCGCGTCCCAGTGGCGGGTGGCGGCGAACAGCACCACCGCCGAGGCGGCCGCGGTCGCGATCGTGGTGACCGCCAGCCCCCGCCGGCCGTGCGTCGGGCCTTGTTTCGGATCGGCCATGGGGCTCTGTCCTGGATCGGTCGTGGGGCTTTGTCGTGGACCGGTCGTGGGACTTTGTCCTGGACCGGTCGCGGGGCTTTGTTGTGGATCGGTCATCGCGCTGGCCGCAGGGTCTCGGCGGTCGCGATCGCGGCGAGGACGGCGGCGGCCTTGTTGCGGGTCTCCGTCTCCTCCGACAGCGGGTCGGAGTCGGCGACGATGCCGGCGCCGGCCTGCACGTACGCCATCCGGTCCCGCATGAGCGCGGTCCGGATCGCGATGGCCGTGTCCATGTCGCCGCCAAAGCCGAAGTAGCCGACGACGCCGCCGTACAGGCCGCGCCGGGTCGGCTCGAGCTCCTCGATGATCTCCATGGCCCTGACCTTCGGCGCCCCGGACAACGTCCCCGCCGGGAACGTCGCGGCGAGGGTGTCGAACGCGGTCCGGTCGTCCTTGAGCTCGCCGACGACGGTCGACACGATGTGCATCACGTGGCTGTACCGCTCGACGGTCATGAACTCCGGCACCTCGACCGTCCCGGGCTTGCAGACCCGCCCCAGGTCGTTGCGGGCGAGGTCGACGAGCATGACGTGCTCGGCGCGCTCCTTCGGGTCGGCGAGCAGGTCCGCGGCGAGCGCGTTGTCCTCCTCGGGCGTCGCGCCCCGCCAGCGGGTGCCCGCGATCGGGTGCAGCAGCGCGCGCCGCCCGTCGACCTTGACGTGCACCTCCGGCGACGAGCCGACGACGTCGAAGCCCTCGAAGCGCAGCAGGTACATGTAGGGGCTCGGGTTCGTGGAGCGCAGCACCCGGTACACGTCGAGGGGGTCGGCGTCGGTGGCCCGCTCGAACCGCTGCGCGACGACGATCTGGAAGCACTCCCCGGCCCGGATCGCCTCCTTCGCGACCTCGACGGCCTTCGGGTACTCCCCCGCCGGGGTCCGGCTGACCACCTCACCCGGCCCCTGCTTGTCCACTGTGGACACCAGCGGCGGCGTCGGCCTGGACAGCGCCGACGTCATCGCGTCCAGGCGGCCGATGGCCTGGTGGTACGCGGCCCTGACGGTCGCCTCGTCGGCGTCCTTCTCGGGCAGGACGGCGTTGGCGATGAGCAGCGCCGTGCCCTCGAAGTGGTCCAGCGCCACCAGGTCGGTCGCCACCATCATGCCGAGCTCGGGGTGGTGCAGGTCGTCCTCGGCGAGCTGCGGCAGCCGCTCGAAGCGCCGGACCGCGTCGTACGACAGGAACCCGACGAGACCGCCCGACAACGGCGGCAGGTCCAGCCCCTTGAGGTCGGCGTCGTCGCCGGTGAGCGCCTCGACGGTCTGCTTGAGGACATGCGTGGGGTCGCCCGTGGTGGGCAGGTTGGCCGGCGGCTCGCCCAGCCACTGCGCGTCACCGTCCCGCTCGACGAGCGTCGCGACGCTGCGCACGCCGATGAAGCTGTACCGCGACCACACCGCACCCGCCGAGCCGGCGCCCTGCTCCGCGGACTCCAGCAGGAACGTCCCCGGGCCGCCGGCGAGCTTCCGGTACACCCCGACCGGCGTCTCACCGTCGGCGAGCAGCCGCCGGGTCACCGGCACCACCCGCCGGGTCCTCGCCAGCTCGCGGAACGTCGCCTCGTCCGGCGCCACCATCCCGGTCGTCATCGCGTCACCTTCAGGTCCGTGTAGAAGCAGGTGTGGTTGCCCGTGTGGCACGCGGCGCCGGTCTGCTCGACCGTCACCAGCAGCGTGTCGCCGTCGCAGTCGATCGCCACCGACCTGACGTGCTGCACGTGCCCGGACGTCTCGCCCTTCACCCAGTACTCGTTGCGGCTGCGCGACCAGTACGTCGCCCGCCCCGTCGTCAGCGTCCGATGCAACGCCTCATCGTCCATCCACGCCAACATCAACACCTGCCCGGTCCCGTGCTCCTGCACGACCGCAGGCACCAACCCGGCCTCGTTACGACGCAGACGGTCCGCAACTTCTGGATCAAGGTTCGACGACACCCCCCAATTCTCCCGCACGGCCCTCTCCCGCCAGTTTGGGGTCTATGGCTGGCCGTGTTTGCGGAGTACCTTGACGGTGCGCCGCACGGAAGTCTGGGCGGTCGCTCATCCCTCCCCGCCTGCCGTCGGCCGACCCTCCTCGCCGGGGGCCGCGCCTGCCGTCGGCTCGGTGGCTCCGGGCCGGGCGCCGTTTGGCCTCCCGGCGTCCGCGACCCCAGCGCTGAGCCCACAGCAGTCTGAACGGGTGGCCCTCTCCCCCCGTTCCGACCGAGCGGACGGAGGACCTCCTCATGCACCCCAACGTCAACGACCAGACCGGCCCTTCCCCTGAAGTGACAACTCCACCGGGCATCCCCGAGCAGCGCCAGCCCGTCGAGGACACCGTCCCCCTGGTCTCGGCCGCCGCCGCCTCCGCCGCGGGCGCCGACCCGGCCCCCGCCCCGACCACGGACCTGACCTCCGACCCGGCCACGGACTCGGACCTGGCTGCGGACTCGGACCTGGCTGCGGACTCGGCTGCGGATTCGGGTTCGGACCTGGCTTCGGATCCGGCCGACGCCGCCGAGTCACCGGCCGCGGAGTCACCGGCCATCGACTCGCCGCTCGCGGACGACGCCGCCATCACCGTCGCCGTCCCCGACGACATCTCCGACATCGTCGGCCCCGCCGACGAGGAGTCCCCCGCCTCCACCGACGAGGAGCCGGCCGCTGGGGTCGACGCACACGCCGCCGAGTCCACCCCGACCGCCGACCTCCAAGCGACCGACACCCCCGCCGAAGAGGCAACCGCCGAAGCCACCACCGTCGAGGAAGTCTCCGCCGAGACCACCTCCGACGACGAAGAGGCTGCCGAGCCCGAGGCCGTGGACGCCGCCACCGAGGCCACCGCGGACGACGTCGCCGAAGAGGCCGAAACGGTCGAAGACGTCACCGCCGAAGCCTCCACCGCCGACGACGCAGACGCCGAGCCCGCCGCCGAAGCCTCCACCGAAGAGGCCGAGACCGTCGAAGACGTCACCGCCGAAGCCGACACCGTCGAGGAGGTCGCCGCCGAGACCACCTCCGACGACGACGCAGCCGACAGCGAACCCGAGGCCGTAGACGCCGTCGCCACCGAAGACACCTCCACCGACGACGAACCCGCCGCCGAGGCTTCTGCCGACGAAGGCGACGCCGAGGATCTCGAGACCCTCGAAGAAGTCGCAGCCGAAGCTGTCGACGACGAAGAGCCCGCCGCTGAGGCCTCCGACGCTGACGCCGAAGCCATCGAGGAGGTCGCCGCCGCAGACGACGACGCGGCCGAGACGGTCGAGGAAGTCGCCGCAGAGGCAACTGACGACGAAGCCGGCGAGGCGGACGCATCCGAGGACGCAACCGCTGAGGACGACACCACCACCGACGCCGTGGTGGAAGAGCCCGCAGCCGAGTCGGACTCCGACGACGAGCCGGAAGCCGTCGAAGAGATCGCCGCCGAGGACACCTCCACCGACGACGAACCCGCCGCGGAAGCCACCGCCGACGACGACGCCGAAGAGGCCGAGACCGTCGAAGAGGTGGCCGCCGAAGCCACCGCCGACGCCGACGAGACCGAAACGGTCGAAGACGTCGCCGCCGAAGCCGACACCATCGAAGAAGTCGCCGCCGAGACCACCTCCGACGACGACGCCGCCGAGGACACCTCCACCGACGACGAGCCCGCCGCCGAGGCTTCTGCCGACGAAGGCGACGCCGAGACGGTCGAAGAAGTCGCCGCCGAGACCACCGACGACGAAGCCGGCGAGACAGACGCATCCGAGGACGCAACCGCCGAGAACGACACCACCACCGACGCCGCAGCGGAAGAGCCCGCAGCCGAGTCGGACTCCGACGACGAGCCGGAAGCCGTCGAAGAGATCGCCGCCACCGAAGAGACCTCCACCGACGACGAACCCGCCGCGGAAGCCACCGCCGACGACGCCGAAGAGGCCGAGACCGTCGAAGAGGTGGCCGCCGAAGCCACCGACGACGAAGCCGGCGAGGCAGACGCATCCGAGGACGCAACCGCCGACGACGACACCACCACCGACGCCGCAGCGGAAGAGCCCGCAGCCGAGTCGGACTCCGACGACGAGCCGGAGGCCGTAGCCGACGAGGCCACCGACGACGAACCCGAAGCAGCAGCGGCCGACGACGAGCCTGACGCGGTTGCTGATGAGGTGGTTGCCGATGAGGAGGCCGCCGAGCCCGAGGCGGTCACCGAGGACGAGCCTGTCGCCGAAGCCGACGAGACCGACGCTGCCGGCGATGAGCCGGAGGCCGAGGTCGCCATCGAAACAGCCGCCACCGACGACGAGGCCGGCGACGACGAGGCCGCCGAACCCGACGCCGAGGCCACCGTCGAGGACGAGGTCGCCGAGGCCGACGCGGAGGCCGTCACCGTCGAGGACGAGACCGCCAGCGACGAAGACGAAGCCGCCGAGCCTCAGGCCGAGGCCACGGACGAAGACGCAGCCGCCGAATCCGAGGCCGAGGCCACTGCCGAGGACGAGGCTGCCGACGGCGGCGACGAAGCTGCCGAGCCCGACGCAGAGGCCACGGCCGAGGACGAGGCTGCCGACGAGCCCGAGGCCGAAGTGGCGGTGGACGACGAAGCGGTCGCCGTCGAAGCGGCTGCCGAGGACGCGGCCGGCGAGGACGAAGACGGCGGCGAGGCGCCGGAGGCCGAGGCCGTTGTCGAGGGCGAAGAGGTCGCGGCGGAGCCGGAGGCTGAAGCGGCCGCCGAAGAAGGTGCCGCTGAGGACGAGGCCGGCGATGACGAGGCTGCCGAGCCCGACGCCGAGGCCGTGGTCGCCGAGGACGAGGCCGCTGAGAGCGAGCCGGAGGCCGAGGCTGCCGCGGAGGACACGGACGGTGACAGCGCCGAGGACGTCGCCGCGGAGGCCGAAGCCGAGGTCGACGCCGAGGCGGACGCGGACGCGGACGCGGACGCGGACGACGACAGCGACGACGAGCCCACCGCAGAAGCGGAAGCGGACGACGACAGCGACGACGAGCCCACCGCAGAAGCGGAAGCGGACGACGACAGCGACGACGAGCCCACCGCAGAAGCGGAAGCGGACGACGACAGCGACGACGAGGCCGCCGGCGACGCTGAAGCCGAGGTCGACGCCGAAGCCGATGTTGAGGTGGAGGAGCCGGCCGCCGGCGAGGAGGACGACGCCGAGGTCGAGCCTGCCGCAGCAGCGGAAGACGCCGAAGCGGAAGACGCTGCGGACGACGTCGAGGAGATCGCGGCCGAGGCTGCGGACGACGATGACGCCGCTGATGCCGAAGCCGACAGCGACGACGAGCCGGCCGCGGAAACGGACGCGGACGACGAAGCCGACGACGACGAGCCCACCGCAGAAGCAGAGGCAGAGGCAGACGCGGACGCGGAGGACGACGAGGACGAGGACGACGAGCCCGTCGCGGAGGCTGACGCGGAGGACGAGGACGAAGACGCGGACGGTGAGCCGGTCGCGGAGGCCGACGCCGATGACGACGCTGAGGACGAAGCGGCCGACGACGAGCCGGTGGCCGAGGTGGAAGCGGACGACGACGAGGAGCTCGAGTACGCGACCGCCGGGCCCCTCCCGCTGCGGCCCGGGGACCTCGCCGAGCAGCGGATCGTGTTGTGGAAGCCGAAGCGGGCGGACAAGTTCCGGTCGCGGCTGGTCAAGGCGGAGTCCAAGTTCGTCGACGACCCGGTGAAGGCGCTGACGCGGGCGTCGGCGGTGGTGAGTGACGCCATCGAGACGCTTGCCGAGAAGTTGCAGGAGCAGCAGCTGGCGATCGACCCGCACCGGTCGGCCAAGAACCCCGACACCGAGGCGCTGCGGGTGGCGTTGCGGCAGTACAAGGAGTTCCTGGAGCGCGTGCTCGCGTTGTAGACGAGAAGCGCGAAACGGGGCGGACCGCACACATCGGTCCGCCCCGTTTCGTGTTTGACGCACGTTCAAGATTTCATCTACCGTTGAGTTCATCAGTCGTTGAGTTTCAGGGAGTGACCGGAGGAATCCAAGATGGCCAACGCGATCGAGGTCGAGCACCTCGTCGTCGCGCGGGGCAAGCGGCGGGTGCTGCACGACTTCACCTGCACGGTGCCCAGCGGGAGCGTCACGGGGCTGCTCGGACCGAGCGGCAGCGGCAAGACCACGTTCATGCGGGCGGTCGTCGGCGTGCAGAAGATCGTCAGCGGGACGGTGACGGTGCTGGGGCACCCGGCGGGGTCGAAGCCGCTGCGCGACAAGGTGGGCTACCTGACGCAGGCGCCGAGCGTCTACGCGGACCTGACCGTCCGGGAGAACGCGCGGTACTTCGCCTCGCTGTACGGGCTCGGTGCCGCCGCGGCGGACGAGGCAGTGTCCGACGTGGGGCTGGGCCAGGCCAAGAACCAGCTCGTCGGGACCCTGTCGGGCGGCCAGCGGGCCCGGGCGTCGCTCGCCTGCGCGATCGTGAGCAAGCCGCAGCTGCTCGTGCTGGACGAGCCCACCGTCGGGCAGGACCCCGTGCTGCGCAACGAGCTGTGGCAACGGTTCCACGCCCTGGCGAAGGCCGGCTCGACGCTGCTGGTGTCGAGCCACGTGATGGACGAGGCGGGCCGCTGCGATCGCCTCCTGCTGATCCGCGAGGGGCTGCTCATCGCCGACGAGTCGCCCGCCGCCGTACGCGAGCGGGCCGGCACGGAAGACCTGGAAGAGGCGTTCCTGCGACTCGTACAGGCGCAGGAGACGGAGAAGGAGAAGGTGGCCTGACATGTCCGCACGTCTGACGTTCGCGACCGCCGGGCGCATCCTGCGGCAGCTCCGCCACGACCGGCGCACGATCGCGTTGATCCTTGTCGTGCCGACGGTGCTGCTCACGCTCCTGCGCTACCTGTACGACACCAACCCCCAGCTGTTCGACCGCGTCGGGCTCGTCATGCTGGGCGTGTTCCCGCTGGTGATCATGTTCCTGCTGACCAGTGTGGCGATGCTCCGCGAACGCACCACCGGCACCCTCGAGCGGCTGCTGACCACGCCGATCGGCAAGGTCGACATCCTGCTGGGCTACGGCATCGCGTTCGCCGTCGCGGCCGCGGTGCAGGCGACGATCGCGTCGGCGCTCGCGTACCTCCTCCTCGGCCTCGACACGCTCGGACCGGCGTGGCTCGTCGCCGTGATCGCGGTCGGCAACTCCGTGCTCGGCATGGCGCTCGGCCTGCTGGTCAGCGCGTTCGCCAACAGTGAGTTCCAGGCGGTGCAGTTCATGCCGGCGGTGGTCCTGCCGCAGGTGCTGCTCTGCGGGCTGCTGCAGCCCCGCGACCAGATGGCCGGTTGGCTGCAGGCCATCAGTGATGTCTTTCCCATGTCGTACGCCGTGCAGGCGCTCACCGAGCTCGGCACCCACACCGAGCCGACCGGCCTCGTGTGGAGGGACCTCGGCATCATCGTCGGCTGCGTCATCGTGGCACTCTTGCTCGGGGCGGCGACGCTGCGCCGGCGCACCCCGTAAGCCCCTGAAGCAGACGCACAACGGGAAAGCAGGCTCATGGCACGCACCGGACGACGCCCCGGCAACCAGGACACCCGCCAGGCGATCCTGACCGCCGCCCGCGAGGCGTTCGCCGAGCGTGGCTACGACGGGGCGTCCATCCGCCAGATCGCCACCAGCGCCGGGGTCGACCCGGCGCTGGTACACCACTACTTCGGGGCGAAGGACAAGCTCTTCCTCGCCACGATGGACGCGCCGATCGACCCCGGCGAGATCGTGCCCAAGGTCTTCGAGGGCGACCTCGACGGCGTCGGCGAGCGGCTCGTCCGCACGTTCCTCGGCGTGTGGGACTCCCCCGCCGGCTCGTCCGCGGCGGCCCTGTTCCGCAGCGCGATGCAGCACGAGTGGTCGGCGCGGATGTTGCGCGAGTTCCTGGTGAGCCAGATCCTGCGCCGCGTGGTCGCGCAGCTCAAGCTCGACCCGGCGGAGGCCCCGAAGCGGGCCGCCCTGGTCGCGTCGCAGATGGCGGGCCTCGTCATGGTCCGCTACATCCTGAAGATCGAGCCGATGACGACCATGTCGCAGGACGAGATCGTGTACAGCGTCGCGCCGACCATCCAGCGCTACCTCACCGAACCCCTGCCGGCCCTCGCACCGGCCACCGCACCGGCGTCTGCACCGGCCTCCCCACCGGCCTCCTCACGGGCCTCGAAGCGCTGAACCGCCACCGCGCCCGGACCACCAGATGCCGGCGCCGGAGCACCGTTGTCGCCCGATCCGCCGGGCGGCGCGAGGCCGGATCGGCTAGTCGTCGACGTCGGCGCAGTGGTACCGCGCCTGCGGGGTCAGCAGCAGCGCCACCAGCACGCCGGCGCAGCAGACCGGCACGACCGCGAACGGCAGCGGGGCCGGCAGCAGCCACGTCAGCAGCGGCGCCATCGCCCCGACGAACGCCCAGAACACCAGGCTCGCCAGCCACGCCCAGTGCTCGCCCCGCTTGATCCGCGTGCCGAGGAACACCAGCACCACCGCGAGGGGGAACAGGAACAGCACGGCGTTGAAGAACAGCACGAAGTCCAGGTAGCCGGTGCCGCCCTGGTTGGCCGGGTCGACCTGCATCCCGGACAGCAGCACGCCGAGCGCCGCCAGCGCGAGGGTCAACATGACGCCGCCGATCGCGTTGAACCCCGTCACCGCGACCCGGACCTGCATCGGCACGTATCGACGCCCCCCGGCTGGCACACCGCAACTGTAGGTCCTCCGCCGCGGTTCACCACCCCCGACGCGCGGTCCCCGACCGGTCCTCCGCCCGGGGACACGCGATGGCCGCCGTCAGCGGGTCTGTTCGAGCCACGACGCGTACAGGCGGCCGTAGATCGAGTCCGGATCGGCGACGAGCTCCGCGTGCGGGCCCCGCTGCACGACGTGCCCCTTGTCCACGACGATGACCTCGTCGGCGCTCTGCGCGGTCGACAACCGGTGCGCGATCGCGATCGTCGTCCGCCCCCTGGTGACCGCGTCGAGGGTCCGCTGCAGCCGGACCTCGGTCGCCGGGTCGACGGCGCTCGTGGCCTCGTCGAGCACCAGGAGGTCGGGGTCGGCGACGTACGCGCGGGCCAGCGCCACCAGCTGCCGCTCACCGACCGACAGCGCCTCCCCGCGCTCGCCGACCTCGGTCTGCAGGCCGTCGCTGAGCCCGTCGACCCAGTCGAGCAGCCCGAGCTCGGTGAACGCCAGCTCCAGGTCCACGTCGCTCAGGTCGGGCCGGGCGAACCGCACGTTGTCGGCCACCGTCGCGTCGAACAGGAACCCGTCCTGCGGCACCATGACGACCCGGCGGCGCAGCGAGCCGAACCGCACCTCGGTCAGCGGCACCCCGGACAGCAGCACCTCGCCGGTGGTCGGGTCCATGAGCCGCGTCAGCAGCTTCGCGAACGTCGTCTTGCCGCTGCCCGTCTCCCCGACGACCGCGACCCGGGTACGAGCGGCGACCGTCAGATCGACGTCGGTCAGCACCTCAGGCCCGTCCGGATACGCGAAGTGCACGTGGTCGAACCGCACGTCGACAGCGCCTTCGGGCAGGTCCCGGCCCTTGTCGCCGGGGTCCGCGACGTCCGGCGACGTCTCGATGATGTCCAGGACCCGGCGCCAGCCCGCGATCGCGTTCTGCGCCTCGTTGAGCACCTCGGTCGCGACCTGCACCGGCTGCACGAACAGCGTCGCCAGGAACAGGAACGCGATCAGCTGCCCGATGGTGAGCTGCCCGTCCACGCCCAGCAGCGTGCCGACCACGACGACGCTGCCGAGCGCCAGCCCCGCCGCCAGCTCGCCGAAGCTCATGCTGACCACGTTGTTGGTCTGCGCCCGGAACTGCGCCCGCCGGCTCCGGTCGATCGCCGTGTCGAGCCGCTCGGCGGTGCGGTGCTGCACGCCGTACGCCCGAACGACCGACGCCCCGACGACGCTCTCCGCGATCGCCCCGAGCATCGCCCCGATGCTCTCCCGCACGTCCAGGTACAGCACGCTGAGCCGCCGCTGGAAGTGCCGCACCACGAACACCAGCGGCGCGAACGCGAGGATCACCACCAGCGTCAGCTGCCACGAGTAGAAGATCATGACGCCGGTCGTCACGAAGAGCTGCCCCAGGCTGATCAGGAAGATCAGCCCACCGAACTGCAGGAACTGGCTGATCTGATCCACGTCCCCGGTCACCCGCGAGACGAGCGCCCCGCGCCGCTCCGACTGCTGGTGCAGCATCGACAGATCGTGAATGTGCCGGAACGTCCGCGTGCGCACCCCCGCCAGCGCCGTCTCGGTGACCGTGAACAGCCGCACGTTCATCATCGCCGCGCTGAGCATCGTCAGGAACAGCACCCCGGCCGTGATCGCCACGATCGTGGTGAGCACCCCGACGTCGGGCCCACCCGGCGCCCGCAGCCCCTTGTCGATGCCCTGCTGGATGGCGACCGGCACCGCCACCCGGCCGGCCGTCGCCAGCACCGCCAGCCCGAGCGTGCCCGCCAGCCCGGTGAACAGCTCCGGCGACAGGCTCAGCCCGCGCCGCAGCACCCCCACCTTCGGCGCCTCGCCGGCCTTCGCCTGCTCCGCCGCCTCAGCAGTCGCCGCCGTCATGCCGACACCTCCGCCGTCCTTGAACACCGACCCGACCCGAATCGGCCGCACTTCCCCAACGACCACCGACCGCGGCACCGTCGACGCGCCGGTGATCAAGGCCTGCTCCGACCGCACGACCGCTCTCCGCAGCGGACCTCGAGCCCGTCGCGTCCCCACGCTCCCGCACCCGGCCGCCCACAACCCGCCGCGCCGACCCGCCCCAACCGCCAGCGCGACCCGACCCGCCGGCGCCTTCCACAGATGGTCCTGACGCCACAGCGACGCCGCGACCCGCAGCCGACACGCCATCACCGCGACGCGGGGCAGTCACGCCATCACCGCGACGCGGGGCAGTCACGCCATCACCGCGACGCGGGGCGGTCACGCCAAGACGGCAACCGAGACCCGGCACCCAACCGCTGCCCGAACCACACCGGCCATCAACGCCAACCCACCGAACCGGCCCGGTCGCCGCCAGCACCGGCGTGGACCGCGCCCGGCTCCGGTTCAGAGGAACGAAACTGCGGGCAGCGGCAATGCCGTCCCCAGGAGCCCGCCCCAGCACCGATCCTGCTGAAGCCCCGCGCCCGCCCGTCCGAGCCGACCAGGCGACGCAGCACCGCGCCCCGGTCGGCGGGCTCCCCCGCAGCAACCGGCCAGCCGCCGACAACTCAGCGGCCCAGGACGGGCCGGACGTCGGCATCACCACGGCCAGGTCGGCGCCCGTGCCGGCCACGAACGCGGCCACGCCAAGACGGCGACCGCGACCCGGCACCGGCACCCGCACCGGTCCAGCCGACACCCGACCGGGGCACGACTGCCACCCGCCATCACGACCAGCCCACCAACCCGACCAGACCGCTGATACCGGCACGAACTGCGAGCCATCCCCATCTAGAGGAACGACACGTCGAACTGCGGCAACGCCATGACCCGAGTCGCGCTCCGACACCAGCCCTGCCGAAACCACCCACCCGTCCGCCCGAACCGACCCGGCGGAACGTCGGCGCGCTGACCCCACCGGCAAGCTCCCCCGCAGCAACCAGCCGGCCGGCGGCAACGCCGCAACCCGGGACCGGCCGGACACCGACATCACCCCGGTCAGGCCGACGCCCGCGGCAACCGCGGAGGCGGCCAGACGGCGACCGCGGCACAAGCCGTCACGACCAGCCCACCAACCCGACCAGACCACTGGCACCGACAGAAACCGCGAGCCATCCCCGGCTAGAGGAACCACACGGCGAACGGCGGCAACACCATGACCCGAGTCGCGCTCCGACACCAGCCCTGCCGAAACCACCCACCCGTCCGTCCGAGCCGACCCGGCGACCCGGGCGCGCGCCGACTCCCCCGGCAGGCTCCCCCGCAGCAACCGGCCAGCCGGCGGCAACACCGCAGCCCGGGACCGGCCGAAGCTCGACATCACCCCGCTCGGGCCGGCACCCGCGGCGACGACAGAGCCGGAAGTGCCCGGACGGGGCGGGACGGGAGTGGGAGCCGTCATGCGGTCACGGACTCCTCGTCGTCGAAGAGGTGCTCGCGTTCCTTCTCGGCTTCGGCCTTCTCGTACGCGGTGACCAGGTCGGCGTAGCCGGGGACGGTGGCGAGGAGGTCGGCGTGGGTGCCGCGGGCGGCGACCCTGCCCCGCTCCAGCCAGACCACCTCGTCGGCCAGGGCGATCGTGGCCCGCCGGTACGCGACGACGAGGATCGACGCCTGGCGGTCGTCGTCACGGCGCAGCGCGGCGAGGATCGCGGCCTCGACGCGCGGGTCGACGGCGCTGGTCGCGTCGTCGAGGACGAGCAGGCGCGGCGCGCCGGCCAGGGCGCGGGCGATCGTGAGCCGCTGCCGCTGCCCGCCGGACAGGGACGTGCCGCGCTCGCCGACCTTCGTGTCGAGCCCGTCGGCGAGCTGGTGGATGAACCCGTCGGCCTGGGCGAGGCGCAGCGCGGACCAGGCCGCCTCGTCGTCGACGGCGTGGCCGGCGGCGGTGCGCCGGTCGAGCGTCACGTTGCCCCGGACGGTGTCGTCGAAGACGAACGGCACCTGGGCGACCAGCGCGACCGTGCCGACGAGCGCGTCCTGGCTGAGGTCGCGGGCGTCGACCTCGTCGACCCGGACGGTGCCGGTGTGCGGGTCGACGAGCCGGGCGGCGAGCGCGGCGATCGTCGACTTGCCGGAGCCGGTCGAGCCGACGAGCGCGACCGTGCGCCCCGCCGGCACGTCGAACGTGACCCCGCTCAGCACGTCGCCGCCCCGGTTGCCGTCGGCGTCGGCATACGCGAAGTGCACGTCCTCGAACCGCAGCGCCGCCGGCTTGTGCGCGTCCGGCAGCGTGGCCGTGCCATAGGCCATGTCGCCCTCGGCGTCCAGCACGTGCCGGATCCGCTCCCAGCCGACGACGCTGCGGGGCAGCTCGGCGAGCACCCAGCCGATCGCCCGCACGGGGAACGCGAGCACGGTGAACAGGAACGCGACGCTGACCACCTCGGCCACCTCGACGGCGCCCTGGCGGAACCGCAGGCCACCGACGACGAGCACGGCGAGGGTGCCGATGCTCGGCAGCGCGTCGAGCACCGGGTCGAACATCGCCCGGACCCGCCCGACCTGGATCGTGGCGTCGCGCAGCTCGATCGTCTTCGCCGAGAACCGCTCGGTCTCCGCGGCCTCCCGGCCCATCGTCTTGACCACGAGCGCGCCGTCGAAGCTCTCGTGCGCGACCGCGCTCACGTCGGCCCGCAGCTGCTGCGACTTCGCGACGCGGGGCGCCATGCGGCGCGAATAGGCGACGTTGACCCCGAGGAGCGTCGGGAAGATCGCGACCCCGACGAGCGCCATGGCCCAGTCGGTGGCGAACAGCGAGACGATCGCGGCGACGAGCATGACGACGGTGCCGACGGCCATCGGGAACGGCGCGATCGGATACCACGCGGACTCGACGTCGGCGTTGGCATTGGACAGCAGCGTCCCGGTCGCGTGCCGCTGGTGCCACTCCAGGGGCAGCCGCAGGTAGCGCCGGGTGACGGCCTGCCGGTAGCGCGCCTGGAGGCGGAACTGCATCGCCCCCGCCCCGAGCCGCCGGCCGAAGATGCCGAGGATCTTGCCGAGGCTGACCGCGAGGATCGCGACCCCGCCGAGCAGCAGCGTGCCGAGCGTGACGTGCCGCTGGTCGATCGCGGGCAGCGCGATCTCGCCGACGACCCGCCCGGAGACGAACGCGGTCGTGATCGTCAGCAGGCTGAACACCACGCTGCCGACCACCGAGATCGCGAACACGTGGGGCTCGTCACGGACGGCCCGGCCGAGCACCCACAGCCCCTTGAGGAGCACCTTGCCGCTGGTCACATCCGCCCTCCGTAGCGTCGGGCCGGTAAGTCGCCCCGACCGTCTGCAACCTTACCGACGGGGTACGACAGAAACCGGCTCCGGCGGGACGCGACTAGCGTTACGTGTATGACTTCATTCGCGCGGGCCGAGCGCCTGGCGCTCGCCGAGACGCTCCTGGCCGCGGGTGCCGACGCGCCGACCCTCTGTGACGGCTGGGTGACCCGTGACCTCGCCGCGCATCTGGTGCTGCGGGAGCACCGCCCCGACGCCGCGGCCGGCATCCTGCTGAAGCCGGTCGCCGGGCACACGAAGAAGGTCCAGGACCGCCTCGCCGCGGGCGACTACGGGCAGTTGGTCGGCAAGGTCCGCCGGCCCGCGCTCTGGGTGAGGCCCGCCTTCGCCGAGGAGGCCGTCAACATCACCGAGTTCCTCATCCATCACGAGGACGTGCGGCGGGCCGTGCCGGGGTGGACGCCGCGCACGCTGGACGCGGCCTACGAGCAGGCCGTGGCGAAGCGGCTCAAGGGCGCCGCGAAGCTGTCCGCACGGCGGTTCCCCGCCGCGATCACCGTGCGGCCGGCGGACGCCGAGCCCTTCGCCGTCGGTACAGGCGGAGAAACGCTGACGGTCCAGGGGAAGCCCTCGGAGCTGCTCCTGTTCTTCACCGGCCGCCAGGCGCACGCCGACGTGACCGTCACGGGCCCCGATGCGACGGCCGAGCGGCTCAGAACGGCGCGACTGGGACTCTGAGTCTCGAATCTGGCCCCAGGCAACAGGATTCGCCGTTCCACTACGTTTCGGTTTCGGGTCTAGCCGGTAACACGACAGACCCTTTACCCTCCAGTAACCGACGGGACGTGATGCCAGTCACCGTTACGTCCACGCCAGCCCGGAGGCGCCCCACATGACCCAGACCCAGCGGCTCGAACTGCCCTACCGCTCGATCCCGGACATGTTCCTGCACCGTGTGGCCGAGACTCCCGACAAGCGCGCGTTCGGCAAGCCCGCGGCCGACGACGCCGGCGACCCCGTCTGGCTCACCTGGCGCGAGGTCGACGAGCACGCCCGCGCGATCGGCGCCGGCCTCACCACGCTCGGCGTGCGCCCCGAGGACCGCGTCGGCATCCTGGCCAACACCCGCCTCGACTGGATCCTCGCCGACCTCGGCATCATGCTCGCCGGCGCGGCCACCACGACGGTCTACCCGACCACCGAGCCCGAGGACGCCGTCTACATCGTCGCCGACTCCGGCTCGAAGGTCCTCTTCGCCGAGAACCCGGCGCAGGCCGCCAAGCTCGACGGCGCCGACCTGCCCGAGCTGGTCGCGGTCGTGCTCCTCGACGGGGTCCCCAGCGGCGGCGAGCAGCGCAAGACCCTGTCCCTCGCGCAGCTGGAGGCCGCCGGGCGCGAGGCGCTCGACCAGGACCCCGAGCTGATCACCCGCATCGTCGCCGGCATCACCGGCGACCAGCTCGCCACCCTCATCTACACGTCGGGCACGACCGGCCGCCCCAAGGGCGTCGAGCTGATGCACGCCGGCTGGGTCTGGCAGGGCTACACGCAGGTCGACATGGGCCTGCTGACCGCCGACGACCTGCAGTACCTGTGGCTGCCGCTGTCGCACTCGTTCGGCAAGACGCTGCTCTGCGGGATCGTGTACGTCGGGCTCCCCACGTACGTCGACGGCCGCGTCGACAAGCTCATCGACAACCTCGGCAAGATCCAGCCGACGCTCATGTGCGCCGCGCCCCGCGTCTTCGAGAAGGTCTACAACCGGGTCGTCACCGGCGCGCAGGCCGACGGCGGCGCCAAGTGGAAGATCTTCACCTGGGCGGTCAAGGTCGGCAAGCAGGCCTCCGCCGAGCGCCTCGCCGGCCGCACCCCGGGCGGCATGCTCAAGGTCCAGCACGGCATCGCCGACAAGCTGGTCTTCAGCAAGCTCCGCGCCCGCCTCGGCGGCAAGATGCGCGCCATGGTGTCCGGCTCCGCGCCGCTGTCGAAGGAGATCGGCGAGTTCTTCTTCGCCGCCGGCCTGCCGATCCTGGAAGGCTACGGCCTGACCGAGACCAGCGCCGGCTCGTTCGTCAACCGCGAGGCGACCCCCCGCATCGGCACCGTCGGCACGGCTCTGGGCGACCTGGAGGCGAAGCTCGACACCGACGGCGAGATCCTGCTCAAGGGCACCCCGATCATGCGCGGCTACCACAACCTGCCCGACGAGACCGCCGCGTCGTTCACCGAGGACGGCTGGTTCCGCACCGGCGACATCGGCGAGTTCGACGCCGACGGCTACCTGCGCATCACCGACCGCAAGAAGGACCTCATCAAGACCTCCGGCGGCAAGTACGTCGCGCCGAGCCACATCGAGGGCCTGTTCAAGTCGGTCTGCCCGTACACCTCGCAGTGCGTCGTGGTCGGCCAGGCCCGCAACTACGTCACGATGCTCGTCACCCTCGACCCGGACGCCATCAAGGGCTGGGCCGACGGCACCCCCCTCGCCGGGAAGTCCTACGACGAGATCGCCGCGTCACCCGAGGCGAACGCCCTGATCGAGGGCTACGTCAAGGAGCTCAACACCAAGCTCAACCGCTGGGAGACGGTGAAGAAGTTCTCCATCCTCAGCCGCGACCTGTCCATCGAGGACGGTGAGCTCACACCGTCACTCAAGGTCAAGCGCCGCGTGGTCGAGAAGTCCTTCGCCTCGGACATCGACCGCATGTACGCGGGGTCGCTCGCCGAACTCTGATCACACCCCACAGTGTCATGGCCTCCGGGAACCGCCATCCCGGAGGCCATGACGCTTTTTCAACCCCGAAGAGCAGGAACAAGTTCATGGCTCCGGTCCGCCGTGCGAAAGACCGTCGCTCCCGTCAGCCGCCGGTCGGGCCCTGGGGGCCCTCCCTGTCCGTCCGCGTGTAGTTGTGCCGACGCGACCTGCGGCCGCGACACCCAACCCGCCCTCCTCATGATCCGGAAGACTTTTCGTCGCCAGAGCAACAAGAACTCTTCCGGATCACGGAAAGCAGCCCCGGCACCGCCCAGCCCAGCCAGGCAGACGCCCAACTCGCGATCCCCACATGATCCGGAAGACTTATTGTCGCCAGAGCAACATGAACTCTTCCGGATCACGGAAACGGCCCGGCACCGACCAGCCCAGCCGCGACAGACCCCGTCCGCGCCCCACATGATCCGGAAGACTTCATGTCGCCAGAGCAGCACAAACTCTTCCGGATCACAGAAACGGGCCAGCAGCAAGCAGCCCAAGCCCGACCAGACAGCCGCCCAACGCGCGATCCACATGATCCGGAAGACTTTTCGTCGCCAGAGCAACAAGAACTCTTCCGGATCACGGAAACGGCCCGGCAGCGAGCAGCCCGGACCGGCTAGCCAGCCGCCCGACGCCGCGCCCCACGTGATCCGGAAGACTTCATGTCGCCAGAGCAGCACGAAGTCTTCGGGATCATGAGGAACCGAGGTCAGGCGACCACGACCGGGGTGGACCAGGCGTGCCGGCGGGGGCGGTCCAGGTCGGCGCGCGCCGCCGCCAGCCTGTGGACCGCTTCGACGAGGTCGGTCTCCGGCAGCGTGTACGGCAGCCGCATGAACCGCTCCATGGTGCCGTCCGCACCGAAGCGGGGCCCGGGCGCGACCCGCACCCCGAGCTCCTCGGCCGCCCGCGCCAGGGCACTGGACACCGGCGCGTCGAGCTCGACCCACAGCACCATCCCGCCGCCCGGCAGGACGAACCGCCACTCCGGCAGCTCGGCGCGCAGCGCGGCGGCCAGGGTGTCCCGGCGGGCGAGCAGCTGCCGGCGACGGGCCGACACGATCTCCGACCGGCGGCGCAGCAGCTGGACGGCGACGAGCTGGTCGAGCACCGGCGACGCCATGTCGACCCCGACCCGGGCCGCGGCGAGCCGCGCGATCAGCGGCGCCGCCCCGCGGACCCACCCGATGCGCAGGCCGCCCCAGTACGGCTTGCTCATCCCGCCGATCGTCAGCACCCGCGCGCTGCGGTCGAACGCGGCCACCGACGGCGGCAGCGCGCCGTCCGCGAAAGCAGGGTCCAGCGCGAGATCCACGAACGACTCGTCGATGATGAGGTCGGTGCCGGCGGCGTGCGCGGCGGACGGCAGCCGCTCCCGCAGCGACGTCTGCATGAGGTGGCCGGTCGGGTTGTGGAAATCGGGGATCAGGTACGCGACCCGCGCCTGCGCCGCCCTGACCGTCGACAGCAGCAGGTCCTCGTCCCAGCCGTCGGGCCCGATCGCGTAGGCGCTGATCCGGGCGCGGCTGGCGGTGAACGCGCTCAACGCGTTCGGGTACGTCGGCGTCTCGACCAGGGCCCGCTGCCCGGGCGCGACCAGCAGCCGCAGCAGCAGGTCGAGCGCCTGCTGGACGCCGCCGGTGACCATGACCTGGTCGGGGTCGGTCGGCAGGCCGCGCTCCGTGTAGCACTGCGCGATCGCCTCGCGCAGCACCGGCAGCCCCATCGGCTGGTAGCCGGCGCCGAGCGTGTAGGGGCCGAGCTCGGCGATCGCCTCGGTGGCCGCCTCGTTGAGCTCCGCCGGGGCGGGCATCGCCGCGCAGCCGAGGTCGATGAGGTCGGCGTCGTCGCTCGGCGTCCACAGCCCGGACGTGCCGACGCGGTGCCCGGCGGGCAGCGCCGTCCAGCTGCCGGCGCCGCGGCGGCTGCTGAGGTGGCCGCTGTCGCGCAGCTCACGGTAGGCGGCGGTGACGGTGGTCCGGCTGATGCCGAGCGCCGCGGCGAGCTCCCGCTCCGCGGGCAGCCGGACGCCGAGCGCCAGCCGACCGTCGATGAGCAGGCCACGGACGGCGCTGGCGAGCACGACGTACTCGGGGCGGCGGCCGGCGGGCCCGCGCACGCCGACGGCGACCTGCCAGGCATTGAGCATGCGGGCCAGTTGCGCGCCCCGGACGATCGCTGACAAGGCCAGTCCCCCTCAATTGGCTCTTTGAATGTGTCGGATTGGCCCTAGGGTGGCACGCATGGACGCCCCAGGCAAGACCAATCCCATCCCGCTGCGCCACCGCTTCACGCGTCGCTTCGTGCAGCTGCAGCTGGGTCTGCTGGTGTACGGGGTGAGCATCGCCTTTCTGGTGCGGGCCCATCTGGGGCTCGATCCGTGGGACGTGTTCCAGCAGGGCATCTCGAAGCGCACCGGGCTGAGCCTGGGCACCGTGGTCTGCGCGGTCGGCGCGCTCGTGCTGCTGCTGTGGATCCCGCTGCGCCTGCGGCCGGGCCTGGGCACCGTCAGCAACGTGGTGGTCATCGGCGTCACCGCCGACCTGACCCTGCGGGTCGTGCCGGACGCCGGCGCGTGGTGGCTGCGGGGCGCGCTGATGGTCGCCGGCGTGGTGCTCAACGGGGTGGCGACGGCGCTCTACCTCGGCGCCCGCATGGGGCCCGGCCCGCGCGACGGGCTCATGACCGGCCTCGCCGCGCGGTACTCCTGGCTGTCGATCCGGGTCGCGCGCACGTCGATCGAGGTGACCGTGCTCGCCGCGGGCTTCCTGCTCGGCGGCTCGGTCGGCGTCGCCACCGTCCTGTACGCGTTCGGCATCGGCCCGCTCACGCAGCTGTTCCTGCCGCTGTTCGCGATGCGCGACCCGCGCCCGCTGCCGGCTCCGGCGGCGGCTCCCGCCTGACGCGCACCGCACCGAGCAGCACCCCGCCGAGGATCGCGGCGCCACCGGCGGCGTCGTACCAGTGCAGGCGCTCGCCCAGCAGGAGCGCCGACGACAGCAGCGCGAACACCGGTGCGAGGGCCGCGAACGGGGCCACCGTCGCCGCGTCGTAGCGGGCGATCAGCCTGCCCCACACGCCGAAGCCGAACAGCGTGCTGAGGTAGGCGATGTACGCGATCGCGCCGAACGCGGTCAGGTCCAGGCCGCGCAGGCTGTGCCAGACCGCGGACGGCCCGTCGACGGAGAGGGTCAGCACGACCAGCGGCGGGGTCGCGACCGCGCTCACCCACACCATGAAGTTCAGCATGTCGGCGGCCTGCGCCTTGCGCATCGCGATGTTCGCCAACCCCCACGCCGCGCCCGCGGCCACGACCAGCAGGAACGCGCCGACCGGCCGGTCCAGGCCGAGCTGCGAGGCGATCAGCACGATTCCCGCCCCCGACAGCGCCACCCCGGCGAAGCGACGACGGCCCGGCCGGTCGCCCAGCAGTACCATCGCGAAAATCAAGGTGAAGACCACCTGGCTCTGCAGGACGAGCGCGGACAGCCCCGACGGCAGCCCGGCCGCCATCCCGGCGAAGAGCAGCGAGAACTTCACGACGCCGAGCGCCACCCCGGTCGCGACCACCCACCGCCACGGCACCTTCGGCCGCCCGACCAGCAGCACCGCGGGCAGCGCCGCCGCCCCGAACCGCAGCGCGCAGAACAGCAGCGGCGACATGCTGTCCAGCCCGACGTGGATGACCACGAAGTTCACGCCCCAGATCGCCGAGACCAGGATCGCCAGCGCGACGTCACGATGCTTCATGGGTCGATCGTCATCCCGGAAAACCGTGAAGCACCATCGAAAGGTTCTACACGATTGCTGTAGCATCGCTTCATGCTTGATCTGCCGAGGCTTCAGGCGCTGCGGGCCGTCGCCGTGTTCGGCACGGTCACGGCCGCCGCGGGCGCCCTGCACTGCACCCCGTCGGCGATCTCCCAGCACCTCGCCAAGCTCGAGCGGGAGACCGGAAGCACACTGGTGGAGAAGGACGGCCGGCGGCTGCGGCTGACCGAGGCCGGGCGGGTCCTGGTCGAGCACGCCGGCCGGATCCTCGCCGTCGTGGAGGAGGCCGAGGCCGCGCTCGCCGCCCACCGGGAGACGGTGTCCGGGCACCTGAGCATCGCCTCGTTCCCGACCGCGTGCCGCGGGCTGCTGCCGCACGCCCTGCGCAGCCTCGCCGTCGACCATCCGCTGCTGGAGCCGACCCTGCAGGAGGGCGACCGCGAGTCGTCGTTCGACGGGATCCTGCGCGGCACCGTCGACGTCGCGCTCATCGACGAGTGGCTCGACATGCCGGCGACGTACCCGACCGGGGTCGCGAGCGTGGAGCTCGGCCTCGACGTCGGCGACCTCATCCTGCCCGTCGACCACCCCCTCGCCGGCTCGTCCGGCCCCGTCTGCCTCGACGCGCTGCGCGGCGAGCGGTGGATCGCCTCCAAGCCCGGCACCGTCTGCCACGAATGGCTGCAACGGATGCTGCCCGGCGCCCGCCCCACGATCCTCGTCAACGAGTTCGAGACGCAGCTGACCTTCGTCGCCGAGCGGCTCGGCGTCGCGTTCATCCCCCGGCTGGCCCGCAGCACCCTCCCGCCGGGCGTCGTCGCGCGCCCGATCACCCCCGAGGCCGCCCGCCGCGTCAGCGTCGCCTGGCGGGTCGCCGCCGGCGGCCGTCCCGCGATCTCCGCGACCGTCGCCGCGCTGCGCGATGCCTGGTCACACCGCGACCACTGGCCCGCCGACCACGGCATTCACGTCGTATAACCGCAGGTCATCGGGGCAATTCCGGGTTAAACGCTCACTCACTCATTCATTTCTGCGGGTTTCCCCGGCACCCCTTACATTGATGCCATGGCCATCTTCGGACGCACCCGCACAGCCACCGGCGCAGGCGTCCTGGCGACGCTGCTCCTCGTCCTGCTCTTCGGTAACCAGATCTTCTCGGAATGGGCCGACCGGCACGCGGACACCAACACCGTGTGGGGCTGGTTCCTGCATCTGCTCACCTGGCCCCGCTGGTGGCTCGTCCCCCACGACGACTCCGGCAAGGCCGCCCGCGAGCTGCTCGCGAACGACCTGAAGGCCCTCCTCCTCATCCTCTTCACCGCCCTCATCCTGGCCATCGCCGGCCGCTCCATCGTCACCGGCGGCGGCGCCTTCATCCTCGGCTGGGCATCGCTGATCTTCGGTGCCGCCCTCGCCGGCTTCGCCACCGACTTCCTGCTCTCCGACCCCACCCTGATCGGCGCCTTCAACGCCGCCGCGGCCGCCGCCGGCTACGGACTCTTCGTCGGCTGGCTCGTCGGCATCGCCGTCACCACCGGCAAACGCGGCGACTGACCCCCGCCACCAAGACGCTGTGCGATCTCCAGGCTGACCCCCAGAACCGGTGATCGCACGACGTCCCTCGCCCCCTCACGAGCAGGCCGGTCCACCCACCCAGCCCCATGTCGGGGTAACGACCCCCACACAGCCTTACGCTCGCCCGCCCACAGGGCAGCGCAATCCACCGCATCCAACGGCCTTACGGCAACCGCCGCGCCTGACCGGTCCGCCCAGCAAACCGCCCTCGGAACGGCCGGGTCCTCCCGCACTGTCCACCGGAGACGCTCCCGCCAACCATTCATGATCCGGAAGACTTCGTGCGGCCACCGGTACAAGACCGACCGGATCACGGCACGCCAGTCATTCCAGCCACGCCCACGTCCGTGGAGCGGCCCCACGCCACGCCTCGCCCAGGGCACGGCCGGGTCGACCGCCCGCCGGACCGGCGCGCACCCCAGCGGTTGTCAGCGGACGGGGTGACCGGCGTCCCGGAGGGTGGTCTTGACGTCGCCGATGGAGAGATCGCCGAAGTGGAAGACGCTGGCGGCGAGGACCGCGTCGGCGCCGGAGGCCACCGCCGGGGCGAAGTGCTCCAGGGCACCCGCGCCGCCGCTGGCGATGACCGGGATCGTCACGACCTCGCGGACGGCCTTGATGAGCTCCAGGTCGAAGCCGTCCTTGGTGCCGTCGGCGTCCATGGAGTTGAGCAGGATCTCACCCGCGCCGAGCTCGGCGACCCGGGCGGCCCACTCGACGGCGTCGAGGCCCGCGCCGCGGCGGCCGCCGTGGGTGGTCACCTCGAAGCCGCTCGGCTGGCCCGCGGCCCGGCGCACGTCCAGCGACAGCGTCAGCACCTGGTTGCCGAACCGTTCGGCGATCTCGGCGATCAGCTCCGGCCGGGCGATCGCGGCCGTGTTGACCCCGACCTTGTCCGCGCCGGCGCGCAGGAGGGTGTCGACGTCGGAGACGGCGCGGACGCCGCCGCCGACGGTGAGCGGGATGAACACCGTCTCCGCGGTCCGGCGGACCACGTCGAGCATCGTGGAGCGCCCGTCGGACGAGGCCGTCACGTCGAGGAAGACCAGCTCGTCGGCGCCCGCGGCGTCGTACGCGGCGCCGAGCTCCACCGGGTCGCCGGCGTCGCGGAGGTTGACGAAGTTGACGCCCTTGACGACCCGGCCCGCGTCGACGTCAAGACACGGGATGACCCGCACCGCGACGGTCATGACGGCTGCTCGGCCAGGACCTTGAGGGCGTCGGTGACGTCGAAGGCGCCCGCGTACAGGGCCTTGCCGACGATGACACCCTCGACGCCGGCGGGTTCGAGGGCGGCGAGCTGGCGCAGGTCGTCGAGCTTGGAGACGCCGCCGCTGGCGATGACCGGCTTCTTGGTGCGGCCGGTGACCTCCAGCAGGAGGGTCAGGTTGGGCCCGGTGAGGGTGCCGTCACGCATGACGTCGGTGACGACGTAGCGGGCGCAGCCGGCGCGCTCCAGGCGGTCGAGCACCTCGAACAGGTCGCCGCCCTCCTTGGTCCAGCCGCGCGCGGCGAGCTGGTGACCGCGGACGTCGAGCCCGACCGCGACCTGCTCGCCGTACGTCGCGCAGACGTGGTCGCACCAGTCGGGGTTCTCCAGGGCGGCGGTGCCGAGGTTGACCCGGGTCGCACCGGTCGACAGGGCCGCCCGCAGCGAGGCCTCGTCGCGGATGCCGCCGGACAGCTCGACCTGCACGTCGAGGCGGCGGACGACGTCGGCGAGGAGCTCGGCGTTGGAGCCCCGGCCGAACGCGGCGTCGAGGTCGACCAGGTGAATCCACTCGGCGCCCTGCCGCTGCCAGGCGAGGGCGGCCTCGAGCGGGTCGCCGTAGGCGGTTTCGCTGCCGGCGGCGCCCTGGACGAGACGGACCGCCTGGCCGTCGGCGACGTCGACTGCGGGCAGGAGCTGCAGGGCCATGGGTTAGATCCTTCGGTCCAGAACGAGCACGGTGAGCGCCGGGGTGGCGACGATGACGAGGGCACTGAGGCCGATCCGGGCCGCGACGGTGTCGACGAGCAGCCAGATGAACGTGAGTGCCACCAGGACGAGCAAGATGATGACGGAGCGCTGGCCACGGGAACGACGTGCGAAAAGCTTACCGGTCCGGCCGATCTTGACCTTCGGCACCAGCCGCCGGGCGGCGATCCGCCGGCGGCGACGGCGCTCGGCCTTGAGCAGGCGCTCGGCCCGCTCGGCCTCCAGCACCGCCCGCCGCCGGGCGCGTTCCTTAGACAAGGCTGCCGAGCCAGTTGGACAGCAGCGTCGCCCCCGCGTCGCCGGACTTCTCCGGGTGGAACTGGGTGGCTCGCAGCACCTCCGACTCGAACGCGGCGACGAACGGCTCGCCGTGCACCGTGGTCGCGACCTCGATGCCCGCGGCCCGCTGGGCCTCCACGGGCGTGGGCGCGTAGGAGTGCACGAAGTAGAACCGGGTGTCGGCGGGCAGGCCGGCGCCCAGGACCGTGCCGGCGGGCCAGGTCACCGTGTTCCACCCCATGTGGGGCACGACCGGGGCGCGCAGCCCGGTCACCGTGCCGGGCGCGAGGCCGAGGCCCTTGGTGACGACGCCGTGCTCCTCGCCCTCCTCGAACAGCACCTGCATGCCGACGCAGATGCCGAGCACCGGCGCGCCGACGCGGACCCGCTCGGCGATCGTCGGGCCGGCGCCGAGCTCGTCGATACCGGCCATGCAGGCCGCATACGCCCCGACGCCCGGCACGACAAGCCCGTCGGCCCGGGCCGCCTTGCCCAGGTCGGACGTGACCTCGACCTCGGCGCCGACCCTGGCGACGGCCCGCTCGGCGGAGCGCAGGTTGCCGGAGCCGTAGTCGAGGATGACCACCTTCTTCATGCCGTCCCCTTTACAGCCAGAGCAGCCCGCCGGCCGCGGCGACGGCGGCGAGCAGCAGCGTGATCACGAACGGCACCTTCGACGTGCTCTGCTGCCGCAGCGACAGCGCGCCGCCAAGCAGCAGCCCGGCGAGCCCGAGCAGCAGGATGCTCACCACGGGCCGGCCACCGATCCGGCGCCGCCGAGCCGGCCGGCCCCCACCGGCACCCCGCCACCCCCGAAGGAAGCACCGCGCCCAGCGGCGCGGCGAGCGCCGCGCCCAGCGGCGCGGCCCAAGGCGCGACCGCCGACGGCGTCATCCCCGACGGCACGGCCCGAGGCACCACGCCCAGCGCCACTCCCGGCGACGCCGGCCAGAGCGCCGCGCGCCGCGCGGCCGGACAGGACACCGCTCACAGGGCGCCCTTGGTGCTGGGCACCACGCCGGCGTTGCGGGGGTCGAGCGCGCACGCCTGGCGCAGCGCCCGGGCGACCGCCTTGAACTGGGCCTCGACGATGTGGTGCGCGTCGGGCTGGGCGCCGTGCCGGCCCGCCCGCAGGATGCTGACGTGCAGCGTGACCCGGGCCGAGTGGGCGAACGACTCCCAGATGTGCCGGGTCAGGCTGGTCGGGTAGTTGCCGCCGATGTGCGGGGCGATGTTCGCCGGCTCGTCGTGGACCATGTAGGGCCGCCCCGACAGGTCGACGACGGCGGAGGCCAGGACCTCGTCGAGCGGGACCTGGGCGTTGCCATAGCGGGTGACGCCCGCCTTGTCGCCCAGCGCCTCGGCGAACGCGGCGCCGAGCGCGAGCGCGGTGTCCTCGACCGTGTGGTGCGCGTCGATCTCGAGGTCGCCGACGGTGTGCACCCGCAGGTCGAACCCGCCGTGCTTGGCGATCTGGTTGAGCATGTGGTCGTAGAAGCCCACGCCGGTCGAGATCTCGCCGACCCCGGTGCCGTCGAGGTCGAGCTCCACGGAGACCTTGGTCTCCTTGGTGACCCGCTCGATCTTGGCGGTGCGACTCACAGCAACTCCTCCAGTGCGTTCAGGAAAGCGTCGGTCTCCTCGGGCGTGCCGGCGGTGACCCGCAGCCAGCCGGGGACGCCGACGTCGCGGATCAGCACGCCGCGGTCGAGCAGCGCCTGCCAGACACCCTTGCTGTCGCTGCGGGGCGCGCCGAAGAGCACGAAGTTGGCGTCGCTGTCGGCGACCGTCAGGCCCCAGCCGCGCAGCGTCTCGACGATCCGGTCGCGCTGGGCCTTGACCGCGTCGACGGTCGACAGAAGCGCGCCGGTGTGCGCGAGCGCCGCCCGCGCTGCGGCCTGGGTCAGCGCCGACAGGTGATACGGCAACCGCACCAGCTGCACGGCGTCGACGACGGCCTCGCCGGCCGCGAGATAGCCGACCCGCCCGCCGGCGAGCGCGAACGCCTTGCTCATCGTGCGGGTGACGACCAGCCGCGGGAACCGCTCGATCAGTGACAGCGCGAACGGCGTGCCGGGGCGCGCGAACTCCGCATACGCCTCGTCGACGATCACCATCCCGTCGGCGGCCTCGGCGACGGCCCGCACCACGTCGAGCGGCAGCGCGGTGCCGGTCGGGTTGTTGGGCGAGCAGAGGATGACCACGTCGGGCCGGTGCTCGCGGACCTTCGCGACGGCGTGCTCGGCGGTCAGCGTGAAGTCGGCGTCGCGCCGCCCGTCGATCCACGCGGTGCCGGTGCCGGCGGCGAGCAGCGGGTGCATCGAATACGACGGCGTGAAGCCGAGCGCGGTGCGGCCCGGCCCGCCGAACGTCTGCAGCAGCTGCTGCTGGATCTCGTTGGACCCGTTGGCCGCCCACGTGTTGCGCCAGGTCAGCCCGTGCCGCAGGTATGCGGCGAGGTCGGTGCGCAGGGCGACGGCGTCGCGGTCCGGGTAGCGGTTGAGGTCGCGCAGGACGGCGGAGAGGGCCTTCTCCATCTCCGCGACGGCCTCGTCGGGCAGCGGATACGAGTTCTCGTTGGTGTTGAGCCGCACGGCCACGTCGAGCTGGGGCGCGCCATAGGGCGTCAGCCCGCGCAGCTCGTCGCGGAGCGGCAGGTCCTGCAGGCCGGTCACTGTGCGAACCTCACCTTCACGGCGGCGCCGTGCGCCGGCAGATCCTCGGCCTCGGACAGGGCGACGACGTGGTCGGCCACCTCGGCGAGGGCGTCGCGCCCGTATTCGATGAGCTGCACGCCGCGCAGGAACGTCTGCGTCGACAGGCCCGACGAGTGCCGGGCGCAGCCACCGGTGGGCAGCACGTGGTTGGACCCCGCGCAGTAGTCGCCGAGCGACACCGGCGACCAGGCGCCGACGAAGATGGCGCCCGCGTTCCAGACGCGCTCGGCGACGGCCCGCGCGTCGCGGGTCTGGATCTCCAGGTGCTCGGCACCGTAGGCGTCGACGACCCGCAGCCCCTGCTCCAGGTCGTCGACGATGACCGTGGCCGACTGGGTGCCGGTGAGCGCCTCGGTGACCCGCTGCAGGTGCTTGGTCGCCGCGACCTGCCGGGCGACCTCCGCCTCGACGGCCTCGACGAGCTCCAGCGACGGCGTGACGAGGACGCTCGCGGCGAGCGGGTCGTGTTCGGCCTGGCTGATCAGGTCGGCCGCGACGTGCCGCGGGTCGGCGGTGTCGTCGGCGAGGATCGCGATCTCGGTCGGCCCCGCCTCGGCGTCGATGCCGACGATGCCGCGGAGCATGCGCTTGGCGGCGGTGACCCAGATGTTGCCCGGGCCGGTGATCATGTCGACCGGCTCGCAGCCTTCCTGGTCGCCATAGCCGAACATGGCGACCGCCTGCGCGCCACCGACCGCGTAGACCTCGTCGACGCCGAGCAGCGCGCACGCCGCCAGGATGTTGACGTTGGGCAGGCCGGTGTCCTTCTGCGGCGGGCTGGTGACCGCGATCGACGGAACGCCCGCGACCTGCGCCGGCACCACATTCATGATCACGCTCGACGGGTACACGGCGAGACCGCCCGGCACATAGAGCCCCACCCGGCGGACCGGCACCCACCGCTGCGTGACGGTGCCGCTGGTGCTCAGCAAGGTCGTCACCTCGGTGCGCCGCTGGTCGCCGTGGACCTTGCGGGCCCGCTTGATCGACTCGAGCAGCGCGGCCCGCACGGCCGGGTCGAGCCCGGCCTCGGCCTTGGCGATCGCCTCGGCCGGCACCCGCAGGTCGGTCAGCTCCACCCCGTCGAGCCGGCGGGTGGCGTCACGGACCGCGCTCGCCCCATGCTCGTGGACCGCCTCGACGATCGGGCGCACCTGCTCGGTGGCGACGGAGACATCCAGGGCGGCACGGGGCAGCAGACGGCGCGGATCCGTGGTGGAGCCGCGCAGGTCGATCCGGTTCAGCACCCTTGGGAGTCTAGGCGGAACCACCGACAATTATTCGGTCGCGTCCCGCTGTGCGGGCTGTCGGGATTGCGCCCAGCGCCAGTTCAGCTCGGCCGCGTCCGGTGGCGGCCCGGGCAGCACGGACCGCAGGTCAGTGCCGTCCCGCCGCATCCCGTCCAGCAGCAGGGCCAGCTGGCGGCGGCGCAGCTCGGCGGTGCGGTCGCGGTCCGGCACGCGGATCGCCGCGCACGCCTCCAGGATCAGCGTGACGTCCGCCACCACGACGTCCGGGCGCAGCCCGCCGTCCTCGTGCGCCCGCCGCACCAGGTCACCCGCGAGCACACCCGCCCGCACCGCATCCGCGCGCATCTCTGGGGTCGAGGTGAACGTGCCGGCGAGGTGCACGGTGAGCGAGTGCACGTCCGCCTCGACGACCCCGCGCAGGAACCGCACCAGCGCCGCCCACCCGTCCGGCTCCTCGGCGGCCGCCTCCGCCTCCGCGACGAAGGTGCGCAGACCGTCGTGGCACAGCGTGCGGAGCAGGTCGTCCTTGCCCTTGTACCGCCGGTACAAGGCGCTGATCCCGACCCCGGCCCGCTCGGCGACGGCGGCGATCGGCGCCTTCGGGTCCTCCAGGAACACGTCGCGCGCCGCGGCGAGGATCACACCGTCGTTGCGGGCCGCCTGCACACGCCGGCCGGACAGGTTCGTCATGCCGCCACTGTACCGCCTGAGCGGAACGGACCGTTCCGGTCTGCCTCATTCGACGCTCATCTGTTTCGCAGTAGCCGTCACGGTGCGGCAAACGGGGTCCGCTCGGCTAGGCTTCGCCCGTGGAGGAAGCGAACGAACCCGAGCGGACCCTCCTGCCGCTGTTCCCTCTCGGCACCGTGCTGTTCCCGGGGCTGGTCCTGCCCCTGCACGTGTTCGAGCCCCGCTACCGCACGCTCGTCCAGCACCTCGCGGAGCTGCCCGCCGACCTCCCGCGCGAGTTCGGCGTGATCGCGATCCGCCGCGGCTGGGAAGTCGGCCGCGTCGAGGGGGAGGCCGGAGAGACCACCGACGCGTCGATCACCGCCGGCGAGGCCCTGTCGCTGTACGAGATCGGCTGCGCCGCCGAGATCCGCCAGCTGACCGAGCTCGCCGACGGCCGCTTCGACCTCATGACCGTCGGCCGCCGCCGTTTCCGCCTGCTCGGCCTCGCCCGCAACGACGCCCCGTACCTCACCGGCGAGATCGAATGGCTCCCCGAGCCGAAGGGCGAACCCGACCGCGAGGAGGAACTGGCGGCCGGCGTCCTCGCCGCGTTCCAGCAGTACCTGAAGGCGGTCCGCAGCGACGAGGACGGCGACGGCGAGCAACTGCCCGACGACCCGACCGTCCTGTCACACCTGGTCGCCGCCACGGCGTCGCTGACCCTGGAGGACCGGCAGTCACTGCTCGCCGAGCCCGACACGACCAGCCGCCTGAAAGCCGAACGCGCCCTCCTCCGCCGCGAGGCCGCCCTCCTCGGCCAGGTCCGCGCCGTCCCGGTCGCCCTGTCCGACCTGGCCGTCCCCTCCAGCCCGAACTAACCCCCGCAGCCCCTACGCCGCCAGCCTCGCCCGGACACGGCACGAGGACGGCGACAAGCCAGGCCGAAGGCAGGGCCGTTCCCGAGACCACGGACAGGGCCGCGCAAGGACGGGATGACTCGGACCGTAGCCAGTGCCGCTCCGAGACCACGGACGGACGGAAACGAGTCCGCCCCCGAAGCGGTGCCCAGCCCAAGGCCAGGGACAGGACCAGGCCGAACCCGCGCCCGCAACACGGGACGATGACGGGGATGAGCCGGACCTGAGGCGGTGCCGAGAACGGGCGACCACGAACGGGCACGACCCGAGGACGGGGAGGTGGCTCAGCGTCGGGGTTGGGCTCTCGGGGCTGGGGATGCGGACCGGGTCGGGCTGGGTCGTGTCGGGTCGGGTGCGGATCAGGTCGGGTCGGGTGCGGGTGGGGTCGAGGCGCCAGGCGGGGCGGCGTCGTGTTGGCCTGCGGAGGTCTGGGCAGCCGCACCGGACGGACCGGAGGCGGGCTTGCGGAGGTCGGGGCGGCCCGGTGCGGGATCGCCGTGTGGCTGAGGGGTGGGCTGACCACCAGCGGTCGGGGTGCCGGTGCTGGACTGGGTGCCGGTGGGCGGGGCGGGCCACGGTGAAGGGCTTGCTGGAGACTCGCCCCCGGTGGTGGGTTGGCTGAAGGAGGCGTCGGTCGGGGGGCCGCCGTGGCCGGGATGCGGATAGCCGGGGTGCTCGGGGGCGGGCCAGGGCTGAGCGGGCTGATCGAAGCCGTGCTGGGCGGCGGGGCCGGGGTAGACGGGGCCGGGCCGGGCAGGGTCGAGTGAGCCGAACACGGGATGGGCGGGGCCGGCGTAGGGGCCCACGTTGTCCGGGTCGCCGGCGTAGGGGCCGCCGCCGTCCGGGTAGCCGGCGTAGTACGGGTCGCCGGTGGGCACGTCCGGGTCAGGGTCGTGGGTCAGGGTGGGCGACGTGTGGAAGCCCGCGAGGCACGTGTACACCACGGCGGCCACGAGGGCCTGGATGAGCAGGGAGCCGCGGACCCACGGGACGAAGCCGTGCCACAGGCTGGCCTCGCCGGCGCGGACCTTGGCGGGGCGGAAGATGTGGGTGTCGACGGGGGCGTGCTCGGCCAGGTCGAGGTAGTGCGCATAGCCGATCTTGTTGCCGAGCCACGCAGCCAGGGCGGCCGCCGCGGCCGAGCCGACGACGAGGCCGGCGAGGATGAACGGGCCCCGGTAGCGGCGCAGGATGACCCAGGCGGCGACGGCGATCAGAATCCCGGCCGCCGCGCCGAGGATCATGAACCAGCCGTCGTCGGCGAAGTAGCCTTCGGGCTCGCCGTCGATGGGATAGGGGCCATACGGCGTCTGAACCAGCTCCACCTTCGGCGCGATCCACGACCACAGCAGGCCGACGGGGGCGCCGAGCGCGACCACCACGGCGGCGACGATCAGGCCGAACAGGGCCTCCAGCCCGAGTGACCGGCGCCGCGGCGGGGACGGCTTGGGAAGCTCCGGCTGGTCGATCGGCTCGATCGGGGCGATGCTCACCATCCCATCCTGCCAGGCCCGGCGCCGGCGCCCCGACCCGTGCCGCCGCCCGCGGGCACACCGCCCGCCGGGCCACCGCCGGGAGGCACATCGTCGGTCGAACCGCCGCCGGCGGGCACACCGCCGCCGGGCACCGCGGCCGGCCCCAGCAGCGACGTGAGCTCCCGGAGCAGCTCGGCGGTGACCGTGACCCGCTGCGGCCCGATCGAGATGAGGGTGCGCCTCGGGCCGTTGACCAGGTCGACCTGCACCTCGGTGGGGCCGGGATGCCGGCCGACGACCTCCCGCAGCCGCTCGACGAGCGGCGTGGTGCACCGGTCCGGCGGCAGGGAGAGGACCAGCGGCCCGTCGGCGGGAGCGGCCGGGGCGGTCAGGTCGGGGACGGACAGGTCGCTGGCCATCAGGCGGGGCGCCTCCTCGCGGCGGTCGACGCGACCCTTCACCGACACCACCGCGTCCTCGGCGATGTACTGCCCGATCAGCTCATACGTGTTGGGGAAGAACATCACCTCGACGGCGCCGTCCAGGTCCTCCAGCGTCGCCGACGCCCACGGGCGGCCCTGGCGGGTGACGCGGCGCTGCACGCCGGAGAGGATGCCCGCGAGGATCACGGACGTGCCGTCGGGCACGGTCTCCTCGTCGGCGAGGGCGGCCACGGAACGGTCGGCGGAGCGGCGCAGCACCTCCTCCAGCCCGCGCAGCGGGTGGTCGGAGACGTAGAGGCCGAGCATCTCGCGCTCGAAGGCGAGCCGCTCCGCCTTGTCCCATTCGATGGCGGGGACGGGCGGCGACGCGACGAGGGCCGCGGAGCCGAACAGGTCGAACTGGCCGATGGCCTCGTTGCGCTTGGTGATCATGACGGACTCGACGGCGTCGGCGTGGACGGCGATCAGGCCGCGCCGGGTGTGGCCGAGGGAGTCGAAGGCACCGGCCTTGATGAGCGACTCGATCGTCTTCTTGTTGCACACGACCTGGTCGACCTTGGCGAGGAAGTCGTAGAAGTCGGTGTACGGCCGGGCGCGCACGATCGCCGCGACGACCGCCGGCCCGACGTTGCGCACGGCGCTGAGGCCGAAGCGGATGTCGGAGCCGACGGCGGAGAAGCGGCCCTGCGAGGCGTTGACGTCGGGTGGCAGGACGCGGATGCCCATCCGGCGGCACTCGGCGAGGTAGAAGGCGGAGCGGTCCTTGTCGCCGCCGATCGAGGTGAGCAGCCCGCTCATGTACTCGGCGGGATAGTTGGCCTTCAGGTACGCGGTCCAGTAGGCGACGAGCCCATAGGCCGCGCTGTGCGCCTTGTTGAACGCGTAGTCGGAGAAGGGCACGAGCAGGTCCCACAGGGTGCGGATCGCGTCGGCGGAATAGCCGCGCTCGCGCATGCCGGCGGAGAACGGCGCGAACTCGCGGTCGAGGATCTCCTTCTTCTTCTTGCCCATTGCGCGGCGCAGCAGGTCGGCGGCGCCGAGGGAGTAGCCGGCGACGCGCTGCGCGATCGCCATGACCTGCTCCTGGTAGACGATCAGGCCGTAGGTGTCGCCGAGGATGTCGGCGAGGGGCTCGGCCAGCTCGGGGTGGATCGGGGTGACGGGGCGGCGCCCGTTCTTGCGGTCGGCGTATTCGTTGTGCGCGTTGGCGCCCATCGGGCCGGGCCGGTAGAGCGCGCCGACGGCGGAGATGTCGGCGAACGCGTCGGGCGCCATGGAGCGCAGCAGGGCGCGGACGGGGCCGCCGTCGAACTGGAAGACGCCGATCGTGTCGCCGCGGGACAGCAGCTCGTAGGTCGCCTTGTCGTCGAGCGGCACGCTCTCCACGGCGAGGTCGACCCCCCGGTTCTGCCGGATCGCGTCGAGGGCGTCGTCGAGGATGGTGAGGTTGCGCAGGCCGAGGAGGTCCATCTTGAGCAGGCCGATGTCCTCGCACGCGCCCATATCCCACTGGGTGATGATCGCGCCGTCCTGCTCGCGGCGGTGGACGGGCAGCACGTCGAGCAGCGGCTCGCGGGACAGGATGACGCCGGCGGCGTGCACACCCCACTGCCGCTTGAGCCCTTCGAGGCCGCGGGCGGTGTCGACGACGGTGCGAACCTCCTGCTCGCCCTCGTAGAGCCGGCGCAGCTCGGCGGCCTCCTGGTAGCGCGGGTGGGCCTGGTCGAAGGCGCCGCTGAGCGGCATGTCGCGGCCGAGCACCGGCGGCGGGACGACCTTCGTGATCCGCTCGCCGACGGAGAACGGCAGGCCGAGGACCCGGGCCGAGTCCTTGATCGCGGCCTTCGCCTTGATCGTGCCGAACGTGATGATCTGGGAGACGCGGTCGTCGCCATAGCGCTCGGTGGCGTAGCGGATGACCTCGCCGCGGCGGCGCTCGTCGAAGTCCATGTCGATGTCGGGCATGCTGACCCGCTCGGGATTGAGGAACCGCTCGAAGAGCAGCCCGTGTTCGAGCGGGTCGAGCTGGGTGATGCCGAGCGCATACGCGATGAGGGCGCCGGCGGCGGAGCCGCGGCCGGGACCCACCCGGATGCCCTCGCGGCGGGCGTGGGCGACGAGGTCGGCGACGACGAGGAAGTAGCCCGGATAGCCCATGCTGCTGATCACGGACAGCTCATAGTCGGCCTGGCGGGAGTGGTCGGCCGGGATCCCCGCCGGGAAGCGCCGGGCCAGGCCGCGCAGCACCTCGGCCCGCAGCCACGAGTCCTCGGTCTCGCCCTCCGGCACCGGGAACCGCGGCATGAGGTCGCGGTGCGCGAACACCGGCGCGTAGGAACCGATGCGCTCCGCGACGGCGAGGGTGGCGTCGCAGGCGCCGGGCACCTCGGCGTCCCACAGGGCGCGCATCTCGCTGGCGGACTTGAGGTAGAAGTCGCGGGCGTCGAACTTGAACCGCTTCGGGTCGGCGAGGGTCGTCGCGGACTGCACGCACAGCAGCACCTCGTGGGCGTCGGCGTCGCCGGGGTGCGTGTAGTGCAGGTCGTTGGTGGCGACCGGGGTCAGGCCGAGCCGCTTGCCGAGCCGCAGCAGGTCCTGCCGGACGCGGGTCTCGATGCCGAGGCCGTGGTCCATCAGCTCGAGATACAGGTTGCCGGGGCCGAAGATGTCGCGCAGCTCGGCGGCGGCGGCGCAGGCCCGCTCGAAGTCGCCGATGCGCAGCAGCGTCTGCACCTCGCCGGAGGGGCAGCCGGTGGTGGCGATCACCCCGCGCGAATACTCGGCCAGCAGCTCACGGTCGGCGCGCGGCTTGTAGAAGTAGCCTTCGATGCTGGACCGCGACGACAGCCTGAACAGGTTGCGCAGCCCGGTCTCGTCGGCGGCGAGCATGGTCAGGTGCGTGTACGCGCCGCCGCCGGAGACGTCGTCCTCGCCGCCGGCCGCCCAGCGGACCCGGGTGCGGTCGCCCCGGTGGGTGCCGGGGGTCAGATACGCCTCGATGCCGAGGATCGGCTTGATCCCGGCGGCGACGGCCTGCCGGTGGAAGTCGTAGGCACCGAACATGTTGCCGTGGTCGGTCATGGCGAGCGCGGGCTGGCCGAGCCGGGCCGCCTCGGAGAACAGGGACCCGAGCCGGGCGGCCCCGTCCAGCATCGAATACTCGGTGTGCACGTGCAGATGTACGAACGACTCCCCCACGTCGCAGAACCTATCCCCGGGGTACGACACTTTGCGAGACTCGCAGCATGATCGACCGTGACCGTCTGGGCGCACTGTTGCGCCGCGAGCGAGCCGCCTTCGCCGACCGTAACCCACGCTCCGCCGAGGAGTACGCGAACGCCGGGAACCTGTTCGGCCGCGTCCCGATGACCTGGATGAACAAGAACGCCGCCGGTTTCCCGCTCTACCTGGCCACGGCCCGGGGCGCGACGCTCACCGACGTCGACGGTCACGAGTACACCGACTTCTGCCTCGGCGACACGGCCGCCATGGCGGGGCACGCCCCGGAGGCGACCCGGAAGGCGGCGCAGGAGCAGTTCGCGAACGGCGCCTGCGCCATGCTCCCCACCCCGGACGCGGCCTGGGTGGGCAAGGAGCTCACCAGGCGGTTCGGCGTCACCGAGTGGAGCTTCGCGCTCACCGCCACCGACGCCAACCGCTGGGCCATCCGCCTGCTGCGCGCCGTCACCGGACGGCCGAAGATCCTCTTCAACAGCTACTGCTACCACGGGTCGGTCGACGAGTCGCTGATCGTGACGAGCGACCAGGGCCCGCGCAGCCGCGAGGGCAACGTCGGCGCCCCCTGCGACGTCACCACCACCAGCCGGGTCGCGGAGTACAACGACCTCGAAGGCCTCGAGCGCGAGCTCGCGCACGGCGATGTCGCCGCGGTCGTCATGGAGCCGGCCCTGACCAACATCGGCATCGTGCTGCCGGAGCCGGGCTACCTCGAAGGCGTGCGGGAGCTGACGCGGAAGTACGGCACGTACCTGGTCAACGACGAGACCCACACGTTCTCCGCCGGCCCGGGCGGCGCCACGGGACGCTGGGGGCTGGAGCCGGACGTGGTCACGATCGGCAAGGCGATCGGCGGCGGCATCCCGGCGGCCGCCTACGGGCTCTCCACCGAGATCGCACGGCACATCGGTCAGCGAACGGACCTCGACCTCATCGACATGGGCGGCGTCGGCGGCACCCTCGCCGGCAACGCGCTGTCCATCGCCGCGACCAGGGCGACCCTGGAGCACGTGCTGACCGACGAGGCGTTCACCGGGATGGAGCGCCTCGCGGAGCGGTTCGAGGCCGGCACGAAGCAGGTCATCGACGCGCACGGCCTGCCGTGGTCGGTGAGCCGGCTCGGCGCCCGCGTCGAGTACCGCTTCGCGAACCCGGCCCCGCGCAACGGCACCGACAGCGCGAAAGCCGCGGACGCGGACCTTGAGGACTACCTGCACGTGTACCTGGCGAACCGGGGCATCCTGCTCACGCCGTTCCACAACATGGCGCTCATGTCACCGGCCACCACGGAACAGCAGGTGGATCAGCACGCCGTCGTGTTCGGCGCGGCGATCGAGGAGCTTCAGCGCGCGTAGGGGTCCATCATCACGGCCGCCGCCCGCAGCCACGCGCGCTTCGTCGCCGGCGCCAGCATCGTGTACTCGATGTTGGAGCCGCTCTCGAGCGCCGGGTCGTACGGCACGACGACGACGGCTCTGGTCCGGGAGCGGAAGTGCCCGGCCAGGTCGTCGATGAGCGGCGTCGGGTTGGGCGTCGGGCAGGACAGCAGGGTCACCGCGTTGGCGACGAGCTCGTCCATGCCGGCCTCGTCGAGCAGGTCGAGCATCCAGTCGGCCGTGAACGCCGCGTCCTCCCGCGGGACGCTGGTCACGACCAGCTGGTCCGCGGTCTGCAGGACGGTCTGCCAGTTGGGGCTCTCCACGTTGTTGCCGGTGTCGACGCAGATCACGTCGTGGGTGCGGCGCAGCAGCTCCAGGACGCGGCGCACCGTGTGCGGGTCGAGCCGCTGCGCGAAGCGCGGGTTCTCCTCGCCGGCGAGGACGTCGTACGAGCCGTCCGAGGCGTGCCGCAGGTAGTCGTCGAGCTGGTCGTACAGGTCGTAGCCAGAGGCGTTCTCCACCCGGACGAGGTCGGCGATGAGGTGCCGGATGGTGCGGGCGTGCCGGGCGCTGCCGGCGCGCAGGCCGAGGGTGCCGCGCAGCTCGTTGTCGTCCCAGGCGATGACGCCCTTGCCGCGCACGCTGCCGATGGTGGCGGCGGTCAGCACGGTCGCGGTGGTCTTGTGGACCCCGCCCTTCGGGTTGGCGAAGGCGAGGACCTTGGGGGTCGGGATCTCCTGGCGCAGGACCTGCACCATCTGCTCGGTCGGGTCCGCCGGGCGGGCTTGATACTCCACCTGAGGACCTCGACGACTCTCATAGGGGTCGACGACCCGACGCTGCGACGGAGCGTCGGCGAGGGGGCGCGTGCCGTTGGGATGCATTGGCTCGTCATCGTAGGGCCGCGCGGGCGGATATGGGGCGCTGGGGCGCTCGAACCTTCCGTCGTAATCCAGATCACCCGGGCTTGACCGGCCGAGCAGGGCCCGGTCCAGCAGCGAGCGCCAACGGGCGGGCGGCTCCGACGACCTGTCCCAACTGGCATCGGCCCGCTCTGCCACGCTGGCCCTCCCTCCGCACCGCAGCGTCCACCCGTACCCCAGGCTACGGACCGAACACTATTCGGACCACACCTGCGGGAGCATCCCCTGCATCAACTGCACGACAGGCCGAAGAGATATCGCCTCAGGACGGACCGGCCGACGCGGAGGCGGCCGACAGAGGCCCCGCGACCTGTGCCTGCTCTGGCAGCGGCGGCAGGAACACCGTCCGGTCGAGGCGGCGCAGGTCGGTGATCGGATCGACGGCGCGGGTCTCCGGGCGGGCCGCGACGGCCCGCAGCCCGGCCGGCGCGGCGTAGATCACCGCGGCGTAGACGCACGAGCAGTGCTCCCGGTACGCGGTCGCCTCCTTGTCGGCGATGATCGCCCCGTCGAGGTACACGGCACGGACGTCGCCGGGCTGGTCGGCGGCCTTGTCGAGCAGCTGCCGGTAGTGCGCGGCCTCCCCGGTCTTGCGGGCGGCGGTCGCGTCCATCGCCTTCACCACGTCGGAGGGCACCTCGTAGGCGCCGAGACGGACCAGCTCCGTCTGCTCGCCCGGCAGCGGCACCCGCGCGAAGACACTCGACAGGGCGACACCCGAGAGCACCGGGGTCAGCCGGTCGGGGCCGAGGTACGCGGTGAACGACACCAGCGCGTACACGGACTGTTCACCCGTGAGTGCGGCCAGCTCGTCGGCGGAGCTCCGCACGTACACCGGGATCGAGCCGCCCTCGTCGACGCCGACGCGCAGCACGTCGCCCAGGGAGGGGTCGCTGCGCTGGTGCCGCTGCGCGCCGTGGACGACCAGCAGGGTCGCCGTGACCGCGACCAGCGCGACCACGGCGGTGAAGACGCGCAGGCGGACGGCGCCCCGGAACAGCCGGGCGAGGACGTTGCCGGCGGCGGGGAGCAGCCGCTGGTCGAGCCGCTGGAAGAAGTTCATCGCGCGTCGAGCGTCGCACAGGCAAGTTGCACGCCTCTTGACAGGGGTGACCAGTGAAGACTATCTATCAGGAAGGTTTCCTAATAGAAAGGTGCCTTCGTGAGAGCTCCCGCCATCGCGACCGCCGTCGCCGCCCTCGGTGCCGCCGTCGCGTTCATGGTCGCCGCCCCCGCCCAGGCGGCCGCCACGCTCCCCGCCCACGTGTTCGCCCCGTACTTCGAGGCGTACAACGGCGACAGCCTCAACGGGCTGTCCCAGCAGTCCGGGGTCAAGCACCTGACCCTGGCCTTCGTCCAGACCGCGACCCGCGGCTCATGCACCGTCTACTTCAACGGCGACACGTCCATGCCGATCGCGAACTCGACGTTCGGCGCCGACATCGCCGCGATCCGCGCCCGCGGCGGCGACGTCATCCCCAGCTTCGGCGGCTACGCGGCCGACAACGGCGGCACCGAGATCGCCGACAGCTGCACCGACGTCAACCAGATCGCCGCCCAGTTCCAGAAGGTGATCACGACGTACGACGTGACCCGCATCGACCTGGACATCGAGGACAACTCGCTGACCAACACCGCGGGCATCGACCGGCGCAACAAGGCGATCAAGCTGACCGAGGACTGGGCCGCCGCCAACGGCCGGACCGTGCAGTTCCAGTACACGCTGCCGACCACCACGACCGGGCTCGCCCCCAGCGGCCTCGCCGTGCTGCGCAACGCGGTCACCAACAACGCCCGGATCGACTACGTCAACCAGATGACGTTCGACTACTACGACAACCAGCCGCACCAGATGGCCCAGGACACGATCACCGCGTCCAACGGGCTGCACACGCAGCTCGGGCAGCTGTGGCCGGCCAAGACGGCGGCGCAGCGGTGGGCCATGATCGGCGTCACCGAGATGATCGGCGTCGACGACTTCGGCCCCGCCGAGACGTTCACCCTCGCCGACGCCCGTACCGTGCTCAACTGGGCCAACCAGCAGGGCATCGCGGCGCTGTCGTTCTGGGCGCTGCAACGCGACAACGGCAGCTGCCCCGGCGGCGCGGCGGCCGACAACTGCTCCGGCATCCAGCAGCAGACCTGGGAGTTCTCCCACATCTTCAACCCGTTCACCAGCGGCGACAGCGGCCCCGGCTCGCCCAGCCCGTCGGTGTCGAAGAGCCCGAGCACCAGCCCCAGCACGAGCCCGAGCACCCCGCCCGGCAGCGGCATCGTCAACGGTGGCTTCGAGACCGGTGCCCTGAGCCCGTGGACGTGCGCGCTCGGCAGCGTCGTCACCACCCCCGTGCACGGCGGCACGAAGGCGCTCAAGGCGGCCGCGTCCAGCTCGGACACCGCGCAGTGCTCGCAGACCGTCGGCGTGTCTGCGAACCGCACGTACACGCTGAGCGCCTGGGTGCAGGGCAACTACGCGTTCCTCGGCGCCACCACCGGCACCGGCGACGTGAGCACCTGGACGCCGGGCGGATCGACCTGGACGAAGCTCACCGTCACGGTCAACACGGGCAGCTCCACCTCGATCAAGGTGTGGGTGCACGGTTGGTACGGCACGGGCACGATCTACGCCGACGACGTCACCCTCGTGTAGCACTGTCTTCGCCAAGAAACCTGACCGCCGCGGTTCATCCACGGCCGGACCACGGCGGTCAGGCCGCGAGGACCTCCAGGGCGTTGCTGAGGTCCTGCGGGTAGTCGCTGACGAACGACACGTACTCGCCCTCACGCGGGTGGATGAAGCCCAGCTCCCGTGCGTGCAGCCACTGCCGCCCCAGCCCCAGCCGGGCCGACAGCGTCGGATCCGCGCCGTACGTGGTGTCACCGACGCACGGGTGCCGCAGCGCGGAGAAGTGCACCCGGATCTGGTGGGTGCGCCCCGTCTCCAGCTTGACGTCGAGCAGGCTCGCCGACGGGAACGCCTCGATCGTGTCGTAGTGCGTGATGCTCGGCCGGCCGCCGGAGACGACCGCGAACTTGTAGTCGTGGCCGGGATGCCGGTCGATCGGGGCGTCGATGGTGCCGCGCAGCGGGTCCGGGTGGCCCTGGACGACCGTGTGGTACCGCTTCTCGACCTCGCGGTCCTTGAACGCCCGCTTCAGGATGCTGTAGGCCATTTCGCTCTTCGCGACGACCATGAGCCCGGTGGTGCCGACGTCGAGGCGGTGCACGACCCCCTGGCGCTCGGCGGCGCCGCTGGTCGCGATCGTCAGCCCCATCGCGGCGAGCCCGCCGATGACCGTCGGACCCGTCCAGCCGGGGCTCGGGTGCGCGGCGACACCGACCGGCTTGTCGACCACGACGATGTCGTCGTCGCTGTACACGATGCGCAGGCCGTCGACGGGGATGGCCTCGACCGTGACCTCCGACGGCGGCGCGGGCAGGGTCACCTCGAGCCAGGCGCCACCGGTGACCTTGTCGGACTTCGCGCGGATCTGCCCGTCGACGGCGACGTCACCCGCCTCGACCAGCGCCGCCGCCACGGTCCGGCTGAAGCCGAACAGCCTGGTGAGCGCCTGGTCCAGGCGGCTGCCGTCGAGCCCGTCGGGGACGGGCATCGACCGGGTCTCACGCATCGCTGGGGTCCTTGCCGACCCGGCCGCTGGGCCCGTAGCCCAGCGAGAGCGGGTTGGACTCGGCGGGCTCGCCCTTCCCGGCCCGGGTGCCGTCGCGGCGGCGGCCCGTGAACTCCAGCAGGATCGCCAGCGCCACGCCGACCGTCAGCGCCGAGTCGGCGATGTTGAACACCGGGAAGTGCCCCGCGTGGTCGTCGAGGAAGCTGAACATGTCCACGACGTGCCCGTGGAACGGCTTCGGCGCCCGGAAGATCCGGTCGCCGAGGTTGCCCGTGGCGCCGCCCAGGATGAGGCCGAGCGCGACCGCCCATGGCACAGAGACGGTCGTGCGGACCATGACGAGCAGCCAGGCGATCACCGCCGAGGCGATGATCGGGAAGACCCACGTCAGGTCGCTGAACATGCTGAATGCCGCGCCGCTGTTGCGGGCGTAGATCACATAGATCAGGCCGCCGAGCAGCTTCACCGGCTCGCCGTGCGCGATGACGGAGGTGGTCCACTCCTTCACCGCGAGGTCGATGCCGATCACCACGACCGCGACAGCGCCGAACAGGCTCCAGGCCTTTCGCCGGCTGCCGCGGGGGGTGGTCGTGGTGATGTCGTCCTGGGTGGTCAGCGCCGCTCCTCCAACTGCTTGCAGGTGACGCAGAGCGTAGCCGACGGGAACGCCGCCAGCCGCTCGACCGGGATCGCGTTGCCGCACTTCTCACACCAGCCGTAGCCGCCCTCGTCGAGCCGCTCCAGGGCCCGCTCGACCTGGTTGACCCGCTCGAGGATGTTGTTGGCGAGGGTGATCTCCTGCTCGCGCTCGAACGTCTTGGTGCCGGTATCGGCCTGGTCGTCGCCCGCCGAGTCGGTGAGCCGGTGCTGCTGCAGCTCGGCGATCTCGGCCAGGGTCTGGTCGTGCTCCGCCTTGAGCTCGTCGCGCCGCTCGATCAGCGCGACGCGGATCTTCTCCGTCTCCGCGGCGGTGCGCGTGCCACGGGCCTTGGCTGCGGCGGTCTTCGGTTCGGCGGTCTTGGCCATCGTGGCTCCCTTGGCCGCACGAGCGGCGATCGGCGACGTGTTGGATGTGGTGCCTGAGCCGCCCGCGTCGTCCGCAAGCCCCCCAGTGTTGCCGCGCTTGCTCTGCGCCGACGTGGTGCTGTTCCCCCGAGCCGCCGCTTGCCGAGTGCCGCGTTTCTGTGCTGTTGTCACAGTGGTCACACGCGTCACATCAGCGGCGTCATGCTGCCCGGCGGTGCTCGCGGACGTGCCTTTCGGCACGCCACCCGCTCGCTCGGCCATGGCTTCCCCCAGATGCAAAACGGGCGCGCGACGCGCCGTCGCGCACTCCAGTGGCTGGCAAGAATACGGAATGTACACGCGTCCGACAAACATGCCACACGCATTCCGACCAATTGGATCAGTTATTGGCGCCGATCCTCGCCATGTTCGGCAAACCAGCGCGCAAGTCTTCCTCGCCTGCTCACCGCTCGCAGCCTGCGCTCCGCCGCGTCACGCACCTGCTCGGTGGCGACGATCAGCAGACTGTCGCGGGTCTTGAGGCGGGTCTGCGATTCCGGCACGAACGCGCCGCCGTCGCGAAGCACCAGCGTCACGACCGCACCGACAGGCAATCGTAGCTCGTCCACGTGCACGCCGTTGAGCTTCGAGCCGACCGGCACCTCAAGCTGCAGCAGGTCAGCGCCCATCCGCTCCAGCGGCGCCGACTCCACCTGCAGGTCGGTCGTCTCGCCGGGTGCCGCCACGCCCAGCCGCTTCGCGACCGGTGGCAGCGTCACCCCCTGCACCGCCGTGTAGACCACGACCAGCACGAACACGACGTTGAACAGCGTCTGCGCGCCCGGCAGGCCGGCCGACAGCGGGATCGTGGCGAGCACGACCGGGACCGCGCCGCGCAGCCCCGCCCACGACAGGAACGCCTGGTCGCGCCAGCCGTACCGGAACGGGGTGACGCTGACCAGCACCGACAGCGGCCGCGCGAGCAGGATCAGCACCAGGCCGACGACCAGCGCCGGCAGCACCGCGGCGCCGAGCTCGCTGGGCGACGCGAGCAGGCCGAGCAGCACGAACAGCCCGATCTGGGCGAGCCACGCCAACCCGTCCGCGAAACCGAGCATGGCCCTGCGGTGCGGCAGCCGGGAGTTGCCGAGCACGACACCGGTCACGTACACCGCCAGGAAGCCCGACGCGTGCGCGACGGAGCCGACCGCGTACGCCAGCACGGTCAGGCCGACCGCGGCCAGGGGGTACAGGCCGGCGGACGGCAGCGCGGCGCGGCGCAGCGCCCAGGCCCCGCCCAACCCGACGACGAGCCCGATGACGGCGCCGGCGAGCAGCTCGTAGCCGACCAGGCCCAGCTGCTCCCACCACGGGCCGGTGACCCCCTCCGGCAGCGACAGCAGCACGACCAGGATCACCACCGGCGCGTCGTTGATGCCGGACTCGGCCTCCAGGATCGCGGCGAGCCGCGGCCGGACCGGCATCCTGCGCAGCGTGGAGAAGACGGCCGCGGCGTCCGTGGAGGACAGCACCGCCCCGTACAGGAGCGACTGCTGCCAACCGGCGCCGAGCGCGAAGTGCGTGATCACGCCGACCACCGCCACACTCACCGCGACGCCCACCGTCGACAGCACCACGGCCGGCCCCAGCACCGGACGCAGCGTCGACCAGCGGGCCGTCAGACCACCCTCGGCGATGATCACCACGAGCGCGCAGATGCCGAGGGTACGGGTGAGCTCCGCGTTCTCGAAGTTGATGCCGAGCCCCGCCTCGCCGATCACGACACCCAGCAGCAGGTACACCAGAAGGCTGGGCAGACCGAGCCGCACCGACAGACGCACCGCACCCACGCAGACCAGCAGCACCGCCGCGCCGATGAGCAGCGCCAGGTTGAACTCGTGGCTCAATGCGAGGGGTCCATCAGCGCGGCCAGCCGTGCGGCGTGCCCCTCCGGCAACGTCTCGGGCAGCTCCACGAGCTTGTCCCGACTGGCGGCGCCCGCCTTCAGCCGCAGCGCCGACGGCCGCAGCCCCAGCGCGCCGGCGAGGGCCTTCAGCGCGGCCTCGGTGGCCTGCCCGTCAACGGGGCGGGCGCCGACCGCGACGATCAGCGCCGGGCCGTACGGTCCGGCGTGGCTCCCGCCGACCGCGGTGCGCGAGGCACCCGGCTTGACACGGATCGCGATGGTGGGCATGCCCTATTGTGAAGGTTCACCCGTTCGTGGGCGATCGACCAGACCGGTGGATCATCACCCGGACCGGTCACCTCTCACCACCCGCCACCCGCAGCTACTTTGCCGCTACTTAAGGTAATAACTCCGAGATCAATTTCTCCCGATACGTTACGGTGTAGGACAAGGCCGCCGTCACCGCCGAGGTCCCCGACGTGCCCCGCGAACGACGCCCCTGCCGGGTCCGTCGCCCCCAGCACGACGACCAGGCCAGCCACGGACGCCTCGCCCGCACGGCCGCCCGCGCGTAAGCACCCGGTCGCGGCGCCGGCCAGGCCGGCTCAGCCGGGGGCGAGCAGGCAGGCCGACGGACGCCTCACCCGAGGTCGTCTACGCGTCAGCGCCCGGGCGTCCAGACCGGAGCGTCCAGGCCCGAGCCTCCAGGTCGGGGTGTTCAGCCCGGAGCGTCAGGGCCGGGGTTGTTCAGGCCGGGGTTGTTCAGGCCGGGGTTGTTCAGGCCGGGTTGTTTTCAGGACAGGGTGGTCCTGGCCAGCCAAGCCGGGACGACCAGGCCGGCCTACGGACGCCTCTCCCGCAGGTGCTTGCGTGGTCGCCTGCGTGGAAGTGCCTGGCCGGGGACGACCAGGCTGCCCTGTCAAGACGACCAGGCTGGCCCGCGGACGCCTCGCCCGGAGTCGTCCCGCGCCCGCCCCACCGTCACCCCGTGGGCGCCGAGGTCCCGCCGCGCGGAAACGCCCAGCCGGGCACATCTGGATCGTCCGGCGGTAGGCGTGATCCGCCCCTCCGGGTGTCCGAGCACATGCCGGGCCGGTCGACGACGGCCGGCCCGGTCGGTCGGTCGGCCGGCCGGCCGGCCGGTGAGCGTGCCCAGAGCCGGGAGCCGGTGAGCGTGCCCAGCCGGGAGTCCGACGGCCGGAAGCCCAGCCGGGTCCGATCGCCGGAGGCGTCCAGGCGGCTCCGATTTCCGTGGCGGGCCCAAATGCAGCGGACGTCCGCCTGGGTCGCGCGGGACGAAAGTGCGCCGGCCTGGGCCGCGGCGTGCGCCGAAAGAAACGAGCGGGCAGGTCAGAGGTCAGGCGCGGCCGCGGTCCGACGGCCGGGAGCGCCCAGCCTGGTCCGGCGTCCGCGGCAGGCCCGGTGGAGTGAACGCCTGGGGCCGAGCCGGACGGATGTCCGTCCGGCTCGGGCCGCGGCGTGCGCCGAAGAAGGGCGAAAGGTCAGGCGCGGCCGGCGAGGACGGCGTCGTTGGGTTCGCAGACGCTGCAGGGGGTGAAGCCGAGCTCGACGGCCTCGCTGATCGGCAGTGGCTCGCTCTCCCGGCCGAGCAGGTGCACGCAGCCGCGCACGTGGTAGCGGGGGCGGCCGTCGATGACCAGGACCTCGTCCTGCATCGTGGCGACGCGGGCCATGTCGGCGGGTGACGACGGCTGGATCGGGGGCTCGTCCTCCGGGTCCTCGTCGTCGAACTCCTCGCCGTCGACGGACCATTCGCCGTCCGGGGAGGCCGGGTAGTCGTCGTACGGCTGCTGCGGCACGACCGGCTCGTCGCGGACGGGCGGCGTGATCGCGGTCTCGTCGACGGGCGGCACGTTGGCGTCGGTCCGCCCACTGTCCGCGAGCCGGGCGGGGCCGCCTGAGCCGGAGCCGGAACCAGCACCGGAACCAGAACCGGCGCCGCGGCCGTACGTGGTGCCGCCGGTGGACCGGGCGCCGGCGCCGACGGGCTGGCGGGCCTCGCGGGCGCTGTCAGCGTCCAGGCGGGACTCGAACGGGTCGTAACGCTCGTCGTTGGGCACCTGCCGGCCGGTGCGCACGGTGCGGGACGAGCGGGCGGCGGCGGCCTGGCGGCCACCGACGATGAGGGCGACCGCCGCGAGGAGGCTCGCCCCGATCGACGCCACCAGCAGGGCGTCAGCGCCTTGCAGCAGGCCCACCACGAGCAGGCCCACGGCCACGACGATCAGCAGCAGACTTCCGACGATCACGGCCTACCCCTCCGCAAGCTGAGCCCGGCAGATGCTGCGCAACGGTCCCGGGCGAGTGTCTCTCAGCCCGTACAACGAACGAGACCCCGGATAGCGACCGGCGCCCCAGCCGAATTTCGACTGGGGCGCCGCGTGTCGCATTGACCGGCGTGTCAGTGCTCTGTGCTGGTCACCCTCATGAGCCGCCGAGGTTGCCGAACTGAAAGCGGAGGGACTAGCGTCCCGCGCCCTCGTAGCCACCCGAGAGGCCCGCCGCGGCGAGACCGGTGCCACCGGTCGCGGCACGGGGCGCGGCCTCGTTGCGGGCGGCCATCTCGGCCTCGAGGCTCTGCTCGCGGCCGGTGAGGTCGCGCAGCTGGCTCTCCAGGTAGGCCTTCAGACGGGTCCGGTACTCCCGCTCGAACTGCTTGAGCTCCTCGATGTGCTTCTGCAGCGCGGTGCGCTTGGCGTCGAGACCGCCCATCGCCTCCTGGTGCCGCTGCCGGGCGTCGCGCTCCAGCGCGTCGGCCTTCGCGCGCGCGTCGCGGGTGACCTCCTCGGCCTTGGTGCGGGCGTCGGAGAGCAGCTTGTCGGCCTCGCGGCGGGCGTCGGACACGTGGTCGTCGGCGGTGCGCTGGGCCATCATCAGGACGCGGAGCGCCTGCTGCTCGCCGTCGCCGCCGGCCGGGCCGCCCTGCGAGCGGATCTGGTCCAGCTCCTGCTGCATGCCGCGAGCGGCCTGCTCGGCGGACTGCTTCTCCCGCTGGACGCGCTCGAACTGCGTCTTGAGGTCGGCCAGCTCCGAGGCCAGGCGCGGGTCGCCGCCGCCGCTGGGACCGGCGGGGGCGCGACCGCCACCACCGCGTTCGAGCTGCGCGCGCAGCTCGTTGTTCTCCTCGATCAGACGGGCGAGCTCGCGCTCGACCTCGTCGAGGAAGGCGTCGACCTCCTCCTCGTCGTAGCCCCGTTTACCGATGGGGGGCTTCTTGAAGGCGACGTTGTGGACGTCGGCCGGGGTCAGCGGCATCGAAACTCCTCGGGTCAGTTGCGGCCGCGTGGCCGCCGATCGGGGCGAGTCACGAGAACACCTCGATCAGTTGCCTTACCACGACGTTCATCAGCACGAACAGGATAACCAGCAGCACAAGCGAAGACAGGTCCACGGCCACGGTACCAATACGCAGCGGACGGATCACCCGCCTCAACGCTTTGAGCGGCGGATCGGTGACGCTCCACACCACTTCGAGCGCTGCCGCCGCGCCCCGGCCCGGTTGCCAGCGGCGGCCGAACTGCATCACATAGCCCATGACAAAGCGAGCGAGGAGCACCACCAGGAACAGGTAGAGCAGCAGATACACGATCTGCAGGGTGATGGACACCACGGCCGTTGAGTCCTCGCATCAGCTCTGGTTGAAGAACCCGCCCTCGGCGATCTTAGCTTTGTCCTCTGCGGTGACCTGGACATTTGCCGGAGAGAGCAGGAAGACCCGGTTGGTCACCCGCTCGAAGTTACCACGCAGGCCAAACACCAGTCCTGCCGCGAAGTCGACCAGTCGCTTCGCGTCGGCCTCGTCCATTTCGGTGAGGTTCATGATCACCGGGTGGCCGTCACGGAAGTGCTCGCCGATGGTCCGGGCCTCGTTGTACGTCGTGGGGTGCAGCGTCGTGATCGCGTAGCGGCGGTCGTCGGCCTCTTCCTCGACCACTGTCCGCTCCCTCGTCACCGGCTGCGGCGCGATCGCCAGGTTGTCTCGTGTCGGGTAGCTGACGGTCGTGGGCCGCGTGATCGAGCGCACGGTGCTGCGGCTCGCGGCGGCGGCGTCGCGCTCGGCCGCGGAGAGCCGCTCGGCCGCCGTCAGGCGCTCCGAGGTCGTCATCCGCTCGGCGGCGGCGAGGCGCTCGGACGCGGTGAGCCGCTCCGAGGAGGAGGTGGAGAGCCGGTCCGACACGGAGAGCCGGTCCGACACGGAGAGCCGGTCGGACGTCATGCGGGCACGCGGCGCCGGCACCTCGTCGACGTCGTCCTCGTCGTCGGCGAAGTCGTCACCGTAGCCCCGGTAGTGACGGTCGTCGTAGCCCCGCTCGTCGTCGTCCTCGACGAGCCCGAGCCATACACCCGCCCTGCGCAGAGCACCCATGCGCGCTCCTCCGTCCACCGCCATGCGGCACTTCCCCCCGTTGTCGGTGCCACCGATCACGATGGTGTGACACCGCCCCGCCGGCGCAGAACCACACCCGTGTAGTTTTTCCGTTCCCGCGGTCAGGCTACCCCAGTGGGGGTCGATTTCCGAGCAATGCGCTACCGACACGAACATGTGTCGAGCCGTGCGAAATCGCGGATTCGAGGTCGTCGCTCATGCCGGCGGAAATCCAGTCCGCGTCCGGAAAGGAGATCCGCAGGCGGGCGGATACGGCGGCGAGTCGCTCGAATGCCGCGTCCGGATCCCATCCGAGCGGCGCGACGGCCATCACACCTTTGAGTGTCAAAGCGGGGCTCGCCGCGATTGATTCGGCCACCTGTTCGATAATTCCGGTGACGGCGCCGCCGCGGTGCTCGTCGTCGTCGAGGCTCACCTGCACGAGCGCGCCCAGCGGCGTGTCGCGTCCGGCCCGCACCGCGGCGTCCGTCAGCGCGTCCACCAGCCGCAGGCTGTCCACGGAGTGCACGACCGACGCGTACGAGGCGACCGAGCGCGCCTTGTTGCGCTGCAGCTGACCGATGAAGTGCCAGCGCAGCTCGGCGGGGCACGCGGAGGCCTTGGGGGCGGCCTCCTGGTCCCGGTTCTCCCCCACGTCCAGCACGCCCAGCGAGGCCAGGCGGGTCACGTCCTCGGCGGGGTACGTCTTGGTGACCGCGACCAGGGTCACCTCGTCGGCGGCCCGCCCGGCGGCCCTGCAGGCCGACGCGACCCGGGCGCGGACCACAGCCAGGTTGTGTTCGATCTCCGCGGTCCGTGCGTCGCCCACGTGGCCCTCCGAGCATGCGAAACGAATCGGGTGGGCCCCGGAGGACCCACCCGATTCTTTCAGGCGCCGTTCTTCAGGAAGTCCGGCACGTCGACGTCGTCGAACAGCACCCGCCGGGGCGGCGGCGGGGCCTGGCGCTCGACCGGGGCCGGCTCCTTCGGCTGGTGGTGGTGCTGCGGCCGCGGGGCGCGGGCCTCGACCGGCCGGTAGGCCGGCGCGCCGCCGTCGAACCCGGCCGCGATCACCGTGACGCGCACCTCGTCGCCGAGCGCGTCGTCGATGACCGCACCGAAGATGATGTTGGCGTCGGGGTGGGCCGCGTCGGTGACCAGCTGCGCCGCGTCGTTGATCTCGAACAGGCCGAGGTCGGAGCCACCGGCGATGGACAGCAGCACCCCGCGCGCGCCGTCCATGCTCTGCTCCAGCAGCGGGCTGGAGATCGCCGACTCGGCCGCCTCGACGGCCCGGTTGTCACCGCGCGCGCTGCCGATGCCCATGAGGGCACTGCCGGCTCCGCTCATGACGCTCTTCACGTCGGCGAAGTCGAGGTTGATCAGGCCGGGCGTGGTGATCAGGTCGGTGATGCCCTGGACACCGGAGAGCAGGACCTGGTCGGCCTGCCGGAAGGCGTCCATCATCGAGATGCCCCGGTCGCCGAGCGCCAGGAGCCGGTCGTTGGGGATCACGATGAGCGTGTCGCACTGGTTGCGCAGCTCCTCGATCCCGGCCTCGGCCTGGACCTGCCGGCGCTTGCCCTCGAACGAGAACGGCCGGGTGACCACGCCGATCGTCAGCGCGCCGAGCTTCCGCGCGATGTTCGCCACCACCGGCGCGCCGCCGGTGCCCGTGCCGCCGCCCTCGCCACAGGTGACGAAGACCATGTCGGCGCCCTTGAGCACCTCTTCGATCTCGTCCCGGTGGTCCTCGGCGGCGTTCTTGCCCACGTCGGGGTTGGCGCCGGCGCCGAGCCCGCGGGTCAGTTCCCGGCCGACGTCGAGCTTGACGTCGGCGTCGCTCATCAGCAGGGCCTGGGCGTCGGTGTTGATCGCGATGAACTCGACGCCCTTGAGGCCAACCTCGATCATGCGATTGACGGCGTTGACCCCGCCGCCGCCGATGCCGACGACCTTGATGACCGCGAGATAGTTGTGCGGATGTGTCATCGGACTGCCTTTCCTTTCGAGGTTGGCGAGCGCCGATCCTTCCCGGAGCCGTCAGACTGGTGTAGCCCGGCCCCGCGACGGGCGGCGTCCGCCATGCAGACGCACTGGATGTGGGTCCCGCAAACCCTCACCCTTTACTAGAGGCTTATAGTTATGTCAACTAATGCCTTATCGCAAGGTAAGGGCCCGACTGTCGCGATCCAAGGACCGCCGCCCGGCGTGTCGGCTATTCCCCGACGACGCCGTCGACCAATTCCCTAACGGCGTCGAGGTGTCCGTTGTGACGGGCGGTCTCCTCGATCATGTGCAGAAGCACCCAGCGGACCGCGACGGGCTCGCCGCGCCGCGGTGCCGCGGCCGTCCCGTCGAGATCGACGTCGCGCATCAGGGCCCGCGAGACGTCGCATTGGCGCCGGTACCGGTCGAGGTTGCCGGCCAGGGTGGCACCGGGCGCCCGGCGCCAGTCCGCGTCGGTGTCGCCGGCGCTCCACGGCACCGGCACGTCCAGCCCCGCGACGACCCGCTCGAACCAGTACGACTCGACCGCCGTGAGGTGCGACACGAGCCCGGCGGCGCTGGTCAGCGGCGACGCCGACAGCGGGGTCCGCCAGGCGTCCTCCTCGGCGAGCCCGGCGCACTTCACGTGCACGGTCTCCCGGTGCCAGTCGAGCCACCCGAGCACTATCGACCGCTCGTCGCCGGCGAAAGGGACGTCAACACGGTTCACCGCTCCAGCGACCGCTCGTCGCCGGCGAAAGGGACGTCGAGACGGTTCACCGCTCCAGCACCACCCCGGGCGCGCTCACGTCGAGCGTCTTGTCCGGCAGGATCTTCGTGACCTGCAACACCCTGACCTTCGCCTCGTTCTGGGTCGCGTCGCCCCACACGACCGTGCGGCCCTCGGTGAGCTCCAGCCGCACCCGCGTCGGCGCGTCGGCGGCCAGGGCCACCATCTGCGACCGCAGCCACGGCGGCAGCGCCGCCAGGACGGTCAGCGCGGCCCGGGTGGCAGGGTCGCCGGGGGCGGGCGCGGCGAGGCGCACCACCGGCAGCCCCGCCGGCGCGGAGCCGACCGGGAGGAACGCCACGCCGTCGGCGTCCAGCAGCACGAACCCCAGCGCCGCCGGCACCACGGCGATCCCCGTCCGCTCGCGCACCGCGAGGACCAGGGTGCGCGGGTAGTCCTTGGACGCGGTGACCGTCCGGACCGGCTTCAGCGTCCGCACCCGCCGCTCCACCGCGGCGAGGTCGAGCCGGGCCAGGGGCGTGCCGGTGGCGACCCCGGCCGCGTCCCGGACGTCCTGGGCCGTCAGCGCCGACACGCCGGTGACCCGGATCCCGTGGACCCCGAACACCGGCGTGGCGTAGACGACGGCGACGGCCCCGCCGAGCAACGCGACGACGCCGAGCCCGACCAGCCAGGACAGCACGACGCGGAGGCGGTGCCGCCGGGCCCGCTGCGCGAAGCGGCGCTGCGACGAGCCGGCGGGCGCCGAGCGGGGTGCCAGGACCAGCCGCCAGCCGCGCGTGGACGTCAAGGGCGGTCAGTCCCCGGTCATTCGCCGTCGGGGCGGTTGTGCCGGCCGACGTAGCCGTCGCCGGAGTTCTTGAGCGCGGCGAGCAGCTCGTCACCCATGAGGGAGATCGGCGGCGCGCCCATCGTGACGACCACGTCGCCCTCCCGGACGCGGGCGACGACCTCGCCCGGCACGTCGTCCCACGACGGCACGAACACCTTGCGGTCCTCGGGCAGGTCGACGGCGGCGGTCAGCGCGACCCCGCCCTCCCCCGGCTCCCGGACCTCGCCCGGGCCGAACACCTCCATGATGATCGCCTCGTCGGCCAGGGACAGCGCGGCGGCGATCTCGGTCAGGTAGTCGCGGGTGCGGTACATCCGGTAGGGCTGGAACACCACGATCAGCCGCCCGTCGCCGGCGACCTCGCGCAGGGTGCGCATCGCCGCCTCGATCGGGACGTGGTGGTACGCGTACTCGTCGTAGATCCGCACGCCGGCCTCGGCGCCCTTGAACTCGAAGCGCCGCCGCACCCCGGGGAACGTCGACAGCGCCTCGATCGCCGACTCGGCCGGGATGCCGAGCCGCAGGGCGGTGAGCAGCGCCCCCGCCGAGTTGAGGCCGAGGTGCGCGCCGGGGATCGGCAGGTGCACCTCGCCGAGCGGCACGCCCTCGTGGTGCGCCACGTAGCGCACGCCCTGCGCGGAGGAGCGCACCTCCGTCAGGCGCAGGTCGGCGTCGGGGGCGGTGCCGTAGGTGACGACGTCGCCGCCGGCCTCGCGGACCCGCACGATCATCCGCTGGGCGCCGGGGTCGTCGGCGCAGGTGACCACGAAGCCGCCGGGCTCGACGCGGGCACAGAACTCGACGAACGCGTCCTCGAGGCCCTGCAGGTCGCCGTACGTGTTGAGGTGGTCGGCGTCGATGTTGGTGACGACCGCGACGTGCGGGTTGTAGAGCAGGAACGACCGGTCGCTCTCGTCGGCCTCGGCGACGAACAGCTCGCCGCTGCCGTGGTGGGCGTTGGAGCCGACCTCGGAGATCTCCCCGCCGATGACGAACGACGGGTCGAGCCCGGCGTGCTGGAGCATGAGGGTGATCATCGACGTCGTGGTCGTCTTGCCGTGTGTACCGGCGACCGCGACGCTCCTGCGCCCGACCATCGTGGCGGCGAGGGCCTCGGAACGGTGCATGACCCGCAGCCCCCGCTCCCGGGCCGTGACGAGCTCGATGTGGTCCTGCGGGATCGCGGTCGAGTAGACGACCGTGTCGACCCCGTCGAGGTTCGCCGGCTGGTGCTCGCGGAAGATCGTGCCGCCGAGCGCCTTGAGCGCCGCCAGCTGCGGCCACTCGCGCAGCTCGCTGCCGGACGTGGGGATGCCCCGGGTGAGCAGGAGCCGGGCGAGCCCGCTCATGCCGACCCCGCCCACCCCGACGAGGTGCACCCTGCCGAGGTCCTCGGCGGTCAAATCCGTCATGCTCCGACCACCTTCAGCAGGTACCGGCGAAGGGCCTCGTCGCCGTCGCGGCGACCGTAACCGGCGGCGGCGCGGCTCATCGCCGCGAGCCGGGCGCCGTCGCGCACCAGGGGCACCACGGTGTCGGTGACCCACTGCGGGGAGAGGTCGCCGTCCTCGACGATGAGGCCACCGCCGGCCTCGACGACCGGCAGCGCGTTGCGGCGCTGCTCGCCGTTGCCCCACGGCAGCGGCACGTAGATGGCCGGCATGCCGACCGCGGCGGTCTCCGCGCAGGTCATCGCGCCACCCCGGCACAGCGCCAGGTCGCCGGCCGCGTAGCCGAGCTCCATCTCCGACAGGAACTTGACCTTCACGTACGGCGCGGGCAGGCCGGTGGGGACCTCGACGTCGTCGTTGCGGGCGCCGATGATGTGCAGCACCTGCACCCCGGAGCCGGTGATCTGCTTCGCCGCGCCGGACACCGCCAGGTTGATCGAGCGGGCGCCGGCCGACGCGCCGAAGACGAACAGCGTCGGCAGGTGCGGGTCGAGGCCGAAGTGGGCGCGGGCCCGCTCCCGCAGCGCGGCCCGGTCGAGGGTGGCGATGCTCTGCCGCAGCGGCACCCCGACGACCTCGGCGTGCGCCACCGACGGGATCTGCTGCGCCTGGTGGGGGAAGCCGAGCACGATGTGCTTCGTGAAGCGCATGCCCATCTTGTTGGCCACGCCCACGGGCACGTTGACCTCGTGGATGATCGTGGGGGTCTTGCGCCGCCATGCGGCGAGATAGGCGGGGACGGAGACGTAGCCGCCGAACCCGACCACCGCGTCCGCCTCGACCTCGTCGAGGATCTCGCGGGTCGCCTTCGCGGACTTGTACATCCGGTCCGGGGTGCGGACCAGGTTCATGTTCACGGAGCGGGGCAGCTGGAAGGCCGGGACGTGGCGCAGGTCATAGCCGCGCTGCGGGATGATCTCACCCTCCATCCCACGCTCCGAGCCGATACAGGTGATCCGCAGGCCCGGGTCGTGCCTGCGGAGGCAGTCGGCGAAGGCGAGCAGCGGGTAGATGTGCCCGCCGGTGCCTCCGCCGGCCAGCACCACGGAGCGCAGCGCTGCCATCAGGAGCTCCTTCCGCGGGTCCGCCCTGGGCTGCCGCCCTGCGGCGTCAGTGGACGACCCGTCGCGCGTGTCGAGGGGACGTCACCGTCACTGTCGGCGCGGGCGCGCGGCAGCGGCGGCAACGGCGCCCAGAGTAGTCGCACCCACTTTCGCGGCGGACGGGCATGCATGGCTCTGGCGCAGTCGGGCTCGGCGCGGGCCGCGGAGCTGAGCATCCCGGCCGCGCCGAGGGCCACGACCAGGGCGGTGCCGCCGTCGGAGATGAACGGCAGCGGCAGGCCGGTGATCGGCATGAGCCCGACCACGCCGCCGATGTTGATGATCGCCTGCCCGACGAACCAGATGGTGATCGCGGCGGCGGCGAGCCGGCGGAACGGGTCCTCGACCCGGCGGGCGATGCGCAGCCCCGTGTAGGTGAGCATGCCGAACAGGACGAGGACGACCAGGCAGCCGACGACGCCGAGCTCCTCGGCGACGATGGCGAAGATGAAGTCGTTGTGCGCGTTGGGCAGCCGGCCCCACTTCAGCTGGCTCTCGCCGAGCCCGACGCCGAACCAGCCGCCGTTGCCGATCGCCCACAGCCCGCGCAGGTACTGGTAGCGCCCGTTGCGCGCCTCGGGGTCGATGGACGGGTCGAAGAACACCTTGATGCGGGCCAGCCGGTAGTCCTTCTCGGCCGGCAGGAGGATCAGCGCGAGCACGCCGGTGGCGGCGAGGCCGCCGAGCCAGGCGAAGACCGGCAGCCGCGCGCCGGCCGCCCACAGCAGCCCGGTGAAGAGGACCACGAGGCAGATCATGGAGCCGAGGTCGTTGTAGCCGACGAGGAGCAGCAGCGCCACCGTCACCGGCAGCAGCGGCATGAACAGCTCCCGCCACGACAGGATCGTGCGCCCCTTGCGCACCAGCAGGTCGGCGCCCCAGACGACGAGGGCGACCTTCGCGAGCTCCGCCGGCTGGACCTGGATGCCGCCGAGGTGCAGCCACAGGTCCTCGGCCCAGATCGGGCCGAGGTGGATCGGCTTCACCTTCTCGCCGGGCGGGGTGCGGCTGGCGGAGAGCCAGCCCATCAGGTCGACGAAGGCCATGAGCACGAACGCGGAGATGAGCAGCGGCACGGCGATGGCCCGGAACGTGCGCACCGGCAGCCGCTGGCAGACCCAGAACACGACGAGCCCGACCACGGCGAAGATCGTCTGCTTGAACACCGGGCCGAACGGGTCGCCGGACTCCGCGACGCCCTCGACGCCGGTGACGGAGAACACCATGGCCAGGCCGATGAAGACCAGCAGCCCGACGCTGGACAGCAGCAGGTAGTAGGAGGCGAGGGGCCGGTCGAGCAGGCCGCGCAGCGCGTCGAACCAGCCGAGGATCCCGCTGCCGGGCGCTGCGGGCACCGCCGCCTGGTTGGCCGGCGCCGGTGGCACCGACGCAGCCGCCGCTGGTGGCACCGACGCGGCCGCCGCCGACGTGTCCTGCTCCCCATCGCCCCGCATGGGGACCATCATGCCGCCGGGACCCGCGAGGTCTGGCGACCACGGGGTCCCGGCGTGTCGGACCGGTTCGATGTCCGGCGCGCCGTGATGCCGGCCGGACGCGCGGGGTCAGCCGGAGCCGCTCATCACCCGCAGGAAGTCGGCGGCGAACAGGCCGAGCGACGCGGCCATGCCCAGGCCGGCGATGATCCAGAAGCGGACCACGATGTTGACCTCGCTCCAGCCGGCGAGCTCGAAGTGGTGCTGCAGCGGCACCATCCGGAAGATGCGCTTGCCGGTCGTGCGGTAGGAGCCGATCTGCATGATCCACGTCACGACGATGATGAAGAACAGCAGGCCCATCAGCGGCAGCAGCAGGACGGTCTTGGTCGCCACGGCGAGGCCGGCGATGAGCGAGCCGAGCGCCATGGAGCCGGTGTCGCCCATGAAGATCCGCGCCGGTGACGTGTTCCACCACAGGAAGCCGACCAGCGCGCCGACGGCCGCGCCGGCGATGAGCGCCATCTCGAGGGGGTCGCGGACGTCGTAGCAGTAGCTGGCGGTGTACTCCGGGTCGGCGCACCAGTGCCGGTACTGCCAGAACGCGATCGCCATGTAGCTGCCGATCACCAGGATCGACGTGCCGGTCGCGAGGCCGTCGAGGCCGTCGGTGAGGTTCACCGCGTTGGACATCGACATGACCACGAACACGAAGAAGACGACGGCGCCGATCTTGGTGATGTCGAGCCAGTCGATGTCGTGCACCCACGACAGCTTCGGGCTGGCGACCGTGGTGACGACCGAGTCACCGGTCTGCTTCGCCGGCACGTACAGGGCGATCGCGCCGAAGATCGCGCCGATCAGCGCCTGGCCGATGAGCTTGCCGCGCTTGTTGAGCCCGTCGCTGTTGCGCTTGGCGACCTTGAGGTAGTCGTCGAGGAAGCCGAGCAGGCCGGTGAAGACGAACAGGCCCAGCAGCACCACTGCGGTCGCGGTCGGGCCGCTCGGGCGCAGCTGCTGGTCCGGCAGCGTGGTCAGCGCGATGTGCCCGCCGGTGTACGCGATGAGCGTGGCGAAGATGAACACCACGCCGCCCATCGTGGGCGTGCCCTTCTTGCCCAGGTGGCCCTGCGGTCCGTCGGCGCGGATCGGCTGGTCGGCCTTGAGCCTGGTGAAGTACTTGATCGCGATGGGGGTGCCGAACAGCGAGATGAGGAACGCCACGAACGCGGCGACGAAGACGGCCCTCACCTGACGCCCGCCCGCAGGGCGTCGGCGATGTCCCACGTCCGGTACCTGGATCCCTTGACCAGAACCACGTCGCGGGGCCGCAGCTCGGCGCGCAGCAGCGCGACGGCGGCCTCCTGATCGGTCACGAGCACCGGGTCTCCTCCCCAACTCGCCACGACGGACGCACCGTGCAGGATCGGCGCGGCCTGCTCGCCCACGGCCACGAGGCGGTCGACGCCGAGCTCAGCGGCGAGACGACCGACCTCCTCATGTCCGGTTCGCTCATACTCACCGAGCTCTGCCATGGAGCCGAGCACGGCGATCATCCGCCGCCCGCCGGCCACCGCGACGAGCGCCCGGAGCGCCGCCGCCATGGACGCCGGATTGGCGTTGTACGAGTCGTCGATGACCGTGACATCGTCGGCACGGTCGAAGACATCCATCCTTCGGCTCGACAAGCCCTCTAGATCGCCGAGTGTGGCGGCGATCGTGGCCGGATCCACACCGGCGTGCGACGCCACGGCAGCGGCGAGTAACGCGTTGCCGACCTGGTGCCGTCCGGCGACGTCGAGCCGCACCTGGACCGGGCCGGTGCCCGGCAGGTGCATCGTGAAGCCGAACCGGCCGCGGCCGAGGTCCTCGACGTCGGTGGCCCGGAAATCAGACACTTCCGATTCACCCGCGAAGCGCACCGGCGCGGCGCTGCGCGACGCCATCGACCGGACCCGCTCGTCGTCGGCGTTGAGGATCGCGAGACCGCCCGGGCGCAGCGCCTCGACGAGCTCCCCCTTGGCGAGGGTGGTGCCCTCCAGGGACCCGAACTCGGCGATGTGCGACGTGCCGACGTTGACCACGACCGACACGTCCGGCGGCGCGATGCCGCACAGGTAGGCAAGGTGCCCGCCACCGCGCGCACCCATCTCCAGCACCAGGAAGCGGGTTTCGGCGGCGACCTTGAGCACCGTGTACGGGGTGCCGAGCTCGTTGTTCTCCGACCCGATGGTCGCCACGGTCGGCCCGGCGGTGCGCAGCAGCGCCGCGATGAGGTCCTTGGTGCTCGTCTTGCCCGACGAGCCGGTGATCGCCACGACGGTGATGTCGTCGCGTCGCTCCAGGGCGGCCCGCGCGAGCAGCCCCAGGGCGGCGCGCGGGTCCTCGACGACGATCGTGGGCACGCCGTCGACGGGGCGGCTGCCGAGGACCGCGACCGCGCCGTCGGCGACGGCCTTGGCGGCGAAGTCGTGCGCGTCGACCTTCGCGCCGGCGAACGCGACGAAGAGCCCGCCCGGTCCGACCTTGCGGGAGTCGTACTCGACGGGGCCGTCGACGACCGCGGCACCGGCCGCCGAGGGGTCGGTGGCGTGCAGGGTGCCGCCGACGACGGCGGTGATCTCGGCGACGGTGAACGGGATCACGACGCCACCGCCCGCAGCGCCGCGGCGAGCTCGACCCGGTCGTCGAACGGCAGGACCTCGCCGCCGACCTCCTGGCCGCGCTCGTGGCCCTTGCCGAGGACCGCCACCACGTCGCCGGGCCGGGCCTGGGCGACCGCGTGGTCGATCGCGGCGCGCCGGCCGTCCACCTCGACGACGGTGGCGGTGGCGCCCCGGGTGCCGGCGAGCACCTCCGCCCGGATGGCCGCGGGGTCCTCGGTGCGGGGGTTGTCGTCGGTGACGACCACCAGGTCGGCGCCCTCCGCGGCGGCCCGGCCCATCAGCGGCCGCTTGCCCCGGTCGCGGTCGCCGCCGGCGCCGACGACGCAGATGACACGGCCGCCCCGGGACGCGGCGAGGGTCCGCAGCGCGGCGAGGACCTCGACCATCGCGTCGGGCTTGTGCGCGTAGTCGACGACGCCGAGCACGTCGCCGGGGGCGTCGACCCGCTCCATCCGGCCGGGTGAGCCGGGCGCCTCCGCGACGGCCTTCGCCGCGACGGCGAGGTCGACGCCGACGGCGACGAGCGCGGCGATCGCGAGCAGCGCGTTGGCGACGTTGTGCCGGCCGGGCAGGCCCACGCCGGACGCGACGGACACGTCCCGGCGGGTGACGGTGAACCGCTGGCCGTAGCCGTCGGGTGTGATGCCGGTGGCACGGACGTCGGCGGCCGGGTCGCCGGCCGCCGAGTAGGTCCACGACGCCGGCTTGCGCAGCCGCATGACCCGCTCGTCGTCGAGGTTGAGGATCTCGGTGGCGGCGCGGCCGTCGAACAGCTTGGCCTTCGCCGCGTAGTACGCCTCGACGTCGGGGTGGAAGTCGAGGTGGTCCATGCCGAAGTTCGTGTACCCGGCGGCGGCGAACCGGACCCCGTTGACCCGGCCGAGCTCCAGGGCGTGGCTGGAGACCTCCATGACGACGGCCTCGACGCCGCGCTCGAGGCCGGCGGCGAACAGCGCGTGCAGGTCCGTCGCCTCGGGCGTGGTGCGGGCGCTGTCGATGGTGAGGTCGCCGAGGCGGGTCTCGACCGTGCCGATGAGACCGGTGACCTGACCGGCGGCCCGCAGCCCGGCCTCGACGAGGTACGCCGTGGACGTCTTGCCGGCGGTGCCGGTGATGCCGATCGTGGTCAGCTGCCGGGTCGGCTCGCCGTACACGTGCGAGGCGATGCCGCCGAGCGCCGCGCGCGGGTCGTCGACGACGATCGCGGGCAGGTCGCCGGTCAGCCCGCCGATCTGCGCGAGGCCGGCCGGGTCGGTGAGCACGGCGACCGCGCCGGCCTCCTTCGCCTGGCCGGCGAACTGGGCGCCGTGCACCCGCGACCCGGGCAGGGCCGCGTACAGGTCACCGGGGCGCACCGCGGAGCTACTGTGGGTCACGCCGGTGACGGCGACCTCGCCGTCCTGCGCCACCATGGGCGCACCGGCGAGGGCCGCCAGCTCGACGGCGAGCACGGGGCGGACACTCCTCGGTCGGGGATAGCCGGGCACGGGGTCAGACCCTACCCGTCCCGCCGGGAAGCGGCAGAGTCGGTGTCACGGGTAGATCGTCAGCTTCGGCGGCTCGGTGCCCGTCGGTGCCACCCCGAAGCTACTGAGGGTGACCGCCATCATGTCCTTGAACAACGGCGCGGCGACGGAACCACCCGCGCCGCCGGGCACGTGCGCGGTGACGGCGACCACGTAGCGTGGTGCCTCCGCCGGCGCCATGCCGATGAACGACACCACGTCACCTGGCGCGTAGCCGCCGTCCTTGGGCAGCTTCGACGTGCCGGTCTTGCCCGCGATCCGGTAGCCGGGGATCGCCGCCTGGTGGCCGGTCGCGTCGTCGAGCGTCGTGACGCCCTCCAGCATGGTGCGCAGTTGCTGCGCGTACACCGGATCCAGGACCCGCCGGGTCGCCTGCGCGGGCGGCCTGGTCTCCGTGCCGTCCGGCGCGATGATCTTCCGGACCAGCGTCGGCTGCACCCACAGGCCGTCGTTGGCGATCGCGCCGTAGACGGCGGCCATCTGGATCGCGGTCGTCGCCACGCCGTTGCCGATCGGGATCGAGCCGGGGCTGGAGCCGGTCCACTCGCCCGGCGGCAGGAGCTGCCCCGGCGACTCGTTCGGCAGGCCGACGCCGGTGCGCTGGCCGAGGCCGAACTTGCGCTGGTACTCGTACAGCTTGTCCTTGCCGAGCATGTCCGCGACGGCGATCGTGCCGACGTTCGACGACAGCGCGAGGATGCCCGGGATGGTCATCGGCGTGCCGTCCTTCTGCGGCGGGTGGTCGGTGTAGGTGGTGTCGCCCTTCTTCACCTTCGAGTTGACGGTGATCGTCGACGACGGCGTGATCAGCCCCTCCTGCAGCGCGGCGCCCATGACGATCGCCTTGTGGATCGAGCCGGGGTCGAAGACCGTCGCCGTGCACTGGTCCTTGAGGTCCTCGGGGTCCGACTTGCCGGGGTCGTTGGCGGCGAACGACGGGTAGCTCGCCATCGCCATGACCTCCATGGTCCGGTTGTCGAGCACGATCGCGGTGCCGAAGGACGCGCCGAGCGCCGCCATCCGGTCGCCGAGCGACTTCTGCACCAGGAACTGCAGGTCGCTGTCGATGGTCAGCTCGACCGAGCTGCCGGGGCGGGCCGGCTTCAGCTCCTGCACGCCCTGCGGCAGCGGCTTGTTGAGCTCGCCCTGGCCGCGCTCGTACGTGTGCATGCCGTCGATGCCGCGCAGCTGCGCGTCGTACGCCTTCTCGATGCCGAGCTGGCCGGACAGGTCGGACCTGCTGGTGTAGCCGACCACGTTGGACGCGAAGTCGTAGCCGGGCACGTGCCGGCGCTCGTCACGGCCGATCTCCAGCGCGCCGGCGAAGCTGAGCTTGGCGATCCGCTCGCTGTCCTCGATCGAGATCTGGTGCGCGACGTACTCGTAGCGGATGTCGGTCTTGCCGTCGGCGCCCTTGTGCGGGGTCAGCTTGCGCACCAGGTCGGAGCGCAGCACCCCGTAGTCCGCGAGGATCGCGAACAGGTCGTCGGCCGCCTTCTCCGGGTCCTTGATCACCTGCGGGTCGGCGGCGACGTAGCGCGTCTCGACCGAGTGCACGATGATCTTGCCGTTGCGGTCGAGGATCGCGCCGCGGGACGCGGGCAGGACGTCGTGCACCAGCCGGGCCTTGAGCCCCTGGGCGGCGTAGGCGCTGGCGTCGGTGAGCTGCAGCTGGACGAGCCGGATGGCGATCGCGGCGAACATCAGCAGTGCCAGCACCGTGGCCAGCCGCAGCCGGCGGCGCGGCTCGGCGAGCTTCGGCGCGCGGTTGGTGCGTGGCAGGCGCGGGACCCGGACCCGGCTCTGCTTGCGGGGTTTGCGCACCGGGGTGGTTCTTCTCGCCGGTGTGCGGGCGGCGCCGGTGCGCTTCAGCGGTAGCGCGCCGGACCTGGCCTGGGCCGTCCTCGGCAGGCCCGTCCGGGCCCGCGGGTCCGTGGCCCGCTCGTCAGGCGCGGTGTGCCCGTCCCGGTCGAGGGACCGCGGGCCGGGCTGCTCCCGGTCGATGCCGATCCTCGCGGCCCGCTGGTCCGCGGCGCGCGGACCGGCCGTCCTGCGCGGATCGGCTGTCCTGCGGGCATCCGCCGCGCCGCGCCGGTCGGTCGTCCTGCGTGGGTCGGTGGTGCCGCGCGGCTCGGCGGTGCCGCGTGGGTTGGCGGTCCTGCGCGGGTCGGTCGTGCCGCGCGGGTTGGTGGTCCGCCGCGGGTCGGTCGACCGCCGCGGGTGCTGGTCCGCGGCGGTGTCCGGATCGCGCGGGCTGTCGGCGGCCCGGCCGGCGGCGCGGCGGCCGGTGTCGGCGCGGCCGCCCTGCAGCACCTCCAGTGCCGGCCGGAACGGGTCGCCCCGCCCCGTGCCGCCGTGCTCGACCGACGCGTCACGGACGGAGCGCCCCCGGGGCGTGTAGCGGCGCGCCTCGGACATCGTGCCGCGCACCGGCGGCTCGGCCCCGGAGTCGGTCCCGGGATTGGCCCTGGGATTGGCCCTGGGATTAGCACTGGTGTCGCCGGCACGGGAACGGGCGGCCGCACCGGCACCCCCCGCGCCTGCGCGACCGCCCGTCCGCTGTCGGCCGGCGTCACTGCCGCGACCGGCCTCCCGTCCGGCGCCCCCGCGCCGCTCGGTGCTGCTCCGCCGATCAGGAGTGTCGCCAGCCATCGTCCTGCAACTTCCCGTTGTTGAGTTTGGCTTCGTCGCTGTGCCTCGGACGTGCTTCTAGCTGCTTACTTGCCGGGGCCGGGCATCTCGAGCCGGCTGCCGTCGGGCAGCTGCAGGTACGCCGGCGTGCGCGACGGCACGAGGCCCAGCCGCTTGGCCCGCGCCGCGAGCGTCACCGGCGACTCCTTGTCGGCCAGGTCGCTGCGGAGCCGCGCCTCGTCACGGTCGAGGGTGCTCTGCTTCGTCCTGAGCGCGTCGAGTCGGAACGCGTTCTCGGCGATCCGCGTGTTGAGCACGAGGATGCCGATCACGCCGAGGAGCACCAGCACGAGCACGAGCGCCACGAACGGCGCGCGCGGCGCGGTGACCGGCGCCGGTGGCGCGACGCGCAGCCTCGGCCGCTGCTCGTCCCGGACCTTCTTCTCCTGCGGCGCCCGCCGCTCCCGCGCCGGCCTGTCCTGCGGTGCAGGCTGGGTGGTCCCCCGATCCGGCTGGAGCGCGGTCGCGCCGTCGATCGGCGCGTCGCTCCGCTCGTCAACCTGGCGCGCCGTGGTCCGGCCCCCCGACCGCGATGCACCCTGCTGACTTCTGCGCGGCCGGTCGGCCGGCAGTGTCGTCACGTTCATCTCACACCTCCCCCAGAGGTTGTGCCTTTGTTGCAGTTACTTGCTGTCCGCGGGTTGCTTGCGTTCGACGGCTCTGAGCCGCACGGACGCCGCCCGCGGGTTGGCCGCCACCTCGGCCGCGTCGGGGAGCTCGGCTCCCCTGGTGAGGACTCTCAGCTCCGGCTCGCTGCCCGCCGGCACGAACGGCAGCTCGACCGGCACCGTCGACCGCGACCGCCCGGCGATCGCCTGTTTGACCAGGCGGTCCTCGAGCGAGTGGTACGACAGCACGACCATCCGGCCGCCCGGCTTCAGCGCGTCGAGCGCCGCCGGCAGCGCCCGCTCGAGCACGGCGAGCTCGCCGTTGACCTCGATCCGCAGCGCCTGGAACGTGCGTTTGGCCGGGTGCCCGCCGGTCCGCCGCGCCGGCGCCGGGATCGAGTCCCGGACCAGCTCGGCCAGCCTGGCGGACGAGTTCAGCTCCCCCTTGCCGCGCTCCCGCAGGATCGCCTGCGCGATCCGGGAGGCGAACTTCTCCTCCCCGTACACCCGCAGGACGCGGGCGAGATCGCCGTGGCTGTAGGTGTTGACCACCTCGGCCGCGGTGACGCCCCGCGTCTGGTCCATCCGCATGTCCAGCGGCGCGTCCTGGGCGTAGGCGAACCCACGGTCGGCATCGTCGAGCTGCATCGACGACACCCCCAGGTCGAACAGCGCTCCGTCGATCCCCTCACCGTCCAGCACCTCCTCGAGCTCGTCGTAGACGGCGTGCACGAGGCGGGTCCGGTCCGCGTACGGCGCCAGCCGCTGCCCCGCGAGGCGCAGCGCCTGGGTGTCGCGGTCCAGGCCGAGCAGCCGCACCTCCGGGTGCGCCAGCAGCACGGCTTCGGCGTGCCCACCGAGGCCGAGCGTGGCGTCCAGGTGCAGCGCGCCCGCGCGGTCCAACGCCGGGGCGAGCAGCTCGAGGCAGCGCTCGAGCAGCACGGGAACGTGAATGTCCCGCTCCCCCATCGTCGACCCCCTACCGCGGCGGGTTCGCGGCCCGCCGTCGTGCTGAACGTTGCTGTTCCCTGTGCTCCGGTGAGCTGAAACGTGATTCACGTCCTGCTTCGCGGGTCGGCGGCGGCTTCCGGTGCGCTGCCGCGCATTCCGTGCGGTGCTGTGCTCCGGCGCGCTGCTGTGCCTGATCGCGCGCCGCGGTGCATTTCGGTGCGGTAGTGCACGAGCGCCGTACCGCCAGCTCCCCATCCGCTCGCTCCGCCCTGGCGCCGGGGAAGTGGCGTCAGGACCTTGGAGCGGCTGGAGAGCTCGCGGCACGGCGTCCGACTGGGTGCCTGCAGATGGACCTCACAGCCCGCCCGGCAGCACCCCCTCCTCGATCCCGGCGAAGTCGTCTTCGCTTTCGGCAAGGTAGGTGTCCCATGCCTGGCGGTCCCAGATCTCCACCCTGGTGCTCGCGCCGATCACGACGAGCTCGCGGTCCAGCCCGGCATACTCGCGGAGATGCGGCGGGATGGTGACCCGACCCTGACGGTCGGGGACCTCGTCGTGAGCACTGGCGAAGAACACCCGGCTGTAGGCCCGGGCGGCCTTGTGGGTCATCGGTGTCGCACGAAGCTGTTCGGCGATCCGGGCGAACTCAGCGCCGGGAAACACGTAGAGACAGCGCTCCTGCCCCTTGGTGATCACGACACCTCCCGCCAGCTCATCCCGAAACTTGGCCGGCAGGATCAACCGGCCCTTGTCGTCCAGGCGGGGAGTGTGGGTGCCGAGAAACATCGACATCCACCCCTTCCCACCGCGAACGGTCCCCCCGGGGCCGGCCGAGCCCCCCGGCTCCGCCATCGCGCTCCACTGTACTCCACTTCCCTCCACCGTCAACGAGAAAACACCGGAAGTGACATCGGCGGGCATGAAGAAATCCCACGTCAAACGGGGTGCGCCGGGGTGGAGGGCGGTTGGCCGACCGGTCACCCATACGGTCGGTTCGGCTGATCGTAAATGTGGACAAACCGCCTATGAGGTCGAACTTCGCCGGTGCTTTATGGCTCCGTTAAGGTCATCCGCGGCGCTGTTGCGGATTCGGTGGAGGGAAGTGGAGCGTTCTGGGACGAGCGGTGGGGTGAGCCCGCGGTCGGTTGTCGGACGGTGGACGGCGTTGGGCGAGTGATCCGTGGCAGGTAGGGTCTGCGGCATCGCCGGAAGACAGTGGAAGTGAGATGACGGACCACAAGCTCCCGATGCGGGCGAAGCTCGCCACATCGTTGTCGCGCGGCGCTGCCGCACTGTCCCGCGCCACCGGCCGGGGTGACGGCTCCGTCATCGGCGGCCGGCTCGCCCTGATGGTCGACCCCAACCTCCTCGCCGAGCTCGCGGCGGGCCGGGAGATCGCCCTGATCTCGGGCACCAACGGCAAGACCACCACGACCCGGCTCACCGCGGCCGCCATGGGCGTGCTCGGCGACGTCGCCACCAACAGCCTCGGCGCCAACATGCCCACCGGGCACACGTCGGCCCTGGCGAAGGCGGGCGCCACGCCGTATGCGGTGCTCGAGGTCGACGAGCACTACCTGAAGCAGGTCCTCGACGCGACCCGCCCGAGGGTCGTCGCGCTGCTCAACCTCAGCCGCGACCAGCTGGACCGGGCCAAGGAGGTCGCGATGATGGCGGCCCTGTGGCGCGACGCGCTGCCCGGCCGCGACCTGCACCTCGTCGCCAACGCCGACGACCCGATGGTGGTGTGGGCGGCGGGCAAGGCGGTCGCCTCCGGCACCGGTGTCACCTGGGTCGCCGCGGGCCAGCGCTTCCACGACGACTCGTGGGTGTGCCCCGAGTGCGGCGCCTCCATCTTGCGCAACGGCGACCAGTGGGCCTGCGTCGCCGGCAACCTGAGCCGGCCGGTGCCGACCTGGGCCGTCTCCGGCGACGGGGTCGTCGACAGCACCGGCGCCTATCACCACATCGAGCTGCAGCTGCCCGGCCGGGTCAACCGCGCGAACGCCGCGACCGCCCTCGCCGTCGCCGCCCACTTCGGCGTCCCCCCGGCGAAGGCCGTGCCCGAGCTGGCGAAGGTCGCCTCGATCGCCGGCCGCTACGCGGTCGTCGAGCGCGACGGCAGGGTCGTGCGCCTGCTGCTGTCGAAGAACCCGGCGGGCTGGCTCGAGGCCTTCGACATGGCCGACGACGTGCCGACACTGCTGTCCATCAACGCCCGCGACCCCGACGGCCTGGACACGTCGTGGCTCTACGACGTGGACTTCTCGCCCCTGCGCGGGCGGCGCGTCCTCGTCACCGGCGACCGGGCCATGGACCTCGCCGTCCGGCTCGAGGTCAACGAGGTGCCGTTCGAGCACGTCAAGTCGTTCTCGCAGGCGCTGACGCTGATCCCGCCGGGCCGTCTCGAGGTCATCGCCAACTACACCGCATTCCAGGACATCCGAGCGGAGCTGGACCGTGTCAACTGAGTCGCGCCTGCGCCTGATCTGGCTGTACCCGGACCTGCTGTCCACGTATGGCGACCGGGGCAACCTGCTGATCCTGGCCCGCCGCGCCGACCTGCGCGGCCTGCCGGTCGAGTGCGGCGAGGTCCGCGCCGACCAGGCCGTGCCGTCCGACGGCGACGTGTACCTCATCGGCGGCGGCGAGGACGGCCCGCAGGCCCTGGCCGCCCAGCGCCTGATCGCCGACGGCGGCCTGCGCCGGGCCGTCGACCGGGGCGCCACCGTCTTCTCCGTGTGCGCCGGCTACCAGCTGCTGGGCAACTCCTTCTACGCCAAGGGCGCCAAGTGCGCGGGCCTGGGCCTGCTCGACCTGGACTCCGACCGCGGCGAGACCCGCGCCGTCGGCGAGCTGGCCGGCGAGTGCGACCCGGCGCTGGGCCTGCCGACCCTCACCGGCTTCGAGAACCACGGCGGCCGGACCCACCTCGGGTCCGGCGTCCGACCCCTGGCCCGGGTCACCGCCGGCATCGGCAACGACGGCCGCTCCGAGGGCGCCTGGCACGGCCGGATCCTGGGCACGTACTCCCACGGCCCGGCCCTCGCCCGCAACCCCGGCATCGCCGACCTGCTCCTGCGCTGGGCCACCGGCATGACCATGGAGCCGATCGACGACCGCTGGCCGACCCGCCTCCGCGACGAGCGCCTCGCCGCCGTCCTCAACAAGTAGTCGCCGCACACGCGAAGGGCGCCCCCGGAGAACCGGAGGCGCCCTTCGTCGTGCTCGATCTGGACGACGATCTAGACGACGACCGAGACCATGCGGCCCTGCACGACGATGACCTTCTTCGGGGTCTTGCCGGCCAGCTGCGCGGCGACCTCGGCCAGGGCGGCCTCGCGGACCGCCTCCTCCGGGGCGTCGGCGGCGATCTCGAACGTGCCGCGGACCTTGCCGTTGACCTGCACCGGGTACTTCACCGACTCGGCGACCAGGAACGCCGGGTCGGCGACCGGGAAGTCCGCGTAGGCGATCGACGACCCGTTGCCCAGGCGCTGCCACAGCTCCTCGGCCAGGTGCGGCGCGAACGGCGAGACCATCCGCACCAGCGGGTCGACGACCTCGCGGGGGGCGCCGGACGGGGAGACCTGGGTGGCGCGGTTCGTCAGCTCGATCAGCTTCGCGATCGCGGTGTTGAAGCGCATCTCCTCGATGTCGACCCGGACGCCGTCGATGACGCGGTGCAGCAGGCGGCGGGTCTCGTCGTCCAGGGCCGCGTCGGTGACGCGGGTGGCGTCGGTCTGCTCGTCGACGACCAGTCGCCAGACGCGCTGCAGGAAGCGCTGCGCGCCGACGACCGCGCGGGTCTCCCACGGGCGGGACACGTCCAGCGGGCCCATGGACATCTCGTAGACGCGGAAGGTGTCGGCGCCGTACCGCTCGCACATCTCGTCTGGCGTGACGACGTTCTTCAGCGACTTGCCCATCTTGCCGTACTCGCGCTTCACCGGAGCGTCGTTGTAGAAGAACTGCCCGGGTGAGCGCTCCTCGACCTCCTCGGCGGGCACGTAGACGCCGCGCTCGTCTGTGTAGGCGTAGGCCTGGATGTAGCCCTGGTTGAACAGCTTGCGGAAGGGCTCCTCGCTGCTGATGTGGCCCAGGTCGAACAGCACCTTGTGCCAGAACCGCGCGTACAGCAGGTGCAGCACGGCGTGCTCGACGCCGCCGACGTACAGGTCCGCGCCGCCGACGTCGCCGGGCTTCTGCGGGCCCATCCAGTACCGCTCGTTGTCGGCGGCGACCATGTCGTCTTTGTTGGACGGGTCCAGGTAGCGCAGCTCGTACCAGGACGAGCCCGCCCACTGCGGCATGACGTTGGTCTCGCGGGTGTACGCCTTGGGCCCGTCGCCCAGGTCCAGCGTGACCTCGACCCATTCCTTGGCGCGCGACAGCGGCGTCTCGGGCATGCTGTCGGCGTCGTCGACGTCGAACGTCCGCGGCGAGAAGTCCTCGACCTCGGGCAGCTCGACGGGCAGCATCGAGTCGGGCAGGCCGATCGGCAGGCCGGTCTCGTCGTACACGATCGGGAACGGCTCACCCCAGTACCGCTGCCGGCTGAACAGCCAGTCCCGCAGCCGGTACGTGATGGCGCCGACGCCGTGCCCCTCGGCCTCCAGCCACTCGATGATCCTGGCCTTCGCCTCGACGACACCCAGGCCGTCCAGGAAGGAGGAGTTGATCGCCGGGCCGTCGCCGGTGAAGGCCTTCCCGTCGAAACCGTCGGTGGGCCGCACCGTCCGGATGATCGGCAGGTCGAAGACCTCGGCGAACTCCCAGTCGCGCTCGTCCTGGCCGGGCACCGCCATGATCGCGCCGGTGCCGTAGCCGGCCAGCACGTAGTCGGCGATGAAGACGGGGACGCGCGAGCCGTTGACCGGGTTCACCGCATACGCGCCGGTGAAGACGCCGGTCTTCTCCTTGGCGTCGGCCTGCCGCTCCACGTCGGACTTCCCCGCCGCGAACTCGCGGTAGGCGGCGACCGCCGCACCCGGGGTGGCGTGCCCGCCGGTCCAGACCTGCGGGATGCCGTCCGGCCAGGCGGCGGGGACCAGCGAGGAGACCAGCTCGTGCTCCGGGGCCAGCACCATGTACGTGGCGCCGAACAGCGTGTCGGGGCGGGTCGTGAACACCCGGATCGCGGCACCGGTGTCGGTGCCGAAGTCGACGTGCGCACCCCGGGACCGGCCGATCCAGTTGCGCTGCATGGTCTTGACCTTCTCCGGCCAGTCCAGCCGCTCCAGGTCGTCCAGCAGCCGGTCGCCGTACGAGGTGATCCGCATCATCCACTGCCGCAGGCTCCGCTTGAACACGGGGAAGTTGCCCCGCTCGCTGCGCCCGTCGGGGGTGACCTCCTCGTTGGCCAGCACGGTGCCCAGCCCGGGGCACCAGTTGACCGGCGCCTCGGAGATGTACGCCAGCCGGAACCCGTCGATCACCTCGCGCCGCTCGACCGGCGTCAGGTCGGCCCACGCGCGGCCGTCCTCCGGCACCCGCGAGCCGGATTCGAACGAGGCGATCAGCTCGTCGATCGGCCGGGCCTTCTGCGCGTCGGTGTCGAACCAGGAGTTGAAGATCCGCAGGAAGATCCACTGGGTCCAGCGGTAGAACTCGGTGTCGGTGGTGGCGACGCTGCGGCGGTCGTCGTAGGCCAGCCCCAGCCGGCGCAGCTGGCCACGGTACCGCTCGACGTTGGCCTCGGTGGTGACCCTCGGGTGCGTGCCGGTCTGCACCGCGTACTGCTCGGCGGGCAGGCCGAACGCGTCGAACCCCATGGGGTGCAGCACGTTGTAGCCGGCCATGCGGAAGTACCGCGTGTAGCAGTCGGTGCCGATGTAGCCCAGCGGGTGACCGACGTGCAGCCCCGAGCCGGACGGGTACGGGAACATGTCCATCACGTACAGCTTCGGCGCGCCCGCGCGCGGGTGGCTCGGGTCGCTGAGCGGGCCGGTCGGGTTCGGCGCGTAGAAGGTGCTGTGCTCCGACCAGTAGTCCTGCCAGCACGCCTCGATGTCCGTCGCCATCGCCGCCGTGTAACGGTAGGGCGGGATGTCGACCGCTCCGTCGGTCACAGCCTCACTCATGACTTCTCGCCGCCTTCGGGTCTCGGGTGTCCAACATTGTCCGGGCATGAAAAAACCCCTCACGCAGGAGGGGTCGCCGTGCGGACGCAGTCAGTGCGTCAGCACGGCTCGCTAAGAAGCCGGACAGCCCATGTCATGCCTCGGAGTGTACCGCAGGGTCCGCGCCCGCTCGCAGCGCGTTTGGACCGGGCCCGGGCGAGCGGCGCGGTGGTTCAGTCGCGGACGGCGGCCGGTACACCACCGGAGCACCGCACCTCGAACCGCAGGCGCTGCCCGGCCAGGCTGAACTCCACCCGCGACTTGTTGCGCGGCCCCGCCTGCAGGGAGACCAGGCTGCCACCGGCGGCGGGCTCGGCGCCGGTCACGTTGACCTGGTCGCCGGCGCACGCCGCGACGACGACCCCGCCGGACGTGCCGATCCTGACGGGCGGCCCCTCCACCGGGGTGGTCTGTCCCCTGCCGGTGTTGCCGGTGTGCCCGGGGTTTCCGTTCCCGTTCGCGGCGTCTGTACCGACTGGGCCGCCGCCGCCCGATCCGCCGGCTCCGCCGGACGTGCCGCCGCTCTGACCACCCGCACCGGCGCTCTGGCCGGCGTCCGCCGGGGTGACCGGAGTGTCCAGGGTGTCCGGCGAGCCGGTCGCGGCCGGCGCGCCGCGGGCCGCCCCCACTGTGACCTGCGGCTCGCTGGGCGGGCGGCTCAGCGCGAACGTCACCAGCAGCGCGGCCACCGCCACCACGACCGCCATCCCGGCGAGCACCCGCCGCCGCTCACCCGCGCCGTCACCGACCGCGCCCGTCGCGCGCTCTTCCCCGGCCGGCGCGTCCGTCGCGCGCTCTTCCCCGGCCGGCGCGTCCGTCGCGCGCTCTTCCCCGGCCGGCGCGACCGGGACGGGGTCGACCGGGGCGGTGGCGTCGCCGATGGCCGTGGTGCCGTCCGTCCGGGCCGCTGCTCCGGCGGCCGTCAGCTGCGGCGGCACCGCCGGTACCAGATGCAGCTCTTCGGCATTTGGACGCGGCGACACGCCCGCCGCCTCGGCGAGCACGGCCGCCGCCTCCTCCGCGGACGGGCGGGCCGCGGGCGCCTTGACCAGGCAGCGCATGCACAGGTCCCGGACCTGCACCGGCACGCCCGGCAGGTCGGGCAGCGGATCGGGCGCGACGGTCACGTGCGAGCGCAGCATCTGGGCGGTGGTCTCGCCGTCCCACGGCAGGCGGCCGGTGAGGCACCGGTAGAGCAGCATCCCGAACGCGTACACGTCGCTGGCGGGCACCGCCTCGTCGCCGACGAGCCGCTCCGGCGCGAGATAGGCGGGCGTGCCGAGGACCAGGCCGGCGTCGTCGAGGCCGCCGTCCGGGTCGCCGTGGACGCCGACGATGCCGAAGTCGAGGAGCTTCGCCGCACCCGGGGTGAGCACCACGTTGCCGGGTTTGACGTCGTGGTGCACGAAGCCCTCGGCGTGCGCGGCGGCCAGGCCGGCGGCGACCTCGGCGCAAACCCGGATCGCCGCGGCGGGGCTGAGCGGGCCCGCGGTCAGCCGCTCGGCGAGCGTCGGCCCGCGCAGCAGCTCCATCACGACGAACGGGCTGCCGCCGGCGGTCTCGCCGTAGTCGTAGACACCGGCGACGTTCGGGTGCGAAAGGCTCGCCGTGGCCCGCGCCTCGGTCCGGATCCGCTGGCGCCAGGCGGGGTCGGCGGCGAACGGGCCGGCGAGGACCTTGACGGCGACGGCCCGTCCGAGGACCTCGTCGCGGGCGTCCCAAACGACCGACATGCCGCCTTCGCCGAGCCGGTCGGCGAGGCGGTAGCGACCGTTGAGGAGCTGCCCGACATTCTGCTCCTCGTGCATGGGTCCAGTCTGCCGGAATCGGCGCCGGCCGCATCCCGGCAGTTCCGTTTGTTGGACATTTGCGGGGGTACGTGCGGCTCGCCGCGGGCCCGCGGAAAAAACGTCGCGGACAGTCACGGCCGTGATGTCCGGAATGACGTTTTCCGGTGCGGCGCGGTGTGCGATCCCCGGCTAGCCTGAGGGGATATAAACGGCTCGGCTTGCCAACGTTTCCGTGCAACCGGGCGGTCCACCTACGGGTCTATCACCTAACGGTGGCCACAGCAGGAAACGAGGAGGCCAGTTGACCAGGCACCGCACGTTCGAGGAGCTCGGGGCCCCACTCCCCAGCCCGGAGTTCCGCGCCGCGACCGATGCGATCGTCGCCAACATCGAGCAGGTCATCGAGGGCAAGACCGCCACTGTGCGGCTCGCGCTCGCCGTGCTGCTCGCTGAGGGCCACCTCCTCATCGAAGACGTACCCGGCGTCGGCAAGACCAAGCTCGCCAAGGCCCTGGCGAAGTCGATCGACTGTTCGGTCCGGCGTATCCAGTTCACGCCCGACCTGCTGCCCAGCGACGTCACCGGCGTCAGCGTCTACAACCAGGAGACGCGCGACTTCGAGTTCAAGCCGGGCGCGGTGTTCGCCAACATCGTCGTCGGCGACGAGATCAACCGGGCCTCGCCGAAGACGCAGTCGGCGCTGCTGGAGAGCATGGAGGAGCGGCAGGTCACGGTCGACGGCGCGACCTACCCGCTGCAGGTCCCGTTCATGGTCATCGCCACGCAGAACCCGATCGAGATGGAAGGCACCTACCCGCTGCCGGAGGCGCAGCGCGACCGGTTCACCGCCCGGATCGCGATGGGCTACCCCGACATGGGTGCCGAGCTCGCGATGCTCGACGTGCACGGCCGCCACGACGCGCTCGACGACATCCTGCCCGTCTCCGACGCCACCCAGGTCCGCCGCATGATCGCCACCGTCCGTGACGTGCACGTCGCCGACGCGGTGAAGCAGTATGCGGTCAACATCGTCACCGCCACCCGCGAGTCCGGCGAGCTGCGCCTGGGCTCGTCGCCCCGCGCGACGCTGCAGCTGCTGCGCACGGCCCGCGCCGTCGCCGCCCTCGAAGGGCGCGAGTTCGTGCTCCCCGACGACCTGCAGGCCCTGGCCGTGCCGGTCCTCGCGCACCGGGTCATCCCGACCGCCGAGGCGCAGCTGTCCCGCCGCACCACCGACGCGATCATCGCCGAGCTCGTCCACCGGCTGCCGCTGCCCTCGGACCGGCAGCCGCGCTCCCCGTATGACACCCGACCGGCCGACCGCACCCAGCCGCGCGGGCAACAGTTCGGGGGTCGCTGAGCATGCGGGAGGCGCTGCGGGGGCTCACCACCCGGGGCCGTAGCTTCCTGGCCGCCGCCGCAGCGGCCCTCATCGCGTCGCTGATCCTGGGCGAGCGCGACCTGCTCCGGGTGGCGGTGCTGCTCGCGGCGCTGCCGCTGCTGTCCGCCGCGTATGTGGGCCGCACCCGGTACCGGCTGTCCTGCAGCCGCACCCTGGACCCGCACCGGGTGCAGGTCGGCGCCAGCGCGCGGGTGATCCTCCGCCTGCAGAACCTGTCCCGCCTGCCCACCGGCACGATGCTGCTCGAGGACCGGCTGCCGTATGCGCTCGGCAGCCGGCCGCGGCTGGTGCTGGAGAAGCTGGGCGCGCACCAGGCGAGCTCCGTGGCCTACACGGTGCGCGCCGACGTCCGCGGCCGGTATGAGGTCGGCCCCCTGGTCGTGCGGCTCACCGACCCGTTCGGGCTGTGCGAGCTGACCAGGGCGTTCCCGTCGGTCGACCGGCTCACCGTCATCCCGCAGGTCGTGCCGCTGCCGTCGGTGCGTCTCGCCGGCGAGTTCGCCGGCTCCGGGGAGAGCCGCGCCCGGTCGGTGGCCGTGCACGGCGAGGACGACGCCGCGACCCGCGAGTACCGCTACGGCGACGACCTGCGCCGGGTCCACTGGCGCTCCACCGCCCGGACCGGCGAGCTCATGGTCCGCCGCGAGGAGCAGCCGTGGGAGAGCCGGGCGACGGTCGTGCTCGACACGCGCTCCACCGCCCACCGCGGCGAGGGACCGACCGCCAGCTTCGAGTGGGCGGTGTCCGCCGCGGCCAGCGTCGCGGTGCACCTGCGCCACGCGGGCTACAAGATGCGCCTGGTCACCGACGCCGGGGTCGACGTCGACGCGACCGAGATCGACGGCGACGGTCCTCTGCTGGATCAGCTGGCCGATGTCAGGCTGGCGCAGCGCGGCGACATCGGCACGCTCATCGAGCGGGTCCGGCGGCGCAGCGACGGCGGGCTGATCATCGGCATCTTCGGGCTCCTGTCGTCGGCGGAGGCCGAGCTCCTGGCCGGGTTCCGGTCCAACAACGCGACCTGCGTCGCCCTGTTCATCGACTCCTCGACGTGGCTCAACCTGCCGACGGCGGCCCGCGAGGAGGCCGACAAGGCCCACGGTGTCGCCTCCCTCGCGCTGCTGCGCAGCGGGTGGCGGGTCGTCGAGGTCCCGCACGGTGCGAAGCTGCCGGCACTGTGGCCACAAGCCGGGCGGGGGTCGCAGGGCTTCGCCTGGCGGGCCGCGTCGGCCGAGAGCGTCGCCGGAGGCGTGCGGTGAACCAGCGCAAGCACCTGACCCTGATCGCTGCGGGGTCCGCCTACCTGTCGGCGCTGCCGCTGTTCAACGTCTTCGAGGAGATCACCTGGGCGGTCCGGGCGTTCCTCGTCGTGGCCGCCATGTGCGGCGTGGCGCTGCTGGTCCGCAGCCTGCGGGCGCCGACGTGGGCGCCGAGCGCCGCGATGGCGGTCGCCGCGCTGTTCGGGCTGACCTGGCTCTACCCGAGCTCCAGGGAGTACATCGGGATCATCCCCTCCCCCGACACGCTCAAGCACTTCGGCCAGCTGCTGAGCACCGCGTCGACCGAGATGAGCGAGTTCGCGACGCCGGTCGGTGACCGGCCCGGCTTCCTGTTCCTGGCCACGCTCGGCGTCGCGGTCGTCGCCCTCGTCGTCGACCTGTTCGCCGTCGTGCTGCGCCGCCCGGCCCTCGCCGGCCTGCCGATGCTCGCGATCTACTCGGTGCCGGTCACCGTCACCGCCGAGAGCACCAGCTGGCTGCCGTTCGCGCTCGGCGCCGTCGGGTTCCTGTGGTTGCTGGTCACCGACAACGTCGACCGGGTCCGCCGCTTCGGCCGCCGCTTCACCGGCGACGGCCGCGACGTCGACCTGTGGGAGCCCTCGCCGCTCGCCGCCGCCGGCCAGCGCCTCGGCGCGGTCGGTGTGATCGCGGCCGTGCTGCTGCCGCTCGTGCCGTTCGCGATGCCCGCCGGCGTGATCGACTCGATCGGCGCCGGCGCGGGTGGCGGCGGGATCGGCCCCGGCGGCAAGAACGGCAAGCAGGTCAGCATGTTCGCCCTGCTCTCCGGGCAGCTCAACCGGGACAAGTCCTTCGACATGGTCAAGGTGACCAACGTCAGCAACGACCCCAACCCGTACTACCTGCGCTTCAACGTGCTCGAGGAGCTCACCAGCAAGGGCTTCAACGCCAAGCCGATCACCGGCGGCAAGAGCGTCAGCGCCGGCCTGGCCGCCCCGGGCTGGAACGGGTCCGTGAAGACCACCACCCACAAGGCCAGCATCGAGGTCACCAACGAGCTGGCGATCTACTTCCTGCCGATCTACACCTGGCCGACGAAGCTGGAGAAGATCGACAACAACTGGTCCTTCGACCCGAACACCGCCGTCGTGTACTCCAGCAAGCAGACGACGGCGAAGAAGAAGTACACGGTCGAGTACACCCGCCCCGAGATCAGCCCGGACGACCTGCGCAAGGCCGCGCCGATCAAGGAGAACGACCCGGCGGTGCACGGCACCCTGACCGTCCCGGCCAACAACACCGTCAAGGACAAGGTCGCCGAGCTCACCAAGGGCAAGACCACGGAGTACGACAAGGTCAAGGCGATCTACGAGTACTTCTCGCAGGCCAACGGCTTCGTCTACGACACGAGCACCGGCTCGGACACCAGCGGCTCGGCCATCGCCGACTTCCTCAAGAACAAGCGCGGCTACTGCGCCCAGTACGCGGCCGCCTTCGGCTGGCTCCTGCGCGAGGCGAAGATCCCGTCCCGGGTCGCCTTCGGCTTCGCCCGCGGCGGCACCCGCCAGGGCCAGACGATGACGCTCACCAACTTCAACCTGCACGCGTGGACCGAGGTGTACTTCCCGGGCTACGGCTGGCTGCCCTTCGACGCCACGCCCCCGCAGGCGATCGGCGGGTCGGTCTCCACGTCGTACCTGCCCAACGCCGCCAGCGAGCAGATCGACCCGGCCGACGAGAACCTCCGCAACCGCCCCGGCGGCGCCCCGAGCAGCAGCGCCGAGGCCGCCCCCGCCGGCGACAGCGGCAACAACCCCGGCAACGTCGGCGGCGTCGGCCCCGAGACGCAGGACGCCACGCTGATCTCGGTGCTCGCCGTCGGCGGCGCCTGGCTCCTGGGCAGCCTGCTCGTCGTGGCGCTGCTCCTGTCCCCGGCCCTCGTCCGCAACCGCACCCGCCGCACCCGCCTGACGGCCGCGGCCGCGGCCAAGGACGTGTCGGGCGGCCCACCCCCCGAAGGCGCCCCACCGGGCGTCATGGTCCTGCTCGCCGACGACGGCGAGGCCCGCTCCCAGGCCCACCACGCCTGGGACGAGCTGGTCGACACGATGGTCGACTACAACGTCTCTGTCGACGACGCCGAAACCCCCCGCGCCACGGTCACCCGCCTCGTCACGAAGGAACGCCTCCGCGACAAGGCCGAGCAGGGCGTCCGCCTGCTGAGCACCGTGGAGGAGCACGCCCGCTACGCCCGAACCCCCCTGACCGGCGGCCAGCTCCGCTCAGCCGTCGACGACGTCAGGACCGCGTTCGCCGCCCGCGCCACCCGCAAGACCCGCATCCTGGCAGTCCTCCTGCCCCCGTCGGTCCTGCGCCGCTGGCGCGCCACCACCACCCAACGCTCCAGCAACGCCACCCTGGCCGTAGGCCAAGCCTGGGACAAACTCATGCGCGCCATCAGCGTCCGCCGCTTCGTAGCCCGCCGCGCCGACCGCTGACCCACCCTTACCCACCAGGCGCCCCGGACCCCTCCACCCGTCCGGGGCGCCACTCTTCACCCCCACCCACCCCACCGCGACAGCAACGTGACCGGGAACAGCCCCGCCTGAGCACAGCCACAGCGACGGGGACAGGGACAGCCCCGGCCCGGCAACAGCCCCCGACGACAGGGGGGCCAGCCAAAGCGACGGGGACGGGACAGCCCCCGGCCCGGCAACAGCCCCGGCCAGACGGACAGCCACGACCCAGGCAACGGAGACGGGCACGGGGCAGCGACGGCCTAGGCGACAGGGACAGCCCAGGCGATAGCCCAGGCCACGGCGACGGGGACAGCCACAGCCCCGCGACAGCGCCCACTGCGACCACGCCCGCGCACCGGCACCATTGCCCCCGCCGCCATCACCGCTGATCAACACCCTGCTCCGGCACGGACAGCGACCGCCATGACCTGGTCCCCCCGCAACCACACCGGCAGGACACTCACCGACGCGATGATCCAAGGCCGGATCTGGCCACCCCGACAGCCAGAACCATCCTTCGATCAACCGCCAACGCCACCCAGCACCGCCCTCACCGCCGCAACGCCCCTCGACACGGCGATCAGGGGACACGACCAGCCCCGCCGACTCCCGGCACCATCCTCTGATCGACCCACCACGCGACGACCAGCGCCGCGAGTGCCGCACCCCGGTCCAGCGCTCAACGGCTGATCACCCTCAATCCGGCCGCCGACGCGAAGCCACTGTCCGCGCCCCACCGTGCCACCTGCCCCGGCCCAGCGTGCCGGCCAACTGCCCCCACCCGAACGTCACCGACACACCCAACGCCCACCCACCATCAGGCTCACCGAAAACCGACCCGCGACCGAATCACAGGCCGCCGTCAGAAGAGCCTGCGGCCCGGGACAACGCGCCTGGCCAGACTGCGGCACAGGATGACCCGCGCCGTGCTGGTCCCGTGGACAAGACGTCCGGGCGGATAGCTCTGGGCGGGTTGCCGGGGGTGAGCTGTGGGCGAGGGGTGATCTGAAGGGTGAGCCCGCAGCTCAGGTGCGACGCAGGCCAGGGCACGACGCAGGCCAGGGCCCAACCCACACCAGACACGACGCGGCGCAGGCAAGGCGCGGCGCGGCGCAGGAGCGAGACAGCCCGCCTCCAAGGTGCGGGGGCGGGCTGGGCAAGGTGGGGGCGGTCGAAGAAGGAGTTCTGCGCGCTGGGCAGACGGGCGGGCGCGTCGACGAGGAACCCGTGTCGACGCGCCCTTGCCTGGCCCGGTGGGGTCAGGCGTCGCCTTCAGGGCGGCGGCGCCAGCGCTCTTCCAGGCGGTCGACCAGGCCGCCCCTGCGCTGCTGCCGGGTACGGCGTGTGGCCGTGCCGCCGACGGCGTGCAGGTCGGTGCTCTGTCCGCGGCGGTACGCCTGGACGCCGAAGACGAGGGCGCCCAGCATGACGACGAAGCCGCCGACGCCGAGGGGTGGGATTGAGATGGCGACGCCATAGACCAGTAGCGCCATGCCGGCGAGTAGGAGCACCGCGGCGGCGATCATCCGACGCTTGGCATGGAACCGCGGGTCGGTGGCTCGCACCGCCGAGGCAAACTTGGGGTCCTCGGCTAGCGACCGCTCGATCTGCTCGAACAGCCGCTGCTCGTGTTCCGAGAGCGGCACGGCACTCCTCCCCGGTCGCGAAGGTCGACCCTGATGGACCGACAGTCCGGCACAGCCCGTCGGGCTGCGTACTGGCAAGTTTACGAGGGGCTCACCGGGTCGGAAAGCGGGACGATGGTCCGGCCGTGCCGATTTTCCGTCGAGTCGTGCTCTATCTGCCCCCATTGTGGCGTGTCGGCGGTCCGGAAGGTGGGTCGGGGGCGGGTGCGGCGCCGTTACCGTCGCCGCGGAGGCCGTCGCCGCGCAGGAGGCTGGCGGGCTTGACGAGGCCCGCGCCGAAGCGGGCGGCGACCGCGTCGGCGGCGCGTTCGGCGTCGCGCCAGCCGTGGTCGCGCTCACCGAGCGTCATCTGGCGTGGCGCTCCGTCAGCGGAGGAGAGGCTCTCGACGCGGACGCCGATGAGGCGGATGCGCTCGCCAGGGCGGGCGGAGGTGAACAGGGCCCACGAGATCTCGAAGATCTCCCGGGCGACGTCGGTCGGGATGTCTACGGTCCGTGACCGACTGAGCGTCTGGAAGTCGGCGAGCCTGATCTTGACCGCGATGGTGCGGCCGGCCTGGTCGGCGTGGCGGAGGCGCTGGGCGACCTTGTTGGACAGGGCAAGCATCGTGCGTCGGATGATTGACAGGTCGCTGACGTCGACGTCGAACGTGGTCTCGGCGCCGATCGACTTCTCCACGTGGTCGGGAATCACCCGTCGGGGGTCACGCGCCCACGACAGCTCGTGCAGATGGTGGGCGGCGGCGTCGCCCACGGCGGCGCGGAGCATGCCGAGCGGGGCGGCGGCGAGGTCGCCGACGGTCTTCAGGCCGAGCCGCTGGAGAGTCTCGGCGGTCCGGTCGCCGACGCCCCACAGGGCGCTGACGGGCAGCGGGTGCAGATACCGCAGGGCCAGGGCGGTCGGGACGACGGCCATGCCGTCGGGCTTGGCGCGGGTCGAGCCGAGCTTCGCCATGAACTTCGTCGAGGCCACCCCCACGGAGCAGGTCAGCCGCTGCTCGGTGGCGACCCGGCGGCGGATCAGGGCGGCGATCTCGGCGGGGCGGCCGAGCAGCTTGCGGGCGCCGGCGACGTCGAGGAACGCCTCGTCGAGCGACAGCGGCTCGACCAGCGGCGTCACGTCGCGGAAGATCGCCATGACCGCGCGGGACGCCTCCGTGTAGGCGGCGAAGTCGGGCGGCAGGAAGACGGCATGCGGGCAGAGCCGCTGCGCCCTGCTGCCGGGCATGGCGCTGCGCACCCCGAACCGGCGGGCCTCATAGCTGGCGGCGGACACGACGCCGCGCGGCCCCGCGCCGCCGACGATGACGGCCTTGCCGCGCAGCTCCGGGCGGCGGCGGATCTCGACCGACGCGTAGAACGCGTCCATGTCGACGTGCAGCACCGTGCAGCCGGTGTCGTCGGCGTCGGGACCGAACTCCCCCGCACCCGAACCGTCCCTCGGCACCACCTGGCTCCGCCCCATGTCCGCACTCTAGCCAGACCCCCCGACAAAAATCGGCAAGCCAGACCCGGCAAGAACGGCAAGCCAGATCCCGGCAGACAATCGGCAGCGTTTGACGGGAAGTTAGGATTGCCTTACCTTCCTGGGATGGCCCTCCTCGCGCTGACGTCGCCGCTGGCGCCCGTCGTCGCGGCCGTGGAAGGCCTCAGGCTCCAGCATCCGGACCTCGTCCGCTGCATCGCACGGGGGTTGATGACCAGCGGCGGCGACGGCTGGCGCCCCGGCACGGACCGGTGCGCCCTCGCCGTGCTCCTGGTCGCGGGCTGGACCAGGGCGCGCAGGGTGCCGCTGCCGGCCTGCGGCGAGACGTTCCTCAACCAGGCCGGCCAGCTCGGGATCCGCCGGGCACGGGTGGCGGTCCTGTGCGACGACCCCGTCGCGGGAGCGCCCGGCGTGGTGGTCGCCGCGTCGAGGCACGAGCTGCTCCAGATCGTCCTGGAGCACGCGGTCGACGCGGGGCCGGAGCTGCGGAGCACACTCCAGAAGCTGAAGGCCTAGCTGCGCACCACCAGCAGCGGGATCTGCATCTCCGCCGCCGTGCTCGACCCGTGGAACGCCACCATCTTCGTATACCGCAGCGGCTCGTGCTCCGTGGCCATGATCGCCCACCGCTCGTGGCAGATGACGACCACGTCGCCGACGCGGGCGAGGTGCTGCTGCGGGATCGGCCCGAACCAGCCTCCCGCGACCGCCTCGTCGCGGCTGAGCACGGTGGCCCGGTCCCCGAGGACCCCCCGCCAGGTGGCGATGACGTCGTCGTGCGCGCCGGGGACGGCGTGCAGATACCGCACCCGGGGCTCACCCGCGACGACCGCGACGCCGGCCCGCAGCCGGGTGTCCTGGTCGAGGTCGAGGCGCCGGTCGGCGGGGATGTCGACCTGCCCGTGGTCGGCGGTCACGACCAGCGCCGAGTTGGGCGGCAGCCCGTCGACGAGGCGGGTGAGGAGCCGGTCGGCGTCGGCGACGGCCGTCCGCCACTCGCCGGTCCCGATGCCAAAGTCGTGCCCGGCGCGGTCGACGTCGGGCAGATACCCGTACACGAGGCGGGAGGACCGCAACGCGAACAGCATCGAGGCCGCGACCTCGTCATAGGCGATCCCGGCGCCGAACCGGGCGCCGCGGTAGGCGGACACGGACAGGCCGGTCCGCTCGAACTTCGGGTTGCTGACGACGGTGGGGGCGAGCCCCGCGTTGCCGGCCCGGGTGAACGCGGTCGGCAGCGGCTGCCACTGCGCGGGGTCGGGCTGGTCCTCCCAGTGCAGGTGGTTGACGAGCTTGTCGGTGCCGGGCTGGTTGAGCACGATGCCGACGATGCCGTGGGCGCCGGGCGGGGCGCCGGTGCCGAGGGTGACGAGGCTGACCGGGGTCGTCGACGGGAAGCCTGCGGTGATCGAGCGGGCGGTGCCGAGCCGGCCGCCGAGGAAGTCGGTGATCGTCGGCGCGTGGGGCGCGGCGACGCCGAGCTGGTGCCAGCCGAGCCCGTCGAGGAGCAGCACGGCGACCCGGTCGACGCCGGCGAGGGCGGCGCCGAGGCCGAGGGCGTCCCGCTCATACGGCATCCCGAGGACGCTCAGCACGCTGGGCATGACCTCGGCGAGGCTCGCCTGCCCGTAGCGGGGTGCGACGGGGTCGAGCGGGCCCATCAGTGTCTCCTGCAGAGCAGGTGCAGCTGGGTGGCGATGTCCCGGTAGGGCGGGGTGCCGGCGAGGGCCAGCTCGAACGCCTGCAGCGCCTCCGGCTCGCTCTCCGCGACGCTGCCGGGCACCAGGTCGGCGATGATCCGGACGCCGTGGATCTGCTCGACCTCGAACCCGCCGCCGGTCAGCAGGGCCGTGGCGGTGCCGACGTCATAGCGCCGGCTGAGCCGGTCGCGGGTGTCGCCGCGCCCGTCGGGGCTGGCGACGAGCAGCGACGCGGCGGCGAGGTGCCCGCCGATCGCCCTGGCGAGGACGGCGGCGGCCCGGTTGGCGACGACGACGCTGGCGGCGCCGCCGGGGCGCAGGGTCGCGGCGAGCGCGGTGACGACCTTGTGCGGGTCGTCGACCACCTCGAGCATGCTGTGGCACAGCACGAGGTCGACGCTGCCGGGCGGGACGAGGTCGGCGAGGCCGTCGCCGTCACCCTGCACGGCGGTGATCCGGTCGGCGACGCCGGCCTCGTCGGCCCGCCTGGTGAGCGCGGCGAGGGCGTCGGGGCTGGGGTCGACGACGGTGACGGCGTGCCCGGCGCGGGCCAGCGGCACGGCGAACCCACCGGTGCCGCCGCCGACGTCGAGGGCGGTCAGGGGGTGGTCGGCCGCGGCGATCTCGCGTCGCAGGACCTGCCAGACCACCGCGGTGCGTGGCGACGCCACTGAGGACTCCACCCCCCGACCTTAATACCCACCTACGACACAACCGGCAGGTATACCTGCCCGCCCGACGCGACGAACTCCTCGGACTTCGCCTGCATCTCCAGCGACAACGACTGGCTGATCTTCATGGAGCAGAACTTCGGGCCGCACATCGAGCAGAAGTGCGCCGTCTTCGCCGCCGACGCCGGGAGCGTCTCGTCGTGGTACGAGCGCGCGGTGTCGGGGTCCATCGCCAGGTTGAACTGGTCCTCCCAGCGGAACTCGAACCGCGCCTTGGACAGCGCGTCGTCCCACGCCTGCGCCCCGGGGTGGCCCTTGGCGAGGTCGGCGGCGTGCGCCGCGATCTTGTACGCGATGACGCCGGCCTTGACGTCGTCGCGGTTCGGCAGCCCGAGGTGCTCCTTCGGCGTGACGTAGCAGAGCATCGCCGTGCCGTACATGGCGATCATGGCGGCACCGATGGCGCTGGTGATGTGGTCGTAGGCGGGCGCGACGTCGGTGGTGAGCGGTCCGAGCGTGTAGAACGGCGCCTCGTGGCACCACTCCATCTGCAGGTCCACGTTCTCCTTGATCTTGTGCATGGGCACGTGGCCGGGGCCCTCGATCATGACCTGCACGTCGTGCTCCCACGCCACCTTCGTCAGCTCGCCCAGGGTGCGCAGCTCCGCGAGCTGCGCCTCGTCGTTCGCGTCGGCGATCGAGCCGGGGCGGAGCCCGTCACCGAGGGAGAAGGCGACGTCGTACCGGGCGAAGATCTCGCACAGCTCGGCGAAGTGCGTGTACAGGAAGTTCTCCTCGTGACGCGCCAGGCACCAGGCGGCCATGATCGAACCGCCCCGGGAGACGATGCCCGTGACCCGGCCGACGGTCATCGGCACGTACCGCAGCAGCACCCCGGCATGGACGGTCATGTAGTCGACGCCCTGCTCCGCCTGCTCGATGACCGTGTCGCGGTACGCCTCCCAGGTCAGCTTGAGCGGGTCGCCGCCGACCTTCTCCAGGGCCTGGTAGATCGGCACGGTCCCGATCGGCACCGGCGAGTTGCGCACGATCGCCTCGCGGGTGGCGTGGATGTGCTTGCCGGTGGACAGGTCCATGACCGTGTCCGCGCCCCACTTCGTCGCCCAGGTGAGCTTCGCGACCTCCTCCTCGACGCCGGAGGAGACCGCGGACGTGCCGATGTTGGCGTTGACCTTCACCAGGAAGCGGCTGCCGATGACCATCGGCTCGCTCTCGGGGTGGTTGACGTTGTTGGGCAGGATCGCCCGCCCGGCCGCGATCTCGTCGCGCACCAGCGACGGGTCGACACCCTCGCGGATCGCCACGAACTCCATCTCCGGCGTGATGATCCCCTGCCGCGCGTAGTACAGCTGCGTCCGCTCTCCGCCATGATCGCCGCTGCGCGCGGCGATCCACGGCGCGCGCAGCGGCGGGAGGCCCGTGGGCGGGTCGTTCAGCGGGCCGCTGGTGTCGTAGAGGCGCACCGGTGGGTTGCCGCCGCTCAGCTCGACCTCGGCGAACGGCACACGGATGTCGTCGCGGGACCCCTGGACGTGGACCTTGCGCTTCATGGCGCATCCTTTCGTGGGCTGTGGGCACGGCGAAGCGGGCACGCCATGAGGCGCACCTGTTCGCGTTTTCGGCAGATGTACTGAGCGAGCGGGCCGGACCAGAAGATCCGCGGGCCGGACCTGGTGGGTTACGGAAGCGGGCCGGAGAAGGGACCCCACGCGAGCGGACCGTGCCCGGCGCCGAGCCGCCAGCCGGACGAGGCGCTCAAGGCCGACTGCACGTACTGCTTCGCCCCGGCGAGCGCCTCGGCGAGAGGCTCCCCGAGCGCGAGCCGGGCCGCGGTCGCCGCCGCGAACGTGCACCCGGTGCCGTGGTTGTTCGCGGTGTCGACCCACGGCAGCGACAGCAGCTCGACGGTGCCGCCGACGCAGACGACGTCGACGGCGTCGCGGCTGCCGCGCAGGTGGCCGCCCTTCACCACGACACACTTCGGTCCGGTCGCGGCGAGGTCCTGGGCGGCCTTGATCGCGTCGTCGACGTCGGTGACGTCCCGGCCGAGCAGCACCGACGCCTCCCGCAGGTTGGGCGTGACGACGGCGGCGTGCGGGAAGAGCAGGTCGAGGTACGCGCGCTCGGCGTCCCGGGTGAAGAGCCGGTCCCCGGACGACGCGACGAGCACCGGGTCGACGACGAGGCCGGGCAGCCGCGGCGCGTACGACGCGACGAGGGCGACGGTCTCGGGTGTGGCGAGCATGCCGGTCTTGACGGCGGCGACGGGCAGGTCGGCGAGGACCGCGTCGAGCTGCGCCCCGACGAACCCGGGGTCGACGGCGGAGATCCCCCGCACGCCGACGGTGTTCTGAGCAGTGAGTGCGGTGATCACACTGGTGCCGAAGACCCGGTGCGCGGCGAACGTCTTCAGGTCCGCCTGGATCCCCGCACCCCCACCGGAGTCGGATCCCGCGATCGTCAGGGCGACACTCGGGTTCACGCCGCCACCTCCGCTTCGCTCCGGCGTCGGCCTGAACTCAAGACTGCGCCCAAGGTGCCCGACCCTCCGCTGCGCTCCGGCCCGGTCACGCCGCCACCTCCGCTTCGCTCCGGCCCGGTCACGCCGTCATCAGCTCCTTGACGAACCTCGCGGGGTCGTCGGCGCGCATGACGGCACCCATGACGGCGACGCCCGCGGCTCCCTCGTCGAGGCAGTCCCGGACCCGCGCCGGCGAGTCGACGCCGCCCAGGGCGTACACCGGCAGCGGGACGACCAGCGCCATCCTGGCGAGCGCGGCCAGGCCCAGCGGGGGGCCGTAGCCGGGCTTGGACCGGGTCGGGAAGATCGGCGACAGGGTCGCGAACCCCACCTTCGCCTCGGCCGCGGCGAAGAGCTCCGCCTGGTCGTGGCACTTGCGGTACGCGGCCGTGTCCTCCGCCAGCACGAGCCGGCCCTTGACGCCGTCGAGCATGCTGCGGAGCCGGTCGGCGAGGTCGGCGCGGGCCCCCGCGGGCAGGTCCTGCTCGCCGAGGACGACCAGCCGCGCGCCGCCGTCGATCGCCCGGTTGACCACCTCGTCGAGCGGCCGGTGCGCCTGCCGGCGGTCGGTGAACAGCACCAGCCTCGTCACCATGGCAGCCCCCCCATCGGGCTCGAGGCGGTCGCGTACAGGCGGCGCGGGATCCTCCCGGCGGTGTGTGCGAGCCGGCCCGCCTCGACGGCGAGCCGCATCGCCTCCGCCATGCGCGCGGGGTGTTCGGCGCGGGTGACCGCGGTCGCGAGCAGCACCCCGTCGCAGCCGAGCTCCATCGCCAGCGCCGCGTCGGAGGCGGTGCCGATCCCGGCGTCGAGGATGACCGGCACGGCCACCTTCTGCCGGATCAGCGCGATGTTGTGCGGGTTGCGGATGCCGAGGCCGGAGCCGATGGGCGCGCCGAGCGGCATGACCGCGGCGCATCCGGCGTCGGCGAGGCGCTGGGCGAGGACCGGGTCGTCGGTGGTGTACGGCAGGACCGTGAACCCGTCCTCGACGAGCCGCTCCGCGGCGGTGACCAGCTCGACCGCGTCGGGCAGCAGCGTCTCCTCGTCGCCGATGACCTCCAGCTTGACCCACGCCGTGTCGAACGCCTCCCTGGCCAGGTGGGCGAGCTTCACCGCCTCGGTCGCCGTGTAGCAGCCGGCGGTGTTGGGCAGCACCCGCACGCCGCACCGTTCGACGACGTCGAGCAGCGACGGCGCGCCCGGGTCGAGCCTGCGCAGCGCGACCGTGACAAGCCCGGTGCCGCTGGCCCGGATCGCGGCCTCGAGCGCGGCGTGGCTGGTCGCCCCGCCGGTGCCGAGGATGAGCCGCGACGGCAGGTCCTCCCCGGCGATGCTGAGCTTCGCGCCGTCGCCGGCGGCACTACTGAGGCCGCCGATGGCGCCGTTGCCGAGGTCAGCCACCTTGGACCGCCGTGAGGACGTCGATGGTGTCGCCGTCGACCGGCCTGGTCCCGGCCCAGTCGGCCCTCGGCACGACGGACCCGTTCAACGCGACGGCGACGCCCCGCGGGTCGGCGACCCCGGCGAGGCCACGGACGACGTCGGCGACGGTCGCGGTGTCGTCCACATCGGCGGCGACCGCGTTGACCACGAGCTGCATACGGCTCACTCCTGACTCCCTGCGCCGGCATGATCCGGATCAGGTTCGACGGTCGGGGGCTGACAGCCCCCCTCTCAGCCCGGTCATACCGGACTCCCGTGGGGTACGAGCTGACCATAACCCCGGCGCGGTCCTCAGGTAAAGCGGCCCACCCCGTATGCGCTGATGTCCACATCCGTCGATCCCTTGGTGACCAGGTCGGCGACGGCGTGCGCGGTGACCGGCGCGAGGAGCACCCCGTGCCGGTAGTGACCGCCCGCGACGTACACGTTCCCGTGCGGGTGCCCTTCGAGCCGGCCGAGAATCGGGGCGTTGTCCGGGGTCCCGGGCCGCAGGCCGGCGAGGGTCTCCGCGAGCGCCAGCTCGGCGACCCCCGGCAGCAGGTCCGCGGCCGGTCGCAGCAGGTCGAGCACCCCACCGGCGGTCACCGTCGTGTCGGCACCGCGCTCCTCCTCCGTCGCCCCGACGACCAGCTCCCCGTCGGCGCGCGGCACCAGGTACACGTGCCGCCCCAGCGCGACGCCCCGCACGACGTGCGTGAGCAGCGGCTCGGCCCCCCGCAACCGGAGCAGCTGTCCCTTCACCGGCCGCACCGGCAGCCCGGTCAGCCGCCCGATCCCGATCCCGTTCGCGATGATGATCACATCGTCCCGCAGGCTGGACAGATCCTCGACGTCCCGCTCCACCCACGTCACCGGCAGCCGCTCCGACCGCAGCGCCGCGAGCAGCAGCCGCGGGTCCACCTGATGGTCCCCGGCCGCCTTCGCCCCGCCGCGCACCCGCGGGCTGAGCATCGGCTCCAGCTCCCGGAGCTCCCGCCCCCGCAGCGGCTCGACCGGCAGCCCCGCCCGCAGGTAGTAGTCGACGAGCCGCCGCACCTCGGTGAGGTCGTCCTCGGTGAGCGCGACGAGCAGCGTCCCCTCCGTCCGGTACCCCAGCGGCATCCCGGTCGCCGCGCTCAGCTCGGCCGCGAACCCGGGCCACCGCCGCATCGACTCGAGCATCAGCCCCTGCAGCGCCTCCTCCCCGAAGCTCGCCTCGGCCGCCGGCGCCAGCATCCCCGCCGCGACCCGGCCCGCCCCCCGCCGCGGGTCCCGGTCGTACACGGTGACCTGCTCCCCACGCCGCACCAGCTCCCACGCGACGCTGAGCCCGACGATCCCTCCCCCGACGATCCCGACCTTCACGCCACCCCTCCAGCCGGACCCTGCCCCGACGCCGCATGCCCACCGGCGTGGCCGGCGCCCAGCGAGCGCGGCAGACCGCCTTCCCCAGACGGACGGAGGCCGTCACCTTCGAACGCGCGAGACCCGCCGCCTCCCCCGGATAAATCCAAGCGCAAGCGCCCAGATTTATCCGACATTTCGCTTTTGTCCGGCGAAGGAGTGGCGGTCGAAGCGGTCATGGAATCGGGCGGGGAAGGTGGTGTCGGGAGGGAGGCCGTTGACGGAGGGGCGGCGGCGAGGACGGCGGCGAAGGCGGCGGCCGCCGCGGCCGGGTCGGGGGCGGTGCTCATCGCGCCGACGACGGCGACGGCGTGGGCGCCCGCCGCGAACAAGGTCGCGGCGCGGGACGGGGTGACGCCGCCGATCGCGATGACCGGGACGTCGACCGCCTCGACGACGGCACGCACGCCGGAAGGGCCGATGGCGGCGGGGAGGCCGGTCTTCGTGGTGGTCGAGTACGCGGGGCCGACGCCGAGGTAGGAGGCGCCGTCGGCAACCGCCTGGCGGGCCGAGACGGGGTTGCGGGCGGTCGCGCCGAGGATCGCGTGCGGGCCCAGGACCCGGCGGGCGGCGGACACGGGCAGGTCGTCGGCGCCGACGTGGGCGCCGTCGGCGCCGGCGGCGAGGGCGATGTGCAGGCGGTCGTTGACGAGGCAGACGGCGCCCGCGGCGCGGCAGAGGGCGACGACGCGCAGGGTCAGCTCGTACGCCTCGCGGTCGGTGACGCTGTCCTCGGGGCGGACCTGGACGACGGTGAAGCCGGCGGCGAGCGCATGCCCGACGACGCCGAGGACGTCGCGGCCGGGCCGGGTATCGGTGATGAGATGAAGTCGTCCTAGCACCGCGATAGTTTTTCAGACATGAAGCAGGTGCGACTTGGCCGGACCGGGCTGAAGGTCTCCGAGATCTGTCTCGGCATGATGAGCTACGGCGATCCCGCGTGGCGTGACTGGGTGCTCGACGAGGAGGCCGCGGACCCGTTCGTGCGGCGTGCCGTCGAGGCCGGGATCACGTTCTTCGACACCGCCGACGTCTACTCCCTCGGCGCCAGCGAGACCGTGACGGGGCGGCTGCTGGCGAAGTACTTCCCGCGTCGCGACGACTACGTGCTGGCCACCAAGGTGTACAGCGTGATGAGCGACCGGCCAAACGACTCGGGGCTGTCGCGCAAGCACATCCTCGCCGGCATCGACAACTCGCTGCGGCGGCTCGGCGTCGACCACGTCGACCTGTACCAGATCCACCGCTTCGACCCGGAGACCCCGGTCGAGGAGACCATGGCGGCGCTGCACGACGTCGTTCGGTCCGGGAAGGCCCGCTACATCGGCGCTTCCAGCATGTACGCGTGGCAGTTCGCGAAGATGCAGCACACGGCCCGGGCCAACGGCTGGACGGAGTTCGTGTCGATGCAGAACCACTACAACCTCGTCTACCGCGAGGAGGAGCGGGAGATGCTGCCGCTCTGCGCCGACCAGGGCATCGGCGTCATCCCGTGGAGCCCCCTCGCCAGGGGCATGCTGGCCGGCAACCGCGGGCGCGGCGACGAGCGGCGCACGACGAGGGCCGCGAGCGACGCGTTCAGCTCCATGTACACCGACGACGACTTCGCCGTCGTGGACGTCAACGCGGAGGTGGCCGGCGAGCGCGGGGTCGCCCCGGCGCAGGTGGCGCTCGCGTGGCTGCTGTCCAGGCCGGTCGTCACGGCGCCGATCGTGGGCGCGACGAAGCTCTCGCACCTGGAGGACGCGATCGCCGCGACCGAGCTGACCCTGGACGAGAAGGAGATCGAGCGCCTCGAGGCGCCGTACGTGCCGCACCCTGTATTGGGTCACTGAAAACGGCGAACGGCCGGCCCTCGGAGGGCCGGCCGTTCGTGGGCGAACTCAGTTGGAGGCGACACCCAGCGCGGCGCTGCCACCGTCGGTGTGCAGCTGCGTGGCCGAGGCGAACGAGCTGTCGAGGCGCGCCTGCAGGGCCTCGAGCTCGTTGTACTCCGACGCCGACGAGTGCTCCGAGCCCTCCGCGGCGAACGTGTGGTCGGCGCTGGCCTCGTTGTGGTCGTACGAGGTGAAGTCCGACTCCTCGTACTGCGCACCCGACGCGTCCGTGACCGACACGTGGTGACCCTGGTCGAACGACGTCGACTCGGCCGACGCGGAGTCCTGCTCGTACACGCCGAAGTTCGAGTCGTAGTTGTTGTCAGCCGCGTTCACCTCGTGCAGCTGGTTCAGCGACTCGTGGTCCGCACCGGTCTCCACGTGACCGTAGTCGGTGCCGCCGTCGTACCCGTGGTCGCCGCTGTCGCCGCTGTCCCACTCGCTCATTGCATTTCTCCCCGGTGTCCGGTGTGTTTTCCGTTGCTGTCGAAGACAACGTTAGTCAATCTTGCGGACCGTCGAATCCCCGAAACGTGCCACGGGGATCACACCAGCAGGACGCGGCCGGTGACGCCGGAGGCGGGCACGGGGCCGTAGTGGCGGGAGTCGCGGGCGACCTCGCGGTTGTCGCCGAGGACGTAGAGCATGCCGTCGGGGACCGTCACCGGCGTGCAGTCGGTGGCCGCGCCGTGGATGTAGGGCTCGTCCAGCGGCGTGCCGTCGCGGCGGACCCTGCCGCCGGCGCAGTCGATGGTGTCGCCGGCGAGGCCGATGACCCTGTCGACGGTGGTGAACGAGCCGCCGACGCCCGACGAGCCGCCGACGCCCGACGAGCCGCCGACACCCGACGGGGCGCGCAGCACGACGATGTCGCCGCGGTCGATGCCCGTCAGCCGGAACGAGAGCCGGTCGACGACCGCGTGGTCACCGATCGACAGGGTCGGCGCCATCGCGCCCGACGGGATCGAGCGGAGCTGGAACGCGGCCAGCGCGGCGGTCGCGACCAGGGCCGCGACGACGGCACGGCGGACCCGGCGCCGCTCCCGCACCGCGACCCACAGGCCGCCGGCCGTCCAGCGCAGCACCGGCCAGGTGCCCTTGACCTCGTCGAGCTCGGCGATGACGGCGGCGCCCCACGGACTGCGGCTGCCCGCCAGTGCCACGGTCAGGACGCCGCGGGCCAGCCGGTGGACGGCGCTCACGACGCGGTCCGCGGGTGCAGGCGCGGCGCCGGAGCGGTGGCCTGCGCCGCGCGCCGGGCCAGGCGCGAGCGGGCCAGCGACGCGCCGTCCTGGGTCAGCCGGTACAGGTGGCGTGGGGGACGACCGGGCTGCTCCGCCGGCTCCCAGCGGGTCTCCAGCAGCGCCCCCTCCGCGAGGCGCATCAGGATCGGGTACAGCGAACCGGACGCCAACCCGGTCTCGCGGCTCAGGTCATACCCGTACCGCCACGCGTCGGGCGCGGCGAGCAGGGCCTCGAAGACGTGCAGCGTCTGTGGCGACGAGTGCGGCAACCTCGGCATACCTGAAACTCTACATATGAAGACTATCGCTGGAAAGGTGTGCCGCGCCCCCGGGCGAGGGCGTCGACCCGGCGCAGCGCGTCCGGCAGGCGGAACGCCCCGGCCATCGCCGCGACCATCGCGGCCGCGTCGGGCAGCGGCACCCCCGCCGCGGTGACGAACAGGGGGCGGTCCGCGCCGCCGCGGCGCACGGCGACGGCGTGGGTGGCGCTGCGGAACGCGGTCTTCGCCACGCCGACCACGGGGATGCCGAGCGCGTCGCGGACGTGCGCGCCGAGGCCCGGGCGGCCGTCCGGGTCCAGGTCGACGTAGCCGTCGACGATGAGCAGGTCGAGCGGTGGCAGCGGATCCAGCAGCGCGTGGACCGCCGGCAGCTCGCGCTTGTAGAAGGCGCCCGGCTCATACGGGGCGACGTCGTCGAGCCAGGCGACGCGCTCGTCGAGCAGCGCGCCGAACGTCGGCTCGCCGGCGACCACCAGCGCACCCCGGGCGCCCCCGGTGTCCGGATAGTCGACGTCGATGGCGCCGTACCGCCGCGGGTTCACACCGGCAAGTGAACCAGCTCTGCGCCGCGGGTCAGCGCAGGGCCTCGTCCAGGCGGATCGCGGCGTTGATGAGGCCGAGGTGGGAGAACGCCTGCGGGAAGTTGCCGAGCTGCTCGCCGGTCGTAGCGCTGGGTGAACGTCGCACAGCCAGTCGACGGTCTCCGCCAGCCCCTTCCAGCCGTCGTACGTGGGGCGCCCCACCCAGGTCCGCCAGAAGTCCCGGGTCTCGTCGTACAGGCGCCAGATCTCGTCGAGGGAGGCCGTGGCCTTCGACAGGTGGGAATTCCATGCCTCGACGGTCGCCCGGGCCGGGTGACCCGCCAGCACCCGCGAAGGGTGACCGGCGGGTGTCAGGGGCGGGTGGCGGCGCGCTCCAGCAGGGAGACGAGGCCGGCGCGGGTCGCCACGACGATCATCGTGTGGCTGCGGTCGAGGGTCCGGCCGCGGTTGCGTTCGGGCCACCAGAAGGTCTGGACGCCCTGGCCGAGGCCGGGGCGGCCGGTCTGGACGGCGACGAGACGGAGCTCGTCGGCGACGCCGACCTCGTGGAACGGGCGGCCCTCCAGCAGGGAGCGGGCGCCGACGCGGACCTCCGCGACGAGCAGGACGCGGCGACCGACGGGGATCGTGTCGACGACCTCGCTGCCGACCATCGACGCGGCGAAGGCGGGGGCGGCCAGGTAGGAGACGCTGCGGGAGTGGTTGATGCCGAAGGCGACCTTGATCCGCCGGGCGAAGTCCTCCTCGAACAGCCGCAGCACGACCCGCAGGTCGGCGCGCAGCGAACGGGCGAGCAGGGCCGCCTCCAGGTTGGTGACGTCGTCGGTGGTGACCATGACGAGGCAGCGGGCCGTGGCCACCGACGCGGCCTCGAGGGTCTCGGTGTCCTTGGCGTCGCCGAGGATCACCGGGATGCCGAGCGCCCGGGCGACCGCCACGCCGCGGGCAGTCGGGGCGCGGTCCACGGCCACCACGTCGATGCCCTGGTCGTGCAGGCCCTGCACGACGCGCGCGCCGACGTTGCCGAGGCCGACGACGATCACGTGGTTGCCGACGGGCACGGCCAGGCCGCCGGCGGCGATCTTCAGGCGGGCCTTGACGAGGGTGTTGACGACGGCGGCGGTGACCGCCGGGATGACCGAGACGCCCGCGAAGACCAGCGCGAGGTCGACGGCCTGGCTGATCCGGCCGGCCTCCAGGTCGGCGTTGGCGCCACCGAGGGTCGTGAGCACGGTGACGTACAGCGCCCGCCACGGGCTCAGGTCCCGGACGGTGGCGACCACGACGCTGCCGGTCGCGATCAGGGCGAACACGCCGACGAGGACCCGCCGCAGGCCGCCCTTGAGCACGAGCCGGGTCATCCGCAGCGGGTGCCGGCCGTCGCGCCGCGGCGCCGGCTGGACCTGGCCGTAGACGCTGACGAGGACCAGGTCGGCGGCGTCGTCCGGGGGCAGGGTGGTGCCGCCGGCGGTGTCCGCCAGGCCGCACCGGATGTCGGCCGGGTTCGCGAGCGCACGGTCGACGGCGGCGAGCCGCTGGCCGTCGGTGAGCTGGATCGACGTCGGGGTGTTGTCGCCGAGCGCCGCCGCGACGAACGCCGGCGCGGCGATCTCCGACGCGGACAGGACCGCGCAGTTGCGCACCCGCGACGCCACGCCGGCGCCGAGGACGGTGTTGAACATCCGCAGCACGACCCGGACGTCGGGCAGCACCTCCCGGGCGATCAGCGCCGCGTCGACGTTGGCGACGTCGTTGGCGTCGACGAACGCGATCGCCTCGGCGTCGGCGAGCTCGGGCCGCAGGAACGTGGCCGCGGTCAGGCGCCGCTCCTGCACCACCATCGACCACGGGTCGGGCGCGCACAGCTCGGCGATCTCGGGCGCCAGGTTCTGCGTGAGCGACGGGACCACGGCCGTCACCTGAGCGCCGTAGCTGTTGATCAGCTCGCCGACCAGCCGCCGTGCGAGAGCGTTGTCACCCCAGACGACGAACCGGCGCACATCGACGATTGTATAAACGTCCGGTGAGCCTGAGGCGTCAGCAGGGTGGCGGGAACCCTGCCAGGAGATTGACGTCGTACACCAGCACCGCGTAGCGGCCGCTGTCGAAGCGCTGCTTCGGCGACCCCCACATGCGCATCGCCTGCGCCGGCGTGCCGTAGAACGGGCGGTCCTTCTCGAAGACGATGAACCTGGCGTCGTGCGCCGCGTCGTACATGTCGGTCTTCGACTGCCAGCACATCGGGATCACCCGGTCGTGGTCGCCGATCACCGGCGCGACGGTCACCTTCCGGTGCGTGGTGACGGTGATGTTGTTGGACACCCAGTAGGCGCCGAGGCCGTAGGTGAGCCCGCGGGCCTGCAGCCAGTCGGCGACCTCCTGTCCCTCGGACGCCTGGGCGCGCGGCGGCGAGTACGCCACCAGGTTCAGCGTGAGCAGCGCCAGCACGCCGGCCAGCACGCCCTGCCGCCAGCGGGCCGTGAACCGCCGGCCGGTGGGCCCGTCGGCGGCCATGAGCCGCGGCCCGACGACGCGACCGGCGATGACCGCGGCCATCGGCAGCACGGGCGAGATCTCCCGCGCCGCCATCAGGTCGACCGGCAGCGTCGACACGATCTCCGCGCCGATGTCGCAGCAGATCGCGATCGCCATGATGGACTCGACCCGGTCGGCGGTGCCGCGCAGCGTCCGCAGCAGCACGATCGCGACGGCGACCAGCGCGACGACGAACCCGATCAGGTGCAGGTACGAGACGCCCTGCTGGACCCACTTGCCCTGCCAGCCGGGCCGGTGGGTGCCGAACAGCACGCCCAGCATCCGCGCCGTCATGTGCGCCCGGCCGAACCACTCGTCCCACGGCGACAGCTCGATCGGCGGCTTCGGCGTGTGGTAGCCGCCGATCGCGTGCAGCGCCCAGGTCGCCAGGTGCGACAGGGCCACCGACATGCCGCCGGCGACCGCCAGCTGGAAGTCCATGCTCGTCAGGCGGCTCCGGAGCGACCCCGGCAGCCGCAGCGCACGGACCAGGCACACCAGGGCGAGCGGGACGGCGCCGACGAACGTGACGAGGGGGTCCCCCCACGCGCCCCAGCCCAGCAGCAGCGCCACGACGACCGGCTTCGCCTTCGTGTCGCGCATCCGGTCGATCGCCCCCCACGCCAGCAGCAGCGGCACGGCGGAGCCGGTGTGGTTGGGCGAGGACAGCAGCGTCTGGTAGCCGGTGCCGGGCACCGGGCACAGCAGGATCGCGACGGTCACCCCGACCCGCAGCCACGCCTGGAGCCCGGTCGCGCGGCCCTTCGCGAGGGCGGCGGCGAGCAGCACGATCATCGTGTACGTGATGGCGGCCGCGATGTGGATCTGGTCGACGGTCGGCCCCGTGAAGACCTGGACGATCGCGTACTGGATCAGCTCCGTCGGGTAGAACGCGACGTCGGACAGTGTCCATCCCGACAGCAGCGGGTTGCCGTGGAACATGTCCCAGGCCTGCAGCGCGTTGCTCGCGCCGTCGCTGTTGATCGGGAACGCGTACGCCATCCGCAGGTATGCGAAGAACAGCCCCACGGCTGCGACGGCGATCCCCGAACCAATCAACAGCCTGGTTTTCAACACCACGGCAGGGTAGCTACTCGAATTCGTCGGCCAGTTCGCGGTATGCGGCTAGTACCGTTTCGGTCCGTTCTGTCAGTGTTTCCGCGGGCTCCGCGTCGCGGGGCGGCCGGCCGCTGATCGCGCCGAGCAGCGCGTCGGCGGCGTCGATCCGCACGCGGGCCCGCGTCTGCGCCGCCCGCTGGTCCAGGAACCCCTGGCACAGCGCGGCGAGGTGCCGCAGCTGCCCGACCCGCCGGCTCACCTCGGCGTCGACCTCGGTCAGCCGCTGCGTGAGCTCCGCCTGCCTGTCGGTGACGGCCGCGAACAGCAGCCCCGCGCCGATCGGCTCGCCCACCGACGCGCGCAGCGCCCGGGCGGCGGTCCGCAGCTCGCCGCGCTCGGCGAGGGCGTGCGCGAGGTCCCACAGCGTGCGTTCCAGGGTGTCGTGGGGATCGGTCGGGTCGCCGAGCCGCTCCAGCGCGGGCCAGGTCAGCACGATCCGGTCGGCGTACGCGGCGGCCTCCTCGAACATGGACCGGTCGCGGGGGTCGGTGAGGTACTGCCGCAGCGACCGCTCCCGGCTCGCCGGCGTCCTCACCAGGTGCAGCCCGGCGAGCAGGAACCCCGTGGCGGCGACCGCGGCCAGGACCGCGCGGCCCAGCGGCGGCGCGCCGAGCCAGTGGATGCCCAGCGCGGCGATCGCGGCGCAGGCGAGGGCCGCCGCGTACGCGACGAACACCCAGTTGTCGGCCGGCCAGAACGGGCCGACGCGCGGCTGCCCGGACGCGCCGGCGAGGGCCCGTTGCGCCGCGCCCGCCTGCTGGCGCACGATCGCGGTACGCCGCCCGCGGAGGTACTCAAGCACGCCGGATCAGCGCCGAGGTGGCGCTCGCCAGCAGCAGTCCGGCAAGGACCCCGGGCAGTCCGGCGACGAGCCCGGCGAAGAGGGCCGTCGCCCCGAGCGTCGGCAGCGACAGCGGCCCCATCCAGCCCGGCAGGTGCTGCGCCGGCACGCCCACCAGCGCGATCAGCGACGCGGCGGCCAGGGCGAACAGCGGTGCGAATGGCTGGCCGGTCATCAGGACCAGCCCAGCGGCGAACGCGATGCCCAGCGCCGGCCCCGGCAGCGGCAGCACCGTGAGCAGGCCGACCCCGACGGCGGCGGCCTGCGGGTGGGTGACGCCGCCGACGTTGAGCGCCGGCCAGGCGACGGTGGCCGCGAGCGCCGCCCAGACACAGCGGTGCGTTGCGGCCGTCGCCGGTCCGGTTCCCTCGTCGACGGCCCGGACGAGCATCACAGCAGCCGCAGTTCCCGCGCCCGCTCGACGGCCTCGCGCCGACGGCCGGCGTGCAGCTTGCGGTAGATGTTCTTGACGTGCGTCTTGACGGTGTTGACCGACACGTACAGCGTCGAGGCGATCTCCAGGTTGGACATCGTGCCCTGCAGGTACCGCAGCACCGTCAGCTCCCGCTCGGTGAGCGGCTCGACGAGGCTGCCGTCGGCGCCCCGCCCGCCGCCCGCCAGCGGCGACGATCCGGCGGCCAGCTCGGCCGCGAGGGGGTGGTACACGGGCAGCAGCGGCGCGAAGTTGGCCAGAAGGTCCCGGACGGGGTGCCCGCCGACGAGGAACGGCCGGCGGAAGCTCTCCTCCTCCGCGATGTCCAGGGCGACCTCCAGGCCGCGCAGCACCCGGTTGCGGTCGCCGAGCGCCCGGCCGGCGAGGGACGTCAGGATCGCGGCGTGCACGGTCCAGGTCAGCGCCGTGTCCACCGACGGGGTCGCGTACTGCTGGGCGGTCGACGCGGCGGCGGCAGCCTTGCCCTCGACCAGCGCCGCCGACGCGTCGACACAGGCGGCCCATCCCGGGTACACGTCCGGGTCGCCGCCGGTCGCGACGAGTCGCCGGGCCGCGCCCAGGTCCCCGCCGCTGATTCGCAGCTCCGCCTCCGTCAGGGCCAGGGCCCGCTCCACGCTGGGCGTGAGCGGCGCGCCACCGAGCTCGCGGCGGGCGGTGTGCAGCACCTCCAGGGCGGCGGCGAGCCGGCCCGAGCCGTGGCGGAGCTTCGCCCGCACCGTCGCGATCGCGACGAGCAGGTCGGGGTCGCCGGCGGCCAGGTCGAGGCCCTCGTCGAGGAGCCGGTCGGCCTCCGCGATGCGGTCCCATTCGCCGTACACGCTGGCCAGGGCCATCCGGACCCAGCCGAGGTCGGTCGCGTCGGTGATGCCGAAGCGGTCCGCGGTCACCAGCGCCTGCCGGCCGAGCCGAGCCGCCGCCCGCAGCCTGCCGCGGGCCGCCTCCAGCACCGACAGCTGCGCCGCGGCGCACACCTGCGTCTGCGCCATGCCTGTGCGCTGGGCGAGCACCAGAGCCCCGTGCAGGGGAGACCCGGCGGCGGCGAGCTCACCCAGCCGTAGCCGGGCCGCGCCTTCGTCCAACATGGACAGTGCCCGGACCTCGTCGGTCTGGTCCTCGGGCCGGTTGAGCTCCCCGAGGGCGGCGAGCGTCCTGCGCGGGTCGCCGGACAGCCACGCCTCGGCGGCCATGAACCCGGCCATCATCCGCGCGCTGACCCGGGCCGGCGCCTTGGCCGCGGCGGGCTCCTTCGATGTGCCGCCGGCTGCCGCGACCGGTCCAGCGGCGGGTGTACCGGCGGACGTCCCGCTCGGCGCGGGCGCGGTCATCACGGCCGTCGCACCGCCACCGTTCGCGGCCGGGACGTGCAGCGCGGCCGGCACACCAGACCCGGCCGGCCCGGAGCGCCCGACGGTCGCGCCGACGTTGCCGGTCGGTCCGTTCGCGCCCATCCCGTACGCCGCGCGGTTCATGCCGGCCGGACCGCTCGCGGAGGTCCCTCCCGCGGAGCCGCCGGTGGCGGCCACGTTCGCGGGCCCGGTGCCGGTGCTCTTGCCGCCGTCTCCGCCGGACGCGTTCGTGACGATCCCGTTCGTGCCGTTCGTGTTCGTGACGAACGCGGTGCCGGTGTTCGTGGTGGTCGCGCTCGCCGGCGCGGTCTCGCCGTTGCCGTTGCCGCCGTTCGTACCGTTGGTGCTGGTGGCTCCGGCGCCGCCGGCGGGGCTGTTGCCGCCGTCTCTGCCGGGCGCGTCCGTGGTTCCGGCGCCCCCACCGCTGGTGGCGGTGGCGGCCGGCCCGGTCGAGGTCGTGCCGGTGGTGCTGGCGGGCGTGGAGGTCGTGGGGCCGTTCGTGCCGGTCGCGGGCGTCCCTGTTGCGGACGTCCCGGTCGCGGTCGGGCCGGTCGGGTTCGTAGCCGTCGTGGTCGTCCCGTTCGCAGCCGGACCGGTGGTGGTTGGGCTGCTCGCGGTCGGGCCGGTCGCGGTCGGGCCGGTCGCGGTCGGGGCGGTCGGGTTCGTGGGGCCGGTGCTGGAGGTGGGCGGGGTGTCGGCGGCGCGGTTGCTGCGGCGCAGGTAGTCGCGGGTGCCCTCCAGGTCGCCGACCCGCAGGCGCTCCGCGGCGAAGGCCAGCGCCAGCCGCGGGTCCGCGTGCTCGTCGCCGGCCGGCGGGTGCGGCGCGGCCTCGTGGGGGCGGTCGTAGCGGACCCCGCCGACGATGTCCGGCCAGTGCCGGTCCAGCGTCTCGACGGCGCCGGTCCAGTCCTCGGCGAGCAGCGCGTGCCGCATCGCCTCGGCCGGGATCCCGTAGGTCGAGTGCCACGCGGCCGCCCGGCGGTGCAGCTCGGCGACGCGTTCGGGGTTGCGGCGCTGCAGCTCGGAGTGCAGGGTGCGGGCGAAGAGCGGGTGGAAGCGGTACCAGCCGCCGGGGCCGGCGTTGCGGGTCAGGAAGGCGTTGGAGCCCTTGAGCTCCGCGAGGACCCGCGCGCCGTCGTCGCGGCCGGTGATCGCCTCGACCAGGCCGGCGTTGAGGCGCGTTGCGACCGCCGTGTCGAGCAGCAGCCGGCGGGTGTCGGCGGGCAGCGTCTCGATGACCTCGCCGGTGAGGAAGTCGCCGACGGCGGTGCTGTAGGCGCCGCCGTCGTCGAGGACCCGCTCCGGCTCCGGGTGCCCGCGCATCGCCATCGCGGCGAGCCGCACCCCGGCCGGCCAGCCCTCGGTCATCGAGTGCAGCGCGTACAGGGTGCTGCCCGGCAGCACGACGTCGTGCGCGGCCAGCAGCTGCGCGGTCTCGGCGATGGTGAGCGACAGGTCGGTCGTGCGCACCTCCGTCAGCGAGCCGTTGACCCGCCAGCGGTACAACGGCAACGCCGGATCCCGCCGGCAGGACAGCACCAGGTGCAGGCGGCCCATGCCGTGCCGCACCAGCGACTCCAGCTCAGCGAGCGCGGCCTGGTCGCTGATCTCGCGCACGTCGTCGACGACCACGACGTGGGGGCGGTCGAGCGCGTCGACGGCGCGCGGCAGGTCTTCGGCGTAGAGGTCGGGCTTCAGGTCCCCGGCGGGCGCCGCGTGATCCCCCGCGGAGAGGGCGCCGCGGAGCCGGCCGGGCACGTCGGCGCCGTCCGGCGAGTGCGCGGTCACCCAGCTCACGACGGGCACCTCGTCACCGATCCGCACGGTGCGGGCCCACGCGACCAGGGCGGCGGTCTTGCCCCATCCGGCGGGCGCGGTCACCAGCGTCAGCGGCGCGCGCACAGCTGCGTCAAGCTGCGCGACGACCCGGTCGCGCAGTACGTATCCGGGTGGGAGGTCCGGCACCGCCAACGTCGACGGGGCCGTTCCACGGCGATCCTGCTGTACCAACGCTTGCGACACTCGGTGCCCCCCGATTTCATACCTCGCCAAACGTGACGAGCAAAGCACCGCTCCAAGCTGCGGGGCCTCACCCTGCCTGGGTGGTCTTCCCTCGGCCGATGTGGCTGTTTGCCTTGCGTAGCAACGGTTCCATCGACATCGCTGCACCGGCGCGCCGCGTGCAGGAGGCTCACCCGGATCGGATGACGCGCGGTCACCACACTGGTCGGCAGCGTTCCCGCTATCGCCCGTCGCGTCGACGGGCGGGGAGGGATGAGCCCAGGATGAGCGCGCTTGTCGGTGAGATCGAGCTCCGCGGCGAGAACGGGTTCGAGCTTGCCCTGAGGGGTTACCACCGCGGCCAGGTGGATCGCTACATCGCCACCCTGCAGATGCGGCTGACCACCGTGGAGACGGAGCTTGCCTCGGCGCGCTACCGGGAGCAGCAGCTCGCGGGCAAGGTCGAACGGCTCAACACGCAGGTCCGCCAGTGCACGTGCGGCGACGAGACCTCGAAGGCCGTCGGCGGCCGGATCCAGCAGATGATCGAGCTGGCCGAGCAGGAGGCCGACGACCTGCGCAAGCGGGCCGCCGAGGAGCTCGACGGCGCCCGGACCGCGGGGGAGGCGCTGCTCGCCGACGCCCGCAAGCACGCCGAGGACGCGATCCGCGACTTCCAGACCGCGCTCGCGCAACGTCGCTCGGAGGAGGCACGCGCCGAGCAGGCCCGCCGCGTGCAGTGGGACACCCGCCGCCAGCGGCAACGCGAGGCGGCCGAGAACCTCCTGGCGTCGACCCGATCCATCGGTGCCGAGAGCCTGCAGACCACCAAGAAGTTGCTCGACGCCCTGTCCGAGCAGCACGCCAAGTTGACCGCGGAGGTCGAGTCCGCGGAGAAGGAGATGGCCGACCTGCCGAATGCCTGAAGACGTTCTGCCCCGAGACGCCCGGTGGTCCACAGTGGACCACCGGGCGTCACCGTCTCCGGGGAGAGGGGAAAAGGGGGTTCAGACGAAGACCTCGTGCAGGTGGTCTTCCTGCTCCTTGGACAGGTTGGTGTGCAGGAGCTTCGGCCGGTCGCCGGCGAACGCGTCGCGGACCTTGTCGACCACGACGTCGGTGGTCAGCACGAACAGCGCGGACGTGCCCGGCTGGATCTCGTCGCGGGTGCGCTTGATGAAGTCGTCGTCGATGCCGACGTCCCTCAGTGAGCCCGCGATGGCGCCGGCCGCCGCGCCGACGGCCATGCCGAACAGTGGGATGAGGAAGATCAGGCCGAAGAGCATGCCCCAGAACATGCCGCCGAGCGCGCCCCGGCCGGTCAGGTTGTGCATCTGCCGGGTCTTGGGCTTGCTGGCGCCCTCCTCCCAGGAGACGGTCGCGGCGTCCTCGATGTTCACCAGGCCCTGCTTCGCGAGGCCCTGGAGCTTCTCGGCGGCGCGGGACGCCCCCTCGGGGGTGTCGAACTTCCAGACGGTCAACGTGGCCATGGTCGTGCTCCGTTCCGTGAGTCGGGCATTCCTTGACGAGCGTCGCTGCGCTGGACGTGCCCGGCCCCACCTGTGCGGAGTGACGATGTGCCCGCTGGCCGATCACCCCACCGGGGTGAGGACGCATCACTCTGACAGCCAGCAGGATTCCTGCCATGAACGAACTGCGGGCGGCCCTGATGGTGACTGCTGCACCGTCGATGACGGTCCGCCCGTTCCCGCCAGCCGCGGGCGTCACGTCGTCGGTGGTCCCCGGCGTGACGACCCAGCTGGGGCGTCAGGTGAACACCGTTGAGCAGGGGGTACTCAACGGGGCAGGACGAGCGGTGAACACGGCCCGCATCCTGCGCACTGGGCGCTCTTCAGCGAGGGCGGCGGGAGCCGATGGGTGGGCGGCTGATCCGGAGGAGGCCGCCCACCCATCGCAAGTCACACAGCAGGCCCGATAAGACGTCTGAACACTGAAGGACGGCGCGAGAGGCGCCGACGCGCTCCCAGGCCCGCGTCGGCGCCTCAAGCGTTTCCAGACACAGAACTGGGTGGCTGCCACGGGGGCAGCCACCCAGTTCTTTTCTGTGTGCCGCGCGGTCCCTCAGATCACGCCGTGGTCCGAGGTCGGTGCGGCGTGCCGGGGCGGGTCGGACGACCACCGGGCCGTCTCGTCGTGCCGGGAGTGCGCGCCCGGCCCGCCGACGTCGCCGTACCGCGGCGGCTGCGGTGCCTCACCGGTCGCGGGCATGTCGCCGTGCCGGCCCGGCTGGCTCGGCTGGCTCGCCTCCGCCGCGCTGTGCGCGCCCTCGTTCGGCCGCGCCGCGGGGCCCGGCCGCCCCGCCTGATACGGCCCGCTCGGTGGGTAGGGCCCCACATTCGGCCCGTACGCCGCCGACCCCGACGTCTGCGCGGCGGGGTGGTGCGGTGAGGTCGGCGCGTTCATCGGGATGCCGCTGCCGTGCCCCTGGTAGTCCACCGCCTGGTAGTCCCGGTCGGCCGCCCGGTGGCTCGCCGGGGCCGGCGTGACGGCGGGAGGCATGGACTCCGACCAGTGGACGGTGAGCGCGAAGAGGACCACCACGCTGAGTGTGATCATCAACAGCGACCACACCGGGTATGCGCCGAGCCAGCCGACCTGGATCACCATGTGCACCGCCACGATGGCGATCGCCGCCACCCGGGCGACGCTGTTGCGGGACAGCAGCCCGATCCCGGCGGCCAGCATCAGCCCGCCGAAGACCAGCATGAGGATGCCCCAGCCGGTCAGGTTCACCACGACGAGACTGTTGTTGTCGATGAACGCCACCTGGTTCTGCAGCAGCGTGACGAGTCCTTCGAGCACGTTGAGGAGCCCGATCACGACGAGCATGACGGCCGCGAAGGTGACCCAGCCGAACCACACGGCTCTGCTCTTGGTCATGGCCACTGTGTTCCTTCCTCTGCACGAGCGGGGCACCGGCAGGAGGCAGGGTCTGGCAGGTCTGACCAATGAGAGCAGGTTCGTCGTCCGGCCGCGGCGGACAAGAGAGGAGGCGCCGCGGCCGGATCCGGCGAAGCTCGTGTGGCGACCTCCCTCCCTTGCGGAAATTGCGAACCGGTGCTTTTGAGCCGATCGTTCGGGGCGACCGGATGACCGGACATCACCCGGCCCGTGTGAGTTGGATCGCCCGTCCATCGATGGACCGCCCGTCACCCGCACCGGGTGAGGACTTCTCACCCGGCGGCGCAAGCACAATGCGGTCGTGGAGATGGCCTGGATACCTGGTGGCGCGTTCGCCATGGGTGCGGACGGCTTTTATCCGGAAGAGGCGCCGGTGCGCAAGGTCACCGTCGACGGCTTCTGGATCGACTCGCATCCCGTGACGAACGCCGAGTTTGCCCTGTTCACGACGGAGACCGGCTACGAGACGGTGGCGGAGCGGCAGCCGGAGGACGAAGGTCAGCCCGGCTCGATGGTGTTCGTACAGCCGCCCGGACCTGTGCCGCTCCGCGACTGGCGGGTGTGGTGGGAGTTCCGCCCCGGCGCGTCCTGGCGACATCCGTGGGGGCCGGACTCCGACATCCGGGGCCAGTCGGCGCACCCGGTGGTCCACGTCGCCTACGAGGACGCCGCGGCGTACGCCAGGTGGGCCGGCAAGGACCTGCCGACCGAGGCGGAGTGGGAGTTCGCCGCCCGCGGCGGGCTCGACCAGGCGATCTACCCGTGGGGTGACGATCCCGAGCCGGGCCGGGCCAACATCTGGCACGGCATCTTCCCGTGGCTGGACCGCAGCGACGGCGGCCACGGCACCAGCCCCGTCGGGGCGTTCGCCGCCAACGCATACGGCCTCTTCGACGTGGTCGGTAACGTGTGGGAGTGGACGTCGGACTACTACCGGTCCGGAAATGCCAGATTCGACGTGGGTGACGATCCTCTCCAGCCCCAGGGTGAGATCGCCGACAACCCGCGGGTGGACACCCCCGCAGGGGCGGCCGTCTATGCGAGCCGGGTCGTCAAAGGCGGCTCCTACCTGTGCTCCACCGGCTATGACCACCGGTTCCGCCCCGCGGCGCGACAGCCGGAGGCGGTCGACAACGGCAGCTGTCACGTCGGTTTCCGTTGCGTTCGCCGACTCGGGTGAACACGCACTGTTATTTGTTCACCCCCTACGGGTGAGGCGACCTCACCTTTAATCGCCTCACAATCCCGTGGTCATCCGCCGTGCTGCGGTGGGTGGGAGGGGGCGAAAAACGTTGGGGCAGAAAACGCTCGTTGACACCATCACCCGTCCCGCACTGCACTTCGCAGTGCCTGAGCCGCCCCGCTATCACGTGCCACGACCGCGTCTTCTGGACGCATTGGATCGTGCGGTGGCGGGGCATTTGACATTGATCTCTGCTCCGGCGGGGTGGGGCAAGACCACCCTGTTGGCAGAATGGGTGGCGGCAGGGCGATCTCCCTGGCCGCTGGCGTGGTTGACCGTCGAGGCGCACCACGGTCCACGCTTTTGGGAACACGTGCTGGGTGCGGTCGCGGCGGCCACCGCGGAGCACCAGGTCACCGCGGCGGCGACCGACGGTGGCGAGGCACTCGACGAGCTGGTCGTGCTGCTGCGGCGGCCCGGCCCGCCGGTCGTCGTCATCCTCGACGACCTGCAGGAGCTGTCCGTCCCGCGGGTGTGGGGGGAGCTGGAGACGCTGCTTTCCCAGGCGGGAGACCGCCTGCGTCTCGTCATCGCCTGCCGGACCGACCCGGCGCTCACCCTGTACCGCTTCCGCATCCGCGGCGCGCTCGCCGAGCTGCGGAACGGGACGCTCGGCTTCACCCTCGACGAGACCGCGCAGATGCTCAACGCGCACGGCGTCCGGCTCGCCGAGTCGGCCCTCGTGGAGCTGCACGCGGTGATGCGAGGTTGGGCGGCGGGGCTGCGACTCGCCGCGCTCGCCGTGCAGGGGCACCCGGAGCCTGACAGCCTGGTGCCCCGTTTCGCGCTGCAGGACCGGGCGCTCGGCGAGTACCTCGTCGGCGAGGTCTTCGACACCCTGCCGGAGGACATCCGCGAGGTGGTCCTCTGCACCTCGGTGCTCGACCAGGTCAGCGCCGAGCTCGTGGAGGCGCTGACGGGCCGCGTCGACGGCGCCCGCATCCTGGCACAGCTCGAACACTCCAACCTGTTCGTCGTGCAGGGCAGCGGCAACGCCGGCATGTACCGGTGCCACCCGCTCTTCGGTCTCATGTTGTACGACGAGCTGCGGCACCGCCGGCCCGAGCAGGTCCGGCAGCTGCACCGCCGCGCCGCGGACTGGTTCGCCGCGCACGACTCGCCGGCCGACGCGCTGCGGCACGCGCTCGCGGCCCGCAACTGGGGCCAGGCCTCCGACCTGCTCGCCGCGAGCTGGCAGGAGCTGGTGCCGGGGGCGCGGCTGCGGACCATCAAGGAGCTGGTCCCGCCGCCGCCGCAGGAGGTCCGCAACGACCCGCGGCTGGCCCTGGCCTTCGCCGCGGAGCGCCTGGACGCCAGCGACCCGCAGGGCACGGAGACGTTCCTGCACCTGGTCGACCGCTCGCAGCACACGCTGGTCGAGTCGGCCCGCACGGCGTTGCAGCCCATCGTCGACAGCTTCCGGATGGCCGAGGCGCACCAGTCGGGCAAGCCCGAGCTGATCCTCGCCACGGCGCCGCAGCTGCTGCGCGACGACATGGGCCTCGACGACCAGGACACCGCGCGGATGCGGGCGCTCGCGCTCGTCGCCGTCGGCGGCGCGCGCCTGCTGCAGGGCGACCTGGGGGCGGCGGAGCTGGCGCTCACCGAGGCGCTCAACCTGGCCCGCCGCTGCGGCGGGATCCAGTCGCAGCTGGCCGCGCTGCGGCAGCTCGCGCAGCTCAACGCGACCCGCGGGCGGCTGACGGCGGCGATGCGCTACGGCAAGGAGGCCCTGGCCCTCGCCGACCGCGAGGGGCAGACGCAGGGCAGCGACGTGGTCTGGGCGCAGCTCACCGTCGCCGAGGTCTGCTACCTGCAGGCCAGGGTGCGGGCGGCCGAGCACTACCTGGACCGGGCACTGGACGGCGGTGGTCTGGCCGACCCGGGCCTGGTCGCGGTCGCCACGATGTCCCGGGCACACATCCGGGCCGCCGCCGGCGACGCCAGGGCCGCCTGCACCGAGCTGGCCGCGATCCGGCGGCAGCTCGCGGACTGGCGGTACACGCCCCGGCTCCAGCACTGCGTCACGCTCGCCGAGGCGGAGCTGCGGCTCGCCGCCGGCGACGTGGAGGCGGCGAAGCGGCTGCTCAACCTGGAGCCGGTGGATCTGCTGCAGCCGTGGCTGGGTGTCGTCCGAGCGAAGGCCGCCCTCGCCGAGCGCCGCCCCGCGGCGGCCCTCGGTGCGGTGCAGCCGTTCCTGGAGTACACCACCGGCTCGCTGGTGTGGACGGTCGACGCCAACCTCACCTGCGCCCGCGCGCTCCGCGCGCTCGGCGACCGGAGCAAGGCCGGCCGGGCCCTCGAGCAGGCGCTGCGCTGCGCCGAGGACGAGGGCATCCGCTGGCCGTTCGTGGCCGGCGGCCAGCCGGTCCGGGAGCTGCTGGTGACCTACCTGCCGGCGGGCAGCGGTTACCGCGGCGTCGCCGAGGACATCGCCACCGAGCTCAACGGCTTCGGCCGCCCGGCCGCCGCGGCGGGCGAGCTGGCGGAGCCCCTCACCGAACGCGAACTGGCCGTCCTGCGCTACCTGCAGGGCACCCTGTCCGCGGGCGAGATCGCCTCGATGCTCTACGTGTCCGTCAACACGGTGAAGACGCACATGAAGAACATCTACCGCAAGCTGGGGGTCGGCAGGCGGCGAGAGGTGATCGAACGGGCCCGCGAGCTGAACCTGCTCTGACAGGACAGCTCGCCGGCCACGGCAAGCGGCCCCCGGGGAATCCCCCGGGGGCCGCTGCTTTGCGCGTCCAGTTCCCGGGACGGCCCGCCCCTGTGGCGCCGTCCGGCCTCCGGTGCGGCCGCCGCTGTGCGCCGTCCGGTTCTCGGAGGGCCGTCGCTTCGCGTCGCGTCGTCCCGGCCTCCCCCGAACGGCGCTGCTCCGCGCCGTTCGGTCTGCGGGGCGGGACCACCGGCGGACACCGTACGGGGACACCCGAACGGACACAAAACAGCGGCGGCGCCCACTCCATTGGGGGCGCCGCCGCCGTCGGCGGTGGGGTGTTCGAGTTACTGGGTGACGTAAGGGCGGGCGCCGATGGCGGCCAGCTCCTCCGAGATCTCCTCGTCGTCCTCGACCATCACACCCTCGATGATCGCCGTGTCCGCCTGCGCGGCCATGAGCACCGGCAGCGGGTCCATGAGCGGGTCGAGGGAGGCGCACTGCACGGCGATGAACGAGTCGTCCATCTCGTGCACCGGCTCGGCGACGATCATCGGGACGGTGGCGTGCCCGACCGCCCGTACCCACACCTGCGGCGAGTCGAGGTCGATGACGTCGACGTCGGTGCCCACCGGAACCCTGCCGACCGCGGGCTCGAGCTCCTCGACGATGTCCACCAGGATCACGTCCTCGTGGCGCACGATCGGCCGGCCGGCCTTGTGGCGGCCCCGGTACCGGTCGTTGCGGCTGTTGCGCCGCAGCGCCAGCTTCGTGACCGACGCGATCGGCGCCTCCTCCGGCTCAACGCCGGCGGCGGCCGCCCTGCCCTTCGGCACGGTCAGGACGAACAGGATGATCACGTCGAGCGTGATCATCAGCAGCGACCATGCCGGGTACGCCCGGAGCATGGCCAGCTGCGAGATCGCGTGCAGCGCCACGATGCTGACCGCGACGGCCCGGGCGCTGGTCTTGCGGGCGCGCAGCGCGAACCCGGTGACGCCGAGGAGCACGCCGAGGGTCACCGTCGCGGTGGCCCATGTGGTGGCGCTGGTGAACGCCACGTCATTCCTGTTGAACCCGATACCACCGCTGGCGAACCCCACCAGCAGCCCTTGCGAGACGTTCAACGTGCCGACGAGCGCGAGCATCGTCGTGCCGAACGTGGTCCATTCCTTCACCACACCGCCGCCGCTGTCCATCCGCCGTACTCTCCCTACTGCCTCTGCCGTGTGCAGGATCGGTTTCAAGTGGGAAACAGTCCGGGAATACGTGTGGGCCGTGCCGGCCCCGGTCGAAACCAGGACCGGCACGGCCTATCTCCCCCGTTGTTTCTCTGTTCCCCCCGGAACAGGCCCGGATGGTCGTTCCGGACGCGCCGCCCGCGCGCCCGGAACGTCCACGTCGTGCCTGGGGAAGATGATTCGAGGGAGGCGGGTGATCAGGGATCACCCTCGATGGGTGAGGCGCCGGAGGAACCGGGGAACAGCTCCGGGTGGGGGCGCCGCGGATGGGGGAGCCGCCGCGGGTGGGGCTACCAGGCCACGGGCTCGGCGGCCAGCAGGCAGGCGTCGTCGTCGAGGTTGCCGCGCCAGGCCATGTCCAGCACCCCGTCCAGCGCGCGGTCCAGGTGCTCGGCGGGCGCGGCCGCGCGCATCGCGGCCCGGACGTCGTCGGCGAGGCCCTGGACACCCTGGTCGATGGCCTGGTCGCGGCGCTCGACGACGCCGTCGGTGTACATGAAGAGCAGCTCGCCGGGCTCGATCCGCACGGCCGCCTGCGGGTACACGGCGCAGGGCTCGACGCCGAGCGCCATCCCGGGCGGCTGGCGCAGCGGCCCGACGCCGTCCGTGTTGGCCCGCAGGATCGGCAGGTGGCCCGCGCGGGCCCAGACGAGCATCCGGTCGGCGGGGCGGAAGCGGCCGCAGACCGCGGTGGCGAGGACCGTCGCGCGGCGCCGGCACAGCATCCGGTTGAGCGCGGCGAGGATCACGCCGGGCTCGTCGCCGGCCAGGGCCAGCGCCGTCATCGACGCCCGCAGCTGCCGCATGGTGCCGGCCGCGTCCGGGCCGTGGCCCATCACGTCGCCGACGGCCAGCAGCACGTCGCCGCCCGGCAGGGCGGTGCCGAGGAACCAGTCACCGCCGACCCCGGCGATCCTGTCCGCCACTGCGTACCGCACGCCGACCCGCACGCCGTTGACCGCAACATCCGTCGTCACCACGTCACACCCCTGAGGCCTACGTCGGTCGGCGGCGGGAACACCGGCGACCGCCCATATCGTGGCCCTCACGGCCGGGTGGGTGGCTCGCCCGCAGAGGGTGGTTGGCGGAGGTGCCGGTCCCACACTGGCGGGTGAGGCGTCAGATCAGGCTGAGCTCCCGTGCCCGGCGCACCGCGTCGCGCCGCCGGCTGACGCCGAGCTTCCTGTACACGTGCCGCACGTGCGTCTTGACGGTGTTGGTCGACACGCTGAGCACCGCGGCGATCTCCGCGACCGACAGCATGCTGCGCAGGTAGAGCAGGACCTGCGCCTCCTTCTCGGTGAGCGGGTCGGGCATCGGCTCCCCCGCGGGCGCGGACCAGGCCGCGAGGCCGTCCTGCGCGGCTGAGGACGCAGCAGGGGACGCGACTGGGGACGCGACTGGGGACGCGACTGGGGACGCGGCAGGGGACACGGGGGCCGCCGCGAGAGGCTCGGGGTCGGCGGGCTCTGGGTCGCGCTGCCGGGGTGGGGTGAGCACCGGCGGCGACGCGAGGACCTCCGCGATCCAGCCGGCGTGCCCGTCGAACGGCCGGCGGATCCCCTCCGGGCCGGCCATCCGCAGCGCCTGGTCGATCTGCTCCGACGCGCCGGCCAGGTCGCCGAGCTGCCGCAGCGCCTGGGCCAGTTGCACCGTCGCGGAGACGGCGGTGACCAGCGACCCGGGCCCTTCGTCGAGGATCCGCTCGGCCACCTGCGCGGTGGCCGCCGGCCGCCCCTCGGCCAGGTGCAGGCGGCCGAGCGCCAGCAGCGGCTCGTCGGAGCCGGGCCAGTGCCGCAGCGCCTCGGCGATGACCGTGTGCGCCTGGTCCATCCGGCCGTCGAGCAGGCACAGGTCCGCGTGCAGCGCCCGCACCGTCACGTCGGCGTAGCGCGGCATCACGCCCGCACCGGTGTCCATCAGCGGCTCGAGCGCCTCCAGCACGCCGGCGTGGTCGCCGCGGTCGAAGAGCAGCAGCGCCAGGGCGATCGACCCGCTGACCCAGCCGTTGGGGTCGGGGACCGCGTTGGCGTTGACGCTCTCCTCGATGTGGAAGCGGGCCTCGTCGAGCTGGCCGCGTTCCCGGCACACGGTGGCGAGCACCAGCCGGGCGTAGCTGATGTTGCGCGACTCGGCGATCCCCGCGTCGCGGCAGCCGTCGAGGACCCGCCGCGCGCAGGCCGCCGCCGCCGACAGCCGGCCGCGGCTGAGGTGCGCGACCGCCCGCAGGCGGTTCGCCTGCACGGTGAGCAGGTTGAAGCCGGACTTGCGGGCCAGGTCGGCGCCGCGCTCCAGCTCGGCGTCGGCCTCGTCGAGCCGGCCGCCCGCCACGGCCGCGCCGGCGAAGGTCAGGTGTGCCACGGCCCGCGCCGCGTCCGCGGAGTCCGCGAAGACGTGCTCGCCCGCGGCGTCCTCGGTGCGCTCCAGCAGGCGCACCGCGGTCTCGTGGGCACGGTCGGGGTCCTCGGTGGCGGCGGCCTCCGCGAGCCGCATCGCCGCGAGGAGCTCGGCCTGCAGCGTCCCTGGCGCCTCGCCGAGGCCGCGCTCGCCGAGCCGGATGAACGCCGACATGCCGACCATGTCGCCGGTGTCGCGGCACGACAGGGCGAGCGCGAAGGCGAGCATCGGCCGCTCGGCGATGTCGTGCGGCGGCTGGGGCCCGTCCCGGGTGGTCAGCGCCCGCGGCCCCGAGCCGGCCAGCTCCGGCCAGTACTGGAGGAACAACCGCTCGGTCGAGACCCAGTCGCCGCCCGCGATGGCGTGCGTCAGGGCGTCGCTGGGCAGCCCGTTCGCCGCGTACCAGCCGGCCGCCGCCCGGTGCAGGGCCCGCTCCTCGGCGAAGGACAGGGTGGTGCGCAGCTCGGCGCGCAGCATCGCCCGCAGCAGCCTGCGGTAGCGGTACCAGGAGTGCGAGCCGCCGTAGAAGCTGGCGAGCGAGTTCGCGCGGCTCATCTGGGCGAGCAGCCGGGCGCCGCCGCGGCCGCCCGTGAGCGCCTCGACCAGGCCGGGGCAGACCGTCTCCAGGATCGAGGTCCGCAGCATGACCTCGCGGATCTCCGGGTCGAGGTGCTGCAGGATCTCCCGCCGGACGTACTCGCTGAGCCCGACCTCCTCGTTGAGCCCGGCCTCACCCAGGATGATGTCGGTGACCAGCCGCTCCGGCTCGTGCCGGCCGACCATCGCCGACAGGATCACCGCGACCGCCGCCGGCCAGCCCTCGGTCACGTGCCAGAGCGCGTAGCGGAAGTGCTGGGCGAGGCGCACCCCGTAGCCGTCGGCGAGGCCGGTGACCTCGTCCTGGGTGAGGGCGAGGTGATCGGTGCGCAGCTCGTTGAGCTGGCCGCGGACCCGCCACCGGTAGAGCGACAGGGGCGGCTCGGTCCTGGCGAGGATGAGGAAGCTGATCCGGTCGCCGAGGCGGGTGATGAGCCGCTCGAGCCGCCGCAGCACGGTGTGGTTGGCGACGTGGTGCAGGTCGTCGAGGACGACGACGGCGCGCTCGTAGTGGTGGGCGTTGCTCCACGCGTAGGTGGCCGGGTCGACGGCGATGCCGGCGGCGGTGAGCGCGTTCGTCAGCTGCCGCCATGCCCCGGCCCCGCAGTTGGCCTCGAACCGCACGTACGCGGCGCGCCCGGGTGCCCGGCCGGCGGCGATCCACGACGCCACCAGGACGGTCTTGCCCCAGCCGGTCGGTGCGCACAGCAATGTCACGGGGTGTGACACCGCGGCGTCGAGCTGCTCCATGAGCCGGTCTCGCGCGAGGTGTACCGCCGGCAGCTCGGGCGCGTCGCCGCGCCGCTCGGTGGCGGGTGCCTCGGTCGGCCGGATCGGCCCTGTCCAGCTGCGGAACCGCTCGGCGGCGTCGTTGTGCGCCAACTTGTCAAGAGTGCTCTCGCGTGGACCGCCGTGCTGGCTGCTCTGCACCGTCACTCCCGTGGACGCGTTTGAGACGTGCTGGGCGACCCTTCACCGAGGGATGGAATTCGTCGGAGAACCGACGCCGACCACCATAGATCTCCACGCGTCCGGAGGGGAGACCCCATATTTGGCTGCTTCGATTGTAGGAGTACAAACATTGACGAACATCTCATGATTGAGCGTTCTATTCATAGATACCCCCCAATTAATAGCGGCACCTTGTCGTACAGCGGGTGTGCGAGCGCTGGGGTGATGCATGGCATTTGTCCAGTTTTGCTGTCCGTGTCAGTTCTAACGGACAGTCTTCGGGGCTACACAGCGTGAGCCCTGGTTTGGAGGAGTCGCGCGGCGCTGTGCGGGGGTGTGGGGAATGGTCCGGTTCGACCGGAACCGGACCCTTCACGCGTGCCTTCTTCGATCGTCCCTGGTGCCGCGGCGGCATGTCGACACGCTTTTTACTCATGTGGGTGTCTGTAGCTACTCATAGAGACGTATGACATCGATGTTTTTTACGGAGAATTACAACGATGTCATCAACGACACTCCTCATCGCGATCGGGCTTTTCGCTCAAACCCGTGCCATTCTGCAAGTTGCACATCGCAGGAACCGGCATTGGGGGCAAACCGGGCGCGCTGCGTGACCGATCCGCGGTTGGGACCATTGCGCCCGGGGCAGGTTGTTGGTTTGGATGGTTCGTCCGTGAATGTGCCAAGACCGGAGGCCCGGTGTACGACCTCAACAGCCTCTCCCTGAGCGAGATCGTGCGCTGCGGGACCGAGGTGCGTGCGGTCGCGGCGAAGGGCGACGACCTTTCCGGTGCCCTGTATGACGTCGCGGAGCTGCTTCACGAACGCATTCGGGACGGTGCCGCCGGCCCGTCCGCCTTCTCCTGGCTCCGCCTGGCCGCGGGGGAGACGATCGTCACGACCGCGCCCGCCGGCGTCCTTCCGGCCGGAGGGTGGGGTGCGACGGGCGACTGGCGGGCGCCCGGTGCGATGCCCGCGGGGGTGCAGCTGCGCGAGGTCGACGACGATCCGGTGCGGACCGTGCTGGCCGTCGGCTGCGCCGGCCACCACCTGCTCGCCGGCGTCACCGTCCGGCTCGACCAGCAGACCGCCGACCTGTTCGAGCTGATCGTCCTCAACCTCCGGATCGGCCTGCACCGCCACGCCGACCCGGGGGACGCCGCCGCCCGCGAGGAGGCGTACGGCGACCTGCTCGGCGCCGTGGAGCGGGCCGCCGAGCGGCAGGCGGCCCGGCTGGAGCGGACCGTCGCCGAGCTCGCCGACGCCGCCGCGCGGCTGCGCCGCAGCCAGCAGGAGCTGCGCGAGCGGGAAGGCCGGCTGCGGGAGGAGACGAGCCTCGTCGAGGCGCTGCACTCCGTCGGCACCGAGCTGTCGTCGGAGCTCGACGTCGACCGGGTCGTGCAGCGCGCCACCGACGTCGCGACCGGCCTCACCGGCGCGGCCTTCGGCTCGTTCTTCTACAACGTCACCGACGAGCTCGGCGAGTCGCACCAGCTGTACTCGCTGTCCGGGGTGTCCAAGGAAGCGTTCGCGAAGTTCCCGCTGCCGCGCAACACCAGCGTGTTCGACCCGACGTTCCGGGGCGTCGGGTACCTGCGCAGCGACGACATCAGGAAGGACCCGCGCTACGGGCACAACCCGCCGTACACCGGCATCCCGTCGGGGCACCTGCAGGTCGTGAGCTACCTGGCCGTGCCCGTCGTCTCCTCCACCGGCGAGGTCCTCGGCGGCTTCTTCTTCGGCCACCCGCAGGTCGCCCGGTTCACCGAGCGGCACGAGCGCCTCGCCGTCGGCATCGCCGCGCACGCCGCGGTCGCGCTCGACAACGCCCGCATGTACCTGCGCCAGCGCGACGCCGCCGTCGAGCTGCAGCGCAGCCTCCTGCCCAGGATCCCGCGGGTGGACGGGATGGAGGTCGTGTCGCGGTACCTGCCGGCGGCGAAGGGCGTCGAGGTCGGCGGCGACTGGGTCGACCTGGTGCCGCTGTCCGCCGGCCGGGTCGCCCTCGTCGTCGGCGACGTGATGGGCAAGGGCATCCGCGCCGCGGCGGTGATGGGGCAGCTGCGCACGGCGATCCGCTCCTACGCGTCGCTGGACCTCGCCCCCGGCCAGCTCATGCGCCAGCTCAACACGCTGCTCGCGGCCGACGACGACACGCAGATGGCGTCGTGCGTCTACGCGGTCTACGACCTGGTGCACGGCACGCTCAGCTACGCCAACGCCGGCCACCCGCCCGCCGTCGGCGTCCTGGCCGGCCAGCCGACCCGGCTGCTGACCGGGCCCGTCGGGCCGCCGCTCGGGACGGCCGACTTCCCGTACACCGAACAGGTCGTCGCGGTCCCCCCGGGAGAGGCGCTCCTGCTGTACACCGACGGCCTCATCGAACGGCGCGACCGCAACATCGAGGACCGGCTCGCCGACCTCCAGGCACGGATCGCCCTGCACCCGCGACCGACCCTGGCCGCGATCGACGACCTCGTCGCCGGGATGGTCGACCCGGCCCATCACGAGGACGACATCGCGGTCCTCTATGTCCGGCAGCCGCCGACCGAGGTGCCGCTGACCGCGGTCGCGGCCTACCCGGCGGTGGCGTCCGAGAGTCGCGCGGCCCGCCGCTTCGTCCAGGAGACCCTGCGCGGGTGGGACGTGCCCGGCGAGCGCACCGACACCGCCGTCGCGGTCGTCGCGGAGCTCTTCGCCAACGCGGCGACCCACGCCCGCACCCGCCACGTCGAGCTGCGCCTGCACCTGCTGCCGGCCCACGTCGCGATCGAGGTGTTCGACCAGGACAACCGGCTGCCGTTCCTGATCGAGCCGACCTTCGACGACGAGCACCACCGCGGCCTGCAGATCGTCCGCGCCAGCTCCGACCGCTGGGGGACCCGCGCCGTCGCCGACGGCAAGATCGTCTGGGCGGAGATCCCCTAGCGCGGTCAGCTCTGCAGCCGGGCCAGCTCCTCCTCGACGATCGACTCGTCCAGCTTCTTGAACACCGGCGTCGGCGCCGACAGCGGCGTGCCCGCGACGATCGCCTCCGGCACCCACGTCGCGCCGTCCGTGTAGTCGCCCGTGAGGATGGGGTACGTGAGGCCGTTGTCCAGGTCCTCCACGTCGACGATCCGCGGCATGGGCGCGTGCACGCCGGTGCCGCCGAGCAGCTCGTGGATCTGCTGGGCGGCGTGCGGCAGGAACGGCGTGAGCAGCGTGTTGCAGTCGCGCACCGCCTGCAGGGCGACGTGCAGGACGGTGCCCATCCGGGCCTTGTCCTCCTTGAGCTTCCACGGCGACTGGTCGGAGAAGTACTTGTTGACCTCGCCGACGATCCGCATCGCCTCGGTGATCCCGGCCTTCTGCCGGTGCTTGGCCAGCAGGTCGCCGACGCTGCCGAACCCGGCGCGGACCGCCTCCAGCAGCGCGGTGTCCTCGGCCGTCAGCTCACCGGCGGCCGGGATCTCCCCGAAGTTCTTCGCGGCCATCGAGATCGAGCGGTTGACCAGGTTGCCCCAGCCGGCGACCAGCTCGTCGTTGTTGCGCCGGCGGAACTCCGACCAGGTGAAGTCCGTGTCCGTCGCCTCCGGGCCGGCGACCGCGATGAAGTAGCGCAGGGCGTCGGCGTCGTACCGCTGCAGGAAGTCGCGGACGTAGATGACGACCCGGCGGGAGGAGGAGAACTTCTTGCCCTCCATCGTCAGGTACTCCGACGACACGACCTCGGTCGGCAGGTTGAGCGCGCCGAGCGAGCCCGGCTTCGGCGCCGAGTAGCCCAGCAGGATCGACGGCCAGATCACCGAGTGGAAGACGATGTTGTCCTTGCCCATGAAGTAGAACGCCTCGGCGTTCGGGTCCTGCCACCACTTCCGCCACGCCTCGGGGTCGCCGCTGCGGCGGGCCCACTCGACCGAGGCCGACAGGTAGCCGATGACCGCGTCGAACCAGACGTAGATGCGCTTGTCGTCGCGGTCGCGCCAGCCGTCGAGCGGGATCGGCACGCCCCACTCCAGGTCCCGGGTGATCGCGCGCGGCTGCAGGTCGGCGATGAGGTTGCGGGAGAACTTCAGCACGTTGGGCCGCCAGCCTTCGCGCGTGTCGAGCCAGGCGTTGAGCTGGTCCGCGAACGCGGGCAGGTCCAGGAAGAAGTGCTCGGTCTCCACGAACTCCGGCGTCTCGCCGTTGATCTTCGACCGCGGGTTGATCAGCTGGTCGGGGTCGAGCTGGTTGCCGCAGTTGTCGCACTGGTCACCGCGGGCGCTGTCGTAGCCGCAGATCGGGCACGTGCCCTCGATGTAGCGGTCGGGCAGCGTCCGGCCCGTCGACGGCGACCGCGCGCCGAGCGTCGTCTTGGCGATGATGTACCCGTTGTCGTGCAGGCCCTGGAAGAGCTCCTGCACCACCTGGTAGTGGTTGCCGGTCGTGGTGCGGGTGAACAGGTCGTAGGTCAGGCCGAGCCCGTGCAGGTCCTCGACGATCACGCGGTTGTACCGGTCGACGAGCTCGCGCGGGGTCACCCCCTCCGCGTCGGCCTGGACCTGGATCGGGGTGCCGTGCTCGTCGGTGCCGGAGACCATCAGCACGTCGTGGCCGGCCATCCGCATGTAGCGGCTGAACACGTCGGAGGGCACTCCGAAGCCGGACACGTGACCGATGTGGCGCGGCCCGTTGGCATAAGGCCAGGCGACCGCGGCGAGAACACGACTCATGACCTGAAAGCGTAGTGACCCGTCCTGACCTTCGGCGAACGGATAGTTTCTCCCGACACGCTAGGGGACGTCCGAAATCTCCGGTATGACCCGTTGTCCAATGAAAACGTGAGCGAAGAAGCGTGGTGGCAGGGCCAGGCCGCCGGAATCCCACCGAAACCAGCCGACGGCTTCCCGCTGTGGCCGACCACGTCGACCACCACGGTGCGGGCGCCGGTCCACGACGAGCCGGGCACGGACCTGGTGCCGGCGGCCGCGGGCCTCGCTCCCGATCTCGTCGACCCCGCGGCGCACGACGCGGGGGCGACCGCCGTCATCGAGCACCTCCAGCAGGCCACCGCCCAGCTGGAGGAGACGGCGACGCAGCTGTCCTCACTGTCCGGCGGCGAGCAGCCGTCCGGCGGGCAGCTGTCCGGCACGGGCGAGGCGTGGCCGCCGCCCGCGATGCGGGTCATGCGCCGGCCACGCGACGCCGCCCGCACCTCCCCGCCGCCGGTCCGCCTGCCGCGCAAGCCCAAGCGCCTGCGCAGCCCCGCGGCCGGCCTGCTTGCAATGCTGCTGATCGCGCTGCTGGCCGGCTTCTTCGCCTGGACCAGCGCCGAGCCGTTCTTCCTCGACATGGGCCAGGGCGAGGCCGGCCACGCCCAGGTCACCCGCTGCCGTGGTGACGGCGTCCTGCGCCGGTGCTACGTGACGTTCCAGCCCGACAAGGGTCCCGCGGTCGCCGGTGTACCCCTGGTCGGCGCCGACGAGGATCCCGGCGCGGTCCTCGACGCCCGGATGCGCGAGGGCGGGCGGATCGCGTACGCCGGCAACCCCACGGGGCTGCGCGTCCGCTGGACCGTCGGCCTGGCGCTGATCCTGCTGTGCGGCGCCGCCCTGTGCTGGGCCACCGGCGCCGGCCGCCTGGGCCGCCTCCGCACCCGCCTCGCCGCCTACGCCCTCACCGCCGCCGCCCCGCTGGTCCTGGCCCTCGGCGTCCTCGTGAGCTCCTACTGACCCCGCCGCTGCCGCCTCGTGATCCGGAAGACTTCGTGTCGCTCTGGCAGCACGAACTCTTCCGGATCACGGCGGCGGGCGCACTCGTACACGGGCGTCGCATGATCCGGAAGACCTTGTGCGGTCGTGGCTCCGGATCGCGGCGGAAGTTTCACGCGTGAGCGGCGGCGTAGACCTCGCGGCGGGGGAGGCCGAAGCGGGTCGCCACCTCGGTGATCGCGTCCTTCTTGGACGTGCCGGCGGCGACCAGCGCGGCGACCGAGGCGGACAGCGCGGCGTCGGAGGGGCGTTCCTGCGGCACCGCCGGCGCCCCGCCGACCACCAGGGTGATCTCGCCGCGCGCCGATTCCGCGTCCTCGGCCAGCTCGCCGAGGGTGCCGCGGCGGATCTCCTCGTACGTCTTGGTGAGCTCGCGGCACAGCGCCGCCGGGCGGTCGGCGCCGAAGGCCGCGGCCAGGTCGCGCACGGTGTCGCCGACGCGGTGCGGGGACTCGAAGAAGACCAGGGTGCGCGGCTCGGCGGCCAGGGACGCGAAGTACGTGCGCCGCTCGCCCTGCTTGCGCGGCGGGAACCCCTCGAAGCAGAACCTGTCGCAGGGCAGCCCCGACACCGCCAGGGCCGTCGTGACGGCGCTCGGGCCCGGGGCGGCGCTCACCGGTACACCCAACGCCACCGCGGCCCGGACGAGCCTGAACCCGGGGTCGGAGACGCTGGGCATGCCGCCGTCGGTCACCACGGCGACGGTCGCCCCGGTGGCGAGCAGGTCCGCGAGCTCGGGCGTGCGGCGCTCCTCGTTGCCCTCGAAGTAGGAGACGAGCCGGCCGCCGATCGTCACGCCGAGGTGCTGGGCGAGGCGGCCCAGCCTGCGGGTGTCCTCGGCGGCGACGACGTCGGCGGAGGCCAGGACCGAGCGCAGCCGGGGCGAGGCGTCCTCGGGATTACCCAAAGGAGCTCCGAGCAGAATCAATGGCACATGTGCGATGGTGGCATCCCACCGCCTACGATCGCGCAATGACCTCGGTGCTGACCGACGCAAGCGAGACGCCGCCGCCGGCGGCGGAGCCGTCCTGGGATGGAACCGCCCACCCGGTCGCCGACGCGGTGCGTCGCCGGCTCGCCCGTCCCGGACCCGCCACCCCGGCCTTCTGGCTGGCGGCGATCCTGGTCACCGCGATCGGGCTGCTCCTCCGGATGGTGAACCTCGCACATCCAAAGGAGACGATCTTCGACGAGGTCTACTACGCCAACGAGGCGTGGGACCTGCTCCAGCACGGCGTCGAGTGGAACCCCGAGGACAACACCCCGCAGTATGTGGTCCATCCGCCGCTCGGCAAGTGGATGATCGGGCTCGGCGAGCAGATCTTCGGGTACAACTCCTTCGGCTGGCGCATCGCCGCCGTCACGGTCGGCGTCGTGTCGATCCTGCTGATCGTCCTCGCCGCCCGGAAGCTCTTCCGCTCCACGATCCTCGCCGCCACCGCCGGCCTGCTGATGTCCCTGGACGGCATGCACTTCGTCCTCTCGCGGGCCGCGCTGCTGGACATCTTCCTCATGTTCTGGATCGTGGTCGCCTTCTACTTCCTGGTCCTGGACCGCGAGCAGCGGCGCGCCAAGTGGCTGGCGGCGCTGGAGCGCGGCGTCGACCCGAGCCGCCCCGGCCCGGCCAACCGGCCCCGCCTCGGCGTCCCCTGGTACCGGCTGGCCAGCGCCGTCTCGCTGGGCCTCGCGTGCGGCGTCAAGTGGAGCGCGCTGTGGTACGTGCTGCTCTTCGTCGCGCTGACCCTGATCTTCGACATCAGCGCCCGCCGCGCGGCCGGGTCGCGGCACAGCGTCCGGGACGGCATCCTCGACGACGGCCGCTGGATGGTCGTCATGGTGGGTCTCGCGCTGGTGACGTACCTCGCGACCTGGACCGGCTGGTTCCTGTCCGACGACGGCTACTTCCGGCACTGGTACGCGCAGGCGAACGGCCGTCCGAGCGACCGGCCGATCATCGACCCGCTGCTCAACCTGTGGCACTACCACCACGAGGCGTACAAGTTCCACACCGGGCTGAGCTCGAAGCACCAGTACCAGTCGTGGCCGTGGATGTGGCTGCTGCTCGGCCGCCCCGTGGCGTTCTACTGGAACACCGACGGCCCGTGCGACGCGAGCAGCTGCGCGTCGGAGATCCTGCTGCTCGGCACGCCCGTGCTGTGGTGGTCGTTCCTGCCGGCGCTGCTGGCGCTCGGCTGGCTGGCGATCGCCCGCCGCGACGGCCGGGCCTGGCTGATCATGGTCTGCGCCCTGGCCGGCATCGTGCCGTGGTTCCAGTCGATGCCCGAGCACCGCACGATGTTCTACTTCTACGCGCTGCCCGCCGAGCCCTTCCTGGTCCTCGCCGTGGTGTACGTCCTGGGCGCCATCATCGGACCCCCGCGGCACGTCAAGCCCGCCAGCGACCACCGGCTGATCGGTTCGATCGTCGTAGGTGCATATGTTTTGCTCGTAGCGGCATGTTTCGCCTATTTCTACCCGATCTATAGTGGAATGGACATTACGTACACCGAATGGTTCTCTCGGATGTGGCTCGGCTCTCGCTGGGTGTAACTCCGACGGGAGCCTGGGTATCACCTGACTCGACAGACTGCCTTATATTATTTGCCGCACGGCAAGCAAAGGCTTCGGTCGCGGATGGTGAAGGGTCACATGTCCGGCGTTGGCTCCATCGAGAAGGCTTTGCGCACCGCCCCACCGGATCGGTTGGTGGAGGTGCTCGACGCCCACCTGAGCGCGTCACACGGGACGAAGAGCAGCACCGTGTGGCTCGCCGACTACCGCTCGACCTCGCTGTCCCCCAGCGGCGTCGAGCCTGACGGCACGGACGACCTGCTGACGTCGGCCACCAGGGCGTTCGCCAGCCAGACGGTCGTCGTGGACGCCCGCGAGGGGCAGTCGCTGGCCCGGCTGCACCTGCCGATCACGGCGTGGGGCGAGCGCGTCGGCGTGCTCAGCGTGGTGCTGGACGCCGACCGGGCGCAGCAGGCGCGGGAGGGGCTGCGCGAGCTGGCCGGCACCTTCGCCGTGGCGTTGCAGGCGGTGTACCGGCGGACCGACCGCTACCACATGGACCGCCGCCGCAACGGCAGGCTGACGATGGCCGCCGAGATGCAGTGGGACCTCCTGCCCGCCCGGGGCTACGACCAGCCCGGCGTGAAGCTCGCCGGGCAGCTGGAGCCCGCGTACGCCGTCGGCGGCGACCACTTCGACTGGTCCATCAACGGCGACTGGCTCACCGTCACCGCCCTCAACGGGATGGGCACCGGCCTGGATGCCGCGCTGCTCACCACCCTCGCCGTCAACGCGATGCGCAACGCCCGGCGGTCCATCCCCACCGGCCTCAGCGCCCCCGGCGACCTCGCCGACCAGGCCGTCCTCGCCGCCGACGCGATCTATTCGCAGTACGGCGGCACCCGCCACGTGGCGACCCTCCTGCTGTCGCTCAACCTCGCCACCGGCGACCTGCGCATCATCGACGCCGGCTCGCCCCGCATGCTCCTGGTCCGCGGCGGCCAGGTCCGCGACATGGTCCTCGACCCGCAGCTGCCGCTCGGCATGTTCGGCGACACCAGATACGTCGAGGAGCAGGAGCGTCTCCAGCCCGGTGACCGCGTCTTCATCGTGAGTGACGGTGTGCACTCGGCTACCCGGCCGAACGAGGCCGCGTACGGTGAGCGGGAGTTGAGCCGTGCCATACGATCGACCCGGTTGCAACCACCGGCCGAGGCGATCAGCAGCGTCATGCGGAGCCTGCGCGACTATCATGCAGGCGCCGAGCTCGCCGACGACGCGCTGATCGTCTGCCTCGACTGGTCGCCCAGAGCCGACCCGTGATCCCCGCGAACCCCGGAGGACGACGTGCGGACCCGACCCTCACCGCACCCGGCTGGCAGTGACGACGCGGCCTCGATGGCCGCTGCCCTGGTCGACGCCGCGGGCCAGGCACTGGTGCTCGCCACCAGCGCCGCCAACGACAACTCCGGCGTGTCCGCCGCCCAGCTCCGCGTCCTGGGCGTCGTCGACCAGGCCGGCTCGATCAACCTGACCCAGCTGGCGATCGCGCTGCACACCGCCCCGTCGTCCGCCAGCCGCCTCTGCGACCGCCTCGAGGCCGCCGATCTGCTGCGCCGCACCAACGACGACCGCGACCGGCGCGAGGTCTGGCTGGTGCTCACCCCCACCGCCCGCCGCCTGCTCGACGGCCTGGGCCGCCAGCGCCAGGAGACGATCGCCGCCGTCCTGCGCCGCATGTCCCCGGACGACCGGGCCGCCCTGGTCCAGGGCCTCCAGTCCTTCTCCCACGCCGCCGGCACCCCCGTCGCCGACTCCTCCAAGGCCCAGGCCAGCTAGCGCTGCAATTCCCCCACCGCTGCCGCGCCGGGCCCCGTCGGGGATGCTGTACTTCCGCCCCACCGCTGCCGCGGCGGGTCCCGGCGGGGATGCTCACCCGCGGCCCCAATGCGCCGCTCCGCGACGCACTGCCCGCGCCGAGACGCGATGCAGGCCAAGCGGCGCATGCGCGCCGCATCCGGTGGGGACCGGCCGTCGCGAGTGCCCCGGCTTGATCCAAGGACAGATCTGGCCGCCCGCACAGCCACGATTGTCCTTGGATCACGTGGTCAAGCCCCGCGACGGCACTGCCGCCTGGTCCGGGCGCCGGTGCTGCGTCCGCCGCCATGATCCATGGACGGATCCGGCTATGCCCGCGGCCAGGGTTGTCCTTGGATCACATGGTCAAGGTCAGCGTCGGTGCGGGCAGGCGTCGAGGTGGCCTCTGTGCGTGCGGAGTCGGGGGCTGGTTGTGGGTGCCCGGCTTGATCCAAGGACGGACCTGGCCGCCCGCACGGCCACGGTTGTCCTTGGATCATGTGGTTGAGCCTCGTGGCGGTGCTGTCGCCTGGTCCGGGTGCTGGTGTTGCGTCCGCCGCTGTGATCCATGGACGGATCTGGCTGTGTCCGCGGCCCGGGTTGTCCTTGCCGCTTGGTCTGCCTCGCGTCATAGCCCGGGCAGTGCGTCGCGGGGCGGCGCATTGGGGCCGCGGGTGGGAATTCCCGCCGGGGCCCGCCGCGGTAGCGGTGGGGGAATTACAGCGTCACAGGTCGAACCAGTGGTCTTCCTCGCGGGCGTCGGTGACCTCGGCGCCGGGGGCCCAGGCCTCGTAGAGGCCGCGCTCCACGCAGTGGGCGCCCAGGCGGGCCACCGCGTCGCCGTCGGGGCGGCTCAGGCGCAGGCGCAGCCAGTCGCCCTCCTCGCGGATGACGGTGCAGGGTGCGTCGCGCCAGGTGGCGGAGGGGACGCGGCGGGCCAGGGCGTCCAGCGGGTAGCGGGCGGCGCGGGTCTTCGCCGCGACCCGGAACTCGCCCGGCGGGTCGACGATCGCCTCGTAGACGTTGTCGCGGTAGCGGCCGACGTACCGGCTCAGGGGAGTGGTGGTCGGGAAGTACTCCTGGTCGGCGGCGATCGTGTCGGGCAGGAGGTGGCGCCACTGCGGGCCGTGCATGCGGCTCCACGCGCGCTGCTCCGGTAAGTACGTGTAGAGCGTCACCTCGGTGCCGTCGCTGGTGTAGGCGACCAGGGACGTGTTCGCCGGGACGGGGAGCTCGGCCAGGTCGCGGGTCACGAACTCGGGCACGATGTGCCGGCCGCTCGGGCTGAAGCCGGTGCCGATGACGGGGGAGCCGAGGCGGTCGTGCGGGGGCATCGAGACCAGGCCGCCGTACGAGTCGGCGAAGGGCACGTCGTAGTCCCACGGGTCCACGGCCCGCCAGCGGATCGCGAAGACGACGTCTTCGGGGGATGAGGACGAGCTGAGGATCGCCAGGTCCTGCGGGGTGCGCAGGTGGGCGACGTCGAAGGCGCGGTAACAGAAGCCGCTGATCGGCCAGCCGCGCAGGTGGCCGCCGAGCTGCCGGCCCGTCAGGAACTTGATCATGCGGGTGCCGCGGCGGACCGCGGCCGTGCGGCGGATCGGGGCGATCCACTCGGCGGCGGACGGGGTCTGCGTGAGCTTGTGCAGGCCGGTCCAGTCCAGCGTGCGGGTGACGGGCATCAGCAGCGGCTCGTCCTCGTACACGGACAGGCCGCCGGCGACGACCTCCGTGACGTGCACGAAGCGGCGGAACGGCCAGCGGGCGCCCGGCCGCGGGTTGGGCAGGAAGCCGGGAGCGGGCTGCGTCGCGTACACCTCGAACGCCGCGCCCTGCGCGATCTCCTCGGCGGGGTAGGTGGTCCCGTCGAGCGTCACGCTGTGGGTCGCGGACCCTGCCGTATGCCCGATGACTGTCACCTTCGCGACGCTAAGACCGCCTGGTGAACGAATCGTGAACGCGGAACCGGAGGTGGCATGCTTATGGCCGATGAGTGCGAGAAAACACAGCCGGCAGGGGGAGTTTCCCCCTGCGCCGGAAGCATTGCCGGTCGCGGTGCTGGACAGCCACACCCATATCGACATCACCCTGGAGGGTGACGGACAAAACGGGCCGTCGACGGTCGCGGAGGCGCTGGACCGGGCGAAAGCCGCCGGGGTCGACCGCCTCGTGCAGGTCGGCGTCGACGTGGAGTCGTCGCGGTGGGGTGTACAGGTGGCCGAGGAGCACCCGGACGTGGTGGCGACCGTCGCGCTGCACCCGAACGACGCGCCGCGGCAGGCCGACCTGGACGGCGCGCTGCGGGAGATCGAGCGGCTCGCCGCCCACCCGCGGGTCCGTGGGATCGGCGAGACCGGGCTGGACTACTTCCGCACCGGCGACGACGGCCGCAAGGCCCAGCACGAGAGCTTCCGGGCGCACATCAGCATCGCCAAGCGATACGGCAAGACCCTCGTCATCCACGACCGCGACGCGCACGACGACATCCTGCGGGTCCTCGACGAGGAGGGCTCGCCCGACCAGGTCGTCCTGCACTGCTACTCCGGCGACGAGGCGTTCGCGCGGGAGTGCCTCGACCGGGGATACCTGCTGAGCTTCGCCGGCACGCTCACCTTCGGCAACGCGAAGGACCTGCGCGCCGCGGCCGCGATCACGCCGCTGGACGGGCTGCTGGTGGAGACCGACGCGCCGTTCCTGACCCCGGTGCCGTTCCGCGGCCGGCCCAACGCCAGCTACCTGATCCCGCTGACCGTCCGGGCCCTGGCCGAGGTGGCCGGGCACGACCTGGACACGCTGTGCGCCGCGATCTCGGCAAACGGCACCCGAGCGTTCGGCGAATGGCGATGACGCTGCTCGGCCCGGCGGAGATCCGGGAGCTGGCCGCGGAGCTGGGCGTGCGGCCCACCAAGCAGCTCGGGCAGAACTTCGTCCACGACCCCAACACCGTCCGGCGGATCGTCCGCGCCGCCGAGCTGAGCGCCGACGACGTCGCGCTGGAGGTCGGTCCGGGCCTGGGCTCGCTGACCCTGGGGCTGCTGGAGGTGGCGGACAAGGTCTGCGCGGTGGAGATCGACCCGGTGCTCGCGAAGGCGCTTCCGGCCACCGTACAGCGGTTCGCTCCCGAGCAGGCCGGGCGGCTGCACGTGATCGAGGGCGACGCGCTGCGGGTCGACGTCGACCAGAAGCCGACCGCGCTGGTGGCGAACCTGCCGTACAACGTCGCCGTGCCCGTCGTGCTGCACCTGCTGGCCACGCTGCCGTCGCTGCGCAAGGGCCTGGTCATGGTGCAGAAGGAGGTCGCCGACCGGCTCGTCGCGGGTCCGGGCAGCCGCGTCTACGGCGTCCCGAGCGTGAAGCTCGCCTGGTACGCGACGGCGAAGCAGGCCGGCAAGGTGCCGCCGAGCGTCTTCTGGCCGGTGCCCAACGTCGACTCGGGTCTCGTCGCGTTCACCCGGCGGGAAACACCGCTCGAGGAAACCGGCGACGCGGAGGCCGGCAGGAAGGCGACCTTCGCGGTCGTGGACGCGGCCTTCGCGCAGCGCCGCAAGACGCTGCGGGCCGCCCTGGCGGGCTGGGCCGGCGGGCCGGACGCCGCCGAGCGGATCCTGCGGGCCGCCGGCGTCGACCCCGGCGCGCGGGGAGAGCAGCTCACGGTGCATGACTTCACCCGTATCGCGAGCCAGCGGCAGGCGCAGCCGTCGCACGGGTAGGGTGCACCACGTGACCGAGCCGCTCTTCTCCGAAGACGACGACGAGGAGTTCGACCGGCCGCGCCTGGCCGCGCACGGACCGGTCCGGGTCCGCGTGCCCGCGAAGATCAACCTCCACCTGCACGTCGGTGCCGCGCGTCCGGACGGGTTCCACGAGCTGACCACCGTCTATCACGCGATCGGGCTGTACGACGAGATCACCGCCCGCCGCGGCGACACGCTGACGCTCACCATGGAGGGCGAGGGCACCGGGCAGCTGTCGCTCGGCGAGGACAACCTCGTCATCCGGGCGGCGCGGGCCCTGGCCGCCGAGACGGGCCACGACGCGCACGCCAGGCTGCACCTGAAGAAGCAGATCCCGATCGCCGCGGGCCTGGCCGGCGGCAGCGCCGACGCGGCCGCCGCGCTGGTCGCCTGCGACCAGCTGTGGGGGACCGGGCTGTCCCGCGACGACCTGGCCGGCATCGCCGCGACGCTGGGCTCCGACATCCCGTTCCTGGTCCTGGGCGGCACCGCGCTGGGCACCGGCCGCGGCGAGCTGGTCAGCCCGATCCTGACCGGCGGGCACGCGTGGCACTGGGTGCTCGCCGTCGCCGAGGAGGGCCTGTCGACCCCCACGGTCTACAAGACGTTCGATGAGCTGGGCGCGCAGAGCGAGGCGGGGACGCCCGACGGGTTGCTCGCCGCGCTGCGGCAGAAGGACCCCGACGTGCTCGCCGAGCACCTCGCCAACGACCTGCAGGCCGCCGCGCTGCACCTGCGGCCCGAGCTGCGGGGGGTCCTGGACGCGGGGCTCGACGCCGGCGCCCTGGCCGGGCTCGTGTCCGGCTCCGGCCCGACCGTGGTCTTCCTGGCCGAGGACGCCCGGCACGCCGCGCTGCTCGCGGCCGACCTGGAGGCCACCAACTGCTGCCGCGCGGTGCGCACCGCCGTCGGTCCCGTGCCCGGAGCGAGAGTGCTGTAGATGGCCAACATCATCAACCTGGACAAGGTCGGCAAGACGTACCCGGCGGGGCGGATCTTCGACGAGGTGTCCCTCGGCGTCGACGACGCCGACCGTATCGGCGTCGTCGGGCTCAACGGGGCCGGCAAGACGACCCTGCTGCGGATGCTGACCAAGGCGGAGGAGCCCGACGAGGGCCGCGTCACACACCGGCGCGACCTGCGGGTGTCGGCGCTGCCGCAGAACCTCGACCTGCCGCCGACCGCCACGGTCCGCGACGTCATCATCGGCACCGCCTGGCTGCCCGCCGCGTTCGCCGCGGAGCACGAGTGGGCCGGCGACGCCGGCGTCCGCACCGTCCTCAACGGGCTCGGCATGCCGCATCTCGGACTGGACGCGCCCGTCGGGCCGATGTCCGGCGGCGAGCGGCGCCGCATCGCGATCGCCGCGCTGCTGGTGCGCCCCGCCGACCTGCTGATCCTCGACGAGCCCACCAACCACCTCGACGTCGCCGGCATCGCCTGGCTGGCGCGGCACCTGCTGCAGCGCCGCGGCGCGCTCATGGTCGTCACCCACGACCGGTGGTTCCTCGACGCGGTCTGCACGACCACGTGGGAGGTCGCCGACGCGACGGTCCGCGCCTACGAGGGCGGCTACGCGGCCTGGACCCTGGCCCGGGCGGAGCGGCTGCGGGTCGCCGCCGAGGCCGAGTCCCGCCGGCAGAACCTGCTTCGCAAGGAGATCGCCTGGCTGCGGCGCGGCCCGCCGGCCCGCACCAGCAAGCCGAAGTTCCGCATCGACGCGGCCAACGCGCTCATCGCCGACGTGCCGCCCGCCCGCGACACGGTGTCGCTGCAGCGGCTCGCCGTCACGCGGCTGGGCAAGCAGGTCTACGAGCTGTCCAAGGTGGACCTGCGGGCCGGCGAGCGGACCCTGCTGTCCGAGGTGGACTGGCTGGTGGGGCCGGGCGACCGGATCGCGATCCTCGGCGCCAACGGGGCCGGCAAGACGACCCTGTTGCGGGTGCTGGCGGGTGTACGGGACCCCGACGGCGGGCGGCTCCTGCGGGGCAGCACGGTGCGGGCCGCGTTCCTGTCGCAGGAGCTCAAGGAGCTGCCGTCGGGCCTGCGGCTGCTGGAAGCGGTCGAGGAGGTCGCGAAGCGGGTCAAGCTCGGCGACCGGGAGCTGACCGCGGCGCAGCTCGCGGAGGTCTTCGGCTTCAGCGGCGCCCGGGTCTGGACGCCGGTCGCGGACCTGTCCGGCGGTGAGCGGCGGCGCCTGCAGCTGCTGCGCCTGCTCGCCACGGAGCCCAACGTGCTGCTGCTCGACGAGCCCACCAACGACCTCGACATCGACACCCTGGCGGCGCTGGAGGACCTCCTGGACTCGTGGCCGGGCACGATCGTGGTCGCCAGCCACGACCGGTACCTGGTCGAGCGGGTCGCCGACGTCGTCTACGGCATGTTCGGCGACGGGAACCTCGTCCACCTGCCCGGCGGCGTCGACGAGTACCTGGAGCGCATCGTCGGGGCCGAGGAGGGGTTCGGCACCGGCACCGCCCCCGCGGCGTCGGCCGGCCGGGAGAAGGCCGCTGACCTGCGGGCGTCGGACAAGGACGCCCGGGCCGCGAAGAAGGAGCTGTCGAAGCTGGAGCGCAGCATGGACCGGCTGACGCAGAAGGAGGCGGCGCTGCACGCCCAGCTGGCGGAGCACGCCACCGACTACACCAGGATCACCGCTCTGGACGCCGAGCTGCGCGCGGTACAGGAGGAGAAAGCGCTCATCGAGGAGCAATGGCTCGCCCTCGCCGAGATCGCGGGATGACCCGGCCCTAAGATACGGTCATGGCCGCTCACTTTCCGATCAACCACCACCTCCGGCCCCTGTACCGGCTGCTCTGCGTCGTCGCCGGTCTCTACATGCTGGTCTTCGGCGTGGTCGGATTCGTCCAGACGTCGGGTAACCAGTTCACCGGCATGGACGGGGCAGAGTGGGTCCTGGGGCTGCGCACCAACCCCGCCTTCTCGCTGCTGTCGCTGGCCGCGGGGGTCGTCGTCCTCGGCGCGAACCTCGTCGGGCGCAACCTGGCGCACTACGTCAACCAGCTCGCCGGCATCGTGCTGACCGTGGTCGGTATGGCGTCGCTCGCGCTGATGCAGACCGAGGCCAACATCTTCGCGTTCTCGATGGTCAACGTGATCGTCACGTTCATCCTCGGGGGCATCACCGGCACCGCCAGCCTCTACGACCGGGTCGGCAGCGCCTCGGCGGCCGACGCCGAGGAGCACCTGCGGCACAGCCCCCGCACCGCCTGAGCCACTGACAGCGAAGCGGCGCCCCGGACCCGTCCGGCGCGCCGCTTCCGCGTCATCTGCCCTGGCCGGTGACGAGCGTGGGCTTGCCCTCCATGTTGGACAGCCCGTTCCAGGCCAGGTTGACCAGGTGCGCCGCGACGACCTCCTTGCGCGGCTTGCGCACCTCCAGCCACCAGCGGCCGGTGAGCGCGACCATCCCGACGAGCGCCTGCGAGTACAGCTCGGCGAGCTTCGGGTCGAAGCCGCGGCGCTTGAACTCCGAGCCGAGGATGTGCTCGGCCTGGTGCGCCACGTCGTTGAGGACGCTCATGAAGTTGCCGGTCGGCGACATCACCGGCGACTCGCGGACCAGGACCCGGAAGCCGTCGGTCTCGTGCTCGATGTAGTCGAGCAGGGCGAGGGCCGCCTGCTCGAGCAGCTCGTGCGGGTGGCCGCCGGTCAGCGCGTTGGTGAGCCGGTCCAGCAGGTTGCGGACCTCGCGGTCCACGACCACCGCGTAGAGGCCCTCCTTGCCGCCGAAGTGCTCGTAGACGACGGGTTTGGAGACCTTCGCGCGTGACGCCACCTCCTCGATGGAGGTGGCGTCGAACCCCCGCTCCGCGAACAGCGCCCGCCCGATGGCGATCAGCTGCTCGCGGCGCTGGGCGGCGGACATCCGCACCCGTGACTTCGGCAGGGCCGGCGGCGGTGGCGGGCTCTTGCGCTGGACGTGCGGGATTTCCTCCGGAAGGTCGGTCACCCGCTCATCGTGCCAGCCGTTTGGCGTCCAGCCTGTCCCGCTTCGGCCACCGCACGTCCGTGGCCCAGCCGAACTTCTCGAAGAGCCAGATGAGCCGGGCGTTGATGTCGATCTGGCCCTTGTCGACCCCGTGCCGGGCGCAGGTCGGGTCGGCGTGGTGCAGGTTGTGCCAGCTCTCGCCGAAGGACAGGATCGCCAGGGGCCAGAAGTTGCTGGCCTTGTCGCCCTCGCGGGTCTCGAACGGGCGCTCGCCGTAGACGTGGCAGATCGAGTTGATCGACCAGGTGACGTGGTGCAGCAGGCCGATCCGCACGATGCCGGCCCAGAAGAACGCCGACAGCGCACCCTGCCACGACCAGGTGACGAGGCCGGCGATGATCGCGGGCAGCGTCGCGGACAACGCGACGATCACCGGGAAGAGCTTGTCGATGCGGCGGATGTCCTTGTCGGCCAGCAGGTCGGGGGCGAAGCGCTCCCGGTTGGACAGCTCGCGGTGGAACAGCCAGCCCACGTGGGCGTAGAAGAGGCCCTTGAGCAGGCCGCCGAACGACTCCCCGAAGCGCCACGGCGAGTGCGGGTCGCCCTCCCGGTCGGAGAACGCGTGGTGGCGGCGGTGGTCGGCGACCCACTGCGTCGGGCTGCCCTCGATCGCGGTGCTGCCGGCGATGGTCAGTGCGATGCGCAGCCCACGGTTGGCCTTGAAGGCGCCGTGGGTGAGGTACCGGTGGAAGCCCGAGCCGATGCCGAGCCCGCCGATCACGTAGAAGACGGTGCCGAGCGCGACGTCGAGCCAGGTGAGTCCCCATCCCCAGGCGACGGGGACGGCCGCCAGCAGGGCGGCGAACGGCAGGACGACGAATCCCCAGAGGGCGATCAGGATACCGGCGCTCTGGCGCCCCTCGGTCAGGGCTTTTGGCCCGCGCTCAGGGGTCTGACCAGGGACGGGATCGAGCAGTACAGCGGACATGCTACCTCTCAGGGATCGACGCTACGCCTACGTCACCGTAACTTACGGAAGCGTAGGTTCGCCAGATTGGCTCTGTGTCAAGCCGATTACCCGCGGTTTTATGTGATCTTCGTCCGCAAACATCGGCTGACCCGCCGAGAGGGTGAGGGGAACCGGCCTCGATACGAGCCGGATCGACGCGACCGGTAGGCTGCACAGGCAGATCTTTGGGGTGTGGGGTAACGGCAGCCCGCAGGCCTTTGGAGCCTCGCAGTCCAGGTTCGAATCCTGGCACCCCAGCCACCTGACTACGATGAGGCGCACCGACACCGTCGAGGAGCGCGCCCGTGCGAAACGTGATCATCCTGGCCGCCGGCGAGGGAAAGCGGATGAAGTCCGCCCTGCCCAAGGTGCTGCACCCGCTGCTCGGCCGGACCCTGGTGGGCCACGTGCTCGCCGCCGCCGAGGAGGCGATCGGAGGCGCCGCCACCGTGGTCGTCGGCCACGGCGGTGAGCTGGTCCGGGCCCACCTGGAGCAGATCGCGCCGGCCGCCGTGCCGGTCACCCAGATCGAGCAGCGCGGCACCGGTCATGCGGTGCGCATCGCGCTGGAGGAGACGCCCGACCTCACCGGCACCGTGGTCGTGCTCAACGGCGACATCCCGCTGCTGCGCGCGGAGACCCTCAGCGCGCTCGTGCACACGCACGAGAGCACCAAGGCCGCCGCGACCGTGCTGACCGCGGAGGTCGACGACCCCACCGGCCTCGGGCGCATCGTGCGCAACCGGGGCGGCGAGTTCGCGGCCATCGTCGAGGAGCGCGACGCCACGCCCGCGCAGCGGGGCATCCGCGAGATCAACTCCGGGGCCTACGTGTTCGACGCGGAGCGGCTGCGCGAGATGCTCGGCAAGCTCTCCACCGACAACGACCAGGGCGAGGAGTACCTCACCGACGTCATCGGCCTGCTCTCCGCGGCCGGCGCGCCGATCGTCGCCCACCGCGCCCCGGACGCCACCGAGACCCTCGGCGCCAACGACCGCGCCGAGCTCGCCGGGCTGCGGGCGCTCATGCGGGACCGGATCAACGACGAGTGGATGCGCTCCGGGGTCGCGATCATCGACCCGGCGACCACGTGGATCGACGTCACCGTCACCCTCGACCGGGACGCGGTCGTCGAGCCCAACACGCACCTGCGCGGCGCGACCCGCATCGGCGAGGGCGCGGTCGTCGGCCCCGACACCTCGCTCATCGACGTGATCGTCGGCGAGGGCGCGACCGTCGTGCGGACCCACGCCCTGTCCTCGGAGATCGGGCCGCAGGCGTCGGTCGGCCCGTTCGCCTATCTGCGCCCCGGCACGCGGCTCGGCCGCAAGTCGAAGGTCGGCACGTTCGTGGAGACCAAGGCCGCCGACATCGGCGACGGCGCGAAGGTGCCGCACCTGTCCTACGTCGGCGACGCCGAGATCGGCGAGGGCACCAACATCGGCGCCGCGACCGTCTTCGTCAACTACGACGGGGTGCAGAAGCGCCGGTCGGTGATCGGCGCGCACGCCCGCACCGGCGCCGACAACATGTTCGTCGCCCCGGTGCACGTCGGCGACGGCGCCTACACCGCCGCCGGCAGCGTGATCGTCAAGGACGTGCCACCCGGCGCACTCGGCGTCTCCCGGGCCAACCAACGCAACATCGAGGGCTGGGTGGAGCGCAAGCGGCCTGGCACAGCCGCCGCGCAGGCCGCGCGCGACGCCCTCGCACGTGAAGAAAACCACGTCGCGCCCGCCTCGGTGGCCGATGCGGGGCCATCCGACGAACAATGAGCCCAACCACGAGATCGGGAGCGGGCGAAACCCACATGGCCAGCATCAGTTCGGAGAACCGCAAGAACCTCATGCTCTTCTCCGGCCGGGGTTTTCCCGCGCTCGCTGAAGAGATCGGGGCGGTGCTCGGCGTCGAGCCGACGCCGATGGACGCCTACGACTTCGCCAGCGGCGAGATCTTCATCCGCTACCGGGAGTCGGTCCGCGGCTCCGACGCGTTCGTCGTGCAGTCGATGGTCGCCCCGATCAACGACTGGCTCATGGAGAGCCTGATCATGGTGGACGCGCTCAAGCGCGGCTCGACCAAGCGGATCACGGTCGTCCTGCCGTTCTACCCGTACGCGCGGCAGGACAAGAAGCACCGCGGCCGCGAGCCGATCTCCGCCCGGCTCGTCGCCGACCTGCTCAAGACCGCCGGCGCCAACCGGATCCTCACCGTCGACCTGCACACCGCGCAGATCCAGGGCTTCTTCGACGGCCCCGTCGACCACCTCTTCGCGATGAACACCCTCGCCGACCACATCGACGCCAAGTACGCCGGGCGCCCGATCACCGTCGTCGCCCCCGACTCCGGCCGGGTGCGGGTCGCCGAGCGCTGGACCGACCGCCTCGGCGGCTGCCCGCTCGCGTTCATCCACAAGACCCGCGACCCGCTCAAGCCCAACCAGGTGGTCGCCAACCGGGTCGTCGGCGAGGTCGAGGGCCGGGTCTGCCTGATCGTCGACGACATGATCGACACCGGCGGCACGATCGTCAGCGCCGCCGACATCCTCTTCCAGGAGGGAGCCGCCGACGTCATCGTCGCGGCCACCCACGCCGTGCTGTCCGACCCGGCCTGCGAGCGCCTCGACGCCAGCCGGATCAGCGAGGTCGTGGTGACCAACACACTCCCCCTCCCGAACGACAAGAAGGTCGACAAGATCACCCAGCTGTCGATCGCCCCGCTGCTGGCCCGCGCCATCCGCGAGGTGTTCGACGACGGGTCGGTCACGACCCTTTTCGGCGGTCTGTCCTGATCCTCCCCGGGCTTTCCTGGTCTTTTCCAGGGCCCTGCGGCCCGTCCGGTTGACACAGGCGCGTGATCTGCACAACCGGACGGGTGCCGTGTGAGGGTGCCCGGAGGTCTCGGGTAAGCTAGTGCGGTTGCCACGGCGAGGGTGCTCCAAGGGCCGGGCGTGCGTTCCAGCGACCATCGCGGAAGCGGTCTTCGCGGGATCGGCATGACGGCCATCGGGCTCCGTGATCGACGCGGTGCTCCGGGCCTGTGCCCCGTGCGCCTCCTCGCCCGTGCGCCGCACACGACAACTGTTACCGGTCGCGCCGGCCGGTGCCCGCCGCACAACCGCATCAGGAGTTTTTGCCGTGTCCGAGGTAAAGATCAGCGCTGAGCCCCGCACCGAGTTCGGCAAGGGTGGTGCCCGCCGCACGCGCCGGGCCGGCAAGGTGCCCGCCGTGCTGTACGGCCACGGCGAAGCGCCCCGCCACATCGCCCTCCCCGCCCGCGAGTTCGCCGCCGCCATCCGGCACGGCGGCAAGAACCAGATCTTCAACATCGAGATCAACGGCGGCGGCACCGCGCTCGCCCTGCCGAAGGCCATCCAGCGCGACCCGATCAAGGACATCTACGAGCACGTCGACCTGCTCATCGTCCGCCGTGGCGAGAAGGTCACCGTCGAGGTCCCGGTCCACCTGACCGGCGAGGCCGCCCGCGACACCCTCGTCATGGTGGAGAGCACCACCCTGGCGATCCTGGCCGACGCGACCAAGCTGCCCGAGTTCATCGAGGCCTCGATCGACGGCCTGGAGGCCGGCAACCACGTCACCGCCGGTGCGATCAAGCTCCCCGCCGGTGCCGAGCTGGCCGCCGACCCGGAGAGCATCGTCGCCGTCATCAGCGCCGCCCCGACCGCCGAGGCGCTCGAGGGTGAGACCGCTGAGGCCGCCGTCGAGCCGGCCGCCGAGGCCGCCGAGGCGACCCCGGAGCCGGCCGACGCCTGAGCCCCACCGCTCCAAAGGCCGCGGGCGCCCCAAGGGCACCCGCGGCCGCTGTCTGAGCGGACCCCGGCCCAGCACAGCGCACCCGGCCCACCGCGACCCTGATGTCGCAAGGACCGATCCACGTGCGCCGGCCGCTCCCTGCCCCCCGCGCCGCCATCTCACCGAGCCCGGCCCTCGCGGCTGCGAGCCTGGCTGTAAGCGCACTCGCCGCCCGCGACCTGTGTCGTGCGGAGACTTGGCCGTGGCCGAGAGACCGGACTGTGGCTGCGGGGCTCGGCTGTGGCTGTGGGACTTCGGCCGTGGGTGGCTGGCTGCAGGCGCTTCCGGCGCCCGTGACCGGCAGTCCGCCGTGACCTGGCCGTGGCTGCGGGATTGGGCGTGACTGCGAGTCCAAGCTGTGGCTGTTGGACTCGGCTGTGGGTGGCTGGCCGCGGACGCTTTCAGCGTTTTCGTGACCGGCAGCCCGCCGTGACCGTGGCTGTGGGTCTGGCTGTGGCTGCACCTGGCGTCGCGACTTGCGTCTCGCGTAGACCTGGCCGTGGCTGCGGGATTTGGCTGTGGCGACGAGGCCGGGCTGTGGACGTTTCGGTGCCCGCGACCGGCAGTCCGTCGAGTCAGGCTGTGCTGCGAGTCCGGCTATGGCGGCGGCTTTGGTCGTGGGCGCAGTCGGCGGCCGCGACCTGTGTCTCGCGGGCAGCTGGCCGTGGACGCTTTCGGCGCTCGCTGCCGGCAGCCCGCCGAGGCTTGGCAGTGGCTGTGACCTTGGCCGTGGCTGCGGGACCGGGCTGTGGCTGTGGGACTTTGGCGCGTGGGTGGCTGGCTGTGGTCGCTTCCGCCGCCCGTGACTGGCGGCCTGCCGAGACCAGGCTGTGCTGCGGGTCCGGCTCTGGCTGCGGCTTTGGCCGTGGATGCACCCGGCGCTCGCGACGGGGGTCTCGCGGAGGGCCAGTCGTGGCTGCCGGACCAGGCCGTGGCCGCTGCCGGTCGCCGCGGCTGGCGGTCCGCCGAGACCTGGCCGTGGCTGCGAGTCGGGCCGTGGGCGCGGCTTGGACGTGGTCGGCGGTCGCGACCGGTGGCTCGCGGGGACCGGGGCGTTGCTGCGAGACTTGGCCGCGGACGCCTCCCGCGCCTGCATCTCGCCGAGCTCGACGTGATGAAGGTAGCAGCGAGGTACGACAGTTCTAGCCGGCCGCTCGACCGGCGCTTCGTGGAGACTCGGGGCTCGGACGCCTGGTGGCGGTCGTGGCCTTGCCGCTGTGAGGGGACCTGATGACGGACACCGCGCCCTGGCTGGTCGTGGGGCTGGGGAACCCCGGCCCGGAGTACGCGCGACACCGGCACAACGTCGGCTTCATGATTGCCGACCTGATCGCGCAGCGGGCGGGGCTGCGGTTCTCGAAGCATCGCCGGGTTGCGGCCGACGTGGCCGAGGGGCGGCTGCGCGTCGGGGGTCCGCGCATCGTGCTGGTGAAGCCGCTGACGTTCATGAACCTGTCGGGCGGGCCGGTGGCCGGCCTCGCGCAGTTCTACAAGGTGCCGGTGGCTCAGGTGATCGCGGTGCACGACGAGCTCGACGTGCCGTACGAGCAGCTGCGGCTCAAGCAGGGCGGTGGGGAGGGCGGCCACAACGGGCTGCGGTCCATGTCGTCCTCGCTCGGCAGCAAGGACTACGTGCGGGTCAGGTTCGGCATCGGCCGGCCGCCCGGGCGGCAGAACCCGGCCGACTTCGTCCTGTCGGACTTCTCCGCGGTCGAGCGCAAGGAGCTGGACTTCTTCGTCGACCGGGCCGCGGACGCGGTGGAGATGGTAATCGAGCGCGGCCTGGAGCCGGCGCAGAACCAGTATCACGCGTCGTAACGGCCTGCCTGTCCATCGTCCGTCCGGTCCGAACCTTCCATGCGGGTCCGTGTGTCGCCGTGACGCATGTCCGAGTTGCACGTTGTACTCCAAGTCGCACCTTTTGCAAAGAAGGCGGACTCAAGGAGGCGTGCGTGGCGGTCGACAGCGGGCGAGCGCGGGATGGCTTCCACCGCCCGGCACATCTCCGCCCCGAGGACCGCCCCGGCGGCCTGCGCCGCGAGGAGCGCACGAACGCGCTGCGCCGCGAGGAGCGCACCGGCGCCGTCCAGCGGCGTGAGCACCGCGCCGGCCTGCGGTGGGAGGAGCGGCCGGGAGGTGCGCGCCAGGAGCGCTCCGGCGGCCTGCGGCGCCCCGAACGCCAGAGCAACGCCCTGCAGTCCACGCCACCGGCCGCAGCGCCGCCGCCCGCGGTGGCCAAAGAGCCCGTCCAGCGCACAGAACCCGTCCAGCGCACAGAACCCGTCCAGCGCACGGAGACCGTCGAGCGTCAGGTGGTACGGCGCCGGCCCAGCCCCATGGGTGCCACCACCGGCCGCCGCGCCGGGCACCCCGAACGCCTCCCGTCGGCCGCCGCCCGCACAGCCGCCGCCCCCGTGTCGCCGGCCCCCGGCCCACCGGTCCCGCCCGCCCTAGTGTCGGCCCAGCTCGAGGCCGCCGTCGAGGATGCCGTCGGAGGGGCGGCAACGTTCGTACCGGCGACGAAACCGCAGGAAGAGCACCTCGAGCCGGCCAGGACGCCGCGGCACCGGGCCCGCTGGGCGTGGGAGGGGCGTTACCTGCGGACCCTGCTGCTGATCGACTCGGTGATCGGGGTGCTCGCGGGCCTGGTCGCGTTCGAGGTGCGGTTCGGCTCGGTGCTGACGAACTACAACACCCGCTACGCGCTGCTGTCCGCGCTCCTGCCGGTCGCCTTCACCGCCACCCTCGCCGCCAACCGCGCGTACGAGAAGCGGTACCTGTTCGTCGGCACCGACGAATACCAGCGGGTGCTGCGCGCCGGCCTGGGGCTGACCGCCGCGACAATCGTCGGCGCCTACGCCGCGGAGATCCAGATCGCCCGCGGCTGGTTCGCGGTCGCGCTGCCGCTGGTCACGTCGGGCTGCCTGGTGTCGCGGTTCGTGCTGCGGCAGCTGCTGCACCGGGCCCGCAAGACGCGCGGCGCCTGCATGCGGCGGGTCGTGGTGGTCGGGCACGGGCTGGCGGTCGAGGCGATGACCACGCAGCTGTGCCGGGAGCGGTATCACGGGCTGAAGGTCGTCGGCGCCTGCCTCGCCGAGGAGGGCAGCGTGCCGGGCGTGCCGGTGCTGGGCACGTTCGACGAGATCGCCGGTGCGGTGCGCCGGGCCCGGGCCGACACGGTGCTGGTGCTGTCGTGCCCGGAGCTGGACGGGCACGCCCTGCGCCGGCTCGCGTGGCGCCTGGAGCGCGACGACATCGACCTGATCGTGGCCAGCACACTGATCGACGTGGCCGGCAGCCGGACGACCATCCGGCCCGTCGACGGCCTGCCGATGCTGCACGTCGAGCACCCCACGCTGACCGGCGCGCGGCGCGTGCTGAAGGCGGTCGTCGACCGGGTCGGCGCCGTAGTCCTGCTGGTCGTGCTGAGTCCCCTTCTGGCTGGTCTGGCGCTCGCGGTTCGCGCGGAGTCCAAAGGGCCGGTACTGTTTCGTCAAGTACGGGTTGGAAAAGACGGTCGTGAGTTCGTGATCGTCAAGTTCCGCACCATGCACACGGACGCCGAAGCCCGCCTCGCCGAGCTCCGGCACCTCAACGAAGTCGACGGCGCGCTGTTCAAACTGCGCAACGACCCACGGGTCACCCGCGTCGGACGGTTTCTGCGCAAGTTTTCGCTCGACGAGCTGCCCCAGCTGCTCAATGTGCTCGGAGGCAGCATGTCACTGGTCGGGCCGCGCCCGCCGCTGCCGGAGGAGGTCGCCGTGTATCCGGACGACGCCCGGCGCAGGCTGGCCGTGCGGCCCGGGATGACCGGCCTCTGGCAGGTGTCCGGCCGGTCGGACCTATCGTGGGACGAAGCGGTCCGCCTCGACCTGCAGTATGTGGAGAACTGGTCGCTGTCGCTCGACCTGGTGATCATGCTGCGGACGTTGAGCGCGGTGACCCGAGGGGCTGGAGCGTACTGATGACCGATCTGCCACCCGCCACCGACGGCGGGTTCGCGCGCTGGCTCGCCCAGCGCGCCGGCGACCTGCTGCTGAAACTCCGCGAGGAGATGGGGTACGCCGACCCGGCCGCCCTGCGCAAGGCCGGCGACCGGCAGTCGCACGAGCTGCTGGTGGCGCAGCTGGAGCGCTGGCGCCCCGCCGACGCGGTCCTGTCCGAGGAGGGCGCCGACAGCGCCACCCGGCTGAACGCCGACCGGGTCTGGATCGTCGACCCGCTCGACGGCACCCGCGAGTTCGGCGAGGAGGGCCGCGCCGACTGGGCGGTCCACGTCGCCCTGTGGGGCCGCACGTCCGCGCGGATCACCGAGTACGCCGGCGACGGCACCCCGCAGCCGCAGCGCGCCGCCGGCTGGGGCCGGCTCCTGGCCGGTGCGGTCGCCCTCCCGGCGCAGCACTGCGTGCTCGGCACCGACGCCCCGCCGCCCTTCCCGCCCATGCCGGGCGTGCAGGGCGAGCCGATCCGCCTCGCGGCCAGCCGGACCCGCCCGCCGGCGCTGCTGACCGCGCTCGCGGAGCGGCTGCCGATCGAGCTGGTGCCGATGGGATCCGCCGGCGCGAAGATCGCCGCGGTGATCGACGGCGCCGTCGACGCCTATGTCCACGCCGGCGGTCAGTACGAGTGGGACTCCGCCGCACCGGTCGCTGTGGCGGTCGCCACGGGTCTGCACGCTTCCCGGATCGACGGGACTACGTTGGAATACAACCAGCCCGACCCACGGCTGCCTGACCTGGTGGTGTGTCGGAAGGCACTGGCGCCTCAGCTGCTGGCCGCGATCAGCGCGTCCGTCGCTTCCTAGGGAAAGGTTTCCGCCAACCATGAGCCGCGCGCCCTACCGCGTCTCGCATCTGGACGCTCTCGAGGCCGAGAGCCTGTTCATCATGCGTGAGGTGGTCGCCGAGTTCGAGCGACCGGTCCTGCTGTTCTCCGGCGGCAAGGACTCGATCGTCATGCTCCGCCTCGCGGAGAAGGCGTTCGCGCCCGGCCGGATCCCGTTCCCGGTCATGCACGTCGACACGGGGCACAACTTCCCCGAGGTTCTCGAGTACCGGGACCGCCGCGTCGGCGAGCTCAACGTGCAGCTCATCGTGGCGAGCGTCCAGGAGGCGATCGACAGCGGCCTGGTGCGCGAGTCCGGCGACGGCATGCGCAACCGGATCCAGACGCCGGTCCTGCTGGAGGCCGTCGAGAAGTACCGCTTCGACGCGCTGTTCGGCGGTGCCCGCCGCGACGAGGAGAAGGCCCGCGCCAAGGAGCGCGTCTTCAGCTTCCGCGACGACTTCGGCCAGTGGGACCCGCGCAACCAGCGGCCCGAGCTGTGGGCGCTCTACAACGCCCGCATCGCGCCCGGCGAGTCGATCCGCGTCTTCCCGCTGTCCAACTGGACCGAGCTGGACGTCTGGCACTACATCGCCCGCGAGGGCATCCCGCTGCCCGACATCTACTACTCGCACGACCGCGAGGTCGTCGACCGTAACGGGATGCTCTACGCGATCAACGAGTTCCTGCCGCTGAAGTCCGGCGAGAAGCCGTTCGTGGAGCGGGTCCGTTACCGCACCGTCGGCGACGCCTCCTGCACCGCGGCGGTCCGCAGCGACGCGGACACGATCGACAAGGTGATCGACGAGGTCGCCGCGACCCGTATCACCGAGCGCGGCGCGACCCGCGGCGATGACAAGGTCAGCGAGGCGGCCATGGAAGACCGCAAGCGTGAGGGGTACTTCTAAGATGACCGCGGTTGTTGAGACGCCCGCCCAGCGGCAGATGGACCTGCTGCGGTTCGCGACGGCGGGCTCCGTCGACGACGGCAAGTCGACCCTGATCGGCCGGCTGCTCTACGACTCGAAGGCGATCTTCGAGGACCAGCTGGAGGCGGTCGAGGCTACGTCGCGCTCGCGTGGCGACGAGTACACCAACCTCGCGCTGCTGACCGACGGCCTGCGCGCCGAGCGCGAGCAGGGCATCACGATCGACGTGGCCTACCGGTATTTCGCGACGCCGCGGCGGAAGTTCATCATCGCCGACACGCCGGGGCACATCCAGTACACGCGCAACATGGTCACCGGCGCCTCCACCGCCGACCTGGCGCTGATCCTGGTCGACGCGCGCAAGGGCCTGGTCGAGCAGTCCCGGCGGCACGCCTTCCTGTGCTCGCTGCTGCGCGTGCCGCACCTGGTGCTCTGCGTGAACAAGATGGACCTCGTCGACTACTCGCAGGAGGTCTTCGAGCGGATCGCCGACGAGTTCACGTCGTTCGCGGCGAAGCTCGAGGCGCCCGACCTGACGGTCATCCCGATCTCGGCGCTGCACGGGGACAACCTCGTCAGCCGGTCGGAGAACATGCCGTGGTACGAGGGGCCGTCGCTGCTGCACCACCTGGAGCACGTGCACATCGCCTCGGACCGCAACCTGGTCGACGTGCGGTTCCCGGTGCAGTACGTGATCCGTCCGCAGTCGACCACGGTCGCCGACTACCGCGGCTACGCCGGCCAGGTCGCCTCGGGCGTGCTGAAGCCCGGCGACGAGGTGATGGTCCTGCCGTCCGGCTTCACAACGAAGATCACGCACATCGAGACCGCCGACGGGCCGCTGCAGGAGGCGTACCCGCCGATGTCGGTGACGATCCGGCTCGCGGACGAGATCGACATCGCCCGCGGCGACCTGATCTGCCGGCCGAACAACGCGCCGGCCGTCGCCCAGGACATCGAGGCGATGATCTGCTGGATGGACGAGAGCCGCCCGCTGACCGTCGGCGCCAAGTATTCGATCAAGCACACGACCCGCTCGGCCCGCACCGTGATCCGCGGCCTGCAGTACCGGCTGGACGTGAACACGCTGCACCGCGACGAGTCGGCGACGTCGCTCGGCCTCAACGAGATCGGCCGGGTGAAGCTGCGCACCACGGTGCCGCTGCTCGCCGACCAGTACCGGCGCAACCGCACCACCGGCGGCTTCATCATCATCGACGAGGCCACGAACCGGACCGTCGGCGCCGGCATGATCATCGAGGCCGGCTGAACATCCGCTTACGGTTGGCGCGGGCGGATCACCGACACCCGCGCCACCCGGCGGCCTTCCACCGTCCTGACGTGCAGGTGCCAGCCGTCGTGCCGCACCTCGTCGCCGGAACGGGGCAGCCTCCCGAGACGGGCCATCACGAAGCCCGCCACGGTCTCGTACGGGCCGGTGGGCAGTGTCAGCCCCGTCCGCTCCGCGAGGTCGGCGAGGTTGAGGCGCCCGTCGACCTCGGCGGTCTTCTCTTCAAGAGGCGGCAGGTCGTACTCGTCGTGGATCTCGCCGACGAGCTCCTCGATCAGGTCCTCCAGGGTCACGATGCCCGCGGTCCCGCCGTACTCGTCGATGACGACCGCCAGGTGGTGGCCCTCCCGCCGCATCTCCGACAGCGCCGCCAGGACCCGCTTGCTGGCCGGCAGCCGCTTCACCTCGCGGGTCAGCTCCCGCAGCCGCAGGCAGGGGTCGACCGCGGGCAGCAGGGTCAGGTCGCGCACGTGGACGAAGCCGAGCACGTCGTCCTGGTCGCCGTCGATCACCGGGAACCGGGAGTGCCGGGTGGCCCGCACGACGGTCACCGCCTCGGCGACCGTCAGGCCCGCGTCGAGGAACAGCACCTCGGTCCGCGGCACCATCACCTCACGGACGTGGCCGGTGCCGGTGCCGCCTGCGATCAGCGTGCGCAGCTCCGCCTCGCTGACGTCCGTGGATTCGTCGGCGGTGTGCAGCCGGTGCGCCAAGCGGCTCAGCAGACCCGCCACAGCCTGTCGCAAGGTCCCGGCGCCATGCTGCGACATGCCCGAAATTGTAGGTGCCGGGCACTATGCCGTTCACCTCTGACGTGTAAATTTGTTGGTTCCTGATGACTTTTGGAGGAACGCCGTGAAACTGCTCGTCACCGGGGGCGCCGGCTACATCGGCAGCGTCGTCACCGCACTGCTGCTCGACGCCGGTCACGACGTGACAGTGCTCGACGACCTCTCCACCGGCCACGAGTCGTCGGTGCCGCAGGGCGCCGTCTTCGTCCGCGGCCGGGTCCACGACGCGATCGGCGACGTGCTGACCCGCGACGCCGGATTCGACGGCGTACTGCACTTCGCCGCGTTCATCGCCGCCGGCGAGAGCGTGCAGAAGCCGGAGAAGTACTGGGAGAACAACACCGTCGGCACGCTGCTGCTGCTGGACGCCATGCGCGCCGCCGGCACCCGCCGCCTCGTCTTCTCCTCCACGGCGAACGTCTACGGCGACCCCGACGTCGTGCCGATCCCGGAGACCGCCGCGGTGCGGCCGCCCAACCCGTACGCCACCTCGAAGCTCGCCGCCGACCACGCGCTCACGGGCGAGGCCGTCGGCCACGGCATCTCCGCGGTCAGCCTGCGCTACTTCAACGTCGCCGGCGCGCTGCGCCGCCCGGACGGCTCGATCATCGGCGAGCGGCACGACCCCGAGACGCACCTGATCCCGATCGCGCTGCAGGTCGCGCTCGGCCGCCGGGAGAAGCTCCAGCTCTTCGGCGACGACTACGACACCCCCGACGGCACCAACATCCGCGACTACATCCACGTCGCCGACCTGGGTGAGGCCCACCTCCTGGCGCTCGCGACCATGGACGGCCCCGGCCACCGCGTGTACAACCTGGGCAACGGCACCGGCTTCTCCAACCGGCAGGTCGTCGACGTGGTCCGCGAGGTCACCGGCCACCCGATCCCGGTCGAGATGGCGCCCCGCCGCCCGGGCGACCCGGAGCGGCTCGTCGCCGCCTCCGACAAGGCGAAGCGGGAGTTGTCCTGGACGCCGCGGCACACCGAGCTGTCGACGATGGTCCAGGACGCCTGGGACCTCATCCGGGGCTGACAGGGCTCTATCCAGGGCGGGCGCTACTGGGCGTCGAGCTTCTGCCAGGTGGTGCCGTCGACCGAGTACGCGGTGTAGATCGTGGACATCTCGTAGGCGACCCAGCCGGTCTGCGTCCGGGACAGCCGCTTCGTCGGGTGCAGGCCCTGGACCCGCTGCCAGGTGGCGCCGCGGTCGGTGGAGACGAGCCAGTGGCTGTCGCCGTCGACGATGACGAGGCGGCCGTCCAGCAGCGGGACCAGGTCGCCGCCGATGGTGGTCGCCGTGAGCGGGCGGGGCTGGCCGAAGCCGGCGCCGCCGTCGGAGGACGCGGCGACGCCCAGCAGCGTGGGCGGGGTGGTGGTGGGGTCCGTCAGTGCCGCGTAGACGTCCCGGCCGAGGAACGACACCTGGGCCGTGCCGCCGCCGGGGAACGTCGTCGGCTTCCACGTGACGCCCCCGTCGCGGGACACCGCCACCGCCGGGTGGCCGCCGTCCGCCCCGCCGACCCACCAGGAGCCGTCGCCCGCGCGTACGGGAGCGACCCACGCCAACCCGAGCGGCGGCTGGGCGGGCGGCTGCACCAGCGTGGTGCCGTCGTGCAGCAGCGCCATGAGCCGCCCGTCGCGCAGGACCAGGCGGGCGTCGCCGGGCAGTGCGTCGACGGTGGTGGCCGGTTGGGAGTCGGTGTCCCAGTCGGCCCCGTCGGTGCTGCTGGCCCGGGCGCCGTCCGCGCCGAGCAGGGTGATCCGCGACCCGGTGACCACCAGCGACGGCAGCGCGCCGCGCGGGGGCGAGCGGAAGGCGCCGGGTGCCTGGGCGGTGCTCCACGTCCGGCCGCCGTCGAGGGTGGCGTTGACCCAGGCGGTACAGGCGGCGGCGCAGTCGACCGTGAGCAGGAACCCACGGTCGGCGTCGATGAACTCGGCGTCCTGGATCTTCCCGGGGAGGTCCCGGGGGAGGGCGGGCAGCCCGTTGATCGTGATCCCGCCGCCCGTGTAGACGGCGCCGGGCGCGGCGGACGGCGAGGCGGCCACCTGCGGCGGTGGCGCCTCGCGCGGGATCAGGCGCGGGACCAGGAACGACGCGGCGACGAGCAGCCCCAGGGCGACCGCCCCCACCTGGGCGGCGCGCCGGCGGCGGCGCAGGACGCGGGCCCGGGCGGTGATCGCGGCCAGCGGCGGCTGGGTGAAGTCGAGCCGCTGGGCGCGGAGCAGGGTCTCCAGCTCGTCAGGCATGACGCACCTCCGTGGGCGCATAGCCGGGAAGCCGTTCGGCGAGGGCGGCCCGCCCCCGCGACAGCCGCGACTTGACGGTCCCGCCGGGCACGCCGAGCGTGGCCGAGATCTCCTCGACGCTGAGGTCGGCGTAGTAGTGCAGCACGATGACCTCCCGGTACGTGCGGGGAATGGCGTCGAGGGCGTCGGTCAGGTCGGTGCGCTCGGGCGAGGGGCCGGCCTCCACGTGCCGCTGGACGGCACGCTCGCGGAGCATGATCAGGTCGAGCAGCTTCCGCCGGCGCCAGCGGCGGCGGACGACGTTGACCGCCACGGTGCGCAGCCACGCCTCGGGGTTGTCGATGCCGGTGAAGCCGCCGGTCCGGGCGGCGGCGCGGGCGAACGCCTCCTGGACCACGTCCTGCGCCTCGGTGAGGTCGGTCGTGAACGCGTAGAGCTGCGTCACCAGCCGCCGGTAGCAGGCGTGGTAGACCCCCTCGAGCTCGCTCACACCGGCCACGATCCCCGGCCGCCTCCTTCGGTTCCCGGGAATTCCACTTTTCCGGGAACCCGCGGTCAGTCCGGCAGGACGGTCGCCGACAGCGTGGCGGACTGCCAGTTGCGGCCGTCCAGGGAGAGCCTGGGCGGGTCGCCGAGCGAGGCGTAGCCGTTGTCGAGCGCGTCGAGCGGGCCGCCGGGGCCGGCGACGATCTCGAAGTGCTCCCCGTCGATGCTCTGCAGGTAGGCGATCTCGGAGTCGCCCTGGACCCACAGGACCAGCGAGCGGTCGAGGCGCGCCAGCACGCCGAAGGCGCGGCCGTTGAGCGCGCCGTCGTTGTTCAGCGGCGCCGGCAGCTCGATCTTGGTGGTCACCTCCTGCCAGGTGTGGCCGCCGTCGCGGGTACGGAAGTGCCGGATCCCCTTGCTGTAGCGGATGAACGCGTGGGCGGTGACGCCGTCGAGCGTGACGAGCGTCGGCGCGTCGATGCCCGTGGGCGCGGGGAGCGTGACGGCCTGCCAGTGCCGGCCCTGGTCGGTGCTGACCGCGACAGCGGGCGCGCCGGAGTGGATGTCCGCACCGGTGACCCACCAGCCGGCCGCGATCGGCACGTCGCCCACCAGGGACCGGCGGGCCATCGGCGGCTGGTCGACGAGCAGGCTCAGCCCCCCGGTGTCCTGCCGGACGCCGAAGAGGTCGCCGTACTGGGCGAGCTGGAGCGCCCGGTCGGCGGGTCCGAGGGCCTCGCGGGTCTCGGGCCCGATGACCGGCGTGGCGGGCTTGTCGTCGAGGCGGAACTTCACGCTGGTGCGGGAGCCGCCGCTGACCTCGCCGCTGAGCATGAACGTCTGCGGGGAGATCCGGGCCAGCTCGATGTGGTCGAGCTTGTCCAGCGGGCTCTGCCGCAGCGCGTCCATCAGGAACGGGCCGCGCCGCTGCGCGGACCCGTCCCGCAGCACGACCACCTGGAGGTTGCACCGGCGGGCCTGGGGCACCTCGACACAGACATCCACGGCGGCGACCACGCCGTCGGGCAGGTCGCCGGCGGCCGCCCGGATCGTCCGGGTCGACTCGAACGTGCCGCTCGCCGGCGCCGACGCCGACGGCTGCGGGCTCCAGGGGTCGCCGATGTCCGGGTTGGGGCCGAGGGCGGCCGGGGTCGGGCGGCCGAACACGCCGGCCAGGGCGACGGGCGCGAACACGGCGAGCGTGCCGACCAGGGCGCCGGCGACGGCCATCCGGTCGCGCATGCGGACCCGGCCGGCCCGGCGGGACAGCAGGCTGAAGTCGGGCATCCACGTCGCCGACTCGATCTGCGCGCGGAGGGTGCGGAAGTCCAGGTCAGGGCGCATCGCGCACCTCCTGGACGTCTCGCTGGGGCAGGACCGCGGGGCGGCGGCGCGGGCCGGCGGCGTCGGGGTCGGCGTCGCTGAGCAGGGCGGCGAGCATGGCGCGGCCCCGCGACAGGCGGGCCTTCACCGTGCCGACGGGCACGCCCAGGGCGTCGGCGACCTCGTGCACGGACATGTCGGCCAGGTGGTGCAGCACGATCGTCTCGCGCGTCGCCTGCGACAGCTGCTGCAGGGCGGCGACGAGCGCCACCCGGTTGGGGTCGACGCCGGGCACGCTTTCCACCGGACGGGCGACACGGCCGCTGCGGACCAGGGTGTCGAACAGCCGGCGGCGCCGCCAGCGGGTCCGGGCCAGATTCATCGCGACGGTGCGTAACCACGCCTCCGGGTCGGCGACGTCGAGGAACTGCCGCGGGCGGGCCAGGGCGCGCGCGTAGGCCTCCTGGACCAGGTCCTGGGCCTCGGCGTGGTCGCCGGTGAGCGCGTAGAGGGCGGCGACCAGCCGCCGGTAATGCGCCTCGTACGCGTCACGGACGGCCTCGCGTGCCTCGAGCTCTTCACCCACCCCGTCACCCCCTCACCGTTGAAGACCGCTATGACTCGCTCCCGGTTGCGCCACCGCTGTAGTGGTGCTGACAGAATGACGCGCATGTCGCCGTCCGTCAGCACCGACCGTCCTCGGGTGCTCTCCGGGATCCAGCCCACCGCCGACTCGTTCCATCTGGGCAACTATCTCGGCGCGTTGCGTAACTGGGTGGCGATGCAGGACACGCACGACACCTTCTACTGCGTCGTCGACCTGCACGCGATCACCGCCGGCCACGACCCGGCGCTGCTGCGCAAGCGGACCCGGGTGAGCGCGGCGCAGCTGCTGGCCGTCGGGCTCGACCCCGACCGGTGCACCCTCTTCGTGCAGAGCCAGGTGCCGGAGCACGCGCAGCTCGGCTGGGTGATGGGCTGCATCACCGGCTTCGGCGAGGCCAGCCGGATGACGCAGTTCAAGGACAAGTCGCAGAAGCAGGGCGCCGACCGCTCCAGCGTCGGGCTGTTCACCTACCCGATCCTGCAGGCCGCCGACATCCTGCTCTACCAGGCCGACGCGGTGCCGGTCGGCGAGGACCAGCGCCAGCACCTGGAGCTGACCCGCGACCTGGCCCAGCGGTTCAACACCACCTTCGGCAAGACGTTCACCGTGCCGGCGCCGTACATCATCAAGGACACGGCGAAGATCACCGACCTGCAGGAGCCGACCGCGAAGATGTCGAAGTCGGCGTCGACCGCGGCCGGCCTGGTCGAGCTGCTCGAGGACCCGGCGAAGGCGGCGAAGAAGATCAAGTCGGCGGTCACCGACACCGGCCGCGAGATCATCTTCGACCAGGCCGCGAAGCCCGGCATCGCCAACCTGCTGACGATCTACTCGGCGCTGACCGGCCGGAGCATCGACGACCTGGTCGCCGCCTACGACGGCAAGGGCTACGGCGACCTCAAGAAGGACCTCGCCGAGGTCGTGGTGGAGTTCCTGCGCCCGATCCAGCAGCGCACCAACGCCTACCTGGAGGACCCGGCGCAGCTGGACAAGCTGCTCGCGATCGGCGCCGAGAAGGCCCGCTCGGTCGCCGCTGCCACCCTCGGCACGGTCTACGACCGGATCGGGTTCCTCGCACCGGGTGCTGCGCACTGACGTGGCTCGCGAGCAGACCACCATCGGCGTCGCGATCGACCTTCCCGACCCGTGGGGCAGCGAGCTGACCGCCGCCCGGCTCGCCGCGGGCGACCCCGCCGCGGCGCACGTGCCCGCGCACGTGACCCTGCTCGGCCCCACCGTCGTGGCCGCCGCCGACCTGCCCGCGATCGACCGGCACCTCACGGAGGTCGCGGGGCGGCACGCGGCGTTCACCGTGCGGCTGCGCGGGACCGGCACGTTCCGCCCGCTGACGCAGGTCGTCTTCGTGGCGGTCGCCGCCGGCATCGGCGAGTGCGAGCGGCTGCACGAGGCGGTGCAGGCGGCGACCGAGATCGAGGCGGCGGCGTCGTACCCGTACCACCCGCACGTGACGGTCGCGCACAACGTGGCGCCGGAGCGGCTCGACGCGGCCTTCGCCGACCTCGCCGGCTACGAGGCGGTCTTCGACGTGGACGGGTTCGCGCTCTTCGAGCACGACGAGAGCGGTCGATGGCAGCCGTACGCGCAGTACCGCCTGTCGCCGCGCCGGTCCGCGGTCGATCAGCGACGATAGAGAGGTGGGCCTGCTGGACCGGCTGGAGGCCGGCTTCGACAAGGCGGTGGCCGGGGGCCGCCGGCGCTCCCGCGCGTTCGACCACGTGTGGCGGGCCCAGGAGCGCTACTTCGACGTCGACGCGGCCCGCCTCGCCGCCGCGACCGCCTACTACGGCTTCTTCGCCGTCTTCGCGATGGTCGTGGTGGCCTTCTTCATCCTCGGCCGGGTGCTCGGCGGCAACGAGGCCGTCGTCGCCAGGGTCCAGGCCTACCTGGCGGTCAACCTGCCGCAGCTGCACTCCGACCAGATCTTCGCCGGCAGCCAGCAGATCGGGCTGATCGCGATGATCGGCCTGATCATCGCCGGCGTCGGCTGGGTGGAGAACCTGCGCTCGTCGCAGCGCGCCCTGTGGCACCTGCAGGAGCATCCCGGCAACTACTTCGTGCGCTGGCTCGTCGACCTCGCCGTCCTGGTGGCGCTCGGCCTGCTGCTGATCGTGTCGATCGGCATCTTCGCCGGCGTCCAGGAGCTGCTGTACTGGCTGGCCGGCGACTTCGAGCAGGACCCCGTCCGGGTGGCGCTGCGGGGCACGTCGACGCTGCTGTCCGGCATCGTGGACCTGGTGCTGGGCATGGCGCTGCTGGCCGGCGTGCCGCGGCTGCGGATGTCGCTGCGCCGGCTGCTGCCCTCGGCGGCGCTCTTCGCGGTCGGGCTCGGCCTGCTCAAGACGCTGGGGAAGCTCTACATCACCCGGATCGAGGACAACCCGGCCTACCAGCTGGTCGCCGGCACGATCGGGCTGCTGCTCTACATGTACCTGCTGCACCAGCTGCTGCTCTTCGCCGCGGCCCTGGCCGCCACCGACACGCACGGGCGTGCCAAGGACCTGGCCGGCGGCGCGCCGCGCAGCGACGTGCAGGCGGCGCTGCGGGCGGCCGAGCTGGTCGAGCAGGCCGCGGAGACCACCCAGCGGGTCGCCGCCGAGGTGCGCGCCGACCACCCGCCGCTGGCCGGCGCCGCGGATCCGGAGCCCTCCGCCGCCGGCACCGCCGCCGATCCCCAGTCGGTCGCGGTCGCCGCCGACATGGCGCGCCGGATCGCCCCGTCCGGCGGTTCAGCGCCACCGGAGCCGCGCGACGCGTCATGATGGGCGCCGTGGGTGCACTTGTGACTTTGGACCTGCCGGCCGACGCGCCGGCGCTGACCCTGCCGTGGATCATCACCTTCGGCCCGTTGAACGAAGACGAGGAGTGGGAGCCCGTCGTGTGCGGGCCCTATGAGCGGGCGCACGCGCTCGCCCTCGCCGAGGCCGTCGTGGCCGACGAGGAGCTGATGGCGGTGGTCGAGCCGCTCCAGCCGCACGTCACCGCCGACCAGATCCTCGGCGACATCGCCGCCTCCCGCCTCGCCGCCGAGAACGAGGACCTGGAGACGGCGGCGCTCGACGAGGAGCTCGCCGACTACGACGACGACCACGGCCACCACCACCACGACCACGACCACGACGACCCGGACCACACGCACGAAGCCCCGTCGATCGAGGAGATCCGCGCCGGCTTCGCCCGGATCGCGGCGAAGCTCACCGCTTAGACGCTCCACCAGGCGGTCGTGTCGCCTGGCAGCTCGCCGGCCATCTCGCTGCTGCTCAGCAGCAGGGTGGCCGGCTCTTCGATCTTCACCGGCTCCGCCGTCAGGTTGGCGGCGACCCGCATGGTCTCCGTCTCGAAGCGCAGCACCCCGTCGGGCGCGTCCAGCCAGCGCAGCGTCGTCGACGGGCGGCGCAGCCGCAGCGCGTCCCGGTAGAGCGACAGCGTCGAGTGCGGATCCCCGCGCTGCGCCTCCATCGTGACGGCCGCCCAGTCCGCCGGCTGCGGCAGCCAGGAGCCGCCCGGCCCGAAGCCGAACGGCGGCGCGTCACCCGACCACGGCAGCGGCACGCGGCAGCCGTCGCGGCCGAGCTCGGCGCCGCCGGAGCGGACCCACTGCGGGTCGGTGCGCACCTCGTCCGGCAGGTCGAGCACCTCCGGCAGGCCGAGCTCCTCGCCCTGGTACAGGTAGGCGCTGCCGGGCAGGCCCAGCATGAGCAGCGCGGCGGCGCGGGCCCGCCGGACGCCGCCGAAGCGGGTCACGTGCCGGCGCCGGTCGTGGTTGGACAGCACCCAGGTGGGCGGCGCGCCGACCTGCGTCGCGGCGGCGAGCGACCCGTCGATGATCCGGCGCAGGACGGCCGGGTCCCAGGGCGCCTCCAGGAAGTCGAAGTTGAACGCCTGGTGCAGCTCGCCCACCGACACGTAGCGCGCCACCCGGGCCGGCGCGGTGTCGAACACCTCGGCGACGGCCATCCGGTCGCCCGGGTAGCTGTCGAGGATCTTGCGCCAGCCGCGGTGGATCTCGTGGACGTCCTCGTGGTCGAAGAACGTCACGCCGGCCAGGTCCTTGATCATCCCGTGGGCGACGTCGACCCGGAAGCCGTCGACGCCCCGGTCCAGCCAGAAGCGCAGGATGTCGTCGAACTCGGCCCGCACCTCCGGGTTGTGCCAGTTGAGGTCGGGCTGCTCGGGCGCGAACAGGTGCAGGTACCACTGCCCGTCCGCGACCTGCGTCCAGGCCGGCCCGCCGAAGAGCGACTGCCACTCGTTCGGCGTGTCGCGGAAGATGTACCGGTCGCGCCGGCCCTCCACGAACCAGGGGTGCCGCGACGACGTGTGGTTGGGCACGATGTCGACGATCACCCGCAGCCCGAGCCGGTGCGCCTCCGCGAGCAGGGCGTCGAAGTCCGCGAGCGTGCCGAAGACCGGGTCGACGTCGCGGTAGTCGCTGACGTCGTAGCCGCCGTCGACCATGGGGGAGCGGTAGAACGGCGACAGCCACAGGGCGTCCACCCCGAGGTCGGCGAGGTGGCCGAGCCGGTCGGTGATGCCGGGCAGGTCACCCACGCCGTCGCCGTCGCTGTCGGCGAAGCTGCGCGGGTAGACCTGGTAGATGACCGCGTGCCGCCACCACTCCACAGAGTCACGCTAACGGGCCGTGGCCCGCCCGGAGGGCGTTCAGGAACCACTCCCACCTGTGCATTGTCGCCGGGATCGGCGGCCATCCATTGATTACGGCCATGAGCTGCCAGTACCGCTCGGCGCGCGGGTCGACGGCGAGGGTGAGCTGGTCGACCAGGACGTCCCGGTCCTCCTCGGCGACGCCCCACCGCCGCAGGACGGCGGCCACCACGGGGACCGCCTGCGGGCTGCCGGGCGCGACGCCCGCGTCCATGTGCTCGGCGATGTGACCGGTGAACCACGATATTTCTGACATGTCGGTCGGCACCAGGCGGCGCTCGTCCGTGGCGAAGCTCCGCTTGCCCATCTCCCGCAGCCGGGCCCGGAAGTCCTGCTCGCGGAGCATCCCGGCCAGCTCGATCCAGGCGTCGATCTGCGCGTCGGTGGGGTCGTCGGGCAGGTCGGGGGAGACGCTGCGCATCCGGGCGCTGAACTGCGCGGCCTCCGGCGACTCCTCCGCCCTGGGCAGCTCCGCGAAGATGCTGTCGAAGAACTCGTCCACGATCCGGCGCCGCTCGTCGGTGCTGGCCTGCGCGATCCGGGTCATCCGGTCCAGCTCGGCGGGGGTCGGGCCGCCCCGCTCCGGGTGCAGGGCCACCGCGCGCAGCGCCGCCCGGCGCAGCCGCAGCACCCGGATCTGCACGCCGATCGCCTCCGCGTGCGCGGCGGCCACCGCGCCCAGGTCCTCGCCCCGGTCCAGGACCCGCTTGATGGTCGCGATGTCCAGCCCGAGCTCCCGCAGGGTGCGCACGAACTCCAGCCGGACCAGCGAGTCGTGGTCGTAGCGCCGGTAGCCCGCGTGCGACCGCTCCGCCTCCGGGACCAGGCCGACGTCGGAGTAGTAGCGGATCGTCTTGACCGGCAGCCCGGACAGCCTGGACAGCTCGCCGATGTTCATGCGGCCCATCGTGGACCCTCCAGCTGCTGGAGAGTCAAGGAGGCGCTACCTTGCGCCAGTGGAACCTTTGCGGCTCATCCTCCTCTATGCCCACCTGATCGGCTTCGCGCTGCTGCTGGGCGGGTCGGTCACCCAGTACCTCACCGGCAAGCTGCGGATCAACAACGCGATGCTGTGGGGTGCGATCGTCCAGGTGGTGACCGGCATCGCGCTGTCCGCGCCGTTGCGCGACGGCCATGAGCCGCCCACCGCCAAGCTGGTCGTCAAGGGGCTCATCGGCCTGGCGATCTTCGCCATGACCTTCTTCTCGCGCAAGCGCGAGGAGGTCAACCGCGGGCATTTCCTGGCTTTGGTGGGGCTAACGCTCGTTAACGCCGCCGTTGCCGTCTTTTGGTAGCAAGCGGGGCGGTGCAAGATCGATGCCGGTACGCTGGAGGGACCTCTGGCACGTCACGGCCCTATAACGCACTCCTCCCAACCCGGCAGCAAACTGCGGAACTGTCGGTCTGAGGGCGTACGCTCCCGCCGTTGGGATTCACCGCGTTGGGGCGGTGCATTGGTGAAGGGAGACCGTCTTGCGCCGAGTGCGTGGGATGAAGGTTCTCGCGGCCGCCGCGGTGGCGATTGTCGCGTTGGGTGCCATGGCCGCTTGCGGTGACGACAAGGGCAGCGACCCGGGCAGCTCGAGCAGCGGTGGCACCACGGCGAAGAAGAACGTCAAGGTCGGCCTCGCGTTCGACATCGGCGGCCGGGGCGACAAGTCGTTCAACGACTCCGCCGCAGCGGGCCTCGACCGGGTCAAGAGCGAGCTCAACCTTGAGGTCAAGGACCTGGCCGCGGTCGCCGGCGAGAGCGAGAACGACAAGTACGCGCGACTGAAGCTGCTCTGCACGACGGGTTACAACCCGGTCATCGCGGTCGGCTTCGTCTACGACGGTGCGGACGCCAAGAACGGCCCGCTCGCGCGCGCCGCGAAGGACTGCCCGAACACCAAGTTCGCCATCGTCGACGGCGGCACCACCGCCGACAACGTGGCCGACCTCGTCTTCGCCGAGGAGCAGGGCTCCTTCCTGGTCGGCGCGGCCGCCGCGCTGAAGACGAAGACCGGCACGGTCGGCTTCATCGGTGGCTGCCAGGTCGACCTGATCAAGAAGTTCGAGGCGGGCTTCGCCGCCGGCGCCAAGGCCGCCAAGGCCGACGTCAAGGTGCTGACGAACTACCTGTCGACCCCGGCCGAGGCCTGCAAGGGCTTCAACGACCCCGCGGGTGGCAAGACCGCCGCGACCGGTATGTACGACCAGAAGGCCGACATCATCTACGCGGCCGCGGGCGGCTCCGGCACCGGCGTCTTCGAGGCCGCCAAGGCCAAGAACGCCCTGGCCATCGGCGTCGACTCCGACCAGTACAACACCGTGACCGACGCCTCGCTCAAGACGGTCATCATGACCTCGATGCTCAAGCGGGTCGACAACGCGGTGTTCAACTTCGTCAAGGACTTCGGCGAGGAGAAGTTCAAGGCCGGCCCGACGGTCTTCGACCTCAAGGCCGACGGCGTCGGCTACGCCACCTCCGGTGGCCAGGTCGACGACATCAAGACCAAGCTCGACGAGTTCAAGGCCGACATCGTCTCCGGCAAGATCACGGTGCCGACCAAGTAATCCAGAGCTGGACGTGAGGCGGGGGACTGTGATCCGGTCCCCCGCCATCACTTGTTGAAGGAGCATCTCGTGACCGCGGACCCACCCGCCGTCGAGCTGAAGGGGATCACCAAGCGGTTCCCCGGCGTCGTGGCGAACTCTGACGTCAACCTCACCGTCCGCAAGGGCACGATCCACGCGATCGTCGGTGAGAACGGTGCCGGCAAGTCGACCCTGATGAAGATCCTCTACGGGATGCAGCCGCCGGACGAGGGCGAGATCCTCATCGAGGGCAGCCCGGTGAGGTTCCCGTCGCCCCAGCGCGCGATCGAGGCCGGCATCGGCATGGTGCACCAGCACTTCATGCTGGCCGACAACTTCACGGTCACGGAGAACGTGGTCCTCGGCGCCGAGAAGCTGCACGGCATCGGCGCCCGGGCGAAGCAGAAGATCAGTGAGATCTCCCAGCGGTACGGGCTGGACGTCGACCCCGACGCGCTGGTCGAGGACCTCGGCGTCGGCGACCGCCAGCGGGTCGAGATCCTCAAGGTGCTCTACCGGGGCGCCCGCATCCTCATCCTCGACGAGCCGACCGCCGTGCTGGTCCCGCAGGAGGTCGACGAGCTCTTCGGCAACCTGCGCGAGCTCATCCGCGAGGGCCTGACCGTGCTGTTCATCTCGCACAAGCTGGACGAGGTCCGCGGCGTCGCCGACGACATCACCGTCATCCGGCGCGGCACGACCGTCGCGTCCGTCAAGCCCGACCAGGTCACCGCCCGCCAGCTGGCGACCCTCATGGTCGGCAGCGAGCTGCCCAGCCCCGAGGCCCGCGAGTCGACCGTCACCGAGGTGCCCGTCCTGGTCGTCGAGGGGCTCACGGTCCGCGCCGCCGACGGGCGGCCGATCGTCGACAACGCCTCGTTCACGATCCACAAGGGCGAGGTCGTCGGCATCGCCGGCGTCGAGGGCAACGGCCAGGCCGAGCTCGCCGAGGCGATCATGGGCATGCGCGCCACGACCGGCACCGTCACCCTCGACGGCGACGACGTCTCCGACTGGCCCACCCGCCGGCGCCGCGAGGCGGGCATCGGCTACATCCCGGAGGACCGGCACCGGCAGGGCCTGCTGCTCGACGCGCCGCTGTGGGAGAACCGCATCCTCGGCCACCAGACCGAGCGGCCCAACGCGAGCGGCTTCCTCATCAACGTCGGCGGCGCCCGCCGCGACACCACCCGCATCGTCGCCGAGTACGACGTGCGCACGCCCGGCATCGACGTCGCCGCGGTCGCGCTGTCCGGCGGCAACCAGCAGAAGCTCATCGTCGGCCGGGAGATGAGCCACCAGCCGAAGGTGCTCATCGCCGCCCACCCGACCCGCGGCGTGGACGTCGGTGCCCAGGCCGCGATCTGGGACCACATCCGCAACGCCCGGATCGCCGGCATGGGCGTGCTGCTCATCTCCGCCGATCTCGACGAGCTGATCGGCCTGTCCGACTCGCTGAAGGTGATCTACGGTGGTCGGCTGGTGGCCGACGCCGACCCGTCGACCGTCACCCCCGAGCAGCTCGGCGTCGCCATGACCGGCGCCACAGGTGAGGAGATCCCTTCATGAACGGCTTGGAGTGCAGCGGAGGAGCCGTTCATCATCGGCTCAGTGCTCCGCGTGCCTCGTGGCGGCGCCGCGGCGAGGCGGAGGCGTCGGCATGAGCGCTGTCGCCGCGGTCCGGCGCATCGACATCGGCAAGCTGCTGCCGCAGCTGATCGCACCGGTCGCCGCGCTGATCATCGCCGCCGCGATCTCGTCGGTCGCCCTGCTGATCAGCGACAAGGACCCTCTGCTGGCGTTCCAGCACATGTACGAGTTCGGCATGCTGCCGGACACGAAGGTGGAGATCCTCAACAAGGCCAGCGAGCTGTACATCGCCGCGGTCGCCGTCGCGTTCGGCTTCAAGATGGGCCTGTTCAACATCGGCGTCGAGGGCCAGTCGAAGGTCGGCGCGTTCTTCGCCGGCGCCCTGGCCAGCGCGTCGTTCATGGACTGGATGCCCGGCGGGCTGCGCATCGTGCTCATCATCGTCGTCGCGATGATCGTCGGCGCGGCGTGGGCGTCGATCGCCGCGCTGCTCAAGACTCAGCGCGGGGTCAGCGAGGTCATCTCCACGCTGATGCTCAACGCGATCGGCGGCCTGGTCATCACCTGGCTGCTCAACGACCACTGGGGCGTCACCGAGCCCGGCGCGCAGATCAAGACCACCGGCATCCTGAGCGAGGACTCGTGGATGCCCGGCCTGCCGATCATCTCCGGGACCGACCAGAAGGTGCTCGGCTTCTTCGCCGTCGCGGTGGTCCTCGGCGCCGCGTACTGGTTCGTGATCAACCGCACCCGCTTCGGCTTCGACCTGCGGGCCACCGGCTACAACCCGTTCGCGGCGGTCGCCAGCGGCGTCAACGCCAAGCGCATGGTGATCACCGCGATGCTGATCTCCGGCGCCATCGCCGGCCTGGTCAACCTGCCCCGCATGCTGGGCGAGAGCCACACCTACACCGAGGGCTTCGGCGGCATCGGCTTCGCCGGCCTCGCGGTGGCGCTGCTCGGCCGCAACCACCCGATCGGCATGGCGCTCGCCGCGATCCTGTGGGGCTTCCTGGCCAGCTCGCAAATCATCCTCGACATCGACAGCATCCCCAAAGAGATCGTCCTGATCATGCAGGGCGTCACGGTCCTCTCGGTCGTCATCGCCTACGAGCTGGCCGCCCGCATCGGCCGCCGGGCCCAGCAGCGCCGGGTCGGCGTGGCCACCGCCACCGCCGCGCCCGTCCCGGTAGTGGAGGAGTCGAAGTGAGCACCGACACGATGCTCTCCGAGGCGGCGGCGCAGCCTCCGGTCAAGACCAAGGGCCGGCGGATGTCGAGCTGGATGATCATGCTCATCATCTCCGGTGCGCTGATCGGCCTGTCGCTGGTCCACCAGCTCGCCAACGCCCCGGACGTCACCTCGTCGGGCGCCATCCAGGCCGCCCTGCAGGCGGCGGTGCCGCTCGGGCTCGCCGGCCTCGGCGGCCTGTGGGCGGAGCGCGCCGGCGTGGTCAACATCGGCCTCGAGGGTCAGATGATCCTCGGCACCTGGTTCGGCGCGTGGGGCAGCCTGGAGTTCGGCCCGTGGGTCGGGCTGCTCATCGGCATCCTCGGCGGCGCCATCGGCGGGCTCCTGCACGCCGTCGCCACCGTGACCTTCGGCGTCGACCACATCATCTCCGGCGTCGCGATGACGATCCTGGCACCCGGCGTCGTGCGCTACCTGTCCTACATCACCTGGGGCAGCGCCGGCGCCACGCAGTCCCCGCAGGTGCCGCACATCCCCAGGATCTCGGTGCCCGGCATCAACGGCCTGAAGGGCATCGAGGAGCACGAGTGGTTCCTGGTGAGCGACGTCGCGGGGGTACTGCGCGGCCTGCTCTACGAGGTGTCGCTGGTGACCATCCTCGCCGTGCTGCTGATCCCGCTGACCTGGTGGCTGCTCTGGCGCACCTCGTTCGGCCTGCGGGTGCGCTCCGTCGGTGAGGACCCGCACGCGGCGGAGAGCCTCGGCCTCAACGTCTACCGCTACAAGTACTACGGTGTGGTCATCTCCGGCGCGATGGCCGGCCTCGGCGGCGTGTACCTGTCCACCGTCACCTCCGCGATCTACCGCGAGGGGCAGACCGGCGGCCGCGGCTACATCGGCCTCGCCGCGATGATCTTCGGCAACTGGCGGCCGGGCGGCCTCGCCGTCGGCGCCTCCCTGTTCGGCTACACCGACGCGCTGCAGCTGCGGCGCGGCAGCGAGTCCGTGCACGCCCTGCTCATCCTGGTCGGCGCTCTGCTGCTCGCCCTCGCGGTGTGGGAGTTCATCCGGCGCAACCGGCTCGTGGCGGTCGCTTCCGCCGTCCTCGGCGTCCTTTCCTACGTATTGTTCTTCTCCGTGGACAAGATCCCGACCGCGCTGGTGCAGGCGGCGCCCTACATCACCGTGCTGGTCGTGCTGGCGCTCGCGGCGCAACGACTCAGGCCACCGGCCGCGGACGGCAAACCGTTCCGGCGGGGAGGCTGAGCGTGACGGACGTCGACTGGGTGGCGCTGCGAGAGGCGGCGGTCACCGTGATGGCGCGCGCCTACGCGCCGTACTCGAAGTTTCCGGTGGGCGCGGCGGCGCTCGTCGACGACGGCAGGATCGTCGTGGGCTGCAACGTCGAGAACGCCTCCTACGGCCTCGGCCTGTGCGCCGAGTGCGGCCTGGTCTCCAACCTGCAGGTCACCGGCGGTGGCAGGCTGATCGCCCTGGCGTGCGTCGACGGCGACGGCCGGCCGCTCATGCCGTGCGGCCGGTGCCGGCAGCTGCTGTGGGAGCACGGCGGCGCGGACTGCCTCATCGACCACGCCGACGGCCCGCTGCCGATGACCGCGCTGCTGCCGCATGCCTTCGACGACACGGACCTGGGGCGGATCGCCCCGGCTGGTCCTTCCGTCCCGGCCGCGCTCGCCCTGAAGGTCGGCGCCGGCACGGTGTTCGTACACCCTGACATCGCCGACGGCAGGCAGGTCTGGACCGCCTACTGGGAGCGCTCGTCCGGCGCCGCGGAAAGCGAGCCGGCGGGCATCCTGGAGGAGGGCCCGACCTGGGCCACCGCCGACGAGGGGGTCGCCTGGGGCCGGGTCCGCACGTCGCGGGTGATCGTCGTCGACGCCCAGGGCACCGCCAGATGGGCCGGGGAGGCTCCCCGGCCGGCCGGCATCGAGCAGGACTGGAGTGCGGCATGAGCTTCGCGGCCGTGGACGTCATCCGCGCCAAGCGGGACAAGGGCATCCTCAGCGACGAGCAGATCGACTGGGTCGTCGACGCCTACACCAAGGGTGTCGTCGCCGACGAGCAGATGTCGGCCCTGGCGATGGCGATCCTGCTCAACGGCATGACCGCCGGCGAGATCGCCCGCTGGACCGCCGCCATGATCGCGTCGGGGGAGCGGCTGGACCTGTCCGGGGTCGGCCGCCCGACCGTCGACAAGCACTCCACCGGCGGCGTCGGCGACAAGATCACGCTGCCGCTGACCCCGCTCGTCGCGGCGTGCGGCGCGGCGGTGCCGCAGCTGTCCGGCCGCGGGCTGGGCCACACCGGCGGGACCCTCGACAAGCTCGAGGCGGTCGCCGGGTTCGGCACCAAGCTGTCCAACGAGGCGTTCGTCGAGCAGCTGCGCACGGTCGGCGCCGCGATCTGCGCCGCGGGGGAGGGCCTCGCGCCCGCCGACCGGAAGCTGTACGCGCTGCGCGACGTCACCGGCACCGTCGAGGCGATCCCGCTGATCGCCAGCTCGATCATGAGCAAGAAGATCGCGGAGGGCACCGGCGCGCTGGTCCTGGACGTGAAGTTCGGCTCCGGTGCCTTCATGCGCGAGGTCGCCGACGCGCGCGAGCTGGCCCGCACCATGGTCGAGCTCGGCAAGGCCCACGGCGTGACCACCGTCGCCCTGCTCACCGACATGGAGGTGCCGCTCGGCCGGACCGTCGGGCACTCCGTGGAGGTCGAGGAGTCCCTGGAGGTGCTCGCCGGCGGCGGGCCGCAGGACGTGGTCGCGCTGACCTTGGCCCTCGCCCGGGAGATGCTGGACGCGGCGGGCCTCGGCGACGCCGACCCGCAGGCCGCGATCGCCGGCGGGCGGGCCATGGACTCCTGGCGGGCCCTTGTGCGGGCCCAGGGCGGCGACCCGGACGCGCCGCTGCCGGTGGCGCACGAGGTCGAGACGATCACCGCCGACGCCGACGGCTTCGTCGCCACCATGGACGCCTACGCTGTCGGCGTGGCCGCCTGGCGCCTCGGCGCGGGCCGCGCCCGCAAGGAGGACCCGGTCAGCGCGTCGGCCGGCATCATCCTGCACCGCAAGCCCGGCGAGGCGGTCCGGGCCGGTGACGTGATCATGGAGCTGCGGGCCGAGGACGCCGGCAAGCTCCCGGCGGCGCTGGCCGTGGCCCGCGACGCGGTCACGTTGTCGGACACGCCGCCACCCTCCCGACCGCTGATTCTCGACAGGATCTCCTGATGCCCGAACTGATCAAGGCCCCCACCCAGATCCCCGTCCCCGGCGGCAAGATCATCGACGAGTACGTCGGCCGGGTCAACTCCGGCGAGTCCGCGACGTCGATCGCCAAGATGATCGCCCCGGGCGGCTGGACCGAGCCGTTCCAGACGCCCGAGTTCGACGAGTTCACGATCGTGCTCCGCGGCACCGTCAGGGTCGAGCACGACGGCGGCCACTTCGACGTCACCGCAGGTCAGGCGATCGTCACCCGGGCGGGGGAACGCGTCAGGTACACCACCCCCACCGCGGACGGCGCCGAGTACGTCGCGGTCTGCCTGCCCGCCTTCGCCCCCGACCTCGCCCGCCGGGATCCTGAGGGCGACTCCTAGAGACACTGCTGGATCCGGCGGCTACAGTGCCCGGGTGACCGTGACGTCGCCGGATCCGCAGCGGGTGCGGGAGGCGAGCCTCGAAGAGCTGCACCGCCTGCGGCTCCCTCTACCACCGCCCAACTTCCCGCTCGCCTGGGAGCCCGGCGACCTGGTGGAGCTGCGTCCCGGTGCGGAGATCGAGGTGCGCGCGGCGATCCTCAACGTCGTGCTCGCCCGGGTCGCCGGCATGCCGCCGGAGCTCGCGACGCACTGGCTGGACCGGTCGGGGCTGCAGGACCGGCTGACCGGGCCGGAGTGGCAGTTCGTGGCCGAGGGCGACGGCGACGAGCGGTCCTTCGCGCTGCACCTGGAGGCGCTCTTCGCGCTGGCCTGGCTGCTGGGCATCGCCATGGACCTCGATCCGCTGCTGCCCTCCGCCGACGGGCTCATGGAGCGGCTGCCCAACCTGCCGCAGGGCGAGACCTTCTCTGCGTGGCGGCAGCGCACCCTGGCCGCACCGCGCGGTGCGGGTGACGCCGCGGCGCAGCTCGACCTCTATTACTGCCTGGACTGGTCCTATCTGGAGGCGGAGCGGCGGCGGCTGCCGCTGCCCGGCCAGCTCGACTCCAACGCCGTCGGCCAGCGCCGCTGGGCCCTGGAGTGGGCGGTGGTCTTCACCGGGCCGTACCACGGCGACCCGCCCGGATGGGAAGAGGTCGACCTATCCACCTGAGCGCAGGCTTATCCGCCCGAGCGCCGGCTTATCCGCCTGAGCGCCAGGTGCTCAGGCGCACCTCCAGCGTCGCGGTGATCGGCTCAGGCATGCCCGCCAGGGTGGCGGTCACCGCGGCCGGGTCGGTGTGCCACGCGCTCGGACCCATCCCGACCAGGGCCGCCGCGGCCGCGCGGTCCAGCGCCAGGGTGGCCCGCAGCGGCACCTCGTCCACCTGCGTGAGCCAGGGGCGCAGGCTCGCCGCGAGCCGCTCCGGCTTCGCCGGGTCGACGCCGACCATGTCCAGCGCCGCCACCAGCTCGGCGAGGTGCCCGGGCGCGGGGGTGACCACCACGGCGACGCCGCCGGGGCGCAGCACGCGGGCGAACTCCGCGCCCGACCTCGGCGCGAAGATGTCGAGGATCACATCGGCGGCCGCGTCGCGGACCGGCAGACCCTGCCACACGTCGGCGCGCACCGCGCCGATGCGGGGGTCGGCCCGGGCCGCGCGGCGCAGCGCCGCCTTCGACACGTCCACGGCGAGACCGACCCTGTCCGGACCGAGGGCCCGCGCCAGGTAGCGGCCGGTCCCGGCCCCCACCTCGACGATCAGGCCCGCTCCCGGTACACCTGCCGCCGCTGCCGCGACGGCGTCGGACACGACGTCGAAGTGTCCGGCCTCCAGGAGGGCCTCCCGGGCGGTCACCATCTCGGCGCTGTCGCCGGTGTGCACCGACCGGCCCGCGGTCAGGTCGACATAACCCTGCCGCGCGATGTCGAACGAATGGCCCGCGGCGCAGCGCAGCGCCCGATCGGCGGCGGTGAGCGGGCCGGCGCAGACCGGACACCGCAGATGTGTGATGACGGAGGCGTGCACGCTACTAGTGTCGTTCCATGGTTGCACCCACCTACGACGAGATCCGTCGCGCGCCGAAAGCCCTCCTCCACGACCACCTCGACGGCGGCCTGCGCCCCGCCACCATCCTCGACCTCGCCGCCGGCATCGGCCACGAGCTGCCCGCCGCGACCCCGGAGGGCCTCGGGGAGTGGTTCGTCGCGGCGGCCGACTCCGGGTCGCTGGAGCGTTACCTGGAGACCTTCGCCCACACGGTCGCCGTGATGCAGACCCGGGAGTCCCTGGTCCGGGTCGCCCGGGAGTGCGCCCTGGACCTCGCCGCCGACGGCGTGGTCTACGCCGAGGTGCGCTTCGCGCCGGAGCAGCACCTGGCCCAGGGCCTCGCGCTGGCCGAGGTGGTGGAGGCGGTCCTCGACGGCTTCCGCGAGGGCTCCGCCGAGGCGGCGGCTGCCGGCAACCCGATCCGGGTCGGCACGCTGCTGACCGCGATGCGGCACGCGGCCCGCTCGATGGAGATCGCCGAGCTGTCGGTGCAGTACCGCGACGCGGGTGTGGTCGGCTTCGACATCGCCGGGGCGGAGGCCGGATATCCGCCCACCCGGCACCTCGACGCCTTCGAATACCTCCAGCGCGAGAACTCGCATTTCACCATCCACGCCGGTGAGGCGTTCGGCCTGCCGTCGATCTGGCAGGCCATCCAGTGGTGCGGCGCCGACCGGCTCGGACACGGTGTGCGCATCGTCGACGACGTCGCGGCCGACAATTCCCTCGGCCGGCTCGCCGCGTACGTGCGGGACAAGCGCATTCCGCTCGAGCTCTGCCCGTCGTCCAACGTCCAGACCGGCGCCGCCGCCTCGATCCGGGAACACCCGATCGGGTTGCTGCGTGACCTGCGCTTCAGGGTCACGGTCAACACCGACAACCGGCTGATGAGCGGCACCTCAATGAGCCGCGAGATGGCCCTGCTGGTCGAAGCCTTCGGCTACGGCTGGTCCGAAATGCAGTGGTTTACGGTGAATGCAATGAAGAGTGCTTTTATTCCGTTTGATGAGCGGCTGGCGTTGATCAACGAGGTGATCAAGCCCGCATACGCGAAGTTGATGTCGTAATTTTGTACCGATATGTCAGCCGTCATCATCTGCGTGCATCGGGTAAATCGCCCAGCGTAGGGGGATGATCGGCTGAACCTACCGTCAAACGGACTTTTTTCTTCATGCGGAACATAACGGCTAGCGGGAGGCCTGGGCTTTCTTCTTGCGACGGGACATGGTGGAATCTCGGAGGTCTGGCCCAGTAGGGTCGGCCGGTCGCGGGTGCCTGCTGATTCGCAAGGCCCCGGTTCGGAGGGCGGTGAAGTGAGCAAACGGCCAACGACGCGGGAGCCGGTCTCGTCGCGTCTGCGTCTCCCGGTGGGCCGGCTCCGAGACCTGCCGATCTGGTCGAAGCTCGGCCTGATCATGATCGTCCCGATCATCGCGACGATCGTGGTCGGCACCAACGGTCTCGTCGACAACATCGGTGACGCCAACGACGCCGACCGGGCCCGCACCCTGTCGGGGCTGTCAGCCAAGGCCTCCTCGCTCGTCCACGAGCTGCAGAGCGAGCGCGCCAACGCGGCGCTGCTGCTCGGCGTGCTCGACCAGCAGGGCAACGTCGAGGCCCGCGCCACCTTCGAGCGCCAGATCCAGAAGACCGAGGACACGAGCAAGGAATACCGGCTCACCCGGTCCGGCCTGGCCGACCCGCCCGAGGACTTCCGCAAGCAGCTCGCCTCGATCGACACCCAGCTGCTCGACCTGCCGGGGATGCGCAAGCAGATCTCCGAAGGCGGCAAGGACATCCTGGCCAGCACCGTCGTCAGCCGGTACCGGACGCTGATCGACGACCTGCTGAGCATCCGCGACGCCGCGGCCGAGCTGTCCAACAACCCGGCCCTCGGCGCCGACATGCGCGCCGCCGCCGCGATCTCCGAGATGAAGGAGCAGGTCTCCCTCGAGCGGGTCGTCGTGCTGCGGGTCCTGACGACCAGGAAGTTCACGCCGCAGCTGCGCAAGGAGTTCGACGCCGCGCTCAACGGCCAGGATCAGGCCGAGGAGCAGTTCCGGGTCGTCTCCGAGCCGTGGCACCGCGACCTGTTCGACAAGAAGATCGCCGGCTCCGACCTGCGCGAGGCCGCGAAGTTCGAGGGCCAGCTCACCCCGCTCACCGGTGAGGACCTGCCCCAGACCGGCCTGCCATCCGCGGCCGCGTGGGACAACTCGATGGTCAACAAGGCCAACCTGCTGCGCGGCATCGAGGTCGAGTTCGACGAGCACAACATCGAGAGCGCGACCGCGCACCGCAACGACCTGCAGCGCCAGGTGCTCGTCACCGCCGGCGCCCTGCTCGGCATGCTGCTGCTGGCCATCCTCTTCGCCTGGATCGTGGCCCGGTCCATGGCCCGCTCGCTGCGGGAGCTGCGCCACGGCGCGCTGACCGTCGCGCAGTACGGGCTGCCCCAGGCCGTGCAGCGACTGCGCGACCCCGCCCTGGCCGGTCAGATGTCGCCGCATCAACTGGCACTGCAGATCGCCGAGCCACTACCGGTCCGCAGCCGCGACGAGTTCGGCCAGGTGGCCGAGGCGTTCAACGCCGTCCACCTGGAAGCCGTCCGCACCGCCGCCGAGCAGGCCGCACTGCGGGCCAGCGTCGCGACGATGTTCGTCAACCTCGCCCGCCGCTCCCAGATCCTGGTCGACCGGCTCATCGGTCACCTCGACCGGCTGGAGCGCGGCGAGGAGGACCCGGACCGGCTGGCCGAGCTCTTCCAGCTCGACCACCTCGCCACCCGGATGCGCCGTAACGACGAGAACCTCCTGGTCCTCGCCGGTGCCGACTCGACCCGTATCCAGCGCGAGCCCGCGCCGCTCATGGACGTGCTCCGCGCCGCGCAGTCCGAGGTCGAGCACTACACGCGCATCGAGTTCGGCATGATCGACCGGGACATCGAGATCGCGGCCCACTCGGTCAACGACATGGTCCACCTGGTCGCCGAGCTGCTCGACAACGCGACGGCCTTCTCCCCGCCGGACTCGGCGGTCATCGTGGAGGCCCGCCGCGTCGGCGACCGCGCCGTCCTGCTGGTCGAGGACCACGGCATCGGCGTCTCGCCCGAGCAGCTCAACGAGCTCAACGAGCGCCTCGCCAACCCGCCGATGGTCGACGTGGCCGTCTCCCGGATGATGGGCCTCGTCGTGGTCGCCCGGCTGGCCGCCCGGCACGGCGTCAAGGTCGAGCTGCGGGCCGCGCGCGAGCGCGGCACCATCGCCGACATGACGCTGCCCGCCGGTGTCCTCGTGCCGCGGGCCCTGTCCGGCCGCGCCAACGCCGGCATGCCGACCGCCGGCATGCCCGCCGTCGGCCCCAACGACATGGTCCAGGCCCGGCCGATCCCGTCGACGCCCGCGCCGCGCTCCCCGCTCGCTTCGCCGCTCGCCCTGGAGAGCGGGCCGACGACCGTGGGCGGCCCAGCCGGCGGCGGCAACGGCGGCGGTCCGCGCTTCGGCACGCTCACCAGCAGCGGCCTCTTCGGCTCCGGCCCGCACACCGGCGAGCGGCCGACGGTCAACGGCTTCGCCAACGGCACCCCGCCGCGCCGCGAGACGCCCCCCGCCGCGTTCCACGACAGCTTCGGTGATGCGAACCCCGCCGGCCCGCCGCCGCGTGACAGCTTCGCCGGCGGCCCCAGCGGCGCCTTCCCCCGCATCGACCCGCGCGACGCCGGTCCCGGTCCGCGCGACGGTGGTGGCTTCGGCCCCCGCCCGCCGGCCCAGCAGGGTCCCGGTGCCGGTCGTAGCCTGCCCGCCTGGTCGGACCTGACCGGTGTGGGCGGCGAGCAGTCCGAGGAGCGCCGGACGCCCGGTGACCTCAACCCGCTGCCGCAGCGCCGCGCCAACGAGAACTGGACCGTCGAGGGCGAGGTCGCCGAGGAAGAGGTCAGCGGCCAGATCCCGCGGCAGCGTCCCGAGGCGTCCGACCCGCGCGGCTATGACGTCCCCGCGGCGTACGCCGCCGGTGGCCCGCCCCCGGCCGCGGCGGCACCGCCCGCCTGGCCGCCGGTCTCGTCGGGCCCGCAGCAGCAGTCCGACCGGTTCGCGGCGCAGCCGCCCGCTCCGGCTCCCGCGGCCGCGGAGCCGTACGCGCCGGTGGACATGACGGCGGAGATCCCGCGGGTCCGGCTCGACTGGGACCCGGCGTCCTCCGAAAGCGACGCCGGCGACTCCCGCCAGCGCTTCGTCGACGAGACGATGGAGCTGCCGATCTTCCGCGAGCTGGAGTCGGCCTGGTTCCAGAGCACCAGCAAGCGCCCGACCTTCGACGACGAGCCTGTCGCCGCCGCCCCGGCCGCGCCCGCCGCGCCGGCACCGGCGTCCAACGGCGCTTCGACGCGGCCGGTCGAGGTGACCTACAGCGACACGGCATACGTGCCTCCGCAGCGATTTGAAACCCGGGTTCCGGGTGAAGCTTCGCGAGGTTCGGCCGACCGGGCGACCGGCGGTTCGGCGGTAAACTGGCAGACTGCGGCAGACGAAGGATGGCAGGCGGCCGCCGCACTCGCCCAGGAGCAGGAATTTGCGAAGACCGACACGGGTTTGCCAAAACGCGTGCCGCAAGCGCAACTGGTCCCGGGCGGGGTGGAGAAGAACCCCGCCACGGTCCACCGGCGCACGCCGGAGTCCGTGCGTGGTCTGTTGTCCGCTTATCACCGAGGCGTTCAGCGCGGCCGCACCCGGTCCGACGACTCGAAAACCCCGGAGCCCACTTCGGCCGGGCCTCAAAACTCGCAGGTTGGCAAGGAGCAAGAGGCATGACATCTACGCAGGATCTCGGTTGGCTACTGGCCAATTTCGCAGACCGGGTGCCGGGCGTCGCCCATGCGGTAGCCGTCTCGGCGGACGGTCTGCTGCTGGCCGCCTCGCGTGACCTGCCGCGCGACCGTGGCGACCAGCTCGCCGCGATCGCCTCCGGTTTGGTGAGCCTCACGCAGGGCGCTTCCCGCTGCTTCGAGGGCGGGGCGGTGCTGCAGACCGTCGTCGAGATGGACAACGGCTTCCTCTTCCTCATGTCGATCTCCGACGGCTCCTCGTTCGCGGTCCTCGCGGCCCGGGCGTGTGACGTCGGTCAGGTCGGCTACGAGATGGCGCTGCTGGTCGACCGGGTCGGTGACGCATTGACGCCGCCACCCCGGCCGACAGCATCGATGCTCGGCTGAAACTGAACTAGGTGCTTTCCGCTTTAGCGCATGACGCAATAACTGTTGACGCTGTTGACGAGGCCCGACGAGTGAGGAGGTGAACGGCGACCATGGCCGAGCGCGATGAACCAACCGGCGCGTTGGTCAGGCCGTACGCCGTCACCCGAGGTCGCACCCGGCCCAAGCTGGACATCGCGATCGAGGCGCTGGTCGAGACCACCGTGCGGGGTCGCGCGGCCAACTCTCGGCCGGGCGGCGCTCACGGACAAGAACAGCAATACATTTCAACGCTTTGCGACGGTCGCCTGCAGTCTCTCGCTGAGATCGCGGCGCGCATGCAGCTTCCGCTGGGTGTCGCGCGGGTCATTGTGGCGGACATGGCTGCCGACGGACTCGTCGCGGTGTACGAGCCGACCTCGCTCGACGAAAACGAGTCGGTGGGCACAGAACTGCTTGAGAGGGTGCTGAGTGGACTTCGGAGGCTCTGACGTGGCAGTCCGCCCAGGGCGGGTCACGTCAGCGAAGATCGTCATCGCCGGAGGGTTCGGCGTGGGCAAGACCACACTGGTCGGCTCGGTCTCGGAGATCACGCCGCTGACCACCGAGGCCATCATGACGTCCGCCGGCGTCGGTGTGGATGACACCCGCAATGTCCCCGGCAAGACGACGACCACGGTCGCGATGGACTTCGGTCGTATCTCGATCGACCGTGACCTGATCCTGTACCTGTTCGGCACCCCGGGCCAGACCCGCTTCTGGTTCATGTGGGACGAACTGGTCCGGGGCGCCATCGGCGCTGTCGTCATGGTGGACACCCGGCGCCTCGCCGACTGTTTCGCCGCGATCGACTTCTTCGAGCACCGGCGCCTGCCGTACCTCGTCGCGATCAACTGCTTCGACGGCGTGCAGTACCACAACGCCGACGACGTCCGCGAGGCCCTGGCCATCTCCAGCGATGTCCCGGTCGTCTCGTGCGACGCCCGCTCCCGCGAGTCGACGAAGAACGTCCTCATCTCGCTCGTCGAGTACGTCCTCTCGATGCGCCGCACCCGGGCCACCGCCCCCGCGTAACGCACCACCCCCCTCTCCAGCACCTCACCGCGCGCACCGTCGCCGCCTCCTCAGCAGGGCGGCCACGGTGCGCGCGCCATTTCCACCCACCCACCAGCTCGACGCCCCAGCGGACGATCCGTCGGCCACCCTGCGCGGGGAAGCCACGCGGTGCCCCGGGCCAGTGCGGACGGACCGCGCGGCGGTCTGGCGGGCAGGGCGTGCGATGGCTGGGCGCTCTGAGAGGGGCGCGCGTTGGCCTGCGGTCGTGCGGGCAGCTCGCATGGCGGTCTGGTGCGAAGGTCGTGCAGTGGCCTGGACGCGGCGGGTGGGGAACGTCCGGCGGTTCGGTGCCCTGGCGGGCGGATAGCTCGGCGTGGTGGACGGGTTGCGCGGTGGCCTGGACGCGGCGGGTGGGGATCGTCCGGCGGTTCGGTGCCCTGGCGGGCGGATAGCTCGGCGTGGTGGATGGGTTGCGCGGTGGCCTGGACGTGGTGGGCGGGTTGCGTGGCGGTCTGTCGGTGGGAATGCGTTGGCCTGGGTTCTCTGACGGGTGGGTGCCCGGCGGTCTGGCGAGCGGTCTGGTGAGCGGGCCGCTCGGCGGGTGGACAGGTCGGCGGTCTGGTGGGCGAGTTGTGCGTGGCCTGGGTCGTGCGGGCGGGTCAGGCGGCGGTCTGTCGGTGGGCATGCGGTCGCCTGGGTGCTGGCGGTCGGGACGCGCGGCGGCGCGGCGGCCCGGCGATGTGGGCAGCTTGACGGTTTGGTGGGCGGTCTGGTGAGCGGGTCGTGTGGTGGCCTGGGCGTGGCGGGAAGGTCGCTCGGCGGCTCGGCGGGTGGGCAGCTCGGCGGTCTGGTGGGCGAGTTTGTGTGGTGCCTTTCGGCGGCCTGTGCGCGGGCGGCGCCATGACATCGGTCCGCATCGCGGTCTGGACGGGGCGTGCCGGCTCGGCCGATGGCTGCGGTTCTTCCTGCGGCCCCGATTGCTGCGTCTCATGCGCGGCGGTGTCCATCCCTCGGGCATCGGAGGGTGGATCGGGGCGTGGTGGCGGTCAGGTCCGTCCTTCGATGACGGCGGGGGTGCGCTTCGAGGTGTCTAGCGCCCTGGCAGGGCTCGATGGGGCCTCCGGTGGGGGCGAGGTGGAGTCGTGAACGGGGCGGCTGGCGCAGACAGGGCCGGCGGTGGGCGTGTTGGGCGGTGTGTTGGTGGCGGTGGAGGAGTTGCGGCGGGTCGGGTGGAGCTCGCTGCCGGTGGCGGCGATCCGGACCGCCGTCGTTGGTATCGCCGTGCCGTGGGCGGGGCCGGCCGGCGCGCCGGCGGGGACGTATTACGTGGAGTGGACGGTCGACGCTCCGCTCACCTGGCTCGGCGACCTCAGGCCGGCCGAAGTGCCAGCCGAAGTGCCAGCCGAAGTGCCGGCCGAAGTGCCGGCCGAAGTGCCGGCCGAAGTGCCGGCGGCGGCCGGGATTGGCGATGGGACTGCGTCATCCTGCGAGGGCTCCCTCCTTAGGACGGTTGACGGCGAATCAGTGCTGGAGCTGGCGGGCATCCTCGTTGAGCTCGACGGCGCCCGCGCGCAGGTTGCCCTCTACCCCTACGAGCTGTGACCGCCCGCGAGACGGTCCTGGCGTGTCCTGAGACGCCCGTGCGCCCCGCAAGTCACGAGACCTCCTCGGCGGGAATCGAAGGCTCACAGTCCATCTGAGACCCCCCAATTCTCCCGGCATGCCGCGGACCGACGCCAGCGGCGCCCGGTGAAGTCGACGCTCGATCACCGGGGCATCACGTACAGCGACGACGTTGGGCAAAGCAAAGGGCCGCCCGAAAGACGGGCGGCCCTGATTGCCGGTAGAGGGTCAGCGGCGGGCTGAGCGGTACTCGAACTCGCGCTCCTGGTATTCGCGGCTGGCCTCGCGTTCGCGGCTGAAGTCCCAGCCGCCTGCCGCCTCGCGGCCCGGGCGGCCGCCGACGGAGAAGCCGCCGACCTCCTGGCCCCGGCGCCACCCGCGGAAGTAGCCGGTGGTGTGCGCCGCGATCTGCGCCGCGTCGCGGACGATGCGGAGCGGGCGCTCGGGGGAGTTGACGGGGGCGCCGGGCACCAGGTTCTGCTGCGGCACGCGCCGCGGCAGGCCGGTGGACGTCTCGTCGCCGAGCTTCGGCTGGCTGGCCTGCTCGGCGGCGCGCCAGGCGGAGTCGTTCTGGTTCTCCCAGCTGACCGCGGGGCGCTCGGCGGCGGCCTCCGACTCGCTGTCGGCGTCCCAGTCGGTGAACCACGCGGAGCGTGCCGCGGCGAATATCAACAGGTCACCGTCCGCCTCGTCGGACTTCGAGGTCGAGGCCGGAGCCGGACCCGAAGCCAGCGCGGATGCCTCGGCGGCCGCGGCGCGACGGCTGCGGCCGGCACCGGTGCCGCTGCTGCGGGCCGTGGCCCGTTCGGCGGCGGGCCGGTCCTCGACGAGGCGCAGCGCGGGCGGCTCGAAGCGGAACTCGCCGCTGTACTCCCCGCTGAGCTCGTCGGAGTAGCCGGTGAGCGCCGGGTCCGGCACGGGGGCCGGCTCGACCAGGCGCAGCCCGGCCGGCTCGGCCGGCAGGTCGCCGGTCTGCCACGGGGGTGGGACGCGACCCTCGCGCTGGCGGGGCAGCTCGACGGGGCGTTCGGCCCGGGAGCGCTCGCTGCGGGGGATCTCGGTGCGGGCCCGCTCGGACCTCGGGATCTCCGTCCGCGCCCGCTCCGAGCGGGGGATCTCCGTGCGGGAGGCGCGAGGCGTGGCGGCGGCGGCCTCCTCGGCCCGCGCCGACCTGCGGCCTTCCGTCCTTCCGGCGGTCGTTTCGTCGTCGGTACGACTGGCGCGCCGCCCACGCGTCTGCTCCGCCGCGGCCTCGGCCTCGACGTCCGTGGAGGCCGACAGGTCGGAGCGGTTGAGCGGGTCCCGGTCGGAGCGGTTGCGGTCGGCCCTGTTGCGCTCGGACCGGCTCAGCTCCGAGCGGTTCAGCAGCTCGGAGTGCTCAGACCGCTCGGCGCGCGAGCCGCGCGAGGAGCGGCGGCCGAAGTCCTCCTCGGCCTCCAGCTCGGCCGGCGGCTTCGGGATGTCGCTCAGCCGCGGCAGGCTGCTCAGATCGGAGGAGAAGGACGACGCGGGCGGCGTGCTCTCCGTCGCGAACGCCGAGGTCGTCATGTTCAGCGGGTCACCGTCGAACGCGTCGCTGGTGACCGGGCCGCCCAGCGGCCAGCCGCTCCGCGAGCCGGGCGCGGGCGTGCCGGGGTCCATCGTCGGCGGCTCGCCGAGCGCGCTGAGGTCGCTGAGCCGGATCGAGCCGCTGTCGCTCTCCTGAGCGGCCGCCGCCGGCGGCGCGGAGGAGGGGCGGGTGAAGTCGAAACCGGTGTCGGCCAGCAGCGGGGCGATGCCCGGCGGCGGCGTCGGCATAAGCGACGCGAACGTGGGCTGCTCGCTCGCGGCCGGCGGCGGGATCACCGGGGCCGGGGCGACCGGCGGCGGCGCGACCGGGGCGGGCGCGACGGGCAGGGGCGCGACCGGCACTGGCTGCGGCGGCGCCGGCTGCAGCGGGACCGGGATCGACTGCATCGACGCCGGGACCGGCTGCTGCTGGTACGTCGGCGGGATCGGCGGCGCGGGCGCGTAGGTCGGCGTCGGCGGCTGGTAGGCGGCCGGCTGGTACGGCGGCGTCGGCGCCCCGGTGCCCGGGCTCTCGAACGCGCCCGGGAAGGTCGGCGTGTAGCCGGGCGGCGCGGCCGGCGGCTGGTAACCGGGCGGCGTCGACGTGACCCCGTACGCCGGAGGCGTCGAGGTGACCCCGTACGCGGGCGGCGTCGACGTGACCCCGGTCGACGGCGGCGCCGACGGGACCCCGGTCGACGGCGGCGCCGACGGGACCCCGTAGGCGGGCGGCGTCGAGGGCACGCCGTACGCGGGAGGAGTGGACGGCACACCGTACGCGGGCGGCGTCGACGTGACCCCCTGCGGCGCCGCGACGCTGAAGCCGGGCGGCGTGGAGGTGACGGGCTGCCCGTAGGCCGGCGGGGCCGACGCGACCTGCTGCCCGAAGCCGGGCGGGGTCGACGTGACGGCGGGCGGCGCGGAGGGGACCTGCTGCCCGAAGCCGGGCGGCGTCGAGGTCACCGATGGCGGGGCCGACGGCACCGGCTGCCCGAACGACGCGGCCGCGGGCTGATACCCGGGGGCCGACGGCGGGGCGGAGGGCACGGACGCGGCCGGCGGCGCGGAGACGGCCGGCGGCTGGGCCTGCGCGGGTGCGGTCTGGGCGCGGCGGCGGCCGCCGGTCGCCTGTGCGGCGTTGGTGCGGCCGGTCGTCGCGGGCTGGGCGCCGAACGCGGCCGGCGCGGCCTTGGCGGCGATCGACTCGGCGGCGCGGGCGGCCTCGGCGGCCCGTGCGGCGACCCGGGTGCGGGTCGGCGCGGCGTCCTGCCCGCCGGCGGCGACGGCGCCGTGCGAGCCGGCGGCGGGGGGCCCGGAGAGCGGCCCGGCGGGCGCGGCCGGCGTGCTGCGCAGCGGCACGACCGGGGTCAGCGGCGAGCCGGTGCGCTGGCGGCCGGGCAGGCGCGACGGGCTCATCTTGTCGGCGAGGACACCGACGAGCGAGGCGGCCGCGGCGTCGCAGGCGCGGACGGCGGCGACGGACTGGCGGATGGTCTCGGCGACCGCGGCGGTGAGCGCCCGGTTGACGCCGGTGCGGCGGGGGGTCTCGGCGATCGCGACCCGCAGCGCGGTGATGGCCTCGCCGAGCGTGTCGGCGTCGGCGACCCCGCTCGCGGCGAGATCGTTGGCGACCTGGGCGTCGCGGTTACGGCCGGCGGCGCCGCCGCCGAGGATGCCGGGCTCCGGCAGCGCGTCGAGGATTGCCAGCGGGATGGCCTCGGCGGGGTCCGGGTAGGCCCGCAGCGCGGCCGGGTACAGCTCGCGGAGCACCTCGCGCAGCGTCGCCGCGGCGCTCTGGCGGCCGGCCACGACCGCGGCGTGCGCGGCGAGGACCGGCTTGAGCGGCAGCATGTCGCGCGGCGGGGACTGCCCGACGGCGGAGAGCACGCCGGCCTGCAGCGCGCGGGCGAGGCCCACGGCGCGGCGCTCGGCGGCGTTGGACTGGATCTCCTCCGGCGACTCGTCGTCGGCGAAGCGCTCGGCGTAGTCGTCGGCCGAGTCGTCGTCGGTGAAGGCGAGGTTGCGCCCGGCGGCGGTGAGCAGCTGGGTGACGACGTGATCGTCGCTCTCGGCCGCGACCGCGACGGCGGACTGGCCGCCGGAGCGTTGCGCAAGCAGCGCGCTGAGCTCGGCGTAGCCGCCGGCGTCGTCGCTCACCTCGCAGATGTCGATGAGCCGGCCGGCGTCGTCGACGACCGCGACGGTCAACCAGATTTCGGAGCTTGACTGCGGCTCGGCGAGATCAGCCGACGCCAGACCGCAGTACACCCGAACGAGCGCCACCGCGTCGTCCTCCTCTCGGGACATCAGTTGAGCTTTCACCACGTCGGCGGGGACGTGTCCCGGCGCCCCGCCGTGTGTTACCGCAGGTCAAACTGAACGACCTCTACTAAACAGGTTGCGGGCGGGTGACGCGATCAGCCGTTTCGGTTGAATGCCGTTCTCGGCTGATCGTCGCGCACCGCCGCCACCCGTCCGGTCAAAGGCCGGGTCTCGCCCGCCGCGCCAAGATGCTCACGGCTTAGATCCTGTCGGTCACAAATCAATCACGCCAGTCCGTGGCGGCAGAAATCTTGCCAATAATCGTCCGCCAGCCGAGCGCTGCCTGTTGTGCCCCGATTTTCTTGAGCCGCCGCTTGGCGAAGAAGCCGCTGACGCCGCCGCCGGCCGCCGCACGCAGGGCTTCGTCGAGGTCGTCGAGCGGGGAGCCCGGGGAGAGGGCGGTGCGGACGGGCTCGAGCCGGAGCGAATACGCGAGGTCACGGGCGACCTCGCCGGCCGCGATCAGCAGGTCGCCGTCCCACGCGTCCTGGCCGCCGCGGAGGTTCTCCACGACGAGGTCCAGCTCGTAGCGGTCCTCGTCCTTCGGCACCACCGACGAGGCGGTGATCCGGGTCTGTAGGCTGTCCCAGGTGTCGAGCTGGCGCAGGTCGTGCTCCGCGTCGGACTTCACGAACTCGACGAGCCCCTCGACGCTGCGGAAGAGCAGCAGCTTGCCGCGGTGGCCGAGGAACGCGGGAACCTCCTCGGGCTCCTCCTCGTCCTCGTCCTCGTCGTCCTCTTCCTCGGAAGCCTCGTCGGCGATGACGTCGGCCTCGTCGGTCTCGTCGTCCTCGTCCTCATCTTCGTCCGAATCGTCGGACTTGTCCTTTGCGAGGACGTCGTCCTCGTCGTCGGAGTCCGAGTCGTCCTTGGCCTTCTTCTTGGCGAGCGAGGCGGCCGGCGCGGGCTCCTCCTCGAACAGCTCCGCGTTCTCGTCGAGGATGATGACCTCGTCCTCGTCGACGTCCGCCTCGCGGCGGTGGAGGATCGCGAAGTCGTCCTCCTCCTCGTCCAGCTCGGTCGGCGTCAGCTCGGTCGACAGCCGGTAGGCCCGCAGCGTGTAGCCCACGCCCTTCGGCAGCGCGATCTCGACGGGCTGGACGTTGACGTCCTCCCACATCGCGTCGGCCTGCGCGGAGCGCTCCTTGCCGCCCTCCTCCTCGTCGAAGTCGGCGTCGGAGTCGTCGGAGTCGTCGGAGTCGTCGTCGGACAGCGCCTCGACCTCGTCGTCCTCGGTGGCCTCAATGGCTTCGACCGCGTCGACGTCGTCGATGACGTCGGCCGTCTCGGTCGTGTCCGAGACCTCAGGCTCGGTGACGGCGGGCGCTGGCGTGCTTTTCTTCGCTGCCGCTGGGCGCGACGACGCCGGACGTGATGAGGACGGACGGGAAGACTGGCGGGCCACTGTGACCTCCGTAGTCGGCTCGGCGTGCGGGCACACTGCTCACTGAGATGGCCTCGCGCACAAACACCCTAGTGTGCCCGGTTGGCGACGGTCAGACCCCCTTGGGGTGCCAGACCGTCTTGATCTCCAGGAGAGCCACCATGCGGGACACCCCCGGATCGGCCGTCCAGTCCGGGTCCGCAGGTCGGATCACCCGTTTCAGGTTTTCCGCCGCCGCGACTTCCAATTCCTTCGCGAGGGTGGCGTCCGTCACACCCGTGAGATCGACGGCGTTCACGTCCATGTGGGCCGCCAGCCACGGCGCGATCTCGGCGACCTTCCCGGTGAGCACGTTGACGACCCCGCCGGGCAGGTCCGAGGTGGCGAGGACCTCGGTGAGCGTGACCGCCGGCAGCGGCCGGTCGGTCGAGGCGATCACCACGACGGTGTTGCCGGTCACGATCGCCGGCGCGATCACGCTGACCAGGCCCAGCAGCGACGACGTGGCGGGCGCGACGACGGCGACGACGCCGGTCGGCTCCGGCGCGGACAGGTTGAAGTACGGCCCGGCGACCGGGTTGGCGCCGCCGTGGACCTGTGCGAGCTTGTCCGACCAGCCCGCGTACCAGACCCAGCGGTCGATCGCGGCGTCCACCTGCGCGGCGGCCTCCTTGCGTGACCCGCCCTCGGCCGCCTTCACCTCGCTCACGAACTGGTCGTGGCGGCCTTCGAGCATCTCGGCGACCCGGTACAGGATCTGGCCGCGGTTGTAGGCGGTCGCGCCGGACCACTTGCCGGCCGCCGCGCGGGCGGCCTTGACCGCGTCGCGGGCGTCCTTGCGGGAGCCGAGCGCGGCGTTGGCGAGGAAGTCGCCGGAGGCGGAGTGCACCTGGTAGGACCTCCCGGACTCGCTGCGGGGGAACGCGCCGCCGATGTAGAGCTTGTACGTCTTACGGACGGCGAGACGCGCCGGTGACTCAGTGCTCAAGGTAGGCCTCCAGCCCGTGACGGCCGCCCTCGCGGCCGTAGCCGGACTCCTTGTAGCCGCCGAAGGGTGACGTCGGGTCGAACTTGTTGAACGTGTTGGCCCACACCACGCCGGCCCGGAGCCGGTCCGCGACGTGCAGGATGCGCGACCCCTTCTCGGTCCACACCCCGGCGGACAGCCCGTATGGCGTGTTGTTGGCCTTCTCGACGGCCTCGTCCGGGGTACGGAACGTCAGCACCGACAGGACGGGACCGAAGATCTCCTCGCGGGCGATCCGGTGCGCCTGCGTGACGCCGGTGAAGATCGTCGGGGCGAACCAGAAGCCGCGGTCGGGCAGCTCACAGGGCGCGGACCACCGGGCAGCGCCCTCGTCCTCGCCGATCTGCGACAGCTGCCGGATGCGGGCCAGCTGCGCGGAGGAGTTGATCGCGCCGACGTCGGTGTTCTTGTCCAGCGGGTCGCCGACCCGCAGCTGGGCCATCCGCCGCTTCAGCGCGTCGAGGAACCCGTCGGCGATCGACTCCTGCAGCAGCAGCCGGGAGCCGGCGCAGCAGACGTGCCCCTGGTTGAAGAAGATGCCGTTGACGACGCCCTCGACCGCCTGGTCGACGGCCGCGTCGTCGAAGACGATGTTGGCGGCCTTGCCGCCGAGCTCCAGGGTGAGCCGCTTGCGGGTGCCGGCGACGGCCCGGGCGATGGCCCGGCCGACCTCGGTCGAGCCGGTGAAGGCCACCTTGTCGACGCCGTCGTGCTCGACGAGCAGCCGGCCGGTGTCGCCGGCGCCGGTGACGATGTTGACCACGCCCGGCGGCAGGTCCGCCTGCTGGCAGATCTCGGCGAAGAGCAGCGCCGTCAGCGGCGTCGTCTCGGCCGGCTTCAGCACGACCGTGTTGCCCGCGGCGAGCGCCGGCGCGATCTTCCACGCCAACATCAACAACGGAAAGTTCCACGGGATGACCTGAGCGGCGACGCCCAGCGGCCGCGGGTCGGGGCCGAACCCGGCGTAGGGCAGCTTGTCGGCCCAGCCGGCGTAGTAGAAGAAGTGGGCCGCGACGAGGGGGACGTCGACGTCGCGGGACTCCCGGATCGGCTTGCCGTTGTCGATCGACTCGAGCACGGCCAGCTCCCGGGCCCGCTCCTGGATGATCCGGGCGATGCGGAACAGGTACTTGGCGCGCTCCCGCCCGGGCATCGGGCCCCAGACGGTGTCGAAGGCGTGGCGCGCGGCCCGTACCGCAGCATCGACATCCTCCGAGGAGGCGGTGGCGATGTCGGCCAGGGCCTCCTCGGTGGCCGGGTTGATCGACTTGAACGACTCGCCCCGCCCGTCGACGAAGGCGCCGTTGATGAACAGGCCGTAGGAGGACCGGATGTCGACGACCGAGCGTGACTCCGGCGCGGGTGCGTACTGAAAGTCCATCGCCCTAGTCCAAGGTGAAGTAGTCGGGGCCCGAGTAGTGGCCGGTGGCGAGCTTGGTGCGCTGCATGAGCAGGTCGTTGAGCAGCGTGGAGGCGCCGAAGCGGAACAGGTCGGGGTCCAGCCAGTCGGGGCCGGCGGTCTCGTTGACCATGACCAGGTACTTGATCGCGTCCTTGGCGGTGCGGATGCCGCCGGCGGGCTTCACGCCGATGGTCCGGCCGGTCGCGGCCCGGAAGTCGCGGACGGCCTCCAGCATGACCAGCGTCACCGGCATCGTCGCGGCCGGCTGGATCTTGCCGGTCGAGGTCTTGATGAAGTCGGCGCCGGCCAGCATCGCCAGCCAGGAGGCGCGCCGCACGTTGTCGAGCGTCGCCAGCTCACCGGTCTCCAGGATGACCTTGAGGTGCGCGTCGCCGCACGCTTCCTTGATCGCCACGATCTCGTCGTGGACCTCCGCGTAACGCCCGGCGAGGAACGCGCCCCGCTTGATCACCATGTCGATCTCGTCGGCGCCGTCGGCGACCGCGGCGCGGGTGTCGGCGAGCTTGACCTCCAGCGGCGCCTGCCCCGACGGGAACGCGGTCGCGACGCTCGCCAGGTGCACCCCGCTGCCGCGCAGCGCCTCGGCGGCGACGGCGATCATCGACGGGTACACGCAGATCGCGGCGGCGCTGGGGCACGTCGGGTCGGCCGGGTCGGGCCGGACCGCCTTCGCGCACAGCGCCCGGACCTTGCCGGGGGTGTCGGAGCCTTCGAGGGTGGTCAGGTCCACCATGCGGATCGCCAGGTCCAGCGCCTGCGCCTTCGCCGTCGTCTTGATCGACCGGGTGCCCAACATGGCGGCGCGTTGCTCCGCGCCGACCTGGTCGACACCGGGCAAACCGTGCAGGAAGGTCCGCAGGGCGCCTTCTGAGCGCGCGACCTCGGCGGTGAGGGTCATGGCCTGAGTCTAAGCTCAGTCCCTGTGGACGTACTCGTGGTGGATCACCCCCTGGCCAAGTCGCGACTGACCGCGATGCGTGACGAACGGACCGACAACGGCCAGTTCCGTGCCGCGTTGCACGAGCTCACCACGATGCTGGTCTATGAGGCCGCCAGGTCGTTCGCCACCGAGCAGTTCCCGGTGCAGACCCCGGTCGCGGTGGCCGAGGGCACCCGCCTGGCCAACCCGCCGCTGCTGGTGCCGGTCCTGCGGGCCGGCCTCGGCATGGCCGACTCGGCCCTCGCCCTGCTGCCCGAGTCGTCGATGGGGTTCGTCGGGCTGGCCCGCGACGAGGAGACCTTCGAGCCGCGCGCCTACATGGAGTCGCTGCCCGGTGACCTCAAGGGGATCCCGGTGCTCGTCCTCGACCCGATGCTCGCCACCGGCGGCTCCCTGGAGCACTGCGTGCGGCTGCTCGTCGACCGGGGTGCGACCGACATCACCGTCCTGTGCGTCCTCGCCGCGCCCGCCGGCATCGAGCGGCTCGCCGACTCGGGGCTGCCGATCCGGCTCGTCACCGCCGCGATCGACGAGAAGCTCAACGAGCGGATGTACATCGTCCCGGGCCTCGGCGACGCGGGCGACCGGCAGTTCGGCGGCATGCCCCGTTTCTGAGGCGCGCCTTAAGTCTCGTCGCCGGATCGGGGGATTCCCGCTGGTCAGGCATTGCCCCAGGAGCTGAGCGTCGGCCTACGGTGACCGGCGATGAAGCACCGACGCTCGTTCCTGCGCACCCATCCAGTCCTCGCCGTCGCCGTCACGGTCGGGGTCCTCGTCGGCTCCGGCGCGCTCGCCGCCACCGCCGCCAGGCGACCCGAGCCGCGGGCGGCATCAGTACAGACGCCGCAAAACGCCGACAAGGCCGGCCTCGGCGCGGTGCCGTCCTCGCCGGGCACGCCGGCGCCTTCGAGCAAGCCGCCCGCGTCGAAGGCCGCCGAAGCCAACCGCTGCGCGCTCAGCGCCAAGCTGGTGCCCGGCTGCGGCCTGCTGTGGGGCGTCGCGCCCGGCGCCTTCACCGACCTGTCGTCGTCGAAGGCCCTCGCCAACTTCGAGCGCACCACCGGCCGCCCCGCCGACATCCTGCACTCCTACCACCGCGGCGACGAGGTCTGGCCGACCGCCGACGAGATCGCCGTGGTGCAGCAGTCACGCAAACGGATCCTCTTCGCCAACTGGAAGGTCGCCTGGGGCACCACCTGGGCCGACGTCGCCGCCGGCGGGCAGGACGCCCGCATCGACCGCGCCGCCGCCAGGCTGAAGGCGTTTCCGGGCAAGCTGTTCGTCGCCCTGCACCACGAGCCGGAGAACGACGTGCGCGCCGGCGGCGGCATGACCGCCCGCGACTACGCCGCCATGTTCCGGCACACCGTCCAGCGCCTGCGCGCCGCCGGCGTCACCAACGTCGTCTTCGTCATGGTCTACATGGCGTACGAGCCGTGGTGCGTGCAGCCGTGGTTCGGCGACCTGTACCCGGGGGACGACGTCGTCGACTGGGTCGGCATGGACCCGTACCTCTTCGCCAAGCCCGGCGGCTACGGCCACGGCGACTTCGCCTACCTGGTCGACCGCACCTCCGACCCGGCGAGGTGGCCCGGCTTCTACACCTGGGTCACCCGCACCCACGGCAACAAGCCGCTCATGATCGCCGAGTGGGGTGTGTACGAACACGCCGCCGACCCCGCGCAGAAGGCCTGGATCTACTCGACGGTCCGCCAGCAGCTCGGACGGTTTCCCGCGATCAAGGCCCTCGTCTACTTCGACTCGCCGAACGCCCCCAAGGGCGACACGCGGCCGGACAGCTCCCAGGCGGCCCTGCAGGAGTTCCAGAAGCTGGCCTCGTCGACGGTCTTCTCGGTGACGCTATAGACCCAGCGCGGCGGCGGTCTCGGTCCGCAGGGCGGCCAGCGACGCCCGGGCCGTCTCGCGGGCGGCCCTGATGTCGCCGCCCGTCACCGGGACGACCACCTCCAGGTACGCCTTCAGCTTCGGCTCCGTCCCCGACGGCCGCACCACCACCCGCGTCGTGCCGGCCCGCACGATCAGCACGTCGGCGTCCGGCAGCAGGTCCTCGACCGCGTGGACCGGCTCGTCGAGCAGCGCCGCCGGCGGCTTCAGCCGGATCGTGGCCATCGCCGCCGCGATGTCGGCGAGGTCGTCGACGCGGACGCTCAGCTGGTCCGTCGCGTGGACGCCGTGCCGCAGCGCCAGCTCGTCGAGGCGGTCGCCGAGGTGCTTGAACTCGGACTTCAGCCCCGCGGCCAGCTCGCACACCAGCAGCGCGGCGGTGATCCCGTCCTTGTCGCGGACGTGGGTGGGCGCCACGCAGTACCCCAGCGCCTCCTCATACCCGTAGACCAGGTCGTCGCCGGCCCTGACGATCCACTTGAAGCCGGTGAGCGTCTCGCCGTAGGGGAGCCCGTGCGCCTCGCACATGCGCGACAGCAGGCTGGAGCTGACGATCGTGGTCGCGTACCGGCCCTTGACGCCCCGGCGGATCAGGTGGTCGGCGAGCAGCACCCCCACCTCGTCGCCCCGCAGCAGCCGCCAGCCGTTTCCGTCCCTGTACGCCACGGCGCACCGGTCCGCGTCCGGGTCGTTCGCGATCGCGATGTCCGCGTCCACGTCGTCGGCGAGCGCCAGCAGCAGGTCGGTCGCGCCCGGCTCCTCCGGGTTGGGGAACGCCACGGTCGGGAAGTCGGGATCGGGCTCGGCCTGCTCCCGGACGATCGCGGGCGTCTGGTGGCCGGCCTCGACGACCGCCCTGACGAAGACGTCCTTCCCGACGCCGTGCATCGGCGTGTACGCCACGACGAGGTCCCTGGGCACCTCAGGGTCGACGGTCCGCAGCGCCCCGTCCACGTACGCGTCGACGACGTCCTCACCCAGCGTCTCGCCCGGGTCGCCCAGCGGCACGTCCAGCAGCGGCCCGACGCCCCGGATCGCCCGCTCGATCTCCTTGTCCGCGGGCGGCACGATCTGCGACCCGTCGCCCAGGTACACCTTGTAGCCGTTGTCCTGCGGCGGGTTGTGGCTCGCGGTCACCATGACCCCGGCCGCCGCCTTCAGGTGCCGCACCGCGAACGCGAGCACCGGCGTCGGCAGCGGCCCCGGCAGCACCAGCGCCCGCCGCCCGGCGCCCGTCGCCACCCTGGCGGTCTCCTCGGCGAACGCCTTCGAGCCGTGGCGGGCGTCGTACCCGACGACGAGCGGCCCCTCAGCCCCCGTTTCCGCCAGCCAGCGCACCAGTCCCGCCGCCGCCCCGCGGACCACGGCGAGGTTCATGCCGTTGGGCCCCGCCCGCAACGGCCCCCGCAGCCCCGCCGTCCCGAACGTCAACGGCCCCGCGAACCGCTCCCGCAGCTCGCGCTCGTCGTCGAGCACCGCCCGCAGCTCCTCCCGCCCCTCAGGATCGGGGTCGTCGGCCAGCCAGGCCTCCGCTTCGGCGCGCAGATCACTCATCCGTCGTTCTTAGCACGCTGTGGCTTCCGCCCCACCGCTGTCGCGGCGGGTCCCGGCGGGGATTCTCACCCGACCGCTGTGCTTCCGCCCCACCGCTTCGCGGCGGGTCCCGGCGGGGATTCTCACCCGCACCCCAATGCGCCGCTCCGCGACGCACTGCCCGCGCTGAGGCGCGAGGCAGACCAAGCGGCGCGTCCGCGCCGCAGCCGGTGGTCGCCCTCCACCCTCATCGGCACCGCATCCGTCACCACCGTGATCCAAGGACAGTCCCGGCCGTGCGCACAGCCAGATCCGTCCTTCGATCATCCGTAGCGGGACGCCAGCCACGTGGGCGTGGTGGCCAGGTCCGACTGAGCGAGACGACCAGGGCACTCCGCCGCGGTCCAGCGGCGCGGTGCCCGTCGCCGTAGTGATCCAAGGACAGATCTGGTCGTGTAGGCAGCCGGGTCCGTCCTTCGATCACAGCACCGAGGCTGCGCCGTTCGTGGGATGGGCGTGTTTATCCCGTTTCGGCTGTTGTGTTCAGTTGGCCGTGATCGAGGTCCGCCTTGGGCCTGCCAGGTTTGCCGGCGCCGCCGTCGTGATCCAGGGACGGTTCTGGTCGTGCGGGCGGCCACATCCGTCCTTGGATCACGGCACAGAGGATGCGGCGTTGATGGCGTGGGTGTGTCCCGGTTCAGTCGCTGTGTCCGGTTGGCCGTGATCGAGGTTCGCCTTGGGGTCCGCCAGGTTGCCGGCGCCGTCGTGGTGATCCAGGGACGGTTCTGGTCGTGCGGGCGGCCGGATTCGTCCTTGGATCATGGCAGCGAAGGAGCGGTGTCCGTGGCGATGGGTGTATTCATCCGGATTTAGCTGCTGTGTCCGGTTGGTCATGGTGGAGGTTCGCCTTGGGGTCTGCCAGGTTGCCGGCGCCGCCGTCGTGATCCAAGGGCGGTTCTGGTCGTGCGGGCGGCCGGATTCGTCCTTGGATCATGGCAGCGAAGGAGCGGTGTCCGTGGCGATGGGTGTATTCATCCGGATTTAGCTGCTGTGTCCGGTTGGCCGTGATCGAGGTTCGCCTTGGGGTCCGCCAGGTTGCCGGCGCCGCCGTGGTGATCCAAGGATGGTTCTGGTTGTGCGGGCAGCCGGATTCGGCCTTCGATCATGATGGCGGCGGTCGGTGGGCAGTGGACTTCGTGGGGCGCCTGTGGGAAGTGGGGCCGGCGGGCCAGCGCGCATGGCGGAGAAGCGCATGCGGCGTGCCCGAGCCCTCGGAGAAGCGTGTGCGGTATGCCCGAGCCCTCGGAAAGTGCACGTGGTAAGTGCGGGTTCCTGAGGCACGCGTGGTCCGCGGAAGAAGATCAGGATGAAGCTCGCCCGGCTGGCCCCGGCCGGGAAGGGCGGGCGAAGGGGAGCCGGACCGGGCGGCCGCCTCCGGGAAAGTGGAGGCGGCGCCCGCTTCGGTTACTGGCCGGTGGAGGTGCCCGGGGACGCGGCCGCCAGCTTGAAGGAGTGGACCATCTCGTCGAAGATGACCTTGCTCTCGGCGAACTTGGCCTCGGGCACGGTCACGAAGAAGTGGTAGCTCTTGCCGCCGAGGACGACGGCGTTCCACAGGGCGTGGCGTTGCTGGTCGCCGGAGCCGCAGGTGTACTCCAGGACCGCCGCGTCGTGGCCGTCGAGCTTGTTGTCGGTCATGTCGACGTGGTTGTACGGCGCGGCGCAGCTGGCCGGGGTGTTCTTCAGCCGGTTCTCCGCGCTCTGCAGGAAGGCGCGCGGCGTGTTGGACGCCTTCTCGATGTTGACGCGGATGCGGCGGTTGGGGTCGGCCGGGTCGGTGATGTCGAAGTAGGGCGCGGTCGCGGCGCCCAGCTCCTTCCGCGTCCAGCCCTTCGGGACGTTGACCGTGATGCCGCCGGGGTGGGAGAAGGCCTCGACATCCAGCAGGGGCTTGGCCGGGCCGCTCGACGCGGTGGTCGGACCCTTGCCGGTCTGGTCGCCGGAGCCGCCGCCGGAGAAGAGCCCGGACATCGAGACCACCAGGATCAGGACGAGCACGACGCCCGCGGCGACGGTGATCTTCGCCCAGGTCGGTGCCTGGGTGACGATGCGCTTGAGGTCGGTGCCGGGCTGCTTGGGCGGCTCGGCGGGGGCCTGGGTCCAGTCGGTCGTGCCGAGCGGGCCGTCCTGGTAGGCCGCGAAGCGGCTGGCGTCGGTGCGCTCCAGCTCGGCCTCGTGCTGCGCGCCGCCCTGGGTGGGGGCGCCGCCGCCGGAGTGCATGCGCCGCAGGGCGCCGCTGACCGTCTCGCCGGGAGCCATCATGGCCCGGCCGCCGATCTGGCCGGTCGGGGTGTGCTGCGGGGTCACGACCGTCGGCTGGTGCGTGGGCCGGACCACCGCATAGGGGTCGGTCATGTGGGCCGGCGCGTTGCTGGCCAGGGGACCCGCGAGCAGGTCGCGCAGGACCGCGCGGGCGGTCTCCACGTTCCACCGGCGGGCGGGATCCTTCTCCAGCAGGCCATAGAGCACGCCGGCGAGCGGGCCGGCGCGGACCGCCTGGGCCGGTGGCTCCTCGACGACCGCGCGCATCGTCTCGAAGGGGTCGCGCCGGTCGAACGGCGGACGGCCCTCGACGGCCGTGTACAGCGTCACGCCGAGGGAGAACAGGTCGCTCGGCGGGCCGAACTTGGCACCGATCGCCCGCTCGGGGGAGATGAAGTGCGGCGAGCCGAGCACCATGCCGGGCGTGGTCAGCTCGCTGTCGGTGGGCATGCGGGCCACGCCGAAGTCGGTGAGCACGCAGCGGCCGTCGCCGGCGATGAGCACGTTGGCCGGCTTGACGTCGCGGTGCAGCACGCCGGCGGCGTGGGCGACCTCGAGCGCGCCGAGCAGCGCGATGCCGATCTTGGCGACCGCACGGGCGGCGAGGGGGCCGTCCTCGACGATCATCTCGGCGAGGCTGCGGGCCTGGAGCAGCTCCATGACGATCCATGGGCGGCCGGCCTCGGTGACGACGTCATACACCTGGACGACGGCCGGGTGCGACAGCGCCGCCGCCGCGCGGGCCTCGCGCAGCGTCCGCTGATACATCGAGTCGCGGTCGCTGGGTGCCAGGTTGGGCGGCAGGATCACCTCTTTGACCGCCACGTCACGGCGCAGCACCGTGTCGCTGGCGCGCCAGACGGTGCCCATGCCGCCGTGACCGATGGCGGTGCGCAGCGCATAGCGCCCACCGATCACCACGCCCGGGGCGGCGCGCTGCCCGGGCACGGGCATGCTCGTGGAGCCAGGCTCGCGGGGCTCCCGCTGCTCGGGGCCGCGCGCAGGATCACGCCCGGCTCCGGCGGAGGCCAGGGCGCCGGTGGGTGGCAGAGGCTCGCCGTGCCACGTCGGGAGCTGAGTCACAGGCAGTAAACCGTCGTCATGGAGGGGAGATGACTTTCTCGCTGTACGACCGCGGTCACCCCCTATCTTGCGTGCTGCTCGCCAGTTAAGAAAGGTGGGGTCCTCCCCTTCACCGGACCGTGACCTGAGAGCAACGCTCCGTGTTGATCATGTCGCGCTACTGAAACGGTTGGGTTGAATCTTCGAATTCTGGGAACCCGAAGGGGACGGAGGAGCGTCTACGCAGGGGACAGAAACGCATCTGGAACATCGGGGGACTACGTTTCCCTGGACTTTCGGGTGCGCCTGCCGATCAGAGGGGTTGGACGGACGCGCGGTGCGGCGCCGGCCCCTTGGTTCATGCCACTCTGCGACGTCTTCCGTCACTGTGCGTTGATCTGTGGCAACGCTGGACGCGGCACCGAAGCGAAAAGTTACTCGCGACACCACGTGACCGTGGCGCCTGTCACCCGTTGTAGGAGGTGAGGGGTTCTTGGCTGAAGCGGAACGCTCACTTCCGACGAGGCCAGCATCTTTACGCCTCCAGTTCCAATCAAGTGACGCTCAGCTATCCCAGCATCACGAGAATGATGTTGCGCTCCGTCACCTTGACCCAGTTAGTCTGTCCGTGGCACGCATGGGGCGGGCCGCTCCTTTAGACCGAAATAGAGAACTCACCGTGACGAGAGCGCTGACGCTGCCCGATCCAGCCGCCGCGGCGGCCCGGGTCAGCAAGTTGACGTCGTCCTGGCCCGAGACTCCACCCGGGGCCGATCCGCTGCCCGGTCAGCTCGACCGCTGGCTCACCTCCCGGGGTGCCGAGCTCGTAGCCGTCCGACGTCACATTCACGCGCATCCGGAGCTCTCCGGCCAGGAGTTCGAGACGGCGGCCCTCGTCGCCCGCGAGCTGACCCGCGCCGGTCTTTCGCCCCGCATGCTGCCCAAGGGCAACGGCGTCATGTGCGACATCGGCTATGGCGACCGGGTCATCGCGCTGCGCGCCGACCTCGACGCGCTGCCGCTGCCCGACACCAAGGACGTGCCCTACCGCTCCACCGTCGACAACGTCTGCCACGCCTGCGGCCACGACGTGCACACCACGATCCTGCTCGGCGTCGGCCTCGCCCTGGCGCAGCTCGCCGAGCGCGACGAGCTGCCCGGCCGCGTGCGGCTGCTCTTCCAGCCGGCCGAGGAGACCATGCCGGGCGGCGCGCCCGAGGTCATCGCCGCCGGCGGCCTGAAGGACGTCGCCGCGATCTACGCGCTGCACTGCGCGCCGCAGCTGCCGGTCGGGCTGGTCGGGGTCCGCTCCGGGCCGTTCACCGCCGCCGCCGACAAGATCGAGGTCCGGCTCACCGGCCGCGGCGGGCACACCGCCCGGCCGCACCTGACCGCCGACCTCGTCCACGCGCTCGGCCGGATCCTCGTCGACGTGCCGTCGCTGCTGGACCGCAAGCTCGACGCCCGCGCCGGGGTCTCCATGGTGTGGGGCGCCGTGCGGGCCGGCGAGGCGGCCAACGCGATCCCGATCGAGGGCGTCGCCCGCGGCACCATCCGCGTGCTCAGCCGCGACGCCTGGCGCGACGTGCCGGAGCTGGTCACCAAGCTCGTCCACGACGTCATCGCGCCCACCGGCGCCGACGTCGAGGTCAAGTACACCCGCGGCGTGCCGCCCGTCGTCAACGACCGGCTCGCCACCGCGGTCGTCGCCGGTGCCGCCGGCGCGGCCCTCGGCCCGGACCGGGTCGTCGAGGCCGAGATCAGCATGGGCGGCGAGGACTTCGCGTTCTACCTGGACGAGGTCCCCGGCTCGATGATCCGTCTCGGCGTCGGCGTGCCGGGGTCGGACCAGAAGTTCGACATCCACCAGTCGGCGTTCGACGTCGACGAGCGCTCGATCGGCTACGGCGTCCGCGTCATGGTCCACACCGCACTGGCCGCACTCGGGGCGGGAGCCTTCTAGACACAGCGGCCCGCAAGCGGTAGCCATAGGCCGTGGTCACCGAATTGCGGGTGCACGGCGTCACCGGTACCCCGGCCGAGGACGTCCTCGACAGGCCGCTGCTGCGGCGGGTCGCGGGCGACACCGAGGCCGGGTTCTTCCGTCCCCGCGCGGAGTACGGCGCGGTCACCGGCCCGGGCGGCGTGACGCTGGAGGCGTACCGCTGGGGCAACCTCACCGCCGGCGCCGCCGCCCGCGCGCTCTGGCTGCTCCTGCTGCCGTTCATGCTCGCCAACGTGGCCATCTGGCTGCGCCCCGACGTAGGCGTCCGGGCCAGGGCGACGATCCGCGCCCTGACCCGCGTCTTCGCGCTGACCATGACCGCGTCGTTCGTGCTGTCGTTCATCGAGATCTCGATGGACCTCGTCGGCTGGCAGTGCGCGGCCCAGGCCCGGTGCCTGGAGGGCCGCGGCTACCTGGCCGTCCTCGTCGACCTGACGACCAGCCGCCGGCTCGCGGTCACCGCCCTGGTCCCGGCCCTCGCGATCGCGTTCCTGTGGTTTCTCGGCCGGCGCACCTGGGCCCGCTACGAGGCGTTCCCGGTCACGACCGACGGCGACGGCGACGGGCTGGCCCACCCGTGCTTCTGGAACGGCCGGCCCCTCGTCGGCCGGCTCCGTTCGCTGCACATCGCGGTCGCGTTCGGCACCCTCGACGCGGTGCTGCTCGGGGTCCTCGTGCCGCACGACCGGCACCTGGCCGGCTACGCCCTCGCCGCCGCGACCGCGGTGATCCTGCTGGCGGCGTTCGTCGCGGTGACCCTGACCGCCGTCGTGCACCGCGACGCGCCCGCCCGTTGGGCGAAGCCGTTCACCAGGGTCATGAGCCACGCCGCGGTCGTGCTGACCGGCCTCGTCCTCGCGTACAGCTGCCTCGGACGCGACCCGTGGCAGGCGAGCGGCCGGATGCCGGTGTTCAGCGGCACCGTCACCGTGCTCTTCGCCGTGCAGGTCCTGCTCATGCTCGTGCTCGGCGGGGTCGTCCTCGCGACGCGGCCACGGGGCACGTTCCTGCAGGGGCTCGCGGGGCCGTTGATCGCGAGCACCGGCCTCGGTGTCGCCGCCGCGTTCGCGGCCGCCATGGCCTACCGGGTCGCCGACCTGCTCAACCGGCGCGCCCTCGCCACCACCGCCGACTACGCCGAGACACCCTTGCTGCTGGAGCCGCCGCCCGCGTACGAGTGGGCCGCCGCCGGCTTCGTCCTGCTGCTCGTGCTGGCGGTGCTCGTCGGGCTGGTCATGGGTATGCCGCTGGTGCGCCGCCTGCGCCGGTACGCCCGTGTCGTCACCGACGCGGACTTCCGCGGCGGGCGGCAGCGCGACCCGGAGCGGGCGAGGCACATCGACACCGCCGTCGCCGACGCCCTCGTCACCGACCACGTCGGCCGCATGCTCGTCTGGGTGTTCGTCCCGACCGCCGCGGCCGCGGTCGTCGCGACCGGGTTCGCGCTGCTCGGACGGCGGCCGATCCGGCTCGCGGACTCAGGGTCCGTGGCCGCCGAGGTGATGTCGGCCGTCGTCAACCTGGGCACCTACCTCATCGGCCTGGCCGCGTTCGCGCTCGTGTTCATCGGTGTGCTGGCGTACCGGTATCAGCGCTTCCGCCGGATCGTCGGCGTGCTCTGGGACCTCGGCACGTTCTGGCCCCGGTCCGCGCACCCCCTCGCGCCGCCCTGCTACGCCGAGCGGGTCGTGCCGGAGCTCGCCCGCCGCGCCGGGTGGCTCGCCGCCGAGCAGGGCGGGGTCATCCTGTCCGGGCACAGCCAGGGCAGCGTCCTGGCCGCCGCGACCGTCCTGCAGCTGCCCCCGGAGGCGCAGGCGAGGACCACGCTGCTGACCTACGGTTCGCCGCTGCGCCGCCTGTACGCGAGGTTCTTCCCCGCCTACGTCAACGACGCGGTGCTGGGACGGATCGGCGCGGTGCTGGCCCGCGCGGAGGATGGCGTCCTCGATGCGGGTCAGCACAGCCCCCGTTGGGTCAACCTCTGGCGGGACACCGATCCGATCGGCGGCCCGGTGCAGTCGCCCACCGCACGGGATGTGCGGCTGGCCGACCCGCCGGGATTCGACATCGCCGCGGGTGACACGGTGTTCCCCAAGGTCGACGGCCACTCCGGCTACCAGCTGCGCCCCGCCTTCGGCGCCGCGGTCACCGGGCTCGTCGCGGTCCTGTCGGAGGGCTCGGACGAGACACCGACGGTCGCCAACCCGCCGGTGTCCGCGTCCTGAGACCTGGCGAAGGACGTTCAGCTGTCCTTCGGGTCGTCCTCGTCCCGCTTCGACAGCGCCGGGAACGGCGGCACCGGCGACCCTGACGGCGACCCGGACTCCGCGCCAGAGGAGGCACCAGCCGCAGGCGGCCCGGACACGGGACCGGCGGCGGGCGACACCGAATCAGGACCGGCGGCCGGCGCCGCGGTGACAGGGCTGGCGGCGCGCGGCGCGGGCACGGGACCGGCGGCGGGCGGCGCGGAGACCGGACCACGACCCGTCACGACCGCGCCACCGGGCGTCCCGGAGGCGGAGGCGGGCCCAGGCGCCGGCCGCGGCGCGACCGGGAAGGCCGGCGCCGGCGGGCTCCAGCCCGGCAGCGGGCCACCCTGCTGAGCGAGCGCGAGCGCCGGCCGCTTCGGACGGAACCGGCGGACCAGCCGCACCAGCAGGAACAGCGGCACCCCCAGCAGCAGGACCCACGGCGCCAGCCAGCCCAGCACCGTCAGCGCGACCTGCAGCGAGGCCAGGAACGCCTTCATGCCCTCCTTGAAGCCCGCCACGATCCCGATCTCGTCCTTGTCGCGGGTGATCGCCGCCTCGGGCCCGAGCAGCTGCAGCGTGATGGTGGACAGCGCGGTCAGCCCGTCGAGCTTGCGCTTGCGGGCCTGCAGGGACTCCAGGTCGGACAGGCGGCGCGACAGCTCCGACTCCAGCGACGTGATCTCGCCGATCGTGGTCGCCTTCGCCAGGAGCGCGCGGATGCGGTCGACGCTCGCCGAGGCGTTGTCCAGCCGCGCCTGGACGTCCACGACCTGGTCGGTCACGTCCTGCGCGTTGACGGTGCGGCTCTCCTCGTCGCCGAGCTCCTTGAGCTGCTCCAGCGTCGTGGTGAACTTCGGCGCCGGGACGCGCAGGACCAGCGTGCCCGTGGAGCGGCGGTCGTCGCTGCGCCGGTTGTCGCCGCCGACGAAGCCGCCCGCCGCGGTGGCGAGCGCGATCGCCTTCGCGGCCGCGTCGTCGACGTTGTCGACGCGGACGGTCATCGTGCCGGCGTAGATGATCGAACGGTCCTCGACGTCGATGTTGTCGGGGGCCTTGTTGGCGTTGGGGTCCTGGACGGGCTGCTTCGCGGGGCCGGCACCGGGCCCGCCGCCCTCCTGCGCCATGCCGCCGGCCGCGGGTGCGACCGCGCGGTCCGCCGAGCTCGTGCTGGCGGAGTCGCTCTTGTCGGCCGCGCAGCCGCTCACCGCGACGAGCAGCGCGGCACCTGCCGCCGTGAGGAACAGTCTGGTGCGCCTGACTGACATGACGCCTCCTGGGTAGGGTCGATCGGAGGGATCGAACTGCACCCTGGGACGCAGCCGGGCGCCGCTCCGGTTCCCGGGCGGACAGTCACGGTTGTGACACAGCGAAGCAACGACAAAGCACGGAGACCGACGGGAGACGGACCGATGCTCATCACCAAGTTCACCCATGCCTGCCTGCGGATCGAGCACGACGGCGGGGTGCTGGTGATCGACCCGGGCGTCTTCACCGAGGCGGAGGCCCTCGACGGCGCCGACGCCGTGCTCATCACCCACGAGCACATGGACCACGTCGACATCGACGCGCTGCGGGCCCTGAAGCGGCCCGAGCTGACCGTGCACACCCACGCCGACGTCGAGGCGCAGCTGAGCGACCTCGACGCCGACATCTACGCGGTCGAGCCGGGTGACACGTTCGTCGCGGCCGGGATGACGGTCCGCGCGCACGGTGGGCGGCACGCCGTCATCCACGCCGACATCCCCCGGATCGCCAACATCGGCTTCGTGATCGACACCCCAGACGGCCCGCTGTACCACCCGGGCGACGCGTTCCACGTGCCCGACGAGCGGATCGCGACGCTCTTCGTGCCGGTGTCGGCGCCGTGGCTGAAGCTTGCCGAGGCGATCGACTTCACCCGGGCGGTCGCGCCGGAGCGGGCCTACGCGCTGCACGACAGCCTGCTCGTGGACGCCGGTCAGCAGATGGTCACCGGGCACATGACGAGGCTGTCCGGCACCCGGTACACCAGGCTGGAACCCGGCACGTCGATCTAAGGCTCCCAGTTCATGAGGTTGGCGAAGAGCTCCGCCTGCTCGATCGCGTCGTCGAGCGCGTGGTGGGTGTGCCGGCGCTTCGACAGCAGGTGCGCCGGCATGCGGCTCTTCACGGCCGCGCCGATCGGGACGCCCGCGCGGACCGCGTAGAGCGTCTTGATGTCCAGGCAGCCGGAGTGGCCGAAGACGCTGCTGCCGGTGAAGCGCAGCAGGTACCAGTAGAGGAACATCCAGTCGAACACGGCCGGATAGGCCACGATCACCGGCCGCCCCTTGCCCGCCGTGCGGGTCACCCAGTCGCTGAGCTCGCCCATCGCCGCGGCCGGGTCGGCGCCGTCGCGCAGCAGCGCCGCCCGGTCGAGGCCGGACACGGCGAGCGCCTCGGGGACGAAGTCGTCGCTGATCGGGCGCAGCTCCCGGTAGAAGGTCTCGGCGGCCGGGTCCGCGGCCCTGAACTCCCCGTCGGACCGCCCGGCGACGGCCAGGCCGACGCTCACCATCGAGTACGGACCCGGGATCGGGCCGTCGGCCTCGACATCGAGGGAGAAATAGACGTCCGCGCGCATCCGCTGATCCTACGATCGGATGGTGGACGATGCGCTCGCCGCCGCGGTGGCCAGGCTGTACTCGGCGCCGCCGGAGGATTTCGTCGCGATCCGGTCCGAGGAGGTCGCGAAGGCCCGCAAGGCGCGCGACACCCGCCTGGCGAAGGAGATCGGGGCGCTGCGCAAGCCGACCGTCGCCGCGTGGCTGGTCAACCTGCTCGCCCACGAGCGGCCCGACCTGGTCGAGGAGCTGCTGGAGCTGGGCGGGCAGCTCCGCGAGGCCCAGCGTGACCTGCGCGGCGCCGAGCTGCGCGAGCTGTCCACCCGCCGCCGGGCGACCGTCAGCGCCCTCGCCAAGCAGGCCGCGCAGCTCGCCGGCCGCGGCGAAACGGCCCTGGCCGAGGTGGAGGGCACCCTCGCGGCAGCGCTCGCCGATGCGGCCGCCGCTGCGTCGGTACAGGAGGGAAGGCTGACGAAGTCGCTCGAATACACCGGATTCGGGGAGACCCCGCGACCGCAGCTGCGACTGGTCCAGGGCGGCGACGAGCAGCCCGGCCTGAGCACCGTCACCGCGAAGCGGTCCACGCCGACGCAGGACGACCGGGAGCAGCGCGCCGAGGCGCGGCGGCGGGAGGAGGAGCGGCGCCGCGCCGAGGAGGAGCACGCCCGGGTCGTCAAGCAGGCCCGCCGCGAGCTGATGACGGCGCTGCAGCAGCTGACCGACGCGGAGACCGAGAAGTCGGAGGCGGAGCGCGCGGTCGCCGCCGCGGAGAAAGCCATCAAATCAGCCGAGAAGCGGGTGAAACTCGCACAGGACGCCCTCGCGGACCTGTCCTGAACGCGACCCGACGCATCGCCACGATCGAGTGGCTACTCTGTGATCCACCCGAGCGGGCAGAATGAGCCGGGTGACTCCCGAGCAGGCGGCAGCGGCGGCGAAGCAGGCCGTCCTGATGCTGGGCGGCGCCTTCAGCGACGACCCCAAGACCATGCGCCGGGCTCGGCAGATCGGGCTCACCGGCTGGGCGTTCTACGTCGCCGGACGCGGCGGCGCCCTCGGCGACGTGCGGGCCGACACGGTCGCCGCGGCGCTCGGCTTCATCGCGCCCGACGCGGTGCAGGACGGCTGGGACGCGGCCCGCAAGGTCGCCCCGCCCGAGCAGATCGCCGCGGACAACCTCGACGAGTGCTGCCGGTGGGGCCGCGAGCACCTGGAGAGCTTCTACGCGCTGCCGAAGCTGGTCGAGCTCGCCGAGCGGGTCGTCGTCAGCGCCGAGACGGCGGGCATGCCGCTGTTCGCGGCGTGGCGGGCGATGCCGCTGCCCGACGACTCGCCCGGCGCCCGCGCCGCCGTCCTGGCGCACCTGCTGCGCGAGCACCGCGGCGCGGCGCACCTCCTCGCGATCCGCGCCAGCGGGCTGAGCCCCCTGGAGGCGATCATCGCCGGGCCGGAGGGCGAGCCGGGCGCGACGGCGTTCGGCTGGCAGCCGCCGTTCCCGCCGTTCGAGCCGCTGGTGCGCCGCCGCAGCTGGGCCGAGGCCCTCACCGACCGGATCGCCGGCGAGGCGTTCCGCGCGCTCGCACCCACGGAGCGCATCGAACTGGTCAACCTGCTCGACGCGGCGGTGACCACCGTCCGGGAGGCGACACCCGTATGACCACATTGCCGGGACTCGACGGCTGGACGGTGCGCGGCTGCACGCTGCGCGACGTGCCGGCGATCCTCGCGATCACCCGCGCCGGCGACATCGCCGCGCTCGGCGAGCCGGACTGGTCCGAGGACGAGATCGTGGAGACGCTCACGGCCCCCGCGGAGGACCCCGCGGTCGACACGTGGCTCGCCGCCGGGCCCGACGGCGAGCCGGTCGCCTGGGCCTATGTCGACAACCCGCAGCGCGGCCCGCGCGACAACGTGGAGCTCTACGGCTGGCCCGGCCGCGGTGAGCCCGCCTACGGCCCGCTGCTGGAGCTCGCCTTGGTCCGGGCCGCCGAACGCGCTAGCCGCAACGGCTTCGAGCGGGGTGTGCTGCGCGCCGGGACGCTCGCCTCGGAGACGGCGCTGGTGGCGGTACTGGAGGCGCACGGCTTCTCGTTCGTCAAACGCCACGCGCGCATGACCCGCCCGCTCAGCGGCGACGAGCGGGCTCCCGAAGGGTTCGACATCCGGCCGGTGCACCCCGACGAGCTGCCGCGCTTCCACGAGGTGCTCGAGTCCGCGTTCGCCGACACGCCCGACTTCCAGCCGACGGCCTACGCGGACTGGCGGACGGCGCTCGACAGCCTGCCGTCGATCAGCTGGGACGAGTGGTTCGTGGCCCTCGCCGGCGGCGAGATCGTGGGCGTGCTCCAGTCCGCCGACCAGGCCCTCGAGCGCGGCGAGGGCTGGGTCAAGAACCTGGCCGTGCTGCGCGGGCACCGCAAGACCGGCATCGGCGGCGCGCTGCTGCGCACCGCCTTCGCGGCCTACGCGGCGAAGGGGCGGGCCACCGCCGGGCTCGGCGTCGACCTGACCAACCCGACGGGCGCCTACCACCTCTACACCGGGGTCGGCATGAGGGTGGTCTTCGCCGCGGACGTCTACGAGCGGGCGCTCCTCCTGTAAGCCGCGCTAGGGCATCGCGGTCTTGGTGGGGCGGGCCCGCAGCGCTTCGAGGTAGTCCGCGGGCGCGCCGGCCTTCGCGGCCGCGTTGGCGATCTCCGCGAGATACCACGCGGTCGGCAGGCCGCCCTCGTACCCGTTGAAGACGTACACCCACGCGGTCGCGTCGCCGTCGAGCGTGGCGACCCGCAGGTGCAGCTTCTGGTACGTGCCGGCGAGCTGCCCCTCGACCTCGTCGAGCTGCTTCTCGTCGTTGGGGTGGACGTCGTAGAGCGCGACGAAGACCCGGTCGCCGGGCGACTCGACGATCGTGGTGACCGAGCCCTCCCAGCCGAGGACATCCTCACCGGCGAACGTCAGCCGCCAGCCTTCCAGCCAGCCGGTGCCGATCATCGGCGAATACGGACAGTAGGCCCGCATGCGGGCTGGGTCCAGGTTCGAGCCATACGCGGCGTAATGACGCACGGCGATGACGATAAACCCGCTGGGGTGCGGGAGAGAATACTGCAGAGCGTGTCGGATTCGGATCCACTCGTCGGCGCGTTGCGGCCGTTCGGCTGGGTCGCTGCTCAGTGGCGTATGCCGCCGGGCGACAATGTGCGGCAGGAGTCGGGGAAGGGGTGGCGTTCGTGGGCCGGATCGTGATCATCGGAGGGGGCCCGGCGGGCTACGAGGCGGCCCTGGTCGCCGCGCAGCTCGGCGCCGAGGTCACCGTGATCGAGGCCGAAGGTGCTGGTGGCGCGTGCGTGCTGCACGACTGCGTGCCGTCCAAGACGTTCATCGCCAGCTCCAGCGTGGTCACCGCGCACCTGGACACCGAGGAGTTCGGGGTCATGGGGCCGCCCGGCGACGACGTGCGCGTGGACGGCCCGGCGGTGCACCGGCGGGTCAAGCGGCTGGCCGCGGCGCAGTCCAGCGACATCCACTCGAAGCTCGTCAAGGCCGGTGTCGAGTTCGTCACGGGCACTGCCCGCCTCGGTGAGGACACGCTGGGTCACACCCATGCGGTGCAGATCACACCCACGGGCAGTGACGCTCCGTATGTGATCGCGGCCTCAACGGTACTGCTGGCGTCCGGCGCGACCCCGCGGGTGCTGCCGACCGCGACGCCGGACGGCGAGCGCATCCTCGACTGGCGCCAGGTCTACGACCTGCCCCAGCTGCCCGAGCACCTGATCGTCGTCGGCTCGGGCGTGACCGGCGCGGAGTTCGCGTCGGCGTATCTGGCGATGGGCATCGACGTGACCCTCGTCTCCAGCCGCGACCGGGTCATGCCGCACGAGGACCCCGACGCCGCGATGGCGATCGAGCGGGTGTTCCGCGCCCGGGGCATGACCATCCTCAACAACTCCCGCGCCGCGGCCGCCCGCCGGGTCGACGGCGGCGTCGTGGTCGAGCTCGCCGACGGCCGTTCGGTCGAGGGTTCGCACGTCCTGATGGCGGTCGGCTCGGTGCCGCAGACGGCCGCGCTCGGTCTGACGGAGTACGGCGTCGAGGTCGCTCCCGGCGGCTACGTCACCGTCGACCGGGTCTCCCGCACCAACGTGCCGGGCATCTACGCGGCCGGCGACTGCACCGGGCTGCTGCCCCTGGCCAGTGTCGCCGCCATGCAGGGCCGGATCGCGATGTGGCACGCCCTCGGCGAGGCGGTCGCCCCGCTGAAGCTGCGCACCGTCGCCGCCAACGTGTTCACCGACCCGGAGCTCGCCTCCGTCGGCATCACCCAGTCCGACATCGACAGCGGCCGGGTCCCGGCCCGCTCGGTCATGCTGCCCCTGGCAGGCAACGCCCGGGCCAAGATGGACGGCCTCGACGACGGGTTCGTGAAGATCTTCTGCCGCCCCGCGTCGGGCCTCGTCGTCGGCGGCGTCGTCGTCGCCCCCAAGGCCAGCGAGCTGATCATGCCGATCGCCATGGCGGTGGAGAACCATCTGAGCGTCGACCAGCTCGCCCACACCATCACGATCTACCCGTCGATCTCCGGCTCCGTCGCCGAGGCCGCCCGCCAGCTCATGCTCCACGCGGCGGACTGAGAATCACGGTAGTTCCCGATAGATGTCGCGGGCGTAGTCGACCACCGCGGCCTTCTTGACGGTGGCCTCGATCGGGAGGACCTCCAGGCAGCGGCGCAGCGCGTCGGTGAGGATCGGGCGGGGCACCCGCATGGAGACGGTGCAGTGCGGGACCCACTCGCCGGGGTCGTACAGGGGCAGCCCCTCGATCCCGGCGCCGGTGAGGTGGCGCCAGACCTCGGCCTGGTGCCGCATCAGGTCCGGGGTCGGCGCCAGGCCCAGGAACACGACCCGCCCGACGAACACCCCGGCGAACTGGAAGTTCAGGCGCAGCGGCGCCGCGACGCGCACCGGCTTGAGCGCCTCGACGACCGCGTCGGGGTCGAGCACCCGGGCGCTGATCAGCGAGACGTGCGGCCGGTGCTTGCCGTCGTGCGGCGTCCGCAGCGTCTGTACGCCGAGATCCTCCAGCAGGTCCCACAGGACGCGGATGCGGCGGGTCGCGCGCTCGTCGAGGTGCAGCTCCAGGGCGGCGACCATCAGCGGGTCCTCTGGCAGACCCGGCACCAGTACGCGTTGCGGGCGTTGACCTCCGCCGTCTGCACGGGCGTGCCGCAGACGAGGCAGGGCTGGTTCGTCCGGCGGTACACGTAGACCTCGCCGCCGTGCCGGTCGACGCGAGGGGCGCGGCCCATCGCCTCGGGCAGGTGGATGCTGTGGACGGTGTCGATGCGGCCGTCCTCGACGCCGGTGCGCATCAGGGTCCGCAGGTCCTGCCAGATCGCGTCCCACCGCCGGCGGGTCAGCCGCCGGCCGGCGACCGTCGGGCGCAGGCCGGCCCGGAAGAGGGCCTCGGTCACGTAGATCAGCCCGGCGCCGGCCACGATCGACTGGTCCATGAGCAGCGCCATGAGCGGCCGGTCCGACTTCTTGATGGCCTTGAACGCCTTGACGCCGCCGTCGTCCTCCTCGGCGAGCGGGTCGGGGCCGAGACGGGCGTGCAGGGCGTCGACCTGGAGGGGGTCGAGCAGCTCGCAGGCCGTCGGGCCGCGCAGGTCGAGCCAGTGCTCGCCGTTCGCCATCCGCAGCCGCACCTCCCCGACCGCGGGCGGGGGGTCGCCGTCACCGTCGGTGAACTTGCCGTACAGGCCCAGGTGGACGTGCAGCGTGACGTCGCCTTCGTACTGGTGGAGCAGGTGCTTGCCGTGCGCCGCCGTGTCGAGCAGCACCCGCCCGTCGACCTGGGCGGCACCGGCGGCGAACCGGCCCTGCGGGCTGCTGACGGCGACGGGCCGGCCCGCGAACAGCTTGCGGTGCCGCTCGGCGAGACGGTGGATGGTGTGACCTTCAGGCACCGCACGTTTATACCCGTCGCGCCCTCCGAACGGCGCGCTATTCTTCCGGGCATGAGTCACAGCGCACTGTTCACGACGACGCCGGGCCTTCCCCGGCGGCGCTGACACTCACCTGTTCTCAGCAAAGCTCCGGGGCGCCCGCGCTCCGGAGCTTTTTCGTGCGCGGCGCCCCCTTGTCGCATCAAGGGAGTCAAGACCATGCAGGACCATCGCAAGCTCGGCCGCGACCTCGAGCTCTTCCACTCCGACCCGCTCGTCGGCGCGGGGCTGCCGCTGTGGCTGCCCGCCGGCGCCGCCGCCCGCCGCGCCGTCGAGGACTACCTCCACGCCCTGGAACGCCGCAACGGCTACCAGCACGTCTACTCGCCGCCCCTGGCCAAGCAGGAGATGTACCTCAGATCGGGGCACCTGCCGCACTTCGCCGACGACATGTTCCCGCCGATGGCGCTCAGCGAGCACGACGCGTTCGTGCTGCGGCCGAGCCTCTGCCCGCACCACGCGGCGGTGTTCGGGGCGCGCGGCCGCTCCTACCGGGAGCTGCCGCTGCGCATCGGTGAGATCGGCGGGCAGTACCGCGCGGAACGCTCCGGCGTCCTCGGCGGGCTGTCCCGCGTGCGGGCGATCTCCCTCAACGACGGGCACGTCTTCTGCGCCGAGGAGCAGGTACGCGACGAGGTCGTCGAGGCGCTGCGGCTCATGCGGGTGGCGCACGCCGCGCTCGGCTTCGAGCCGTCGTCGTTCCGGCTGTCGCTGCGCGGCGAGGGCGGGAAGTATGTCGATGACCCCGAGATGTGGGCGGCGGCGTCGTCGGTACTGCGGGAAGCGCTGGACATCGCAGGCGTCTCCTACGTGGAGGCGCCCGGCGAGGCGGCCTTCTACGGGCCGAAGATCGACGTCCAGCTGGTGGACCACGCCGGGCGGGAGAGCACCCTCGCGACCGTGCAGGTCGACTACTTCCAGCCGGCCCGCTTCGACCTGTCCTACGTGGACGCCGGCGGTGCGCGGCGGCGCCCCGTGATGGTGCACCGCAGCGTGGCGGGCAGCATGGAGCGGCTCTTCGCGCACCTGATCGAGGTGCACGACGGGGCGTTCCCCGCCTGGTTCGCGCCGCTGCAGGTCGCCGTCCTCCCCGTCGCCGACGCGCAGGCCGGCGGCGACTTCGTGCGCGCCTGCCGGGCCGCCGACCTGCGGGTCGAGGAGTGTCACGCGGGCAGCCTGGGCGCACGGATCCGGCAGGCGGCGGCGCGGAAGGTGCCGTTCGTCGCGGTCGTGGGGGAGCGGGAGGCGGCCGGCGGCTCGGTCTCGCTGCGCCCGCGGGACCCCGGGGCGCTGTCGGGGGTGCTGCCGATCGCCGCGGCCGTCGCGGGCCTGTCGGAGGTGTGTGCCGCGCCATAGGCGGGGTTCATAAACAGTCGGACGGGGGCGGTGCGTCAGTCCCGGTGTGCGGATCTTCCCGACCATCGTGACGCTCGCCCTCGTGGCCGGCTGCTCGTCCACGCCGTCCTTCTCGGCGTCGGCCGCCTCGCCCGCCCCGTCGATCGCGTCCTCGCCACCGTCCTCGCCACCGTCCCCGCCACCGTCGTCGCCGACGGCGGCACCGTCGTCGCGGGGACCGGCCACGACCGACGTGCCGGTGATCCGGTTCCCTGTCGACGGCGGCGGCACGTTCGGCTTCGCCACCGCCGGCGGGCCCGCCATCGGGACGAAGGGCAGGCTGCTGACCTACCGGATCGGGGTGGAGCACGGCATCACCGGCGTCGACGCGGCCACGTTCGGCGACGCCGTCGAGCTGATCTTCACCGACCCGCGCAGCTGGCCCGGCACCGGCAACTGGCGGCTGCGCCGGGCCGGGCAGGGCGAGGCGTTCGACTTCACCATCTACCTCGCCACCCCAGCGACCCGCGACGTGCTGTGCGGTGGCGGCTACGACCGGTACACCTCCTGCAGGAACGGCAACACCGTCGTCGTCAACGTGGCCCGCTGGGCCCGCGGCATCCCCGGCTACGGCGCCGACCTCACCGCCTACCGGGCCTACGTCGTCAACCACGAGACCGGTCACCGCCTCGGCCGCGGCCACGAGCTGTGCCCCGGCCCGGGCCGGCCCGCCCCCGTCATGCAGCAGCAGACCCTCGGCCTGCACGGCTGCGTAGCCAACCCGTGGCCGATCGTCGACGGCCGGCCCTACGCGGGGCGCTCCGGGCAGTACGACGACCCAACTCCGTCGGAACAGCCATAAACGCCCGACCCCACCGGCAACGTCAAGGAAGACGTGCAGGACTTCGACGAATTCGTGACGGTGCGCAGCGCGGCGCTGCTCCGGTTCGCGTACCTGCTGACCGGCGACCGGCACCTGGCCGAGGACCTGACCCAGGAGGCGCTCGTCCGGGCGCACCGCCGCTGGCACGCGATCACCGGCGACGAGGGTCCCGAGCCCTACGTCCGCCGGGCGGTCCTGCGGCAGTACCTGTCGTGGCGGCGCCGCCGCGCGAGCACCGAACGGCCGGTCGCCGACCCGCCCGACGGCGCGCCGCCCGGCTCCTCGCCCGATGCGCTCGCCGACCGGGTCGTCGACGCGGACGAGATGTGGACGGCGTTGAACGCGCTGCCCCGCTCCCAGCGCGCCGTCGTCGTCCTGCGGTACTACGAGGACCTCCCCGACGCCGAGATCGCCAGGCTGCTGGGCTGCGCCCAGGCGACCGTCCGCGTCCACGCGTTCCACGCGCTGCACAAGCTCCGGTCGGCACTGACCCCCGTCCCACTCCGCAGAGGCGAGCCATGAACGACCTTTCCCCGCAGCGCGGTGCGGTGAGCGACGTCGAGCAGCGCGTCCGTGACCTGATGCACCGGCACGCCGCCGAGGCCCCGGCCGGGGCGGCGCTGCTCACGGTCGTCCGCGCGGAGAGCCGCCGGCGCGCGCGGCGGACCCGCGTCGTGGTCGGCGCGGTCGTCGCCGTGCTGGCCACCGTCGGGGTCACCGTGCCGCTGCGGCTCGCGGCCGCCCCGGTGGCGGTGGCCGCGCCGTCGGTGCTGGCCTCGCCGTCCGGCCCGCTGACGGTCACGTTCCCGCTCAGCCCGCCACCGTCGGGCACCGATCCCGAGGTACGCCTCGCCGCCGGACTCCCGACGCTCAGCCAGCCCCTGCCGGACGACGCCGCCACCGCCACGCTGACGGTCAGCCCGACCCGCCCACTCGCGACCGGGACCGAGCCGATCATGGTCCGCGGTGTCGTCGGGTACACCGCGGAGTCCGACGACACGGGGACCTCCCTGATCTGGCAGGAGGCGCCCGGGCAGTGGTTCGAGCTGCGCGCGTCCCCCGCCGTGCCGGTCGACCGGCTCGCCGGGTTCGCCAAGGGCCTCCTGCCGCAGCCGGTGAGCGTGCCGGCGCCGTTCACGTTCGCGCTGGTCCCCGACGGGTACACGGTCGACAACATCAGCCCGGCCGCCGTCACCTTCTGCCCGCCGGACGTCACCGCCGACGAGACCTTCGTCGGCAAGCTCACCGTGATGCTGGGCGTGACCGGCGAGCTGTCCACGGGCCGCGCGGTCGACGTCGCGGGCCGCCCCGGCATCCTGACCGACCCGGTCGACGGCTTCTTCTCGCTGCAGGTCGACCTCGGCGACGGCCGGCTGCTCGTGATCCAGTCCGCGACGCCCGTACCGCTGCCGGAGCCCGACCTGATCCGCTTCGCGGCGGGTATCACCGTCAACCCCAACGCCACTCCCGGGCAGGGCTGAGGGGGTGGTTCCCAGTAGATCCACCCTAAACCGTACATATGTGCATACGATTCATATGTGCTGGTTGTAACGACTGAGGGTTTACCGGGGTACGAGATCACGACCGTGCTCGGCGAGGTGCTCGGGGTGTGCGCGACGTCGCGGAACCCGTTCGCCGCGGGGCTACGCTCGACCGAGGGCGGCCCGGGCCTCGACATGTCCCAGTTCCTCGTGCAGACCCGGGCGCGCGCCGTCGGCCAGATGGTCCACGTCGCCGAGCAGCGCGGCGCCAACGCCGTCGTCGGCATGCGCTTCGACCACCGCGACTTCACCAACACCTGGGCCGAACTCTGCGCCTACGGCACCGCCGTCGTCGCCGTCCCCCTCCACGCCAGCACAGGCGCCCACGCCGCACCGTAATTCCCCACTGTGCTTCCGCCCCACCGCTGCCGCGGCAGGTCCCGGCGGGGATTCCCACCCGCAGCCCCGATGCGCCGCTCCGCGCCGCACTGCCCGCGCCGAGACGCGAGCCAGGCCAAGCGACGCATCCGCGCCGCATCCGGTGGCCACCCCCAGGCCTACGTCCAGCAGCGCGGCGCCCGTCCCGTGATCCAAGGACGGTCCCGGTCGTGCGGGTGGCCACATCCGTCCGTCGATCATGCCGGTACTTGATCCGCCGTGTCGGGTCGGTAGTGATGGAGGTTTGGTCCCGGGGTTTGCCGGGTTCGTCGGCGCTGCCCGTCGTGATCCAAGGACGGTTCTGGTCGTGCGGGTGGCCGGATCCGTCCTTCGATCATCGGTCGGGGAGGTGCGCCGTGCGGGGTCTGGTGGTCAGGGGCTGCTTGAGTGGACGACTGCGGTGTGCCGCCGCGCCCAGCGGCGCGGGGTTCGCGGTCATGGCCCTGAGGGGATGTGGCCTGCCCGGTGGTGCGGGATTGATCCGCTTCGTCCGGTCAGCGGTGATGGAGGCTCGCCCTGAGGGCTGCCGGGTTCGCCGCCGTCGTGATCCAAGGACGGTTCTGGCCGTGCGGGTGGCCGGATCCGTCCTTCGATCATCGGTCGGGGAGGTGCGCCGTGCGGGGTGTGGTGGTCGGGGCTGCTTGAGTGGACGACCGCGGTGTGCCGCCGCGTCCAGCGGTGCGGTGTTCGCGGTCATGGCCCTGAGGGGGTGTGGCGTGTCCGGTGGTGGGGGAATTCTGCTGATTGATCCACTTCGTCCGGTCAGCGGTGAATGAGGTTCGCCCTGGGGGCTGCCAGGTTTGCCGGTGCTGCCCGTCGTGATCCAAGGACGGTTCTGGCCGTGCGGGTAGCCGGATCCGTCCTTGGATCATCGGTCGGGGAGGTGCGTCCGTGCGGGGAGTGGTGGTCGGGGCTGCTTGAGTGGACGACCGCGGTGTGCCGCCGCGTCCAGCGGTGCGGTGTTCGCGGTCATGGCCCTGAGAGAGTTGTGGCGTGCCCGATAGTGCAGGAATTCCGGTGATTGATCCGCTTCGTCCGGTCGGCGGTGACGGAGGTTCGCCCGGGGGCTGTCGGGGTTTCCGGCGCCTTCCCGTGATCCAAGGACAGTTCCGGTCGTTCGGGTGACCGGATCCGTCCGTCGATCATGCTGGTGGTGGCCCCAGCGAACAGGGGCTCACCAGGCCAGATCCGCCTTAGAGCTTCCGCCCCGGGGAGATTGGTCATGGGGGCCGCCGAACGGGGCACGCCGGGCCGGAGGTGGTTGCGGCAATGTCGCGCCGGTGGGGACGCGAGCGCGCCACCGGAACCGCGGGGCTTGTGCGGCGGTGCCGGGGGTGGAGTGGAGCGGCCGCGTGGTGGTGGAGGCGGCTACTTCAGGGTGGCGATGACGGCGCCGGCGGAGACGACCTCGCCGACGGTGGCTGCGAGGTCGGTGACGACGCCCGACTTGTGGGCGTTGAGGGGTTGCTCCATCTTCATCGCCTCCAGGACGACGATCAGGTCACCCTCGGCGACCGTGTCGCCCTCGGCCACGGCGATCTTCACGATCGTGCCCTGCATGGGGCTGGTGAGGGCGTCGCCGCTCGCGGCGCCCGACTGCTTCTTCGTGCCCGAGCGGCGGCGCGGGGCCGGCGAGCCGGGGGCGGCGACGGCGGGGCCGGTGCCGAAGCCCGCGGGCAGCGACACCTCCAGCCGCTTCCCGCCGACCTCCACGACCACCGTCGAGCGCTCCTCGGCGGCGGGCAGGTCGCCGGAGGGGGCGGTGAACGGCGGCACCGTGTTGACCCACTCGGTCTCGATCCAGCGGGTGTGCACCCGGAAGGGAGACTCGGTGAAGGCCTCGTCACGCAGGACGGCGCGGTGGAAGGGCAGGGCGGTGGCCATGCCTTCGACGACCATCTCGTCCAGGGCGCGGCGGGCGCGCTCCAGGGCCTGCTCGCGGGTCTCGCCGGTGATGATGACCTTGGCGAGGAGGGAGTCGAAGTTGCCGCCGATGACGCTGCCGGACTCGATGCCGGTGTCGACGCGGACGCCGGGGCCGGTGGGCAGGCGCAGGGTGGTGACGGTGCCGGGGGCGGGCAGGAAGCCGCGGCCCGGGTCCTCGCCGTTGATGCGGAACTCGATGGAGTGGCCGCGCGGGGCGGGGTCCTCGTCGAAGCGGAGCTTCTCGCCGTCGGCGACCCGGAACTGCTCGCGGACCAGGTCGATGCCGGCGGTCTCCTCGCTGACCGGGTGCTCGACCTGGAGGCGGGTGTTGACCTCGAGGAAGGAGATGGTGCCGTCGTTGCCGACGAGATACTCGACGGTGCCGGCGCCGTGGTAGCCCGCCTCGCGGCAGATCGCCTTCGCCGACTCGTGGATCTGGGCGCGCTGGGCGTCGGTGAGGAACGGCGCGGGCGCCTCCTCGACGAGCTTCTGGTGGCGGCGCTGCAGGGAGCAGTCGCGGGTGCCGACGACGACCACGTTGCCGTGCTGGTCGGCGAGGACCTGGGCCTCGACGTGGCGGGGCTGGTCCAGATAGCGCTCGACGAAGCACTCGCCCCGCCCGAAGGCGGCGACCGCCTCGCGGGTCGCGGACTCGAAGAGCGCCGGGATCTCCTCCAGCGTGCGGGCGACCTTCAGGCCGCGGCCGCCGCCGCCGAAGGCGGCCTTGATGGCGACGGGCAGCCCGTGCTCGCGGGCGAACGCGACGATCTCGTCGGCGTCGCGGGCGGGCTCGGCGGTGCCGGGGACGAGGGGCGCGCCGGCGCGCTGGGCGATGTGCCGGGCGGTGACCTTGTCGCCGAGGTCGCGGATCGCCTGCGGGGTCGGGCCGATCCAGGTCAGCCCGGCGTCGATGACGGCCTGGGCGAAGTCCGCGTTCTCGGACAGGAACCCGTAGCCGGGGTGGACGGCGTCGGCGCCCGCGGCGAGGGCGACCTCGACGACCTTCTCGATGCGCAGGTAGGACGCGCCGGGGGTGTCGCCGCCGAGGGCATAGGCCTCGTCGGCGAGGCGGGTGTGCAGCGCGTCGCGGTCGGAGTCGGCGTAGATCGCGACACTGGCCAGACCCGCGTCCTGGCAGGCCCGGATGACGCGGACCGCGATCTCGCCCCGGTTGGCGATGAGAACCTTGCGCACGCTGAACGCTCCCTTGGGTAACCCTCAGCCGCAGTCTAAGCGACCTGTACGACAAGTCCCGCTGCCAACAATGTCATAGTCAAACCGACCCTATTAAGATTATGTCGTGTCTACTACGCGTTTGATGATCATGGGACTGGTCTCCTACCTGCAGCCCGTCCACGGTTACGACATCCGCAAGGAGCTGACCAGCTGGAACGTGGAGAGCTGGGCCAATGTCCAGCCGGGATCGATCTATCACGCGTTGCGCAAGCTGACCGAGGAAGGCCTGCTCGAGCCGGTCGACACCGAGCAGGTGGACGGGCGTCCGGCCCGCACGAGGTACCAGCTGACCAAGGCCGGCGAGGTCGAGTATCAGGCCATGCTGCGCCGGTACTGGTGGGAGTACTCGGAGCCGGTCGACCCCTTCCAGGCCGCCTTCGCCTTCCTGCCGTCGCTGCCGCGCCCCGAGGCGGTCGGCGCGCTGCGGGCCCGGGCACGGCTCCTCAACGACTGGGTTGCAACCTATCGCGACAGCATCGACGAGTGGATCGCCGACAAGCCGCCGCACGTGGGCTGGCAGCTGGAGCTCACGGCGGTGCGCGCCGAGGCGGAGGCCCGCTGGTGCCAGGACGTGGCCGCGCGGGTCGAGGCCGGCGAGGGTGGGCACTTCAACGAGGGTGGGCAGAGCCCCGACGCCTGGCGCGCGGCGATCCGTGAGCAGTTCGGAGACCCGCAGGACGACGAGGACGAGGTTTAAAACGCGATATAACGCGCTTGACTAGTAGTTTATATCGCGTTAGGTTGACCCGCGTAGCACACAGACGACAGGGGAGACCGTCATGATCGAGACGAAGGGTCTGCGGAAGTCGTACCGCTCACGGGCCGGTCGGGAGACCAAGGTCGTCGAGGCGGTCCGGGGGGTCGACCTCTCCGTCCGGGAGGGGGAGATCTACGGGTTCCTCGGCCCCAACGGCGCGGGCAAGACCACGACGCTGCGGATGCTGGCCACGCTCATCACGCCCGACGGCGGCGAGGCGGTCATCGCCGGCGCCGACCTGCTCAAGCACCCGGGCGAGGTGCGCCGCCGGATCGGTTACGTCGCCCAGGGCGGCAGCACCTGGGACGAGAGCACCGCGCGCGAGGAGCTGGTCCTGCAGGCCCGCTTCTACGGCATCCACAAGGCCGAGGCGCTCGAGCGGGCCGACAAGGCCCTCGCGGCGTTCCAGCTCACCGAGTACGCCGACCGCAAGACCAAGACCTACTCCGGCGGCCAGCGCCGGCGGGTCGACATCGCGCTCGGCATCATCCACGGGCCGAAGGTCGTCTTCCTCGACGAGCCGACCACCGGCCTCGACCCGCAGAGCCGCGCCCACATGTGGGACGAGGTACGCCGCCTGCGCGCCGAGGGCATGACGGTCTTCATCACCACCCACTACCTCGACGAGGCCGACGCGCTCTGCGACCGGATCGCGATCATGGACCACGGCGAGATCGTCACCGAGGGCACGGTCGACGCGCTCAAGCGCGAGGTCGCCGGCGACGTCGTGACCGTCGGCACCGCCGGAGCATCCGCTGAAACGGCGATCGCGCTGCTCAGGAACCAGGACTACGTCCGCAAGCTCGAAGAACACGCCAAGAACGAGCTCCGGCTGTACGTGGACGAGGGCGCCGTCGCGATCCCGCACATCCTCCGCGTGCTCGACCACGCCGGCGTGCAGCTCACCCAGATGGAGCTGCACCGACCCAGCCTCGACGACGTCTTCCTCACCAAGACCGGCCGTTCACTTCGGGAAAGCTGAGTAGCGATGAAATTCCTCCGCGACACCTGGCTCGTCTTCGCCCGCCAGATGCAGCTCATGCTCCGCCAGCCGGTGTGGCTGATCGTCGGGGTCATCCAGCCGCTCTTCTACCTCCTGCTCTTCGCGCCGCTGCTGAAGCCGGCGCTCGGCGTGAAGACCAACGCCGAGGCGTACGAGCTGTTCGTGCCGGGCCTGCTGGTGCTGCTGGCCATGTTCGGCTCGCTGTTCACCGGCTTCGGGCTGATCGCCGAGCTGCGCGCCGGCGTCATCGAGCGGAGCCGGGTCACCCCGGTCAGCCGCCTGGCGCTGCTGGTCGGCCGCTCGCTGCGCGACGTCGTGTCGCTGCTGTTCCAGGCGGCGCTCATCGTCATCGTCGCGGTCGGGTTCGGCCTGAGCGTCGGCGTCCTGGACGTGCTCGCCGCGTTCGCGCTGATGGCGGTCATCTCGCTGATGCTGTCGGCGTTCTCCTACGCGATCTCGCTGAAGCTGCGCAGCGAGGACGCCCTCGCGCCGCTGCTGAACACGATCTCGCAGCCGCTGCTGCTGACCGCCGGCATCCTGCTGCCGCTCACGTTCGCCCCGGCGTGGCTCAAGCGCGTCGCCGACTGGAACCCGTTCTCGTGGGCCACCGACGGCGTCCGGGCCCTCTTCGCCGGCAACCCCGGCGCCGACTCGGTCTGGCAGGCGGGCGTCGTCATCGGCGGCCTGACCCTGATCACCGTGGTCTGGGCCTCCCGCGCCTTCGCCAGGGGCGTCCGTTAGGCCAGTCGACTTTACCGGTAACGGCAATCACCGTCACGGCCCCTTCCACCACGGGAGGGGCCGTGACACCGTCAGGCGGTGCCCAATCTCGTCCGCGACCGCCTCACCTGGGTGATCTACGTCCAGCTGTCCCTGTGGTGCTACTTCCTCTACGGGTTCGGGCCGGTCGCCCCGCTGCTGCGCGACGAGCTGCACATCAGCAGGACCCTCGCGAGCCTGCACGGGACCGGGTTCGCCGTCGGCGGCATCGTCGGCGGCGCCGTCATTCCGGCGTTGACCCGCCGGTACGGGCGACACCGCCTCATCTGGGCCGGCCTGACGCTGATCAGCGGCGCCGCCGCGGGCATGTTCGCCGCGCACCACCTGGCGCTGACCCTGACGTTCGCCACCCTCGCGAGCTTCGGCGGGTCGTTGCTGGTCAACGGCATCGTCGCGGCGCTCACCGAGCACCACGGGACCGCCGGGCCGGCCGCGATCAGCGAGGCCAACGCCGCCGCGGCCGCCGTCGGCCTGGTCGCACCGCTGGTCGTCGGGTTCGCCTACGGCACCGGTCTCGGGTGGCGGGCCGGGCTTGTCCTCGTGGTGGTCCCCACCGTCCTGTTGGCGGTGTTCGCCGGTGTACGGGCACCCGAGCCGCTCCAGCACGGCACCGCCGACGGCCGGCGCGCCCGCAGGCTCCCCGCCACCTACTGGCTGGCCGCGACCAGCCTGTTCGCGACCGGTTCGGTGGAGGTCTGCCTGACGCTGTGGGGCAGCGACGTGCTCCGCGACCACGCCCACGTGTCCGCCGGGGTGGCGACGGCGGCCGTGTCGACCATGATCGCCGGGATGGTGACCGGGAGGATCGTCGGCGGGCGGCTGCTGCTGCGGTACCGCCCGACCCGCATGCTCCTGGCAGCGCTCGCCGTGTCCGCCGCCGGGTTCGCGCTGTTCTGGTCGGCGACCGTGCCCTGGCTGGCGATGGCGGGCCTGTTCGGCTGCGGGCTCGGCTGCGGCCTGCACTACCCGCTCGGGATCGGCCTCGCCCTCGCCCACTCCGACGGGCAGCCGGACCTGGCCGCGGCCCGGGCCTCGTTCGCCGTCGGGATCTCCTTCGCGGTGGCGCCGTTCGCGCTGGGCTCGCTCGCCGACCGGGTCGGGCCGCACACCGCGTTCCTGCTCGTGCCGGCGTTCCTGCTGCTGAGCGCCGCGGTGGTGACGCGCCTGGAGAGGCTCACTGGGCGCGCCACCCTCAATACCACGCAGACCGCGGCGCCGGTCAGAGCCGCCGAGCCAGTGTGAGCCCGTCAGCGATCGGGATGAGCACCGACTCGACCCGCTCGTCGGCGAGGACCCGCCGGTTGAACTCGACGATCGCGAGGGTGCCGTGGTCGCCCGGGTCCGGGTCGAGCACGTGCCCGTGGCGCAGCACATTGTCCACCAGGATCAGGCCGCCGGGCCGCGTCCGGGGCACGACCGCCTCCCAGTAACCCAGGTAGCCGGTCTTGTCCGCGTCGATGAAGGTCAGGTCGAGGTGCGGCTCGGCCGGCAGCGCACCGAGCGTCTCCGCGGCGGGCCCGATCCGCAGCTCGATGCGGTCGTCGAGGCCGCCGCGCCGCCAGTACCGCCGGGCGATCGACGTGAACTCCTCCGACACGTCCAGGCAGGTCAGCCGGCCGCCCTCGGCGAGGCCGCGGGCGATCGCGATCGACGACAGCCCGGTGAACGTGCCGATCTCCAGGGCCTGCCGGGCGCCGCTGATCCGGGTCAGCATCGTCAGCAGCGCCGCCTGCTCCGGCGCGACCTGCATGCCCGCGTCGCGCGGCAGCGCCGCCGCGGTCTCCTCGATCAGGTCGCGGACCAGGTCGTCGGGCTCGCTGCCGTTGGCGACGACATACGCGTGCAGCGCGTCGGTGAGGGCAAGTGTCTGTCTCGTCATGATTCGATCCTGCCCCGCCAGAAGTCGGTGATGCGGACCCCGAGGATCGACAGCAGCACCCGCAGCGTCGGCAGCGACAGGCCCACGACGTTGCCGTGGTCGCCCTCGATCCGGTCGACGAACACGCCGCCGAGCCCGTCGATGGTGAACGCGCCGGCCACGTGCAGTGGCTCGCCCGTCGCCACGTACGCGGCGATCTCCTCGTCGTCGGGCTCCGCGAAGTGCACGACGGTGCCGACGGTCTTCGACGTGTTGCTGCCGGACTCGGCGTCGACCAGGCAGTGGCCGGTGTACAGCACGCCGGAGCGGCCGCGCATCGCCTTCCAGCGGGCGACCGCCTCGTCGGCGTCGGCCGGCTTGCCGAGCACGTCGCCGTCGAGCTCGAGCACCGAGTCGCAGCCGATCACCAGGGCGTCGGTGCCCGCCACCCCGGCTGACTCAGCGACGGCGAGGGCCTTGAGCTCGGCGAGCGTGCCGGCGAGGGCGGCGCCGCCGGCCGCCTGGATCGCGGACTCGTCGACACCGCTCACGATGACCCGCGGCTCGATTCCGGCGGCCTGCAGCAGCCGGCGGCGGGCGGGGCTGGCAGAGGCGAGGATGAACGTCTTCACGGGACGGACGTTAGTACCATCGCGGCCATGCGGAAGCTCTGGGCTGAGTTCAAGGCGATCGCGATCGGCGGCTCGGTCCTGGACCTGGCGCTCGGCTTCATCATCGGATCGGCCTTCGCCACGCTCGTCCAGTCCTTCGTCACCAACCTGTTCCTGCAGGCGGTCGCCGCTGTGGTCGGCGAGCCCGACTTCCAGCAACTGAAGATCACGCTGCACCGCACGCCGATCAAGTACGGCGTGTTCCTCAACGACCTGCTGCAGTTCCTGCTGCTGGCGGTCGCCCTGTTCGTGATCATCAAGTTCATGACCTGGATCGGCGTGGAGCGGGGCAGGTCGCTGGACCAGCGGCAGTGCCCGTTCTGCTACGACCGGGTGCCGGCCGCGGCGCTGATCTGCCGCTCGTGCGGCCAGCAGCTGGTCGAGGACCTGCCGACGCTCGCCCAGGCGGAGTTCCTGCAGGACGAGCGCGAGGCCCGCCGCTGGCCGACGCTGCCGGCCCTGCCGCCGATCGTCATCCCGCGCCGTCGCCCGCCGACCGGCCGGCCCCCGGCGAGCGAGCCCCCGGTGGACGAGCCCCCGGTGGACGAGCCCCCTGTGAACGAGCCTCCTGTGAACGATGCCACTGCCGGCGAGCCCCCGGCGGGTGGTGGCGCTAGCGCCAGCGGGGACGAGACGCCGGCCGGGCGCTCTGGCGCCAGCGCGACACCGGCGCAGCAGCCACCGCCGCGGCGGCGGGACGGCTGAAGAGCACCCCGACGATCGCCGCGACCTCCTCGGCCGTCGGCGTACCGCGGACGACCTTGAACAGCGGTTCCTCGGCCACAGGACCTCCCGGAAAGTACGCGAAACGTTGCCGTCCTGCGAGCATACGCACGCATCGGCGGCGCATACTCAAGCGGAACGGGAGTCGATGGCGAGTTTGGGGGGCGCATTGACAAACGTCCCATTCCGGGTCGCATCGATGCTCATCGTCGGCGCGCTCCTCGCGGCACTGCTGCCCGGGTCGCCCGCCCAGGCGCGTGAGGGCGAGCAGCCGGCGTCGGTATCCGCGTCGCTGCGGTATCAGATCACGTTCGCGGCGCGCTCCTGCGGCTCGTACGACGACGTCATGGCCAACCGGGTCCGCGACGACCGCATCGAGGCGGCGTCCGCCCTCGGCCGCGCCAGCGCGTACAAGGACGGCCAGGCGGTCGACCCGGCCGTCGAGGCGGCCAACGGGGCCGGCTGCACCGCCCTGCCCGGCTGGCACTTCTCGCTGGGGCCCGGGCAGGAGAAGAAGGGCGCGCTGTCGACGGTGACCATGCCGGCGGTCGACTCCGGCGCGACCGCCGCCCAGGTGCCGCTGCTGGACGCGGCCGGCCACAAGACCGACAAGCTCATCGACGGCGCGGTCACCCTGCAGCTGACCCCGGAGCAGGCGAGCGCGTCCTCGCACCGGCAGCTGTGGGTGCAGGGCGGCACGCCGGGCGACCCGCTGCTCGCCGCGGCGCTGCCCGGGTACGGGTTCGGCGTCCTGCGCTGCGGCGCCGACGGCCACGCCGGCGGCAACGTCCAGTGGCTCGGCTTCCCCGCCGGGGCGCGGCACGTGCTCTGCTTCGCGTACTACGTGAAGTCCGCGCAGGCCCCGGCCACGCTCGTGGTGAAGGCCCGCACGACGGCCCCGGCCGGCTACCAGCAGCGGTTCGCGTTCGACGCCTCCGCCGGCTACGCCGCCGACAAGCGGATCTACGCCGACGCGAAGACCGACGCGACCCTGGTGCGCAGCTCCGGCGGCCAGCCCGGCACGGTCGTGTCGCGGACCCCGGCGGGCTGGACGCTCACCGACCTGAGCTGCGGCAAGAGCGGCGCCGGGCGCAGCCTCACCGCCACCGACCTGCCGACGGGCACCGCCACCGTCACGCTCGCCCCCGGTGAGGTCGTCACCTGCACGTTCACCTACACCCCGCCGGCCGCGCCGCCGGGGCTGACGCTGCGGCTGTTCGGCGACGCGCCCGGCGGCGCGTTCAACCTGTCCGTCGCCTCGGGCGGCGGGGCCGACCCGCCGCGCCTGCTGCAGGCCACGCCGGCCGGTGACGGCTCCGCCACCGTCGCGACCGGCGCCGACCTGAGCACGCTGCTGCCGGGGGCGTATCCGGTGACGCTCACCGCCCCGGCCGGCGAGACCGACGCATGGTCGCTGACCGGGGTCGGCTGCGGGGCGACCGAGCTCAAGCCGGAGGGCATGTCCGTCACCGTCATGGTCGCCGCCGGCGCCCCGACCGACTGCACGCTGCGGGTGACCCGCAAGGGCGGCAGCATCCAGCTGCGGTCGGTGACGGTCGGCGGGATCGGCGCGGCGTCGTTCGTGATCGCGCCGCGCGGCGAGGGCTCGCCCGGCTGGTCCGGGGTGGCGACCACGACCGCGTTCGGCGAGGCCGCGATCGCCCAGGGCCTCCCGGCGGCGCTGCCGCTCGGCGACTACGTGGTGACCCCGCTGCCGCCCCTGGCGACGGTCGAGGGCAGCTGGCGGCTGAGCTCGTTCGCCTGCGACCCGGGCGAGTCGCAGGACGTGCCCAACGTCGGTGCCGACGTCGTGCCGCTCACCGCCGCCGTGCCCGCCGCGAAGTGCACCGCGTCCTACCTGTTCGTCGAGGCGCACCAGCTGCAGGTCACCGTCCGCTTCGCGGGCAGCACCAGCGGCCGCGACGGCCCGATCGTGCTGGATGTGGACTGCACCGACGGCTCGACCGGCCGGGTCGTGCTGCCCGGGGACGACAACAGCGAGGCGTCGCTGCCCACGCCGCTGGGCTTCCTGGACCCGGCGAAGTGCACGGTGCAGCGCCCGGCGACACCCACCGCGGCCGGCGCCGCGGTGGCCGTCGGCGCGACGGTCGATCCCGCGCCGGGCAACGCGCCGCTGCCGATCCCCGGCACCGTCGTCATCGGCGAGGAGACCGGCGCCGACGTCGACCTGTACACGGTGACGGTCACGGTGACCTTCACCGCCGACGACAGGGCACCGACCCAGCAGAAGGTCCTCGACACGTTCCGGGTCCTGCCGGTGGCCCTGATCGGCGCCGGTCTGGTCGGTATCGGCCTCGTCATCCTATTGATCATGGTCTTGCGGTCCCGCACTGACTGAGACGGGTGATCTCGTCCAGGTCCGGGCTGTCTGGAACGTGCGCTCGTTCGGTAGCGTCTGTGGTGATGACGCAGTCCACGTCCCTGATCGCTGAGCGCTATCGATTGATCGAGTCGCTCGGCGCCGGTGGCATGGGCCGGGTGTGGCTCGCCCGCGACGAGATGCTGCGCCGCGACGTCGCGATCAAGGAGGTCATCCCGCCCGAGGGGCTGACCGCCGAGGAGCGCGAGGAGCTGCGGCTGCGCACCCTCCGGGAGGCCCGCGCCGCGGCCCGCCTCAACGACGCGAACGTCGTGCGGATCTACGACGTCGTGCAGACCGAGCAGGCACCGTGGATCGTGATGGAGTACGTGCCGTCGCGGTCACTCCATCAGGTGATCACCGACGACGGGCCGCTGCCGCCGGAGCGGGTCGCGCAGATCGGGCTCGCCGTGCTCAACGCGCTGAAGGCCGCGCACGCCGCCGGGGTGCTGCACCGTGACGTGAAGCCCGGCAACGTGCTGCTCGCCGACACGGGCCGGGTGGTGCTCACCGACTTCGGCCTCGCGGTCTTCGAGGGCGGCGACGGCGCCGTCACCCGCCCCGGCCTGATCCTCGGGTCCCCGCAGTACATCTCCCCGGAGCGCGCGAGAGAGGGCACCTCCGGACCGGAGTCCGACCTGTGGTCGCTCGGCGCCACGCTCTACGCCGCCGTCGAGGGCCGCTCGCCGTACGCGCGCTCCACGACGTACGCGACGCTGACGGCCCTCGCCACCGAGGACCCCGACCCGCCGACCCGCGCGGGCGTGCTGAAGCCGGTCCTCAACGCGCTGCTGCGCAAGGACCCGAAGGCGCGCGCGGGCGTCGCCGAGACCGAGCGGCTGCTGCAGCGGGCCGCGTCGGGGGAGGGCCGCGCCTGGTCCTGGACCTTGCCCGCGCTGCCCCGGCCGCGCCGCTCGCGGGAAGGCCAACCTTCGGGCCTGCGCAGCTCGTCCAGCGGCTCGTCGAGAGGCTCGTCGCACCCGCTCGGCGGGGGGTCGGCGCGGCCGGAGGCGCCGGTCAGCTCGCCGCCCGCGGGCCTGGATCAGGACAGCCCGGCGCAGGTCGCGGACGCCACCCCGGCCCGGACCGACTTCCCCGGCAAGGCCCGCGGCAGCGCGCCCGTCGGCGCCGGCCTCTACTCCCGCGGCGGGGTTCCCGCCCCCGAGGTGGTGCCGGTCAGCGACGACGTCGAGACGGTGCCGCCCGGCCAGCACCGCGGCCGCTGGATCGCCGCGGTCCTCGTCGCGCTGGCCCTGCTCGTCGGGGCCGTGATTCTGATCGCCGACTCCGGCGACGACCCGCCGCAGACGCTGCCGACCGGCGCGCAGGCCACCGGGCTGGGGGCGGGTCCCGCCACGTCCGGCGCCGCGGGCCCGGCGTCGGGCAGTCCCACCGCGAGCGCGTCGCCAGACGTCCGCGGCACCTTCGGCGGCACCGTGATGGACCTGCCGGCCGGCTTCCACTGGGAGACCGACGCCAAGTACAGCTGGGCGGTCGCGGTGCCGGACGGCTGGGTGCGCACGGTGAAGAAGCCCAGCTACCCGTCGATGATCTCCTTCGTCGACCCGCTCGACGGCCGGTGGGAGGTGGCGATCGACACGTCCTTCAACCCGCCGAAGGGCGACCCGGTCGCCGACTGGCGCGAGCAGGAGGCGGCGCGGCTCAAGGACGGGCTGTACCCGGGCTACGAGCAGGTCGGGATCGACACGGTCAACTTCCGGGACGGCTGGGCCTGCGCGGACTGGCAGTGGCGGTACACGGCCCCCAGCGGCCGCCTGCACATCTCCAACATGGGCTGCCGGGTCAACCCGGGCCGGGGCCACGCCATCTACTGGCAGACCCCGGACGCGCTGTGGGAAGACTCCGCCACCGTCAACAAGTTCAACATCATCAAGGTGTCGTTCAGGGTGACGGCCTGACCTACAGCGGGATGTTGCCGTGCTTCTTCGGCGGCAGGGTCTCCCGCTTGGTGCGCAGCAGCCGCAGCGCCCGCACGATCTCCACCCGCGTCGCCGACGGCGCGATGACCCCGTCGACGTAGCCGCGCTCCGCCGCCACGTACGGGTTGGCGAGGGTGTCCTCGTACTCCTGGATCAGCTCGGCGCGCAGGCCGGCTGGGTCCTTCGCGTCGCGCAGCTCCTGGCGGTACAGGATGTTGACCGCGCCCTGCGCGCCCATGACCGCGATCTGCGCGGTCGGCCAGGCGAAGTTGAGGTCGGCGCCGAGGTGCTTGGAGCCCATGACGTCGTAGGCGCCGCCGTACGCCTTCCGGGTGATGACCGTGACCTTCGGGACGGTGGCCTCGGCGTAGGCGTAGATGAGCTTCGCGCCGCGCCGGATGATGCCGTCCCACTCCTGGCTGGCGCCCGGCAGGAAGCCCGGCACGTCGACGAACGTGAGGATCGGGATGTTGAACGCGTCGCAGGTCCGCACGAAGCGGGCCGCCTTCTCCGACGCGTCGATGTCCAGGCAGCCGGCGAAGTGCATCGGCTGGTTGGCCACGACGCCGACCGGGTGGCCCTCGACCCGGCCGAAGCCGATCAGGATGTTCTGCGCGAACAGCGGCTGCACCTCGAGGAAGTCCTCGACGACCGACTCGATGACCGTGTGCATGTCGTACGGCTGGTTCGCGGAGTCGGGGATGACGGTGTCCAGCGCCAGGTCGTCCTCGGACACCTCCAGCGACGCCGGCAGCGGCACGACCGGCACGTCGTCCATGTTGTTGGACGGCAGGTAGGACAGCAGGGCCTTCACGTACTCGATCGCGTCGTCCTCGTCGGTGGCGAGGTAGTGCGCGTTGCCGGACTTGGTGTTGTGCGTCCGGGCCCCGCCCAGCTCCTCGAACTCGACGTCCTCGCCGGTCACCGTCTTGATCACGTCGGGGCCGGTGATGAACATGTGCGAGGTCTGGTCGACCATCACGGTGAAGTCGGTGACGGCGGGGGAGTACACCGCGCCGCCCGCGCACGGCCCCATGATCAGTGAGATCTGCGGGATGACACCCGACGCCCGGACGTTGCGGAAGAAGATCTCGCCGTAGAGCCCGAGCGAGACGACACCCTCCTGGATGCGGGCGCCGCCGGAGTCGTTGATCCCGACCACCGGGCAGCCGATCTTCATCGCCAGGTCCATGACCTTCACGATCTTCTCGCCGAAGACCTCGCCGAGGCTGCCGCCGAAGATCGTGAAGTCCTGCGCGAAGACGCAGATCTGCCGCCCGTCGACGGTGCCGTACCCGGTGACGACGCCGTCGCCGTACGGGCGCGACTGCTCCATCCCGAAGTTGGTCGACCGGTGCCTGGCCAGCTCGTCGAGCTCGACGAACGAGCCGGGGTCCAGCAGCAGCTCGATCCGCTCGCGTGCGGTCTTCTTGCCCCTGGCGTGCTGCTTCTCCACGGCCCGGGCCGACCCCGCGTGCACGGCCTCGTCGGTCCGCCGGCCCAGATCGGCGAGCTTCCCCGCGGTCGTGTGGATGTCAGCGCCGACACCAGCCTGCTCAATGGTCACGTTCGGCATCGTAATCGGGCGGCGATACGGTCGACCTGTGAACATTTACACCGACCTGGAGCGCCCCCCGCTGCATGCGGCCGCGCTCCGCCGCGCGTTGGTCGTCCCCGGCGGGCTCTGGACCGACCTGCGCGTGGTCGAGGAGACCGGCTCGACCAACGCCGACGCCGGCGACGCCGCGCGGGCCGGCGCCGCCGAGGGCCTGGTGATCGTCGCCGAGCGGCAGACCGCGGGCCGGGGCCGGCTGGGCCGGCAGTGGCAGTCGCCGCCGCGGGCCGGCCTGGCGCTGAGCATCCTGCTGCGCCCGGTGGTGCCGGTGTCGCGCTGGGGCTGGCTGCCGCTCCTGGCCGGGGTCGCGCTGGCCGAGTCGGTGCGCCGGGTCGCCCGCCTCGACGCCTACCTGAAGTGGCCCAACGACCTGCTGCTGCAGGGCGACCGCAAGACCGCCGGCATCCTCGCCGAGGGGGTCGGCGACGGCGCGGTGGTGGTCGGCATCGGGCTCAACACCACGCTGCGCGAGCACGAGCTGCCCCGCCCCGACGCGACGTCCCTTGCCCTCGGCGGTGCCGCCAGCGCCGACCGCGACCCGCTGCTGCGCGCCCTGTTGCGCGGGTTCGAGGAGGTGTACCGGCAGTGGCAGGCCGGCGACGACTCCGGCATTCGCGAGGCGTACCTCTTCCACTGCGGCACCATCGGCCGGCGGGTCCGGGTCGACCTTCCCGGCGGCGCCACACTCGACGGCACGGCCACCGGCGTCGACGTCGACGGCCGGCTGCAGGTCACGGACGTGTTCGGGAAGGAGCACGCGGTCGCCGCCGGCGACGTGGTGCACGTCCGCGCAGAGACGACCGGGTAGGCCAATATCGCACCGGGTCGGGACGGTCTAGCCTCCACCTCGACATTCATGAACGAGGAGGTTGGCGTGGGGTTCCCGGAAAGCGTCCTGACCAAGGACGAGCAGGTGGTGCTGCACCTGCACCCCCACTGGAAGGCACTGTTCCTGCCGGTGCTCTGGTTCGTCCTCACCGCCGCCGCGGTCGTGGCCATTTCCCTGTTCACGGGGGTGGGCATGATCGGCACGCTGATCGCGGCCGGGGTCGGCCTGGTGATCGTGCTCGTCGTCACCGTGTGGCCGTGGATCAAGTGGAAGACCACGCACTACGTCTTCACCAACGAGCGGGTGATCATGCGCAGCGGCGTGTTCTCGCGCAGCGGCCGGGACATCCCGCTGGGCCGGGTCAACGACGTGTCGTTCTCGCACTCGCTCTTCGAGCGGATGCTCGGCTGCGGCACGCTGACCATCGAGTCGGCCGGTGAGCGGGGTCAGGTGCAGCTCACCGACATCCCGCAGGTGGAGAAGACCCAGAGCATGCTCTACGAGCTGGTCGACGCGGACCGGCAGAAGCACACCTTCGGCGACGACGACCGGCAGGCCCTCGTCGACGAGATCAAGAACGACGCCGCGTCCTGATTGCTGTCCTGATTTCTGGTCAACGGTGGCCGGCGGGCTCATTGAGGGTCAGCTCGCCGGCGCCGTCCTCCTCGGGGTGGCGCGGCACCGGCGCGACGGCCACGTCGGTCAGCGCCACCTCCAGGGCCTCGACCTCGGCCTCCAGTTCGGCGTCCGCGATCACCTGCGGGTCGTCGGAGGCCACCGGCGTCTGGAAGACGAACGTCCGGTACGCCCAGAAGCGGAACACCATCGCGATGCCGATGCCGAGCGCGCTGGCGATGTTGAAGGCCAGCCGGTCGGCGCTGTTGGTCTCGCTGAAGCCCAGCCCGTACTTCGCCACCGCGAGGACCGCGCTCTGGATCAGCAGGCCGACGCCGTTGAGCGCGAAGAACAGCGTGTACTCCCGCCGCATGCTCGTGCGGTCGCTGTGACGGTAGGTCCACTGCCGGTTGAGGAAGTAGGACGCCGTCGTGGCGACGACGGCCGCGACGATCTTCGCCTTCAGCGGGCCGATCGACAGCAGCAGGTTGAGCACCGCGAAGTCGATGATCGTGTTGATCCCGCCGACCGCCAGGAACTTGAACAGCTCGGTCACGAGCGAACGATGCCGCTCGGGGACATACCGGTCGCGAAGGTTGCTGGCAAGGCGCACCGTGCAACCTTACGGTAGGTCGCCAAGCATCGCCCTGGGTACGGCGCAGACTGCGGGGCAGCTCACCCGCATCTTGACCCCTGCGCAACCAGGCTGTTACCTGCCGCCGCGTTTGAACCTCAGTTTATGCCGGTCAGGCCGTCTTTCGGAACACGATCTGCCGATAGCTCCAGAAACGGAACAGCGTCCCGAACGCCATGCCGACCACGTTGGCCGCGATGTTGTCGGCGAGCTTGCCCTCGAACCAGGGCCACACCGAGCCGAGCCCGTAGTGGCTCGCCCACAGGCAGAGCAGGCCGATCAGCAGGCCGACCAGGTTGAACAGGAAGTACAGCGTGTATTCGCGGCGCAGGTTGGTGCGCTCGCGGTCCCGCCAGGTCCAGAACCGGTTGCCGATGAAGGCGACGGTCGCCGCCACCACCGTGGAGATCGTCTTCGCCACAAGGGTCGGCGTGCCGCCGAAGAGCAGCACGTTGAAGATGGCGACGTCCACCATGAACGCCACGATCCCGACCGTCCCGAACTTGCCCAGCTCGTGGACGAGGTGCTCGAAGCGTGCGAACAGGCCGCGCAGGCCGCCCGGCCGTGGCTCGGACGCCACCGACTGCAGTTCCGTCACGTGGCAGAGGGTACGGCACCGCCGACCCCAGCGGGCGCACCTGCCACAGACCGCACAGTTTGCGCATTGATGCGCGGTTGACGAAAAGTTCACGCGCGATTCTGCGAACGGTCGCGAGATTCTCCGGTCCTTGTGCAAGGTTTCACAAGCTCTCACGCTGCCCGGCCCGGTTGACCGGTTTAGGCTGAGGGAAATCAGTAGAACGCATTCACGGCCGCTCGCAGCATCGCGCGCCGTGCTTTGGCATTTGCGCCTACAGGTCAACGCCGACCACAGGGAGATTCTCGATGTCAGCACCGGTCACGGTCCCGGGTCTCGACCAGGCACCCACCGCCCATTCCAAGCTCCTCGCCTGGGTCCGCGAAGTCGCCGAGCTCACCACCCCTGACCGGGTGGTCTGGTGTGACGGCTCCGAGGGTGAGTGGCGCCGCATCACCGACGAGCTCGTGGACAAGCAGGTCCTGGTGCGGCTGCGGCAGAAGCCCAACTCGTTCTGGGCCCGCACCGACCCGTCGGACGTCGCCCGGGTCGAGGAGCGCACGTTCATCTGCTCCGCGGACGAGGCCGACGCCGGCCCCACGAACAACTGGATGGCGCCCGCGGAGATGAAGCGGGTGATGACGGAGCTGTACGACGGCTCGATGCGCGGCCGCACGATGTACGTGGTGCCGTTCTGCATGGGCCCGCTGACCGCCGAGCGGCCGATGTTCGGCGTCGAGCTGACCGATTCCCCGTACGTCGTCGCCTCTATGCGGATCATGACCCGGATGGGCGCCGACGTGCTCGACCGGATGGGCGCCGACGCGCCGTTCGTGCCCTGCCTGCACTCCGTTGGCGCGCCCCTCGCACCCGGCGAGCAGGACGTCGCGTGGCCGTGCAGCGACACCAAGTACATCTCCCACTTCCCGGAGAGCCGGGAGATCTGGAGCTACGGGTCGGGGTACGGCGGCAACTCGCTGCTGGGCAAGAAGTGCTTCTCGCTGCGCATCGCCAGCGTCATGGGCCGCGACGAGGGCTGGCTCGCCGAGCACATGCTCATCCTCAAGCTGACCGGACCGTCCGGCCAGGTGAAGTACGTGGCCGCCGCGTTCCCCAGCGCCTGTGGCAAGACCAACCTGGCGATGCTGGAGCCGACCATCCCCGGATGGAAGGTCGAGACGCTCGGCGACGACATCGCGTGGATGCGCTTCGGTGCAGATGGGCGGCTGTACGCCGTCAATCCCGAGTTCGGCCTGTTCGGTGTCGCTCCCGGCACCGACTGGAAGACCAACCCCAACGCGATGCGGACCCTCGCGAAGGGCAACTCGGTCTTCACCAACGTCGCGCTGACCGACGACGGCGACATCTGGTGGGAAGGCATGGGCGAGCCGCCCGCGCACCTCACCGACTGGAAGGGCCGCGACTGGACGCCCGACTCGGACGAGCCGTCGTCGCACCCGAACTCGCGCTTCTGCACGCCGATCGAGCAGTGCCCGATCCTCGCCGACGAGTACGCCGACCCGCGCGGCGTGCCGATCGACGCGATCCTCTTCGGCGGCCGGCGCAAGACCACGATCCCGCTGGTCACCGAGGCCCGCGACTGGGTGCACGGCGTCTACCTCGGCGCGACCCTGTCCAGCGAGACCACCGCGGCGGCCACCGGCAAGGTCGGCGTGGTCCGCCGCGACCCGATGGCCATGCTGCCCTTCATCGGCTACAACGCCGGCGACTACTTCGCCCACTGGATCGAGATGGGCAAGGGCGCCTCCTCCGGCACCGCGCAGCTGCCCAGGATCTTCTACGTCAACTGGTTCCGCCGCGGCGACGACGGCCGCTTCCTGTGGCCCGGTTTCGGCGAGAACGCCCGCGTCCTGAAGTGGGTCGTCGAGCGCATCGAGGGCACCGCTGACGCCGTCGAGACCCCCATCGGCCGGGTGCCGGCGCCCGGCGCGCTCGACGTGGAAGGCCTCGACCTCACGGCCGAGGACCTCGCTGCGGCCCTGCGGGTCGACGCCGACGAATGGCGGGCGGAGATCCCTCAGGTGACCGAGTGGTTCGAGCGCTTCGGCGACAAACTCCCCGGGGTGCTCTGGGCCGAGCTCGACGCGCTGAAGGCCCGGCTCGACGCCGCATAGTGGCTGGTCGGCGGCCGGTCAGTCAGCAGATCGGCCGCCCACCCACCCGCCGTTCAGCACTGTCCGGTGCACGGCTGACGGTGTCGCTTTGCCCGGTAGGTCGCTACTCTTCTCGACCGTGGGCCTGCGTGACGTGGTGTATTCGTTGTACGAGAAGCGTCTCGCCCGACGGCTGCACGGCAAACCTCAGCCGCGACACGTCGGGGTGATCGTCGACGGCAACCGGCGCTGGGCGCGCGAGATGGGCTACGTCGATCCCAACGACGGCCATCGCGTCGGCGCCGAGCGGATCAAGGAGCTCCTGCGCTGGTGCGACGGCGCGACCGTCGCGCACGTCACCCTGTGGCTGTTGTCCACCGACAACCTGTCCCGCCCAGCCGCCGAGCTCGACCCGCTGCTGCAGATCATCGAGAACCTGGCCGCCGAGCTCGCCGACGAGGGCAACCCCTGGCAGCTGCGCATGGTCGGCGCGCTGGACCTGCTGCCCACCGCCAGCGCCCAGTCCCTCAAGGCGGCCGAGGAGCGCACCGTCAGCCGCACCGGCGGCGCCCAGGTCAGCCTCGCCGTCGGCTACGGCGGCCGCCGCGAGATCGCCGACGCCGTGCGCTCCCTCCTCCACGAGCACGCCAAGGCGGGCACGTCGATCGAGGAGCTCGCCGAGATCCTCGACGTCGACCACATCTCCGACCACCTCTACACCCGCGGCCTGCCCGACCCCGACCTGGTGATCAGGACCAGCGGCGAGCAGCGCCTGTCAGGCTTCCTGCTCTGGCAGAGCGCCCACTCCGAGTTCTACTTCTGCGACGTCCACTGGCCCAGCTTCCGCCGCGTCGACTTCCTGCGCGCCCTGCGCTCCTACGCCAACCGCCAACGCCGCTACGGCGTCTGAGCCGGCTGTAGTTCCCCCCACCGCTGCCGCGGCGGGTCCCGGCGGGGATTCTCACCCGCACCCCGATGCGCCGCTCCGCGACGCACTGCCCGCGCCGAGACGCGAGGCAGGCCAAGCGGCGCATGCGCGCCGCATCCGGCGGCTGGCCCCGGCCGATCCATGATCCGGTAAAACTCGTGCACCCAGAGCAACGCAACTTCGTCCAGACCCCGCCAACCACCCGCCCGCCATGACCCCGTGCGATCACGGCCCCCGCCCCGCACTCTTCGGCCTGAACTTCTCGCCCCATGCTCTCTGACCTGCACTTTCTCGGCCCGCGCTCCCTGGCCCGCACTCCCTGACCTGCGCTTCTCGCCCCACGTGCTCTGGCCTGCGCTTCTCGGCCTTGCGCTTCCGGCCTGCGTCTCTTCTTCTCAGTGACGCCTCTGCCACTTCGACGCTCGGGTCCACCTCTGGACCTATCCCTGCTCGGGCCCACCCCGCCCGGACAGACGTTGGTCAATGCCCCAAAACGCCCCTTTTCGGGATAGACGTTGCGCGATCCACCCACAATTTGATCTCTGAAATCGAGGCTTATCGCGCAATGTCGATGGGACAAAGGCCGCAGACCCGGGCATTGATCAACGTCGGTGCCGAGGTGTCTCGTCAGTGTCGAGGCTGCTCGTCGGTGTCGTGTGGCGAAGTGTGCGGCGGTCGGGGCCGACATGATCAGCACGGAAATCATGGGCGAATCTGGCCACGGCTGGCCACCGGATGCGGCGCGTATGCGCCGCTTGCTCTGCCTCGCGTCTCGGCGCGGGCAGTGCGCCGCGGAGCGGCGCACTGGGGTGCGGGTGAGAATCCCCGCCGGGACCCGCCGCGACAGCGGTGGGGCGGAAGCACAGCGGGGAATTACAGCATTTACAGCTGGGAGAGCAGGGTGCGGAGGAGGGCGGGGACGTCCTCGGGGGCGTCGACGTGGATGTCGGCGGCTTCGATCAGGGCGTGGCCGCTCTCGGCGTTGGCGACCGCGACCCGCACGCCGACGAAGTCGGGGTCCGCTGCTTCGCGGGCGGTGAGGGCGTCGAAGGCGCGCAGGTCGGCCACGTCGTCGCCGAAGTACCAGGCGCAGCTGTGGCCCTCGGTCTCCTCGCGCAGGACGCTGCCCTTGTCGCGCTGGCCGGGGGGCTTCAGCTCGACGACCATGCGGCCCGCCTGGAGGCGCAGGCCGAGCTCGCCGGCGCGCTCCTTGGCCCACTGCTCGACCTCCGGGGCCAGGTGGGGCGCGTTACGGTAGTGCACGGCCACGGAGAGGCGCTTGTACTCGACCCGGGTGCCCGCCGGCAGCTCCGCCCGGGCGCGGTCGGCCAGGTCGCTCATGACCTGGACGAAAGGGGCGGCTGACGGGTCGGTCTCGACCAGGCCGCCGGGGCGTTGGACCTCCAGCCCGTACAGGCCGAAGACCGCGACATCGGGCAGGTCGGCGAAGCGCTCGCGGAGGAAGCCGGCCGGGCGGGCCGAGACGATGACGACCTTGCCCAGGCGACGGCTGAGCTCGCCGAGGGCCTCGACGATGCCGTCGGCCGGGTGGACCGTCTCGGGATCTTCCTGGATGGGCGCGAGAGTCCCGTCGAAGTCGAAGAAGAAGGCGCAGTGGCCTGCGCGCTCCGCGGTCAGCTGGAGGATGGCCTCGCGCGAGCGTGCAGTGTCAGGGGCCGCCATGTGCCAAGCGTACTGAAGAATTCACGCAGCGGCGTACCTCACAAGGCGGGCAATCAAGGACTCGATCTAGTGGATTTTGCTTGCAGCGGTTAGCGTCTGTGCTGTGGCTTGGGGTTTTCCCGGCCATCCGAGGCCCGGACCGAGCGATCACTGTGAAGCCACGGGGCCAAGCACCCGACCCCGTGCGGGCGTCGGAGGACGCGAGTGCGGGCGGCGAGGTGCCCGTCCCCGGAGATCCCGTGACCGTTCGCCGTAGTCCCTCGGAGTCCACCCCTCCCGCTCCACGCGGCCGCGCCACCAAGGCGCAGCCCGCGGAAGCGCCGCAGGAGGTCGTCAAGCCGGTCCGTCGCACCAGGAAGACGGCCCAGGAGAAAGCCCAGGAGAAAGCCCAGGAGAAAGCCCGGGAGCAGACACCGGACAAGCGCACCTTCGTGCTGGACACGTCCGTGCTGCTGGCCGACCCGGGCGCGTTCCTGCGCTTCGGAGAGCACGACGTGGTCCTGCCCCTGGTCGTCATCTCCGAATTGGAGGGCAAGCGGCACCATCCCGAGCTCGGGTACTTCGCGCGGCGTTCGCTGCGGTTCCTGGACGACCTGCGGGCCAAGCACGGCCGGCTGGACGTCCCGCTGCCGCTGACGGACTCCGGCGGCACCCTGCGGGTCGAGCTGAACCACGCCAACCAGAACGTGCTGCCGGCCGGCTTCCGGGCCGACACGGACGACGCCCGGATTCTCGCGGTCGCGCTCGCGCTCGCCGCCGAGGGCAAGGACGTCCTGCTGGTCACCAAGGACATGCCGCTGCGGGTCAAGGCCGGCTCGGTGGGCCTGGCCGCGGACGAGTACCAGCCGGGTCCGGCGACCAACCAGAGCTGGACGGGCATGGTCGAGCTCGGCATCGCCGAGGACGAGGTGAAGCGGCTCTACGCGGGTGAGGCGATCGACCTCGACGGCGCCGGCGACCTGCCGGTGCACACGGGTCTGGTGCTCACCTCGCAGAACGGCTCGGCGCTCGGGCGGGTCTGTGCCGACAAGTCGGTGCGGCTCGTGCGGGGCGACCGGGAGGTGTTCGGTGTGCGGGGGCGCTCGGCGGAGCAGCGCATCGCGCTGGACCTGCTGCTGGACGAGTCGATCGGCATCGTGTCCATGGGTGGGCGGGCCGGCACCGGCAAGTCCGCGCTCGCGCTCTGCGCGGGCCTGGAGCAGGTCATGGAGCGGCGCAAGCACAAGAAGGTGATCGTCTTCCGGCCGCTGTACGCGGTCGGCGGGCAGGAGCTGGGCTATCTCCCCGGCGACGCCGCCGAGAAGATGTCGCCCTGGGCGCAGGCGGTCTTCGACACGCTCGGCTCGCTGGTGCACGACAACGTGATGGAGGAGGTGGCGGCCCGGGGGATGCTCGAGGTCCTGCCGTTGACCCACATCCGCGGTCGCAGCCTGCACGACGCGTTCGTGATCGTCGACGAGGCCCAGTCGCTCGAACGCGGCGTCCTGCTCACCGTGCTGTCCCGCATCGGCAGCAACTCGCGGGTCGTGCTGACGCACGACGTCGCTCAGCGTGACAACCTGCGGGTCGGCAGGCACGACGGCATCGCCGCGGTGATCGAGGCGCTGAAGGGCCACCCGATCTTCGCGCACGTGACCCTGACCCGTTCGGAGCGGTCGCCGATCGCCGAGGTCGTCACGGACCTGCTGGAGGACCTCCCGTTCGAAAGGTGAGTTGAGCAAAAGAGTCCTAATTGTCACGTGATTAGGATCACATAACATACTGTTTGGGTTCTCACCTGCGAATGCACTAGGCGATGGTGGGGAACGAGCGCATGACGCCAGGCGAACCGGCATCAGGCGCTCACGGTGCGTCATCGGCTCGGAGGGCTGGTCCGCTGCAACGCGTGGACCGCCGTCCGGGCCGTGCGCCGCGTCCTGTCCCCGACGAATGGATACGTTCGTGATCCAGCTGTGGCAGCGGATCGGAAAGATCCGTGCCCTGGCGGCCCTCGCGCTCGTCGCGGCCCTCGCGGGCGGCGTCGTGATCGCCAACTGGGACAGCGGCGAGAAGGCTGAGCCGGTCAACACCGCCGCCAACGCCGCCCTTCCGAAGCCGTCGGAGACGAGCGCCAGCGCCGCGCAGTCGCAGGACCCGCAGAGCAAGGCGCAGGACGCCGCCTCTGCGGCCGCCGCGCAGGCCAAGGCCGCCGAGGACGCCGCGCGCAAGAAGAAGGAAGAAGAGGCGAGCCGGTCCAACACCCGCTCCGCCGGCCCGCCGTCCTACCCGGCCCCCGCCTCGTGCGGCGTCTACTCCGGTCACAGGAACACCGGCTGCACGCTGATGGTCGCCGCCGGCTACGGCCTCGACCAGATGCCGTGCCTGGACAAGCTGTGGACCAAGGAGAGCGGCTGGAACCCCAGCGCGCACAACAACAGCAGCAACGCCCACGGCATCCCGCAGGCCGTCCCCGGCGACAAGATGGCCGCCTACGGCACGAACTGGAAGACCGACGCCGGCATCCAGATCAAGTGGGGGCTGAACTACATCAAGGGCCGGTACAAGACGCCGTGCGGCGCATGGGGTCACAGCCAGAGCACGGGGTGGTACTAGGCCATGGACGTCCTGACGCTGCTGTGGCAGCGGGTCGGCAAGATCCGTGTCCTGGCCACCCTCGCACTGGTCGCGGCCCTCGCGGCGGGTGTCGTGATCGCCAACTGGGACAGCGGTAAGAAGGCCGAGCCGGTCAGTGCCGCCGCCGACGCCACCCTTCCGAAGCCTTCCGACACGAGTGCGAGCGCCAGCGCCGCGCCGACGTCCCAGGAGGCCCAGAGCAAGGCGCAGGACGCCGCCTCCGCGGCCGCCGCGCAGGCCAAGGCCGCCGAGGACGCCGCGCGCAAGAAGAAGGAAGAGGAGGAGACGAGCCGGTCCACCACGCGGACCCTGGGCCCGCCGACCTACTCGATCCCGGCCGCTTGCGACGTGTACAAGGGCAAGAGTGACAACAAGTGGCGCGGCTGCGGGCTCGTGTTCCAGGCCGGCTTCGGGTTCGACCAGATGTCGCCGTGCCTGGAGAAGCTCTGGGACAAGGAAAGCCACTGGACGACGACGGCGCGGAACAAGAGCTCCGGCGCCTACGGCATCGCCCAGGCGCTCCCGCCGTCGAAGATGGGCTCGATCGCGAGCGACTGGTCCTGGAATCCTGAGACCCAGATCAAGTGGGGCCTGGGCTACATCAAGGGCCGCTACAAGACGCCGTGCGCCGCCTGGTCCCACAGTCAGTCCAGCGGCTGGTATTAGCGAGCGAAACCTGTTACCAACGTGGCGTGACCGTCGATGCCACGAGTCCGTCCGACCCCACGCGATTCGGCACGGAGGCGTTCTACGCCTCCGTCGGCCGAGCCTTCGTCGCCATGTGCGCGTTCGTGCCGGTGCTGTTCGCGATCGAGTTCCTCGACCGGCTCACCGGTGAGCGGCTCGACCAGGACGGCGGCATCAAGCCGCACCATCTCGACGGCCTGGACGGCATCATCTTCTCGCCGTTCCTGCACGCCGGCTTCGCCCACGTCCTGGCCAACAGCATCCCGCTGATCCTGCTCGGCACGTTCGTCCTCGCCGCCGGCACCACCCGCTTCCTGCTCACAACCGCCTTCATCGCGATCGTGGCCGGGGTCGGGGTGTGGTTCATCGGCGATCCGGACACCGTCGTGGTCGGGGCCAGCGGCGTCATCTTCGGCTATCTCGGCGTGATCCTGATGCGGGGCGCGGTCGAGCGCAGCTGGTGGCACATCGCCGTCGGTGTCCTCATCGGGCTCCTGTACGGCTGGCAGCTCTTCGGCGTCCTCCCCGGCGAGGAGGGGGTGTCCTGGCAGGGGCACCTGTGCGGGTTCATCGGCGGCCTCGTCGCCGCGGTGATCTTCCGGCGCCGCAAGCCACGCCGCTCCGACGACCCCCTGGCCATCGGCACCGACGCCTGACAGCAAGCCGCGGCGCCGCCTGGCCGTCGAAGCCGGCGCCGCGGCAGGCTGCGGTGTCCTCTGGTCATCGGCACCGGCGCCGCATAGCGTTCCCCGTATGCGGGATGTCGACCTGGCCATCGTCGGCGCGGGACCGGCCGGACTCTTCGGTGCCTATTACGCCGGCTTCCGGGGCCTCAGCACCGCCCTGATCGACGCGCTGCCGGAGCCCGGCGGCCAGGTCACGGCGATGTACCCCGAAAAGATGATCTTCGACGTCGCGGGGTTCCCCGGCATCCGCGGCCGCGACCTGGTCGCCAACCTCGTCGAGCAGGCCGGGCAGTTCCACCCCCATTACCTGCTCGGCGTGCGGGCCGAGGGCCTCACGTACGACGACGGCCGCCCCGTGCTGACGATGTCCGACGGCACCGTCCTGCGCTGCGGCGCCGTGCTCATCACCGGCGGGCTCGGCAGCTTCACGGCCCGCCCGCTGCCCGCCGCCGACGGGTTCACCGGCGACGGCCTGCTCTTCTTCGTGCCGCACCTGGCCGACCTGGCCGGGCACGACGTCGTCATCGTCGGTGGTGGCGACTCCGCCTTCGACTGGGCCCTCGCGCTGGAGCCGGTCGCCAGGTCGGTGACGCTCGTGCACCGCCGCGAGAAGTTCCGGGCGCACGCCTCGACCGTCGCCCGCGTGAAGGCCCTGCCGATCGAGATCATCGTCAACGCCGAGGTCACCCGGATTCTCGGAGATGCCAGGTGCACGGGCGTCGACGTCGCCGTCCGCGGCGCGGCACCGCGCACCCTCCCCGCCGACTCCGTCGTCGCCGCGCTGGGCTTCACCGCCGACCTCGGCCCCCTCGCCGACTGGGGCCTCGAGCTGGACAAGCGCCACATCAAGGTCGACTCGACCACCGCCACCAACCTGCCGCGGGTGTTCGCCGCCGGCGACATCAGCGAATACCCGGGCAAGGTCCGGCTCATCGCGGTCGGCTTCGGGGAGGCCGCCACCGCCGTCAACAACGCCGCCGTGATCATCGACCCGGCCGCCCACCTCTTCCCGGGGCACTCGTCCGACAACGGGTGAGCAACTTCTCAGTAACCGCAGCGCACCGCCGATCTGCAGAGCGTGGTGGGCGTCCGTCTCCAGGTCCTCGGGGTGGTGCTGCTCGGCCTGCTGGTCTCCGGCGGGGCGGGCCTGCTGATGCACCGCGTCGAGCTGGACAACGCCGGCCAGACCCTCGACCGGCGGGTCGCCGCCGCGCAGGAGGCGGTGGCGTCCACCGCCCAGCGGTACGTCGACGCGGTGCAGCTCGTCGCCGGCGGCCTGGAGGCGCTGCCGAAGATCGACGCCACCTCGTTCACCTCCGCCACCGCCCCGCTCGGCCGGCTCTGGCTGCCCGGCGCCGCGTCCGCCGACTTCGTCGTCGCCGTGCAGCACTCCGACGTCCAGGCCGCCCAGGACGACTGGCGGGCCCGCGGCGCGGTCGGGCTGACGCTGGGCCCGGCCACCGACGCCGGCCGGCACTACTTCACGGTCCTGCAGCGCAACCTGGCGCAGGACACGAGCGACGGCGTCGGCCAGGACCTCACCACGGCGCCGGAGGCGGCCTGGGCCCTGGAGCGGGCGCTGCGGATCGGGCTGCCGGCGATCTCCGGCCCGTACCTGCTGCCGCGCGACGCCGACCTGCCGGAGCAGGAGCGGCAGCACTCCGTGGTGCTGCTGCAGCGGGTCGTGGACCAGGTCACCGGCGAGCTGCGCGGGTTCGTCGAGCTGACCGTGCGGATGCAGGCCTTCTTCACCGACACGATGCTCCAGCCGTCCCGCGAGCTGGTGGACGTGACGCTGTCCGCGATCGAGGACAACGCGTGGGTGCCGATGGCCCGCATCTCGCGGCAGCACGTCGGCGGGCCCGACCTGCGCCGCAGCGTCATCGTGCAGGTCGCCGACCAGCAGTGGCGGCTGATGGTCGTCACCGACAGCGAGGCCCTGATGGGCGCCGAGAGCCACCTCGACGCGGGCATGGTGTTCAGCGGGCTCGCGCTCACCGTCGTCACCGCCGTGCTCGTCTACACCCTCGCGACCTCGCGCCGCCGGGCCGAGGACCGGGTCGCCCAGGCCACCGCGGACCTGCGGCACCAGGCGACGCTGCTGTCCGCGGTGATGAACACGATCGGCGACGGCGTGGTGCTCATCGGCCCCGACGGTGCCGCGATGTGGCTCAACCCGAGCGCCCGCGAGCTGCTCGGCGACGACGTCGAGCGGCAACCGCCGGCCGAGTGGGCGCGGCTGCTCGACGCGTACGAGAGCGACGGCGTCACCCCGTTCCGGTTCGAGGACCTGGTGCGGCGCCCCCTCGAGGCGCAGGCCGAGATCATCGTGCGGGGCCGCCGGCTGGACGTGCGGCTCCGGCGGCTGGTCCACCAGGACGGCGACGGCGGCGCGGTCGCCGTGCTGCGCGACGTCACCGACCTGCACGACGCCGACGAGAAGGTGCGCGCCTCCGAGGAGCTGTTGCAGCTGCTGCTGGACGGCGCCCGCGACTACGCGATCTACATGCTGGACCCCGACGGGGCCGTGATGAGCTGGTCCGCCAACGCCGAACGGCTCAAGGGGTACCGCGAGGACGAGGTCATCGGCCGCTCCTACGCGATGTTCTTCACGCCGGAGGAGGCCGCCGAGGGGGTGCCGCAGCACATCCTCGCGCAGGCGGCGGAGTACGGCCGGGTCGAGATCGACGGCCCGCGGGTGCGGCACAACGGCAGCCGCTTCTGGGTGCACGGCACGCTCACGGCGGTGCGCGGCCCCGACGGCTCGATCCGCGGCTTCGTCAAGGTCGGCCAGGACGTCACCGAGCGCAAGACGGCCGAGCGGGCGGTCGAGCGGCTCAACGCGGAGCTGGAGCTGCGCGTCGCGGAGCGCACCGCCGACCTGCGCGAGGCCAACGCGGAGCTGGAGTCCTTCTCGTACAGCGTCTCCCACGACCTCCGGGCGCCGCTGCGAGCCGTGGACGGCTTCGCCAAGATGCTCGCCCTTGATCACGGCGACGCGCTCGACGAGCAGGGCCGCCGGTACCTGTCCCGCATCCGCGCCGGCGCGCAGCAGATGGGCGAGCTGATCGACGGGCTGCTCGCGTTCTCCCGGCTGCAACGGCAGGAGATGACGAGCCTGCGCGTCCACCTCGACCAGCTCGTCGCCGACGTCTGGGACGAGCTGAGCGTCGAGCGCGGCGACCGCGACATCGTCCTGACCGTGGGGGACCTGCCGGACGCCCAGGGCGACCCGCGGCTGATCCGGCACGTGGTGGCCAACCTGGTCGGCAACGCGGTCAAGTACACCCGCGCCGTCTCCCCGGCCCGGATCGAGGTCGGCCACAAGGTCACCACGGAGGCGGACGCTGCAATGCCGGGCGTCGGGGGCGACGCCGTGTATTACGTGAGGGACAACGGCGCAGGCTTCGACATGCGGTACGCCGACAAGCTGTTCAAGGTCTTCCAGCGGCTGCACCGCGCCGAGGACTACGAGGGCACCGGCATCGGGCTCGCGCTCACCCACCGCATCGTGGTGCGGCACGGCGGCCAGATCTGGGCCGACGCGGCGCCCGGCGAGGGGGCCACCTTCTACTTCACCCTTCCGGCATACGCAGACACGCTGTTGGAGGTGGGCGGATGAAACCGCTGTCGAACAGGGTCCTGCTCGTCGAGGACAATCCCGACGACCTGGAGCTCGCCCGCCTGGCCTTCGAGCGGGGCAGGTTCGCCCGCAACGTCGACGTCGCCCGCGACGGCGCCGAGGCCCTCGACTACCTGTTCGGGCGGGCCGCCGCCGACCCGCCGCAGGTCGTGCTGCTGGACATCAAGCTCCCGCTGGTCGACGGCATCGACGTGCTGCGCCGGGTCAAGGCCGACGCGCGCACCCGCCACATCCCGGTCGTCATGCTCACCTCGTCGGCGCAGGACCGCGACCTGCACGCCTGCTACGAGCTGGGCGCCAACAGCTACATCGTCAAGCCCGTCGACATGGAGCAGTTCCTGTCCGCCGTCAACAGCATCGGCCTGTACTGGCTGGGGCTCAACCTGACCGACCAGCACTCATGAGGATCCTGCTCCTCGAGGACAACCCCGACGACGCCGAGATGCTCGTGTTCGAGCTGCGGCGGGCCGGCTTCGCGCCCATGTGGCGGCGGGTCGAGTCCCGGGCGGAGTTCCAGGCCGCGCTCGACGACCCCGAAGGCCTGCCGCAGGTGATCCTCGCCGACTACTCGCTGCCGCAGTTCAACGCCCTGGAGGCGCTGCACATGCTGCGTGCCGGCGGCTACGACATCCCCGCGATCGTGGTCAGCGGCGCGATGAGCGAGGAGTCGTGCGTGGACGCGCTGCGCCACGGCGCCGTCGACTACCTGCTCAAGGACCGGCTCAGCCGGCTCGGCTCGGCCGTGCAGCACGCCCTGTCGCAGCAGCGGCTCGCCGCCGACCAGCGCCGCGCGGAGGAGACGTTCCGCGCCGCGTTCGACCACGCCCCGGTCGGCATGGCCGTCACCGACCTCGACGGGCACGTGCTGGAGGTCAACCAGGAGCTGGCCCGCATGACCGGGCTGCAGCCCTCGCAGCTGCTGCTGGACATGGTCGCCGAGGAGGACCGGCCGATCGTCGCGGAGAAGATGAAGCGCCTCGTCGCCGGCGAGGCCGAGAAGGTCAGCAAGGAGCTGCGGCTGTGCCGCTCCGACGGCGCGCCGCTGTGGGGGCAGTACTCGGCGTCGCTCATCGGCTCGGGCGGCAGCGCCCGCGGCCGGGGCCATCACGGGGCGCACCACGTGGTGCACCAGATCGCCGACGTCACCGACCGCCGGCGCGCCGAGGAGGCCCTGCAGCGGCAGGCTGCGAAGCTCGCCCGCACCAACAGCGACCTGCAGGAGCTCGACCGGCTCAAGAGCGAGTTCGTCGCGACCGTCTCCCACGAGCTGCGCACGCCGCTGACCAGCATCCGCGGCTACACCGAGATCCTCGCCGACGCGCACGCCAGCTCCCTCGGCGCGACCGAACGCAAGATCGTCGGCATCATCGACCGCAACGGCCGCCGCCTGCTCGACCTCATCGAGGACCTGCTGACCTTCTCCCGCATCGAGTCCGGCACGCTCACGCTCAGCGTCGGGCCGGTGCAGATGCGGCAGATCATCGACGCCGCGTACGAGGCGATCCGGCCCTCCGTCGAGGCGGCCGGCCTCAGCATCACCCTCGACGTCGACGAGCACATCCCGGTGGTGCAGGGCGACGGCGAGCAGATCGAACGCGTCGCGCTCAACCTGCTGACCAACGCGGTCAAGTTCTCCGACGCGGGCGGAGCGATCACGGTGACCGGCCGCGAGCGCGACGGCGAGGTCGTCGTCTGGATCCGTGACACCGGGGTCGGCATCCCCGAGCACGAGCAGAGCATGTTGTTCACCCGCTTCTTCCGTACCGCCGACGCGCAGAAACGGGCGATCAAGGGCAGCGGCCTGGGCCTGGCGATCAGCAAGGCGATCGTCGAGGCGCACGGCGGATGGATCGCGCTGGAGTCCATCGAGGGCAGCGGGACCACCGTCGGCTTCGGCATCCCGACCCCCTAGACCCCCTGGACCCCTGACCTGGATCAGATCCCCACGAACCCGGCCTGCGCCCGCATCTGGTGCTCGAAGAACTCGTCGCGGTGCTCGACGACGTTGTTGAGCTGGCCGAACACCTCGAAGCTGACCAGGCCGAAGAGCGTGACCCAGGCGGACAGGGCGCGGGCCGTCACGGCGTCGGGCACGTCCGGGGCGATCACGGCGCTGGCCCGCCGTACATCCTCCGCGACCGCGTCAGGGACGGGCTCCGGCGGCCCGGGCGGCAGGCGGCGCGCCACCGCGGCGTCCTGGATGATCGTGCCCAGCACGGTGACCGCCCTGGTCGCCGCGGCGACGGTGTCCGTGGGCGCCTGGTATCCGGGCACGGGGCTGCCGTAGATCAGCGCGTACTCGTGCGGGCGCTCCAGCGCCCACCCGCGCACCGCGTCGCAGACCGCCATCCAGCGGCCGGTGAGGTCGTCGCGGCCGACCGTGCGCTCCCGGTCCTCGACGGTCTGCCCGAGGGAGTTGTACGCGTCGAGGATCAGCGCCGTCAGCAGGTCGTCCCGGCTGGCGAAGTACCGGTAGATCGCCGAGGAGACGACGCCGAGGTCGCGGGCCACGGCGCGCAGCGACAGATTGGCCCCGTCGGTGGCCAGGTGCCGCCGGGCGATCGCCTTGATCTCCTCGGTCATCTCCGCACGGACCCGCGCCCTGATACCTGTCGCCTTCATGCCGTACATAGTCTCATGCTCTTTTGGGAGAGCGCTGCTCTTGTTTCGTCCGACGACACGTGCTCTACTGAGAGAGCAGTGCTCTTGCAATCGTCGTCAGGGGAGGCAGTCATGCAGGTCATCGTCGGTGCCGGCGCCGTCGGCTCGATCATCGCGGCGCGGCTCGCGGAGTTCGGTGAGCCCGTCAAGATCGTCAGCCGCTCCGGCGGCGGGCCCGCCCACCCGCTGATCGAGCGGGTCGCCGCGGACGCCGCCGACGCGGCCGCCCTGCGCCGGATCGCCGCCGGCGCCACCGTCATCTACAACTGCGTCAACCCGCTGTACCACGCCTGGACGACCGACTGGCCGCCGATCAACGACGCGCTGATCCGGGCCGCGGCCGCCAACGACGCCGTCCTCGCGATCACCGGCAACCTGTACGGCTACGGGCCCGTCACCGGCCCGATGACCGAGGACACGCCGCTCGCGGCGACGGGTCGCAAGGGTCGCGTCCGGGTGGCGATGTGGCGCGACGCGCTGGGCGCCGGCATCCGTACGTTCGAGGCCCGCGCGTCGGACTACATCAGCCCCACCTCGTCGATCATCGAGATGGCGCTGCCGGCGATGCGGGCCGGGACGACCGCGTGGCTGCCCGGCGCCCTGGACGTGCCGCACAGCTACACGTACATCGGCGACGTCGCCGACACGCTCATCTCGCTCGCGACCGACGAGCGGGCATGGGGCAGGGCGTGGCACGTGCCCTCGCCGCCGCCGATGACGGGCCGGTCACTGCTGGACACCGTGGCCCGCGTCGCCGGCCTGCCCGCCCCGCGCCTGCGCTCCTACCCGGCGGCCGCGGTATGGGCCGCCGGGCTGACCGACAAGTTCGCCAAGGAGTTCCGCGAGGTGCGCCACCAGCACGTCAGGCCGTTCGTCATGGACTCGTCCCGGGTCACCGCGACGTTCGGCCTGACGCACACGCCGGTCGACGAGGCCGTCCGGTCGGTGCTCAGCCTCTCGTCAGCCAGTGCTGGGTAGCGCACCCTCGGGCTCGATCGCCAGCGGCGGCAGGATCCCGTCGAAGTCGACCAGCGAGTAGGCCCGCAGCTTCTCCAGGCGGTGGAACGAGTCGACCACCCGGATCGTGCCCGACCGGGACCGCATCACGATCGACTGCGTCTCCGCCCCACCCCTCCGGTAGCGGACGCCCTTGAGCAGGTCGCCGCTGGTCACCCCGGTCGCGCAGAAGAACATGTTGTCGCCGCTGACCAGGTCGTCGGTGTGCAGCACGCGACCGAGATCGTGGCCGGCGGCGACGGCCTTCTCCCGCTCGGCGTCGTCCTGGGGCCACAGCTTGGCCTGGATCGCGCCACCCATGCACTTCAGGGCCACCGCGGCGACGATGCCCTCGGGCGTGCCGCCGATGCCCATCAGCACGTCGGTCTCCGAACCCTCGCGGGCGGCGCTGATCGCCCCCGCGATGTCCCCGTCGGAGATGAACCGGATCCGGGCCCCGGTCCGCCGCACATCCTGGATCAGCTGCTTGTGCCGGGGCCGGTCCAGGATGCAGACCGTGACCTCGTCCACCCCGGCCCGCTTCACCCGCGCGATGCGCCGCAGGTTCTCCTCGACGCCGGCGTCGATGTTGATCACGTCCGCGTAGTCCGGCCCGACCGCCAGCTTCTCCATGTAGAACACGGCGCTCGGGTCGAACATCGCCCCGCGCTCCGCGACGGCCAGCACCGCCACCGCGTTGGGCATCCCCTTGCTCATCAGCGTCGTCCCGTCGACCGGGTCGACCGCCACGTCCACCTCGGGGCCTGTCCCGTCCCCGACCCGCTCGCCGTTGTACAGCATCGGCGCGTTGTCCTTCTCGCCCTCGCCGATCACCACGACGCCCTGCATCGGCACCGAGTTGATCAGCAGGCGCATCGCGTCGACGGCCGCACCGTCGCCGCCGTTCTTGTCCCCCCGTCCGACCCACCGTCCGGCGGCCATGGCCGCGGCCTCCGTGACTCGTACCAGGTCGAGGGCCAGATTCCGATCCATCTCACGACTCATGTGTGTGCTCTCCTCGCGCGGCGTTGCGTGGGCGGGCGGGCCATCCTCAATCGTGTCAGGCCGACGTGTTCCGCGTCGCTAGTGGCCGGGCGGTTGTGGCAACTTCCATCCGATGGTTCACGATGGGGGTGTGGAAACCGCTGCTCCCGCACCCGCTGGCTCCTCGTCGTCGGCTTCTGCCTCGTCGGCCTCTGCTTCTTCGGAGCGCGCCGGTCGCCGTCCGCGCGACATGGCGCTGTCGATGCTGGTCCTGCTGGTGCCGGTCTTCCTGCTGGTCGGCTTCTACCGCTACCTCGGCCACGAGGACCCGCCGGCCGTCGACACCACCGAGGTGTACGGCTCGGTCGAGCGCGCCGGCCAGTTCACCCCGCTGCGCCCCACCGATCTGCCACCGGGCTGGCGGATCGCCTCGGCCACCTACACCGGCGGCATCCTGCGCCTGGGCGTGACCGCCCCCTCCGACGGCGCCATGCAGCTCGCCCAGAGCGCCCAGCCAGCCGCCACCCTCATCCCGTCGATCATCGGCACGGCCGGTTCCGCCGGCGCCCCGGTCTCGATCAACGGCACCGACTGGCAGCGCCACGACGACGCCCGCCCAGGCGAACGCGCCCTCATCCAGTCCACCCCCACCCGCACCGTCATCATCTTCGGCCGCGCCACCGACTCCCAGCTCCAGCGCCTGGCCTCCTCCCTCCGCTGACGGTCGGCCGTCCGATACCGCAGTGTCGGGCACATGATCGCGGCGGCGCGGGCCCGGGGGATACCGTCCCCGGCATGTTCGGATTCGGCCGGAAACCCGGCGCCAAGGCAGTCAGCGCACGTGGCGAGATCGCTCACGTGGACTTCGGCCTGCAGAGCGTCGACCAGCAGGGCCATACCCGGTCGGCGAGCTACACCGTCCGCGTCCAGGTCTTCCCCGACGGCGCGGCCCCGTTCCTGGCCTCGATCAAGGTCAAGCTCCGCGGCACCGCGGGCCCGATGATCGGCGAGGAGACCTGGGTCCGCTACCAGCCGAACGACAAAGAGCGCATCGACTTCGACCGCGACCAGATCAAGCTCCGCGCCTACGACCGCGTCCGAGCCAACCCCGCCCTCCAACTCGTCGTCGACACCCTCTACACCCACGGCGACCCACCCGTCAGCGTCATCGCCACCGCCCGCTGACCCACCCCTCGTGATCCGGAAGACTTTGTGTACCCAGGGGTGCACAAGCTCTTCCGGATCATGGAACCGAGGGGCAGGCGTCCTCGCGCGGTGGGCGGTCGGCGCTCAGGCGATCACCGGCCCCCTGGCCAGCGCGATCTGCCCCGCTCGGCGTCGCGCCGTGGCCGGCGTCCCCGTGATCCGGAAGACTTTGTGTACCCAGGGGTGCACAAGCTCTTCCGGATCATGGAACCGAGGGGCAGGCGTCCTCGCGCGGTGGGGTAGCCATGACTCAGGCGATCGCCGACCCCTGCGGTCAGCGTGATCGGCACCCGCTCGGTTCTGCGCCGGCGTCCCCGTGATCCGGAAGACCTTGTGTACCCAGGACCGCACAAAGTCTTCCGGATCATGAGGAAATGCGGACCGCCAGGAGTTGCTGCACGGGTGGAGCGGCCACCGTGCGGAGCGCAGTGTCTACGGGTCGGACGACGTGTTGTACTGGTCCGGGTTGGGATGCGTCTCGGTCGTGCGGGCTGCCTGGGGTCGCGGTCGACCGTCCGGCCTCGCCGCTGTGCGGCGGCCTCACCTACCTCGACCACGCCCACATGGAGCTGGGCGGCGGGGCATCAGCAGCGACGGCGGCAAGCGCCGCGGACGGCGCCGGGTCGGGGGCGGTCGTTACGACAGGGTCTTGGCGACCTCGGCGGCGCGGGCGGTGGCGTTGGCCTTCATGTCGCGCTTGAGCTCCTGGGGCAGGGAGAACACGAGCTTCTCCTGGGCCGTGGTGATCTCGGCGACGTCGGTGAAGTCGCGGGCGGCCAGGAAGTCGAGGACCTCCATGACCAGCTCGTCGGGGACCGAGGCGCCGGAGGTGACGCCGACGGTGGTGGCGCCGGTGAGCCAGTCGTCCTGGATCTCGTGGGCGTAGTCGATGAGGTAGCCCGCGCTGGCGCCCGCGTCGACGGCGACCTCGCGGAGGCGCTGCGAGTTGGACGAGTTCTGGGAGCCGACGACCAGCACCACGTCGCAGTTGGGCGCCATGGCCTTCACGGCGTCCTGCCGGTTGGACGTGGCATAGCAGATGTCGTCGCTGGGCGGGGACATCAGCAGGGGGAGCTTGGTCTTGAGGCGGGCGACCGTCTCCAGGGTCTCGTCGACCGAGAGCGTGGTCTGCGAGAGCCACACCACCTTCGACGGGTCGCGGACGGTGACCTTGTCGACGCCGTCGGGGCCGTCGACGAGCTGGATGTGGGCGGGGGCCTCGCCGGCCGTGCCGATGACCTCTTCGTGCCCCTCGTGACCGATGAGCAGGATGTCATAGTCCTCGGCGGCGAACCGGCGGGCCTCCTGGTGGACCTTGGTGACCAGCGGGCAGGTCGCGTCGATGGCCTTCAGCGAGCGGGCGGCGGCCTGCTCGTGGACCTCGGGGGCGACGCCGTGGGCGGAGAAGACGACGGTGGCGCCCTCGGGCACCTCCTCGTTCTCCTCCACGAAGATCGCGCCCTTCGCCTGCAGCGTGCCGACGACGTGCTTGTTGTGCACGATCTCCTTGCGGACATAGATCGGTGCGCCGTAGAGCTTCAGCGCCTCCTCGACCGTCTGGACCGCACGGTCGACGCCGGCACAGTAGCCGCGGGGCTTGGCGAGCAGAACGCGCTTCGAACCAGTCACCCCGCCATGGTACGTGCCCCCACCGACAACATCCTCCGTCGGAGAAACGGTACAAGCGAGGCAAACGTCGCAAGCAGCGCGCACGCACCCGCCACGGCGGCCAGCGTGGCCCACGGCATGACCAGGGTCACAGGCGCGCCGACCTCCTCCTGCAGCCCGGCCCGCGCCTCGAAGAGGGCCGGCACGGCGACCGCCAGTCCCAGCAGGACGCCGAGCGTGACCGCGAGCAGTGACTCGACGACCACGAAGCGCGCCGTCTGGTCCGTCGTCGCTCCGGTACGGCGCAGCGTCGCCAGCTCCTGCCGCCGCCCGTACGTCGCCATGAGCACGGTGTTGGCCACCGCGAGCCCCGTGTAGCCGACGGAGATGCCGAGCAGCACCGCCAGGAACAGGTTCACCAGGTCGTTCTCGCTCGCGGCCTCCCGCTCGACGTAGGCCCGGGCCGTCATGGCGACGGCGCCCGGCGACGGCACGAACGCGTCCGACAGGTGCACCACCTGCGCCATCGCGGTCGGGTCGTGCCGCCGTACCAGGTCCCGCGGCAGCAGCACCGAGTCGGACGAACCGGTCACCCGAAGCGGCACCACGACCCCGTCGGCGAACCGCAGCGCCACCTCCGAACCCACCGGAAACCCCAAAACCGAAGGAACCGAAAAACCCGAAAAATCGGGTACACCAGAAACGGGGATGGACTCACCCGACGGCAGGTAGGCGACGGACGGCAGCTCGGAGCGCCCAGTCTGCGCGGAGACCGCGGCCTCCGACAGGCCCGGAGCGCCGGCGACGCCTGCCGCCACCGATGCGGCCGGGATGGCCCGGGCGTCCTCGATGTCCACCGCCTCCGAGGCGGTCTGGAACGTGCCGACCAGCAGCACCGCGAACCCCACCGCCGCGAGCACCGGCGCCGCCACCGAGGCCAGCCGCCGCGCCGATACGGCCGCCGCGCCCCGGACCAGCACGCCCGTCGCGCCCCGGCCGGCCGGCGTCAGCCGTACCAGCGGAACAACGACGACAGGGGCCAGCAGCGCCGCCGCGACCAGCAGGAACATCGCCGACGCCAGGACGATGGTCGGCTTGTCCTGCGCGGTCGACCCCGGCAGGAGCAGCGCCAGGCCACCGCCGGCCAGGACGCAGAGGCTCCCCAGGGCCCAGCGGGTCTTCGTCATCGGCCGCCGCTCCGCCGCCGCCTCGCGCAGCGCGTCCAGCGGCGACACCCGCCCGGCCCGGCGCGCGGAGAGCCACACCCCGGCCGTGGCCACGACGAGCCCGGCCAGGACGGACACGCCCAGCGCCCACCACGACACGCCGACGGTGAACCCGGTCGGCTCCAGGCCGACGGCCACGAACGGCCCGGCCAGCAGCGGCGCGGCAAGAGCGCCGAGCAGCGCGCCGGGCACCCCGGCGGCGAGCGCGACGAGGACGGTCTCGGTGAGCAGCAGCCGCCGCACCTGCCCGGGGGTGGCGCCGACGGCGCGCAGCAGCCCGAGCTCCCGCCGCCGCGACGTCACGGCGAACGCGCAGGTCGACGACACCACGAACACCGCGACGAACCCGCCGACGAACACGGTGGCGATGATCAGCTGCGCGCCGATCCACCGCGTCCGCGTGTCCTGCTCCGGTTCGACCGCGGACCGCGCGTCGCCGGTGAGCATCGTCCCGGCCGCCCCCGCGTCGAGCCGCACCGGGGCGCCCGGCTCGAAGCGGACGCCGATCACCCGTACACCACCCGCAAGCTCCGACGCGGTGGCCTCGTCGACGTAGAAGCCCTCGCCGTCGAAGACCCCCGTCACCGTCCAGCTCGCGGGTCCGGCGGCGGTCAGGACCGGCAGCGTCGAGCCGACGGGGACACCCGCCGAGGCCGGCACCGCCACCTCGCCGCGATCGGCCGGCGGTTTGCCGTCGCGGATGGTGTACCCGCCGAGCCCCGCCGACGACCAGGCGCGTCCACTGTGGACCGAGTCGCGGGGGTTCCCGGCCGGCTGCCCGCCGACGAGGCGCTGCACGTAGAACGTCCGGAACGGCACCGCCGCCAGCACCCCGGGTGTCGCGCCGAGGTCGGCGACCAGCGAGGACACCTCGTCCGGCGACCATGGGCGGTACACCGGAAAACCGCCCTCGACGGGATCGAACGACGGCGAGGCGACCACCGCGTCCGTGGCCGCGAGCGCGTCGGGGACCCGCGGCTGGGCGGCCGCCCACAGGGCGAGGCTGCCGGAGATGACGGCGACGCCGAGCAGCAGCGCCGCGAACGTGCCGAGGAACCCGGCCCACCTGTGCCGCACGGAGGCCAGCGTCATGACAGCGCCGCCATGCGGGTCGCGATGTGCTCGGCGCCGCGCGGCTCGTGCAGGTCCTCGACGATCACGCCGTCGGCGAGGAAGAGGACCCGGTCGGCGTACGCGGCGGCGAGTGGGTCGTGGGTCACCATGACCACCGTCTGGGCGTGCCGGTCGACGGCGGCCCGCAGCAGTCGCAGCACCTCCCGGGACGCGGTCGCGTCGAGGGCCCCGGTCGGCTCGTCGGCGAACACCACGACCGGCCTGGTGACGAGGGCCCGGGCGATCGCGACCCGCTGCTGCTGCCCGCCGGACAGCTCACCCGGCCGGTGGGTGGCCCGGTCGGCGAGCCCGACCTCGGCGAGCATCGCGTCGACCTGCCCCGGCTCGGCCCGGCGGCCGGCGAGGCGCAGCGGCAGCTCCACGTTCTGCGCCGCGGTCAGCGACGCGACCAGGTTGAACGCCTGGAACACGAAGCCGATCCGGTCGCGCCGCAGCCGCGTGCGGGCCTTCTCCCGCAGCGGCCCGAGCTCCACCCCGTCGACGAGGACGCGGCCGTCGGTGACCTGGTCGAGGCCGGCCGCGCAGTGCAGCAGCGTGGACTTGCCGGAGCCCGAGGGGCCCATCACGGCGGTGAAGCTGGCCGGGGCGAACCCGACGGAGACCCGGTCGAGGGCGGTCACGGCCTGCTCGCCGGCGCCGTACCGGCGGGTGACCGCGTGCAGCTCGACGGCCTGGCGCAGTTGCAATGTCGTCGTCACGCTGTCGAGCCAACCGTTTCGCCGGCCCCGGCACAGTCGCGCTGCGGCGACAGTCGAAGGTAACGCCAGCCATACCGTGCCCGGGCAGCGCGGTCGGTAGCGTCACCTGGGTGCCGGTCCGATCCGCGTTGGAGTCGCTGACGCTGCCACCCATGAAGTTCCTGACGTCCTCGTGGCCGTGGCGGTCGCTGCTGTACCTCGGCAGCGGCGGTCTCTTCGGGGTGGTCCTGGGGGCGGCGCTGTTCGGCCTGCTCGCGTTCGGGGTGATCCTCACGCTGTTCGTGGTCGGCATCGCCGGGTTCCTCGCGTTCGCGCTGTCCGGCGTCTTCGTCGCCAAGGTCGAGCGGTGGCGGCTGCGGCTCGTCGACGCCGTCGACCTGCCCGACCTGCACCGGCCCGTCGAGGAGCCGGGGCTGCGCGCGTGGGTGACGACCCGGCTGCGGGAGGGGGTCACCTGGCGCGAGCTGGGGTACACGATCGTGATCTGCGCGATCCTGGGCTGGCTCGACTCGCTCGTCGTCGCGTTCGTGGTGTGGGCGGTCACGGCGCTGCTCTGCGGCCCGCTCTACATCGACGACACCCCGCTGGGGTGGACGCTCCTGGGCAGCGTCGCCGGCCTCGCGCTCACGGTGATCATGTTGTACCCGGTGACGGCCTGGGCGGGCGCGCGCGCCGCGATCACCCGGTCGATCCTGGGGCCCCGCGCCGAGGACGACCCCCGGCTGGTGGAGCTGACCAGGTCCAGGGCGCGGCTGGTCGACGCGTTCGAGGTCGAGCGCCGCCGCATCGAGCGTGACCTGCACGACGGCGCGCAGCAGCGGCTCGTGGCGCTGAGCATGCAGCTCGGCCTGGCCCGCCTGGAGCTGCCCGACGGTTCGCCCGCCGCGGATCCGGTACGCCGCGCGCACGACCTCGCGAAAGAGGCGCTCGCCGAGCTGCGGGAGCTGATCCGCGGCGTACACCCGAAGATCCTGACCGACCGTGGACTCGCTGCGGCGGTCCGCGAGGTCGCCGACCGCGCCCCGCTGTCCGTCGACGTCGACATCGCCCTGCCCGCCCGGCTGCCGGAGCCGGTCGAGGTGACCGCATACTTCGTCGTCGTCGAGGCCCTCGCCAACGTCGCCAAGCACAGTGGCGCGCGGCGGGCCAGGGTCGTCGCGTCGGTCGTGTTCGACCGCCTCACCGTGCAGATCCGCGACGACGGCCGGGGCGGCGCCGACCCGGCGCGCGGCACCGGACTCGCCGGGCTCGTCGACCGGGTCGCGGCCGTCGGCGGGACCGTCGCGCTCGCCAGCCCGCACGGAGGGCCTACGGTGGTGCACGTGGAGCTTCCGTGCGGGTCGTGATCGCCGAGGACGGGATTCTCATCCGGGAGGGGATCGCCGGCCTGTTGCGGCGGTTCGGCCATGAGGTCGTCGCCGCCGTCGGCACCGCCGACGAGCTGGTCGCCGCGGTCCATGCCGCACCACCCGACCTGGTGGTCACCGACGTGCGGATGCCGCCGGGGTTCACCGACGAGGGGCTGCAGGCGGCGATCGCGCTGCGGGCCACCTTTGCGAACCTGCCGGTGCTGGTGCTCAGCCAGTACGTGGAGCAGACGTACGCGGCCGAGCTGCTGGACTCCGGGCGGAACGGGTACGTCGGGTACCTGCTGAAGGACCGCATCGGGGACGTGGCCGAGTTCGTCGACGCGGTGGACCGGGTCGCGGCCGGGCACACCGTGGTCGACCCGGAGGTGGTGATGCAACTGCTGGGCCGCCGCCGCGACCCGCTGCAGCGGCTCACCCCGCGCGAGCGCGACGTCCTGGCGCTGATGGCCGAGGGGCGGTCCAACGCGGCGGTCGCCCGCACGCTCGTGGTGTCGGAGGCGGCCGTCTCGAAGCACATCAACAGCCTGCTTGCCAAGCTGGACCTGCCCCCCGACGAGGACGACCACCGCCGGGTGCGGGCGGTTCTCGCGTACCTGCGCGGCTAGGGTGTCTCAGTGACTACTGACGCTCCGTCGTCGACCTCCGACTCGCCCTGGCCCGTCCGGGTCGTCTCGCAGAAGATCGGCGCGTGGATCGGCAAGCTCGGCTGGATCTGGGTCGACGGCCAGGTCGCGCAGATCACCAGGCGCCCGGGCACCAACACCGTCTTCCTCACGCTGCGCGACCCGTCGGCGGACCTGAGCCTCACCGTCACCACCAACCGTGACGTCGTCGACCTCGGCGCGCCCGGCCTCAGCGACGGCGCCCGGATCGTCGTGCACGCCAGGCCCGAGTTCTACGCGGCCCGCGGCTCGCTCAGCCTCCGCGCCGACGAGATCCGCCAGGTCGGCCTCGGCGAGCTGCTCGCCCGGCTCGAGCAGCTCAAGAAGCTCCTCGCCGCCGAAGGCCTGTTCGATCGGGCGCGCAAGCGCCGGCTGCCCTTCCTGCCGTCGAAGGTCGGCCTGATCACCGGCCGGGCCAGCGCCGCCGAACGCGACGTCCTCACCAACGCCCGCCGCCGCTGGCCGACCGTCGACTTCCGGGTCATCAACGTCGCCGTGCAGGGGACTTCCGCGGTACCGCAGATCATCGACGCCCTCGCCGTCCTCGACCGCGACGAGACCGTCGAGGTCATCGTCCTCGCCCGCGGCGGCGGCTCCACCGAGGACCTGCTGCCGTTCTCCGACGAGGCGCTGTGCCGGGCCGTGTTCGCGTGCCGGACCCCGGTCGTCTCCGCCGTCGGCCACGAGACCGACGTGCCGCTGGTCGACTTCGTCGCCGACGTGCGCGCCTCCACCCCCACCGACGCGGCCAAGCGCGTCGTGCCCGACCTCGCCGACGAGTTCCGCCTGATCGGCCAGGCCAAGCAGCGCCTGGACCGCGCGATGTCCGGCCTGCTCGACCGCGAGCAGCACCGCCTCGACGCGATCCGCTCCCGCCCCGTCTTCGCCCGTCCGCTCACGATGGTGGAGCACCGCGCGTCGGACGTGACCCAGCTGCGCGACCGGGCCACCCGCAACCTGAACCACCGCCTCGACCGGGCGTCGACCGAGCTCGAACACACCCTCGCCCGCCTGCGGACCCTCTCCCCGCTGGCGACCCTGGAGCGCGGCTACGCCATCGTCCAGCGCCCGGACGGCGCCGTGGTCCGCGCCGCCGCCGACGTCACCCCAGGCGACGAGGTCCGCGTCCGCGTCGCGTCGTCCTCCTTCACCGCCACCGTCTCCGGAACCGTCTCCGGCAACTCTGAGGGCTGACATGTCGCAACGGATCCAGGACTACCTGCTCGCCAGCGCTTCCGCGGGCCGCGAGGTCGTGCCCGCCGGCCCGTTCACGGTGACCATCAGCCCCCACGACCCCCTCGTGTACATCAACTACGCGATCCCGTCCGCCGGCGCCGACCCGACCCCCGCGGACATCGCCGCGCTGGAGGAGGCCTTCGTCTCCCGGTCGCGGACACCCCGCCTGGAGTACCTGCCGGGCCTGGCCCCGCTGGTCGAGCCCGCCCTGGTCGCCGCCGGCTTCACCGTCACCGACCGCCTCCCCCTGATGGAGTGCCCGCCCGGCGCCGTCGCCGACCTGCCCCTCCCGCCGGACATCGAGCTCGTCACCCCCGTCACGGACGACGAACTGCGCGACCTGCTCACCGCCCAGCACGAGGCCTTCGGCGAACCCCCGCCGAGCGCCGCCCATCTTGAGAAGGCCCGCACCTCCGGCGGCGTCCGCGTGCTGGCCCGCACCCTGTCGGGCGAGCCCGTCGGTGGCGGCGCGGCGGTCGCGGTGAAGGACGGCATCAGCGAGGTGGCCGGCATCGCCGTCCGCCCCGCGTTCGAACGCCGCGGCATCGGCGCCGCCGTCACCGCCCACCTCACCCGCGCCGCCCACGCGGCAGGCGCCACCCTCGTCTTCCTCACCCCCGGCGGCGACGCCCAGGAACGCGTCTACAGCCGCGTCGGCTACCGCCGCACCGACTCGGTGCTCTTCCTGACCAAGGAGTCCAAGTGACCGACCTGTCGTACGAGCAGGCAAGAGCCGAACTCGCCACCGTCGTCGAGAAGCTCGAGTCCGGCGGCACCACCCTCGAGGAATCCCTGGCCCTCTGGGAACGCGGCGAACAACTCGCCACCATCTGCCAACGCTGGCTCGACAACGCCCGCGCCCGCCTCACCACGGACCGCAGCTGAGCTGTAGTCCCCGCTGTAATTCCCCCCACCGCTGCCGCGGCGGGGCCCGGCGGGGATTCTCACCCGCACCCCAATGCGCCGCTCCGCGACGCACTGCGCACGCCGAGACGCGAGGCAGGCCAAGCGGCGCATGCGCGCCGCATCCGGTGGTCGCCCACCGCGGTGGTCCGGGTGAGCCTCCACCTGCCCGTTGATCGAATGGCAGTTCTGGCCGTGATGGCGACCAGAACTGCAATTCGATCAACGCGGAAGACCGAGATCAGCGCCCGACCAATCGAGCCCACGAGAACTGCACGGGGATCATGAGGCCCTGGTGTCGGTTGGACAGCACCTCGGGTCCGCGATGACTCCGGCGGCAGCCGTAGCCGACGGCGAGGCTGACCTGAGCGCCGCCGGTGTGGCGCTCCAGCCGCTTTGAGGGGCCGGACGCTGGCAGTGAACACCAGGTCCAGCGCGCCGACAATGCGCAGCCACCAGGGGTCGCTCGTTGGCGAGTTCAGCATCGTGGCACGACGGGCCGGCGGCGGGCGTAGGGCGTCGTGCGAGACAGCACTCCGTCGCGCTGGTGCTCCCCAGATGGGTCGGCGGGGACTGCCGCGTCCCATGTGGGTGTCGGTGCCCTCTGGCTGGCGGCCCGGGCGGCAGGTGCGTAGGTCCGGGACGATCGGTGGCCGGAGTGCCGTGTGGCCTGCGGAAGTCGTGTTGGCTGACAGGTCGCCGGGTCGGGTCCAGGTGGAAGGTGTGGTGGAGGCGGATCGTCGGTGGACAGCGGCTGCAGGTGTGTTGGGCGTGATCGTTGCTTTCGGCCACTCCTGCTGACGGCGGCTTGGAGGACGCTCTGTCGCACCGGTGCTGCGCAGGCGGGTGGCGGGGACCGCTGGGCTCATGGGTGGTTGTTGGGTTGCGCGTGTTGTGTGTGCTGCCCGGCAGATCCAGGCGGATCCGGACGGAGGGTGTGGCGGCGCGGGTTGGCGGTGAACAGCAGCTGTGGGGCGTTGGGTGTGCTCGTTGCTCGCGGCAGCTCATGCCGACGACTCGGAGGAACTGTTCGGTCGCGTTGGTGTTGGGGAGTGGGCTCAGCGGGGAATCGCGCCCGTGAATGGGTGGGTTGCGGGTGTTGTCTTTGCTGGCTGGCCGGTGGGTGAGTCCGGGCGGAGGGGTGTGGTGGGGCCGGGCCAGCGGCGACGGCTGGGGCCGATGGGCTGGCGTGGTGGGTTGGTGTCGTGCTGTTGGCTGGCGGGCACGTCGGCTGGCGGGTCCGGGGCGGGAGCGTGGTGGGCCGGGACGGCTGGCCGGATGCGGTGGCGGTTGGCGGTTCGGGAGGCGACCGGTGGTGGCCGCGGGTGTCCTGGCCTGCTACTGGGGTGGGTCTTCGCGGAGGGCGGCGAGCAGGATCTCGTACTCCGACTCGGGGAGTTGCTGGGGGGCGTGCGGTCGTTCAGGTCTGGTGGGCGTTGCGTGGTTGCTGTGCTGCGGGACGAAGGGCTCCCGGGAGCCGTGGAACGAGCTCGGGTCGGTGGGGCGGGGACCGGCAGAGGCCTGCGAGGGGTGCGGCACCTGCGAGGAGTCCCGCAAGTGTGAGGGGTCCCGCAGCGGCGAGGTGTGCGGCAGCTGCGAAGAGCCCGGCAGTTGTGAGGGGGTAGGCAGGTGCGAGGGGTCTGGCAGCTGTGAGGGCGGCGAGGTGTCCGACGGGTGCGAAGGGGTGGGCTGGTCGGAGGAGCCCGAGAAACCCGAGGAGTCGGAGGAGTCCTGGGGTTGGAGGTGGCGGGGGGTGAGCTCGACCTGGGACGGGGTGGGGAGGGGGTCGGCGCTGATGCCGAGCTCGGCCAGGCGGCGGGCGCTGACCAGGACGCGGGCCTCCAGGGAGCCGACGGCCTTGTTGTAGGAGGAGACGGCGGTGCCGAGGGCGGTGCCGACCTTGGCGAAGTGATCGCCCATGGTGGTGAGGCGGGCGTAGAGCTCGCGGCCGGTGCGGTGGACGGCCAGGGCGTTGTGGGCGAGGGACTCCTGGCGCCACGCATAGGCGATGGTGCGCAGCAGGGCGACGAGGGTGGCCGGGGTGGCGAGCACGACGTTACGGGTGAACGCGTGCTCCAGCAGGGTCGGGTCGTGCTGGAGGGCGGCGTCGAGGAACGTGTCGGCGGGCATGAAGAGGACGACGAACTCGGGGGTGGGCTCGAAGGCGGCCCAGTAGGACTTGGCGGCGAGGGCGTCGACGTGGCCGCGGAGGTGCTTCGCGTGCTGCCGCAGGTGGGCGGTGCGGCCGGCCTCGTCGCGGGCCTCCATGGCGCTGAGATAACCCTCGAACGGGGCCTTGGCGTCGACGACCACCTGGCGGCCGCCGTGCAGGCGGACCACGAGGTCGGGGCGGACGACGCCGCCGTCGGTGGGGGCGGTGACCTGCTCGTCGAAGTCGCAGTGCTCCAGCATGCCAGCGGCCTCGACGATGCGGCGCAGCTGGTGCTCGCCCCAGCGGCCGCGGATCTGCGGCGCGCGCAGGGCGGAGACGAGCTGGCGGGTCTCGGTGCGCAGCTCGCCGGAGACGTCGTGCATGGCGCGGACCTGCTCGCGCAGCGACTCATAGGCGCCGACGCGGTCGCGCTCCAGGTCGGCGACGCGGCGCTCATAGCGCAGCAGGGCGTCGTGCAGCGGGGCGACGGCGTCGGCGACCGCGTCCTGTGTCTGGGCGCGGGCCTCATAGGTGAGGGAGCGCAGCGACGACTCGAGCCGGGCCTCGCCGTCGCGGGTCGCCTGCAGGGTGGCCTCCAGCTTCGCCACATCGACCGCGGCGCGTGACCGCGCGGCGAACCAGCCGAGCGCGGCGCCGGCGGCGAGCCCGATGACGATCAGCACGAGTTCCACGGCTACCAGCATGCACGAGGGGTACGACAGAAAATGGGTACCGTCGAAGTCATGGGAACGTGGATCGTCCTCGCCGTCCTGCTGGTGGCCGCGGTCGCCGCGGTCGCCGCGTTCGTCGCCGCGGGCAACCGGAAGAAGGCGGACGCCCGTGAGGACGCCCTCCGCTGGTATGAGCGGCTCGGCGGCCAGGTCATGAACCTCTCCGGCGACACCCCCGCGGTGCGGCAGGCGCTCGTCGACGCGGGCGAGCGCTACACCGCCGCCGGCGCGCAGCTGGAGCGTTCGACGTCGGTCCGCCAGTACGAGCTGGCCCGCGAAACCGCCCTCGAAGGCCTCGCGTACGTGCGGGCGGCCCGGGTCGCGCTCGGCATCGACCCCGGACCGGACCTGCCGCCGCTCGCGGGCGCCCGCGCGGGGCAGCTCACCAAGGAGCGCGAGGTCGACGTGCAGGGGCACCGGTTCCGGGCCGGTCCGCACCCGGGCGACGCCACCCCGTACTACTACCCAGGCGGGCAGGTGGCGGGCCGCGGCGTGCCGGCCGGCTGGTATTCCGAGCCGTGGTGGAAGACGGCCCTGGTCGCGGGCGCGTGGGGCGTCGGGTCGCTGCTGGTGTTCGACGCGCTGTTCAGCCCGGCGTGGGGCGACTCAGGCTATGACGCGGGCTTCGACCAGGGCTATGACGCCGGCGCAGACCAGGGCTACGACGGCGGGGACCAAGGCTACGACGGCGGGGACGCAAGCGACTTCGCAGGCGGGGACGACTTCGGAGGCGGAGACGACCTCGGCGGGGACTTCTGAAAGGCTCAGTACCGGCTTCCCTGAGTGCCCCTGGCCGCCCGCTCCGCGAGCGCCAGATCCGACGCCGCCGCCCGCGCGAACGGGCTGCTCGCCCCCAGCAGCTGCGCATACACCGACTGCGCCGCCCGGTACTCGGTCACGGCCTCGTCCAGCCGCCCCAGGTCGTGCAGCACGCTGGCGAGCCGGTGCCGCGAGACGGCGGTGTCGAGGTGGACCGGCCCGAGCAGGTGCAGCCGGCTGCCGAGCACGGCCCGGTGCTCCTGCTCCGCCTCCTGCAGCCGCCCCGCGTGGTGCAGCGCGGAGGCGAGCAGGCTGCGCGACATGAGCGTGTCGCGGTGCTCCGGCCCGAGCAGCCGCGCCCGCGCCCGCATGACGGTGCTGTGCTCGTCGATCGCCCGGTCGAGCTCGCCCATGTCCTGGTACACCTTGGCGAGGTTGCTCCGGGAGATCAGCGTCTCCTGGTGGTTGCTGCCCAGGACGCGGGTGCGCGCCTCCAGGACCCGCTGGTGCTCGCCCTCGGATCGGGTCAGGTCGCCGAGCTGGTGGTAGATCGTCGCGAGGTGGCTGCGGCTGGTCAGCGTGTCGGGGTGGTCCTCGCCGAGGATGCGCATCCGCGCGGTGAGCACCTCGTCGCACTCGACGAGCGCCTCGGCCAGGCGGTCCAGGTCGCGCAGCACGGTCGCGTGCTGGTCCCGGGCGGTGAGCGTGTCGGGGTGGTCCCAGCCGAGGGCGTGCGCGCGGGCGTCGACGATCTCCCCGTACGCCTCCTTCGCCTCCTGCAGCTGGCCCCGCCAGTGCAGGTCGGTCGCCCGCTGCCAGGTCGCCGAGTCGTCGTAGACGCGCGGCGCGGGGGAGGGCCGGCGCCGCGGCTCCGGGCTGGGCCATTCAGCGGGGTCCGGCTCAGGCGGGGCCGCCGCATGCGGCGGCGTGGCCGCATGGGACGAGGTCGGGGAGTGCTGCGCCGGGATCGACGGCCCGAACACCGGCGCCGCCGTGCCGAACGTGGACGCCGGCGGCTGCATGACCGGCGGCCGCGGGGGAGCGGGCGGGGGAGCCGGCGCCCGCGTGGGGATCCGCACCGCCTGCTGCGGCTCGAAGATCTCGTCGTCCACGTACGGATCGGGCTCGGGCTCGAACGAGTCGGGCGAGAACCGCTCGGGCACGAACCTGTCCGCGGGGTGCGAGGCCGGCGCGGCCTGCTGCTGCACCACCTCGGGCACCTCGATCGGCGACTCGAGGCCGCGCCGGCGCAGCTCCCGCTTGAGCGAGACGATCGCGTCGGAGATGCCGTCGCTGTGGTCGCCGAGGCGCCACGCGACCGCCATGACGGGCCGGTCCAGCGCGATGCTCAGCTGCCGGACCGAGCTCAGGATCGAGTCGTCGGGCGAGGCGTTGACGATGACGAGCGCCGCCCGGAACGCGGCCGTCTGGCCGACCAGCAGCGCCTGATACGTGCTCTGCATGCGGGCGATGGAGAACCCGGTGCCGGCCCGGATGTCGACGATGATGTGCGACTCGGACATGGCGATCGGCCCGAGGAAGTAGCCGAAGACGGGCTGCAGCTTCTGCCCCTCGCGCCCGGCCGCCTCGTACAGCGCCGCGTTGGCGCCCTCGTGGTAGGCGATCGCCTGTGGGGCGTGACCGCGGATGAGCTGGACGAAGCGGTCGTACGCCCCCTCGGCGTCGCCTTCGAGCTGGGCCTTGCCGGCGGAGGCGACCCGCTCCTCACGGTCCGCGGAGCGGACCACGATCGTGCCGCCGGACAGTCCCGCGAGCCCGACCAGGACGCCGGCCGCCACGAGGGCGGCGGCGCCGGCGGTGCTGCGGAACTGCATCGTGGTGAGCACGCCCAGTGCGACCAGGGCGAGCCCGACGAGCACGACGGTGAATCGGGTCTGGCTACTCCATCGTCCGCCAGTCATCGGCCCTCTTCTAAGCGATCTACGCCCGCAGCAATGGAAAAGATCCGCAGCGTGACGAGAATCTTCCCACGAACGAACCAGTCCACGGTAGATCGCCTACGTGAACCCCGCCATTCACGCAGTTGAGAAGACAAAACTGTCAATTAAGCGACAGAAGCCTCATGATCGAGCAGCCACCGCTTGACCGGCAGGCCCCAGCGGAACCCGCCGAGGGTCCCGTCGGTGCGCAGCACCCGGTGGCACGGCACGAAGAGGGCGGCCGCGTTGCGGGCGCAGGCCTGCGCGGCGGCCCGGATCGCCGGCGGCCGGCCGGAGAGCACCGCGAACTCGCTGTAGGTCACGGGCGCGCCGGCCGGCACCGTCCGCAGGACGTCCCAGGCGTGGGTGAGGAACTCGCCGCCGGGACGCTGGCGCACCACGACCTCGTCGATCGCGTGCACGTCACCGTCCAGGTAGGACCGCGCGGCCTTCTGCGCGTCGCCGACGTCGCCGACCTGCCGCGACGCACCCACCTCGACGAACAGCGACAGCTCCTCGAGCGAAGCGGTGAAGCCGCTGGCCAGCACCGCGCCGTCGCCGTCCACCACGATCGTGAGCGGACCGGCGGGAGTGGCTGAAACGGAGTACAACATCAGAGAATCCTCCAGAGTCGGATGGCGGCGTAGGAACGCCACGGTCGCCAGCGCTCGGCGTGCGCGGCCAGGGATCGGGGGTCGTCGGGCAGGCCGAGGGCCCGCGCGCCGCGCAGCACCCCCAGGTCGGTGGGCAGGAACGCGTCGGGGTCGCCGAGGGCGCGCATCGCCACATAGGAGGCCGTCCAGTCGCCGATGCCGGGGATCTCTTTCAGGCGGGCCACGGTCTCCAGGCGGTCGCCGTCGCCGTCGAGGCTCAGCCCGTCCAGCACCGCGGACGCCAGCGCGCGCAGCGTGCGCCGTCTGGCGGCCGGCATCGGGAAGGCGGTGTCCGGCAGCTCCAGCAGGGACGAAGGGGTGGAGAACGCCAGCCGGCGCAGCACGGTCCGGGCCGCCGCGACCGAGATCTGCTGCCCGACGATCGCGCGGACGGCGATCTCGAACCCGTCGACGGCGCGGGGCACCCGTACACCCGCCTCCTTCAACACCAGAGGCGCCAGGAGCGGGTCGTCGCCCAGCACGGCGTCCACGGCCGCGGGGTCGGCGTCGAGGTCGAAGAGGCGGCGGCAGCGGGCCACCGCCGGGGCCAGGTCGCGCAGGTCCGTAAGGCGCAGCGTGGCCGCGACGTGCCCTTCCTCGGGGCGCAGCTCCGCGGTGCCGGTGCCGTGCGGCAGGCGGAGGTTTCGCCGGTACGAGTCGCCGACCCGCTCGTCGATGCCCTCGATGGCCCGGTCGCCGAGGAACGACAGCAGCGCCTCGGCGTGCAGCGGCGCCCGGAACGGCAGCCGTACGGACACCACACCCGGATCGAGCGACGGCTGCGTCCGCCGCACGCGTAGGTCCGACGGCGTGCGGCCGTAGATCTCGCGGACGGTGTCGTTGAACTGCCGCACGCTGCCGAACCCGGCCGCGAACGCGATCTCCGCCAGCCCGAGCCGGGTCGTCTCGATCAGCACCCGGGCCGTCTGTGCCCGCTGCGCCCTGGCGAGGGCGAGGGGGCCGGCCCCGACCTCCGCGGTCAGCATCCTGTGCAGGTGCCGTTCGGTGTACCCGAGGCGCCCCGCCAGGCCGGGAACCCCGTCCCGGTCGACGACGCCGTCGGCGATCAGGCGCATCGCCCGGCCGACCACGTCGCCGCGCACGTCCCACTCCGGCGAGCCGGGCGCCGCGTCCGGCCGGCAGCGCAGGCACGCCCGGAAGCCCTCCCGCTGCGCCGCCGCGGCCGTCGGCAGGAAGCGCACGTTCTCCGCCTTCGGCGTGATCGCCGGGCAGGACGGCCGGCAATAGATCTTCGTCGACTTGACCGCGGTCACGAAGACCCCGTCGAACCGCGCGTCGCGGCTGATCGCCGCCCTGCGACAGGTGTCGAAGTCCAGTTCCATGCCACCTATCCTCCCCCGCAGGTCCGTCGAGCGGCTGGCGGAAATCGGACCTCGGTGTCCGGCCCGGTCGAAGGCGTGTCAGGTTCCGAACCGGCCACTGGCACGTTTGCGGGATTCACCTGCCCCGCGGGTTGTCTAAGTTGATCCCACCACCGAGAAAACCGACGGCCCCCAGCCGAGATGGAGATAGCACCATGAGCGACTACGAGACCGACCCGGCCACCGGCGAGCTCGGCGAGGCCGGCGACGCGGGCGCCGCCTACGGCGAGCCGGAGATCATCACGCTCGAGGGCCAGGACGGCGCCACGATCTACGCCGTCGACGTGGACCACGACGGCGACGCCGAGGCCGCCGGGTACGACAAGGACAACGACGGCCAGCTCGAGCAGATCGCGCTCGACACCGACGGCGACGGCACGCTCGAGACCAGGATGGTCGACCTCGACGGCGACGGCTCGTTCGACGCGGTGCTCACCGACACCGACGGCGACGGCCGCATCGACGTCGCGGCGCTGGACGCCAACGGCGACGGCCTCGTCGACCGCGTGGTCGCGGACACCGACGGCGACGGCGTCATCGACACCGACGTCAAGGACGAGAACTTCGACGGCGTCGCCGACTCCGTCTCGCAGGACGCCGACGGCGACGGCGACAGCGACGTGACGGTCACCGACACCGACGGCGACGGCACGTTCGAGACCGTCCGCTACGACGACCCCAGCACCAACCCCCTGGCCCAGGCCTGACGCATGTCACGCAGGGGGTCCGACCCGCGGTGACCTCAGCCGGACCCCCTGCGTGACAGCCACATCGCGCCGAAGTCGACCAGCGCCCGCTGCCGCATCAGCCGCGCCGTCCCCGACCCGACCGGCCCCACCCGCTCCCCGCCGGTGATCGCGGCGAAGTCCTTGCCGAGCGGCTCGAACAGCGACGTGTCGTCGGCCAGCTCCCGGTACTCGACCCAGCGCCGCTCGCCGTCCACCAGGATCGGCGATCCCTGCCGGAGCCACCGCGACGAGGCGGACGCCGCGCGGTACTCCGAAAGATGCAGCGACGTGTTGTTGTCGTGCCCGACGCCCAGCAGCAGCACCCACGCGTCCGCCTCGTAGAGCCGCGCGAGCGGCGAGCCCTCGCCGAGGCCGTCGTCGAGCGTGTGCCCCTCGGTGATCCGTCCGGCGTCCGGGCCGAGCGCGGCGAACGACACCGTCGGGTGGTCGCTGCGCCGTACACCTGGAAAATGCCGGAAACACTCGGGCACGGCCCCCATGAAGTTGGTCGGGGTGACGCGCGGGTCGAAGGCCGGCGTCTCCGCCCGGATCACCGCCCACCAGGACTGTGGCACCGGTGGGTTGCCCCAGTCGGCCGGCTCGGTCAGCTGCCGCGAGTGCGTCGGCATGACCAGCGTGCCGTCCGGCCCGATCGCCGCCAGCAGCGCCGTCACGACCGCCTGCGCGCCGCCCGCGACCCAGCCGAGCCGCGACAGCGACGTGTGGACGATGACGGTCGCGCCCGCCGGCAGCCCGAGGGTGGCCAGCTGCCCGACCATGCCCCGCACGGTCCCCGGCACGGCCGCCCTGGCGATGGCGTCCTTCTCCACGTCGAACAATCCTAGTGAGTGAATACTGTTCGGCATGGTCGAGTGGGTACTGTCCGGGTTCGGTGACGAGATCGACGACGATCCACGCGTGCAGCTGGCGGTGCTGCGGGCGGTCGGCGCGTCGCACATCGAGGTCCGCAGCGCCTGGGGCGTCAACGTGGCCGACTTCGACGACGAGCTGACCACGCGCCTCGCCGCCGCGCTGGCGGCCGCCGGGGTGGCGGTGTCGGCGGTCGCGTCGCCCATCGGCAAGACCGACGTCTTCGGTGACCCGGACGCCGAGCTGGCGCGGCTGCGGGCCGTCATCACGCTCACCCGGCGCCTGCGGAGCCGGTACGTGCGGCTCTTCTCCTTCTACCGGCCGCCGGGCGTCGCGGTGGAGGCGACCCGCGACACCGTGCTGCGCCGCCTGCGGGCCTTCGCCGACCTCGCCGAGCGCGAGCAGGTCGTGCTCCTGCACGAGAACGAGAAGGACGTCTACGGCGACGTGCCGGCCCGCGTGCTGGACCTGATCGAGTCGGTCGGCTCGCCCGCACTGCGGGTGGCCTGGGACAACGCCAACTTCGTGCAGGTCGGCGTCCGCCCGTTCAGCGACGGCTACGCGATGTTGCGGCCGCATCTGGAGTACCTGCAGGTCAAGGACGCCCGGTCCGCCGACGGCGCGGTGGTGCCCGCCGGCGAGGGCGACGGCGAGCTGCTCCAGACGGTGACGGCGCTGCGCGACGACGGCTGGACCGGCTTCGCGTCGCTCGAGCCGCACCTCGCCGACGGCCCCGACGCGGCGAAGACCGGCCCCGCGGGGTTCGGCCGGGCGGCGCGCGCCTTCGCCGCCCTCACCGCGGGCGCGGGGATCACGCTGCGGTAACTCCCGGTCACCGGGGGATACGACGGGTTGCCGACTGTGGGTCCGCGAGCGCGTTGCTACGGTCCGTGGTCATGCGCTTGGCGACGTACAACGTGGAGAACCTCTTCGCCCGGGCCCGGGCGCTCGACCCGGCCGACCCGGCGAAGGGCCAGCCGGCGCTGTCGGCGTACGAGACGTTCAACCGGATCGCCGCCCACCCCGTCTACTCCGACGAGGACAAGGCCGCGATGCTCGACGCCCTGGAGACGCTGCGGGTCTTCGTGCGCACCCGGGCCGGCCGGCGGGCCAACCCCGACCTGTTCGGCGACGCGTTCGCGGTGCTGCGGGAGAACCGCGGGGACTTCCTCGCCGCGCCCGCCGACGCCGAGCCGCACGTCGTCGCCACCGGCCGGTCGTCCTGGAACGGCTGGGTCGACCTCATCGTCGACCCGGTCGACGAGGTCGCCACCCGGATGACCGCCCGGGTCGTCGCCGACGTGGCCGCCGACGTGCTCTGCGTCGTGGAGGCTGAGAGCCGCCCCTCGCTGGTGAAGTTCAACGACGAGCTGCTCGGCGGCCGGTACGGCCACGCCATGCTCGTCGACGGCAACGACCCCCGCGGCATCGACGTCGGCCTGTTCTGCGTCGACGGCATCGAGATCGACTGGGTCCGCAGCCACGTCGATGTCCCCGATCCGGGTTCCGACCGGCGCTTGTTCAGCCGTGATTGTCCGGTGTACCGGTTGCTGCTGCCGAGCGGCGAGGTGTTGTACCTGCTGCTCAACCACCTGAAGAGCCAGTCCTTCACCAGCGGCGACCCGGATCCGCTCCGCACGCGCCAGGCGACCGAGGTCCGGGCCATCTACGACCGCCTCCGGGCCGGGGGTGCTTTGTTCGTCGCGGTCGTCGGCGACTTCAACAAGCGCCCCGACCACCCCTCGCTGCGCCCGCTGCTCGGCCCGGAGTCCCCGCTCGTCGACGCCTACTCGCTGCCGGCCTTCTCGCAGCTGTACGACCCGCTGGACCGCGACCACGAGCGGCCCGGCAGCTTCCAGTCGTGCACGATCGGCAACCGCCTGGACTACATCCTGCTGTCGCCCGAGCTCGCGGCGCGGGTCACCGGCGGCGGGGTCTTCCGGCGCGGCCTGTGGGGCACGCCGTCCAACGTGAAACGGCCGCGGCTGTGGGACGCGTACCCCGAGATCACCAGCGCCCGGCATGCCGCGTCCGACCACGGTGCGGTCTGGGTCGAGGTTGACCTGTAGCTTTTACGCGTGGCACTCAGCATCGGGATCGTCGGCCTGCCCAACGTCGGCAAGAGCACCCTGTTCAACGCGCTCACGAAGGGCGACGCGCTCGCCGCGAACTATCCGTTCGCGACCATCGAGCCCAACGTCGGCGTCGTCGGCCTCCCCGACGCCCGGCTCGGCAAGCTCGCCGAGCTGCACGACTCGCAGAAGATCATCCCGGCGCCGGTCTCGTTCGTCGACATCGCCGGCCTCGTGCGCGGCGCCTCGAAGGGCCAGGGCCGCGGCAACGCGTTCCTCGCCAACATCCGCGACGCCTCCGCGATCTGCCAGGTGGTGCGCGCCTTCGCCGACCCCAACGTGGTCCACGTCGACGGCAAGGTCTCCCCGTCCGACGACATCGAGACGATCAACACCGAGCTGATCCTCGCCGACCTCCAGACGATCGAGAAGGCCCTGCCGCGCCTGGAGAAGGAGGCGAAGGTCCAGAAGCAGCGCGCCGGCGTCGCCGCCGCCGCGAAGGCCGCCGCCGAGCTGCTCAACGGCGGCACCACCCTCTACGCGGGCGCCGCGAAGGCCGGCATCGACGTCGCGGAGCTGCAGGAGCTGCACCTGCTCACCGCCAAGCCGTTCCTGTACGTCTTCAACGTCGACGAGACCGGCCTCGCCGACCCCGCCTTCCTGGACGAGCTGCGCGCCCTGGTCGCCCCGGCCGAGGCGATCTTCCTCGACGCGAAGATCGAGTCGGAGCTCACCGACCTGGACGAGGAGGAGGCCCTGGAGCTCCTGGCGTCGATCGGCCAGCCCGAGCCCGGCCTGCACCAGCTCATCCGGGTCGGCTTCCGCACCCTCGGCCTGCAGACCTACCTCACCGCCGGCCCCAAGGAGACCCGCGCCTGGACGGTCCCGATCGGCGCCACCGCCCCCGAGGCCGCCGGCGTCATCCACTCCGACTTCCAGCGCGGCTTCATCAAGGCCGAGGTGGTCAGCTTCGACGACCTGATGACCGCCGGCTCCCAGAACGCCGCCAAGGCCGCCGGCAAGGTCCGCATCGAAGGCAAGGACTACGTCATGCAGGACGGCGACGTCGTCGAGTTCCGCTTCAACGTCTAGGGGCCGCAGGTGTCGTACGTCGTCGATTTCGAGACCGTCTCCACCACCGGCCTGGAGTCCTCACCGGTCGCCGAGGCCCTCGCCGGCCTGCGCGCCAACGAGGCCCGCTACTTCCGGAACAAGTACGACCACGTGTTCACGGTCGAGCCGGCGCCGGCGGCGCAGGACGCGGTGGCCTACGTGCACCGCATCCTGCAGGAGGAGCGGGACCTCGTCATCGGCTCCCGCCCGCTGGAGGTGTCGGCCTTCGAGGTCGAGGGCGTCCGCTGGACCTACGTCTTCTACGAGTCGGGCCTGTCGGTCAACGTGCTCTACACCCTCGAGGCGGGCGGCAAGCGGGCCGTCGGCTTCAAGCTCTCCGACGGCATGGAGGTCCCGTCCGAGCTGGCCGACCGCTTCAAGTTCGCCCGCCAGCGCTCCAAGCTCGCCGGCACCATCCGCGGCTCGTTCTTCGTCATCAAGGGCGAGTACTGACGCTGCCGTCCAGCTGTACCCGGCGATCAGGCGGATCAGGCGGCGCCGGCGATGATGGTGCGGTAGAGGTCCTCGATGCGGGCCGCGAGGGTCACTTCGCCGGGGGACAGGTCCGTCATGCCTGGGACGCGCAGGCGGATCTGGGTGCGGCCGTCGAGGCGGCGCACGTCGGGGCGCACCTGGAGCGCGTCGGCGACGATCTTCATGCGCTCGGTCAGTGCCGCATGCTGGGAATCGTCCAAGTGCAGTGTCCGGCGAATCTCTTCGCCGTCGTGCGTCCAGCCTTGCAATAAACCCAGCGCGTCGCTGAGATAGTCACGGTGCTGTTCGCTTCGCCTTGCCCGCATAACGACCTACCCTCCCGCGGCATCGTTGCCGGCTTGTGGCCGTTTCGAAGCCTGCCCGTCATCAACGGTGTCTGCAAGTCTGCTGGGCGACTGGTGGATCTGTCCACGGCCACATTTCCCTCGTCTGGTGAACAACAGGGCAGAGCCCGCAACCGGAACTTCATTTCGATCTGGCACCCTGGTCACCCGTGCAGACCGAACGGTTGATGCCAAGGATCATCGTCGGCGCCGCGATCATCTCCGATGGTCGCGTCCTGGCCTGTGAGCGCGCCCTGCCGCCCGAAATGGCCGGAAAGTGGGAGTTCCCCGGAGGGAAGGTGGATCCGGGGGAGACCGAGGAGCAGGCGCTCGTCCGGGAGTGCCAGGAGGAGCTCGGGGTCGACGTCGAGGTCGGCGCGCGGGTCGGCGCCGACATCACGATGCTCGGCGGCGCCGCGATCCTCAAGGTCTACCTCGCCCGGCTGGTGAACGGGGCGACACCCGTTCCACTGGAACACAGCGACCTGCGCTGGCTCTCCGGCGACGAGCTCGACACGGTCCCATGGCTTCCCGCCGACGCGCCGATCGTGGTGGCGCTGGCGCCGTTGCTACCTTCGACGGCGTGAACGTCACCTACCCCGAGGTCGGCGCGACCCGCGAAGGCCCCCTGCCGCCCGGCTACCACCACGTGCACCGCCGGGTGAGGGTGGGACAAGGCCATGAGGCCTTCGCCGCCGCAGCGGCCGCCCTGGCCCGCTGGCAGCCCCAGCGCGGCGCCGGTCTCCGGCTGCGCAGCGACGAGGACCGGGTCACGCTCGGCGGCCGGTTCTCCACCGGGATCGGGGTCGGGGCGCTGCGGCTCTGGGTGCCGTGCCTGATCGTGTGGATCGTCGACGAGCCGGAGCGGTACGGGTTCGGCTTCGGCACGCTGCCCGGGCACGTCGAGACCGGCGAGGAGTCGTTCCTGCTGAGCGTCGGGCCCGGCGGCGAGGTGTGGTTCGAGATCAAGGCGTTCAGCCGCCCGGCGAAGTGGTGGGTCCGCCTCGGCAACCCCGTGGCGAAGCTGGTCCAGTCTCGGGTCACGGACCGCTACGCGAAGGCCATGCAAAAGGCGCCCCTCTGAGCGAGGGGCGCCTTCTGACAAGCGGATCTAGTGGCCGTCGCCGGAGGGCGGCGACGGGTGCTGGTAGCGCAGCTGCTCCGGCGGCAGCGGGAACACCTGGTCGTCGCCGAACGGCGAGCCGGCCGCCGCCCGGTCCAGGGTGAGCTCCGCGACCACGAGCTTGCCGTCGGCGCCGACCGGCGCCTCCTGCGCCACGGGACCCTCCTGGTGCCAGTTGCTGCTGGTGTCGGACACCGGCAGGTCCCCCTTTGCGGTGGTCGTCGTGGCGCGCGCCGGCACGGGCTCGTCCAGCTGGTCACGACGGAAGATCTTGCGTCCGAGCCAGGTCACCGGGTCGTACCTCCGATCGACAACACGTTCCTTCATCGGGATGATCGCATTGTCAGTGATTTTGATGTGCTCGGGGCAGACTTCGGTGCAGCACTTGGTGATGTTGCAGTAGCCCAGACCCTGCTCGGCCTGCGCCATCTCCTTGCGGTCGTCGCGGGCGTCGAGCGGGTGCATGTCCAGCTCGGCGGCCCGGATGAAGAAGCGCGGCCCGGAGAACGCGGGCTTGTTCTCCTCGTGGTCACGGATGACGTGACACACGTTCTGGCATAGGAAGCACTCGATGCACTTGCGGAACTCCTGCGAGCGCTCCACGTCGACCTGCTGCATCCGGTACTCGCCGGGCTCGACGCCGGCCGGCGGGGCGAACGCGGGCAGCTCGCGGGCCTTCTGGTAGTTGAAGTTGACGTTGGTGACGAGGTCGCGGATCACCGGGAACGTCCGCAGCGGCGTCACCGTGACCGTCTCGGTGTCGTCGAACGTCGACATCCGCGTCATGCAGCCCAGCCGCGGCTTGCCGTTGATCTCCATCGAGCAGGAGCCGCACTTGCCGGCCTTGCAGTTCCACCGCACGGCCAGGTCGGGCGTCTGGGTGGCCTGCAGCCGGTGGATGACGTCGAGCACGACCTCACCCTCGTTGACCTCGACCTGGAAGTCCTCCAGCGAGCCGCCGGTGTCGTCGCCGCGCCAGACGCGGAAGTGGCGTTTGGTGCCCATCACAGCTCCTCGTCGGTCATGTACTTGGCGAGCTCGCTCCGGTCGAACAGGCCCTGCAGCTCAGGGCGCATGACCGGCAGCGGCTTGTGCTCCAGCCGGACGTCCTCGCCGTCGAGCGAGCAGACCAGGTTCACCTGGCGCCACTTCGGGTCCATCTTCGGGAAGTCCTCGCGGGTGTGCCCGCCGCGCGACTCGGTGCGCTCCAGCGCCGCCTTCGCGGTGCACTCCGACACGATGAGCATGTTGCGGAGGTCCAGCGCCAGGTGCCAGCCCGGGTTGTACCGGCGGCCGCCGCTCACCCCGACCTTCTTGACGCGCTCCTTGAGCTCCGCCAACCGGGTGATCGACTCCCGCAGCTCGCCGTCGCGCCGGATGATGCCGACGAGGACGCCCATGATCTCCTGCAGGTCGTGGTGCAGCGTGTACGGGTTCTCCCCGGCGTCTGCCCGCGCGAGCGGCGCCAGGGCCGTCTCGACGGCCGCGTCGACCGCGGCGGCGGATGGCTTGCGCCGGCCGATCCGCTCGGCGTGCGCGGCCGCGTGCTCACCGGCCCGCTTGCCGAACACCAGCAGGTCCGACAGCGAGTTGCCGCCGAGCCGGTTGGAGCCGTGCATGCCGCCGGACACCTCGCCGGCGGCGAACAGCCCCGCCACCGCGGCGGCGGTCGTGTCCGCGTCGACCTCGATGCCACCCATCACGTAGTGGCAGGTCGGGCCGACCTCCATCGGCTGCTTCGTGATGTCGACGTCCGCCAGCTCCTTGAACTGGTGGTACATCGACGGCAGCCGCTTACGGACCTGCTCGGCCGGCAGCCGGCTGGCGATGTCGAGCAGCACGCCGCCCGCCTTCGTGCCGCGGCCCGCCTTGACCTCGCTGTTGATCGCCCGGGCGACCTCGTCACGGGGCAGCAGCTCCGGGGGGCGCCGGTTGTTGTCCGGGTCGGAGTACCAGCGGTCGGCCTCCTCCTCGGTGTCCGCGTACTGCTTGCGGAACACGTCCGGCACGTACTCGAACATGAACCGCTTGCCCTCGGTGTTGCGCAGCACGCCACCGTCGCCACGCACCGACTCGGTCACCAGGATGCCCTTGACCGACGGCGGCCAGACCATGCCGGTCGGATGGAACTGCAGGAACTCCATGTTGATCAGCGTCGCGCCGGTACGCAGCGCCAGCGCGTGCCCGTCGCCGGTGTACTCCCAGGAGTTGGAGGTCACCTTGTACGACTTGCCGACGCCGCCCGTCGCGAGCACGATCGCCGAGCTCTCGAACAGCACGAACTCGCCCGACTCGCGGTAGTAGCCGAACGCGCCGGACACCGCGCCGTCCTCGACGAACAGCTCCGTGATCGTGCACTCCTGGAAGACCCGGATCCGGGCCTCGTAGTCGCCGTGCTCGGCGAAGTCCTCCTGCTGCAGCGACACGATCTTCTGCTGCAGCGTGCGGATCAGCTCCAGGCCCGTCCGGTCACCGACGTGCGCCAGCCGCGGGTACTCGTGGCCGCCGAAGTTCCGCTGGCTGATCTTGCCGTCCTTGGTGCGGTCGAACAGCGCGCCGTAGGTCTCCAGCTCCCAGATCCGGTCCGGGGCCTCCTTGGCGTGCAGCTCTGCCATCCGGAAGTTGTTGAGGAACTTCCCGCCGCGCATCGTGTCGCGGAAGTGGACCTGCCAGTTGTCCCGCGAGTTGACGTTGCCCATCGCCGCGGCCGCGCCGCCCTCGGCCATGACGGTGTGCGCCTTGCCGAACAGCGACTTGGAGATGATGGCGGTCTTCTTGCCGGCGAGCCGAGCCTCGATCGCCGCCCGCAGCCCGGCGCCGCCGGCGCCGATGACCACGACGTCGTACGTGTGTCGCTCGATGTTCGTCATGGGTTGTGTCCTCAGTTGAAGAACCGGAAGTCGGTGATCCATTCGGCCGAGACCGCCATCACGTAGGCGTCGGCGATGATCACCGAGAACAGCGATGCCCACGCGTACTGCTGGTGCTTGGCGTTCAGCTTCGAGACGAGCCCCCAGGCGCGGTACCGCACCGGGTGCTTCGAGAAGTGCTTGAGCCGCCCGCCGATGATGTTCCGGCACGAGTGGCAGCCCAGCGTGTACGCCCAGATCAGCACCGCGTTGACCGCCAGGATCAGCGTGCCGAGCCCCATGCCGACGCCGCCGTCCTTGCCGTGCCAGGCGATGACCGCGTCGTACGTCAGGACCGAGCCGACCAGGATCGCGGCGTAGAAGAAGTACCGGTGGATGTTCTGGAAGATCAGCGGGAAGCGGGTCTCACCGGAGTAGGTCTTGTGACCGTCCGGGACCGCGCACGCCGGCGGCGACAGCCAGAACGAGCGGTAGTACGCCTTGCGGTAGTAGTAGCAGGTCAGCCGGAACCCGCCGGGCAGCACCAGAATGATCATCGCCGGCGACATCCACGACGGCAGCTGCGGGATCGGCTGGCCGAGGAAGTGGCTCGACCCTTCCACGCAGCTCTGCGTCAGGCAGGGCGAATAGAACGGCGCGAGGTAGTGCTCGGCACCCGCCCAGTAGTAGTCGTTCATGATGGCGCGGACCAGGCCGTAGACCACGAAGGCCCCGAGACCGAGGAACACCAGCAGCGGCTGCAGCCACCACCTGTCCGTCCGCAACGTTTTCTCGCTGATCGCTGCGCGGGGCCCCGCGCCCGAGGCTGACCGAAGCCTGGCCGGCGTGGTCGTCATGGTGGTTGCTCCCTGGACGGGCCGATGTACCGATCTGTGGTCGGTGCACACGTTACGCCGGAACGCATCCGGCCTAGTGATCGCCCTCACCCACAGGCCTAACCACCGATTTTCCAGCCCGCACCCCGCCACTTACGTGTCCCCGCCCGCCACCTTTCACCCGCCCTTCACCCCTCCGTACCCCAACCCGCCGCAGCAACGCCCCGCCCGCCCAGCCCCACCCCTCCGCAGTCGCATCGTCCCAGCTCAAGGCCCAATGAAGTGGCCGCCCTCACTGAACCGGCCGCTGCGCCGCCGCCCCGCCCACCGCCGCCGCGTTCCTGACCGCCCTCATCCAGACACCCACCGAACCGCCCCCTGTCTTCCACCCCTCCCGAGCCGCCGGCACCGCCCACCCGCACCCCGCCGCCAGCAGTGGCATTTTCCACACCGGGCCCACCCGCCCGCCAAGATCACCCCGCCCCGCCACCCACCAGCAACGCGCCGCCCCGAGTCACGGCACCGACCGGACCCGTCCTCTCCGTTCTCACTGGCACGTCAGACAGGCCGCGTCCACATCGGAGCCGCACGGGCCGTTCACCTGCGGACGTGGTCGTCGGTTCTGACTCCGCGGCTCGTCTGCAGGCTGCCGGGAGGGTCGGGCGGTTCATGCCGGACCTGCACTGGCGTTCACTGTGGACGTGCCTGCCAGCGGTTCGTCGCTGGGCTCGGCGGCGCGCGGCCCGTCCTGACTCTGCGACCCACCCGCTGGCCACCGGCAAGTCAGACAGGCCGCGTCCACGTCGGAGCCACACGGGGCGTTCATCCCGGACGCGGTTGCCGGCAGTCCCACGTTGGGCTCGGTGGCCCGAGGAACTTCCCGACTCCGCACGGGACCGATCGAGGCTGGCCTGCCGAGGCGTCGCGGCGCGTCGGGGGCATGCGGCGCCCGCCTGGCCGCCGCTTCGAGATATGCCGTTCCGGGATGCGCTCTGAAGACGTGGTTGCGGGCAGTTCCGCGCTGAGGCTCGGCGGCTCGAGGAACTTCCCGACTCCGCACGGGACCGATCGAGGCTGGCCTGCCGAGGCGTCGCGGCGCGTCGGGGGCATGCGGCGCCCGCCTGGCCGCCGCTTCGAGATATGCCGTTCCGGGATGCGCTCTGAAGACGTGGTTGCGGGCAGTTCCGCGCTGAGGCTCGGTGGCGTGAGGAACTTCCCGGCTCCGCACGGGACCGATCGACGCCGGTCTGCCTGGCGCTGCGGCGCGTCGAGGGCACGCAGCGCCCCTCCGGCCTCCGCCGCTTCGAGGGCATGCCGTCCCCAGCCATACGCCCAGCGGCGGTGCGTTCGGCGGCGGTGCGTCCGGGCGGCGGTGCGGAGTCGGGGGTGCGAGGGGCGCGAGGTCTGAGGGCGTCAGCCAGAGGCGCCGCCGGTGTAGTTCCACGAAGCGAGGCGCAGCGCCGGGGCGGACGCGCCCGACTCCGACCAGGCGCCCGGCAGCTCGACGGCGCGTGGGCCGACGCCCAGCACGGCGCCGGGGGCCAGGGCCTGCGGGTAGGACTGGGTGAAGCGGAAGTTGCGCACCGGGGTGGTCACCACGCCGTCCTCGATGAGCCAGACGCCGTTGCGCGTCAGGCCGGTGACGACCAGGGTGCGCGGGTCCAGGACGCGGGTGTAGTGGTTGTCGGTCACCAGGAGGCCGCGCTCCACGCCGGCGACCAGGCCCGCCACGCCCGAGTCGGCGGCCGGGCCGTCGACCTCGACCGGTGCGGGTCCGTCGTGCGCGAGCAGCCGCAGGCTCGAAGGCACCGCGCCGAAGCTGGCGCCGCCCGGGATCGCGTGGCCCGTCGAGGTCGCGCCCGCCTTCGCGGCCGTGCGCCGGTCGTGCACGAGGGCGGTCGACACGCCCGCGTCGACCAGGACGACCCGCTGCCGCGGGGTGCCCTCCACGTCGAACGGCAGCACCGTCGAGTCGGCCGCCGTCGCGTCCTCGACCAGCGTCACCGCGGGGTCGAACTGGGCCGCGCCCAGCTCCAGGAACGACTGGCGGTCCTGGACCATCTTGGCGTTGAAGCCATACATCGCGAGGAACTGCAGCACGTCGGCGACGGCCGTCGGCTCCAGCACCACCTCATACCGCCCCGGCGGCAGCTCCACGGGGTCGACGCCGGCCCTGGCCTTCGCCGCCGCCCTGGCCCCCAGGACCGCGCCGTCGAGGTCGGCGAGGCGCACCGACGCGAGCCGGGCCAGGCCGTCCGACGTCGCGGTCCGCGCGATGCCGTCCATCGCCGCGCCCGTCCTGCCGCCTGTGACGTGCTGGCCGGCGGAGTTGGCGTAGACGACCCGGGTCGACGACGTGCGGCAATACCCCGCCGCCTCCAGCCCGGCCGCCTCGTCGACGAACGCCCGCACCCTCGCCGCCCGGTCGTCCGGCGACGCCGCCGCGGTCGCCTCGTCGACGTTGCCACCGAAGGCGACGGGTGCCGGCGGGGCCAGGCCCGGCCAGGTCGGGTCGGCCGGGGCGAGCCGCATCCCGGCCACCGTGCGCTGGACGAAGTCCTCGATGCCCTCGATGCCCTTGACGACCGTGCTGGTCGCCGTCGCGGTCCGCCCGTCGGCGTGCAGCCTGAGCCGCACCTCCGTGGTCTCGTCGGCGACGTTCTGGTGGATGTACGAATTGGCGAACCTGGTCAGCGCCACCGCCGACCGGCCCACCAGCACCTCGGCGTCGATGCCGTCGCCGACCAGCTTCAGGATCCGCTCGGCGAGATCGGTCTCGCTCATGCCGCCACCTCCGCTGCGCTCCGGCGTCGGCCTGAGCCAACCTGCCATGCTGATTCGCGGCCCGAGCCGCTCCGCTGGCCGCTCATCCCCTGACCCCCACCCGCACGTTTTGGAACCGGGCCGCCGAGGCCGGATGGCCCGTGTGCCCGATCTGGCCCGGCTGGCCCTTGCCGCAGTTGGGCGTGCCCCACGCCGTCGTCTCCGAGCCCAGCATGTCCATCGAGCCCCAGAACTTCGGCCCGATGCCGGTGTAGGTCGGGTTGCGCAGCATCCGCCCGAGCTTGCCGTCCTTGACCTCCCAGCCGACCTCGCAGCCGAACTGGAAGTTGAGCCGCTTGTCGTCGATCGACCAGGACCGGTTGAGGTCCATCAGCACGCCGTCGGCGGTCTCGGCGATCATCTCCTCGAGGGTGTGCGGCCCGGGGGTCAGCCCGACATTCGTCATGCGCACCATCGGCAGCCGCGCCCAGCCGTCGGCCCGCACGCTGCCCGCATAGTCCAGGCCCGCGACCGCCGCCGACTCCCGGCCGGCCAGGGTGCCCACCCAGATCCCGTCGCGGACCGCGTGCCGCGGCTGCGCCGGCGTCCCCTCGTCGTCATAGCCGAACGAGCCGAGCGCACCCGGGATCGTCGGGTCGATCGTGATGTTCATGAGCTCGGAGCCGTAGCGCAGCCGGCCGAGCTGCGCCAGGTCGAGCCAGCTGGTCCCCGCGAACGCCGCCTCCCACCCCAGGATCCGGTCCAGCTCGATCGCGTGCCCCACCGACTCGTGGATCTGCAACGCCATCTGCTCGCTGCCCAGGATCAGGGTCGTCTCGCCGGCCGGGCACTGCGGCGCCGACAGCAGCGCCCGCGCCTCGTCGGCGATCCGGGCGGCGTGCGCCGTCAGGTCGAGCTCGTCGACCAGCTCCCAGCCCCTCGTCCCATACTGCCCGCGATACGACGGATAGGACCTGCGCTGCGTCTCCCCGTCGCCGATCACCGTCGCGGAGATGCCCGCCCCCGCTTCGCGGATGTGCTGGTCGATGCGGTGCCCCTGCGACGACACGAACCACTTGCGCGTGTCCCAGATCTGATACAGCCCCTCGGCGATGTCGGCGCCGCCCTTGTGCGCCTCCGCCGTCGCGCCCGTCAGCAGGTCGCCCTTCGTCGACAGCGCCACGCTCAGCGGGTCGACCTCGCACGCGCTCGCCCACGAGTCGGTGCGGGCCTCGATCTCCACCAGGTCCACGGGCGGCCCGGGCACCGACGCCGACGCCCGCGCGATCGCCGTGGCCCGCTCACCCGCCCGCCGCGCGGCGTCGCGCCCCAGGTCGGGCAGGGCGAAGAACCCCCAGCTCGACCCGACCAGCGCCCGCACGCCGACGCCGGCGTCCTCGGATTGGCTCAGGTCCTCGATCGCGCCGTTGCGCGCGCTCATCGACTCGGACCGCCGGTGCATCACCCGCGCGTCGGCATACCGAGCCCCGGCCGCGAGGGCCGCTTCAACCGCCGCACTTGCCACGTCGAAGTGGGTCATGGTTGGACACTACCGACCCGCTACGACATTTTTCGGGCCCGGAACGAAAGCGCCTATCCGATCAGGTCGTTGATCTGGCCGGCGAGGGCGATGTCCCTACTGGTCACGCCGCCTTCACTGTGGGTGACCAGGCGGAAGGTCACCGTCCGCCAACGGATGTCGATGTCGGGGTGGTGGTCGGCCTGCTCGGCCACGTGGGCCACCTCGGCCACCAGCCGGATGCCGTCGAGGAACGTCCCGGCCTTCACCGAGCGTTCGATGCCGGATGTGTCGCCGGCCCAGCCGTTGAGGTGGGCGAGGGCGGTGGTCACCTCGTCGCTGTCGAGAAGCGCGGTCATGCCGGAAACGCTACGCCTGCCGTAGAAAGAGAGCATGTCGATCGCCGGTGTCACCCGCGAATTGCTCGTGCGCTACCTCGACCTCTGGGTGCCGGGGGCGGTGCACTCGCCGCACGGGGCGACGTTCCTGCACGGCTCCGCGACGGAGCTGGACGGTGACATCGCGGAGGCGGCCCTGAGGGCGTGCGCCGAGTTCGGAGACCGGTTGTCCAGAAAGCGGCTGACACTGCTGTACGTCACGGCGGCGAAGGGACTGGAGCAGCGGCTCAGCGCCGTACAACGTGAGCTGCGGACACCGGCTGAGCTGTCGGTGCACGTCATGTCCGGCGACGTGGCGGTGCTGCTGAAGGCGCTCGGCGCGAGGTCCGGCCCGCTGCTGTCCATGATCGAGGGGATCGACCCGGCGGTCGTCGCCGACGCCAGGCCCGCCGAGGTGATCACCGTAGATGTGCCGCGGGACCGGTTGCGGGACTTCGAGCTCACCACCGCGGTGACGCTGGTCGGACCGCAGGCGGAGCGGACGATCGGCTTCGGCACGCGGTCGGCGAAGAGCCTCGAGGCGTTCAAGAACGAGATGTGGGCCCTCGACGAGTACGCCGGCGTCCGGTACCGCGACCCCAATGACCCCGAGGGTCACCTCATGGACATCACCCTCGACCCGAACCCGGGCGCGCTGCGGCGCGAGCTCCTGACCTACCTGCGCGGGGGCGACAGGTCCGTCACCGAGCTGAAGCGGTTCGCCCTCACGGAGACGGTGTACCGCGCCGCCGACGCCGTCAAGGTGGTCACCGCGCTGCTGCAGAGCGGCGCGGTGACCAGGGAACCGAAGGAGGGCCGCCTCGGCGGCGACGTCAGGATACGGATCGCCGGATGAAGTCCAGCTCGATGCGCAGCAGCTTCTCCGCCAGCCCGCCCGCGGCCATGTGCGTCGCGCCGGTCAGCGGGATCATCGAGTGCGGCCGGCCCGCGGCGAGCAGCGCCGCCGACAGGCGCAGCGTGTGCGCGGCGACCACGTTGTCGTCGACGAGGCCGTGCACGAGCAGCATCGGCCGGGCGTCCTCCGGGCGCACCGGCGGCTCGGCGGCCAGCTCGATCAGCGAGTTGTGGCTGTACACCTCCGGCGCGTCCGCGGGCAGCCCCAGGTAACGCTCCGTGTAAGCGGTGTCGTACAGCGCCCAGTCGGTGACCGGTGCGCCGACGACCGCACAGTGGTAGACGTCCGGGCGGCGCAGCACCGCCAGCGCCGACAGCCAGCCGCCGAACGACCAGCCGCGGATCGCGACCCGGTCCAGGTCCAGGTCGGGGTGCTTCTCCGAGAGCGCCTGCAGGGCGTCGGCCTGGTCGGTGAGGATGACGTCGGAGAAGCGCCGGTGGATCGACTTCTCGAACGTCGGCGACACCCCGGGGGTGCCCCGGTTGTCGATCGTGACGACGGCGAACCCGGCGTCGGCCCACCACTGCTTCTCCAGCCAGCGGGCCCGCGCCGCGACGACCTCCTGATGGCCCGGCCCGCCGTAGATCGCCACGAGGACCGGCAGCTTCCGCCCGGCGACGTGCCCGCGCGGGTAGAGCACGGCGGTGGGCAGCCTCCGGTCGGTGACCCGCTCCAGCACCGGCCTCGGGGCGAAGGGCGGTGTCGCGGCGAGCGACGCGATGGTGCCGATCTCTGCGTCGTCGTGGCGGATGGTATACTGCCAGCCGGCGTGCTCCAGCGTCTGCGACCCGATCACCACCGTGCGGGCGGCCGCGTGCGCGACGTGCCAGCCCGGCTCGGAGGTGAGCCGCTGCGCCTGCGCTCCGGCGTGCGAGACGGGGACGCGGAACACGTGCTGCTCGCTTGGCTCGCCCTCGCTGGCCTCGACGATGAGGTCGCCGGCGAGACGGCCGGCGACGCGCCGCACGTACAGGTCGGCCGGCGTCAGCAGGCTGCCGTCGGCGAACAGGCAGCGCGCGTCGTAGCCGTCGTGCGCGAGCTCGCCGCCGACGAGGACCCGGCCGTCGGCCAGGTGCTGCGGGGTGCCGGGGACCGGCTCGACCCAGCGCGGGTCGGCGAGCTCGGCGTGCACCTGCGTCTCACCGGTCCGCGGGTCGACCGCGATCACCAGGCCGTGCTGCTGCAGGCGGCGCAGCACCGTGAGCAGCGGGCCGCCCTGCTCGGTCCACGAGGCCTCCACCAGGTACGGGTACGTCTCCCGGTCCCAGTGCACGTCCACCCAGCCGCCGTCCAGGTCCAGCACGTGCAGGGTGACCTTCGCGTTGGTCGCGCCGGCGTGCGGGTACGCCACCGTCGTCGGCGGCTGGTCCGGCTGCGACGGGTCATGCAGGTGCCAGCGCGGCACCCGCGACTCGTCGACCCGGGCGGTCAGGATGCTGCGGCCGTCCGGCGACCACCAGTAGCCCCGGAAGCGGTGGAACTCCTCCGCGCCGATGAACTCCGCGAGGCCCCAGGTCACGCCCTCCTCGCCGGCCAGCACCGCGTCGGTCCCGTCGGGCTCGATCACACGGAGTGCGCCGCCCGTCACGTACGCCACCCGCTGCCCTGCCGGATCCGGTCGCGGATCGACGGCGGGCCCGGCCGTGCGCAGCTCCGTGAGGTCACCGGTCAGCAGGTCCACCCGGAAGAGGCGCCCCCCGAGCGGAAAGACGGCCATCACGCCGGCACTGTCCATGGCGTACGAGCCGATGCCGCCCGCCGACAGCCGCAGCCGCTCGCGCAGGGCCCGCTCCGCGGGCGGAAGGTCGGCTTCGACGCTCAGGAGGACGGCGGGGTCGGCGAGGAGCCGCTCCGCCCTGTCAGCCACGTCGAACACCCACAGGGCGTCGCGGCTGTCCTCGGGGCCTGACGAGCGCAGGAACACCACCCGCGCCCCGTCCGAGGTCACCGTCACGGCGCGCGGAGCGCCATAGGAGAAGCGTCGGGTGCGCGCGGCCAACTCCGGATAGTCCACCCCGGAATGTTTACCCGAAGCGGCCCGATTGTCATGCTCCACCGGCGCCGCGCCGCGGGGGAAGTGTCATACGCACGTCGTAGAGTTGGCGCTGTGAGTGCTCGGAGCATCCTTTTCGTCCATGCGCACCCCGACGACGAGTCGATGGGGACCGGCGCGACGATGGCCCACTATGCGGCCGCCGGCGCGCACGTCACCCTGATCACCTGCACGCTCGGTGAGGAGGGCGAGATCCACCGGCCCGAGCTCGCCGGGCTCGCCGCGGGTGCGGCCGACCAGCTCGGCGGCTATCGCATCGCGGAGCTGGAGGAGGCGTGCCGCCGGCTCGGGGTCACCGACCACCGGTTCCTCGGCGGCGCCGGGCGCTATCGCGACTCCGGGATGATGGGCACCCCGCAGAACGATCACCCCCGCGCGTTCTGGGGCGCCGACCTCGACGCGGCCGCGACCGAGCTGCTGGAGGTGATCCGCGAGATCCGCCCGCAGGTCGCCGTCACCTATGACCCCAATGGCTTCTACGGCCACCCCGACCACATCCAGGCGCACCGGGTGCTGATGCGGGCCGTCGAGCTGGCCGACGCCGAGGGCATCGCGCCCACGAAGGTCTACTGGACCGCGGTCCCACGCAGCGTCCTGGAGGCCGGCATGCGGGAGTTCCGCGACTCTTCGGACAACCCGTTCGCCGACGTGGAGAAGCCCGAGGACCTGCCCTTCGGCACCGCCGACCACGAGATCGCGGCCCGCCTCGACGGGCACGAGTTCGCCGAGGAGAAGACCGCCGCGCTGCGCGCACACGCGACGCAGATCCCGCCGACGTCGTGGCTGTTCGCGATCGCCGGCAATTTCGGCGCCGAGTTCATGGGCGTGGAGTATTACCAGCTCGCCCGTGGCGTGAAGGGTCCCGGCGTGGGGCCGCACGGCTGGGAAGAGGACCTGTTCGCGGGCCTGGACATCGAGGCGCCCGCCCCGCAGCTGGAGACCGCGGCGTCGTGACGAAGCGGAAGGCGGTGACCGCACCGCGCGCCGGCCAGTCCGGCGCCGCGCGGGCAGACCTGTCCAAGCCGGCGGGCGCCGACGCCACCGCGGCGGGCGCCGACGCCACCGCGGCGGGCGCCAGCGCTGCCGCGGCCGGGAGCGGCCCGGCGGGCGACGGTGCTCCGGCGAAGGGGAGCGGCCCGGCGAGCGACAGCGCTGCTGCGGCGGCGGCCGGGAGCGGCCCGGCAGGGGACGGTCCGGTGGTCGGGGACGGTCCGGCGGTCGGTGGCGGACCCGTGCTCGGCAGGAGTCCGGCAGCGGGTGATGTCAGTGCCGCCGAGGGCGGTCCGGCCGGCGGCGACACGGCGGTTGGTGGACCCGTGCTTGGCAAGGGTCCGGGGGCGGGCGGTGCCAGTGCTCCCGAGGTCGGTGGGGACGGTCCGGGCGGCGGGGTGGAGCCCTATGCGCCCGGCAGTGGGTTCGCCGTGCCCGGTGGCGAAGAGGCGCCGAAGCCCGAGGTGGCCGGCGGGCCGCTCGACATCGTGATCACGATCGGCGGGCTGGTCGTCGCGGTGCTGCTGGCGGTGGCGCTGGCGGTGTTCGAGGCGTTCCTGGCGCCGTTGCGGGTGTCCGACCTCGGGCTGTCCGGCACCGGGACGAGCAACATGCGGATCCCGCTCGCGCTGGTGCTGGCGCTGGTGACGAATCCGATGCTCGGGTGGTTCGCGTTCACGACGACGGGCCGGCGGTTCGCGGCGCTGCTGCCGGCGGGTGCCTGGTGCGTTGTTTGGATCTTGGCGGCGGGTCGCACCACCGAGGGTGACCTGCTCATCACCAACGACAACTGGGTAGGGCTGCTGACGCTGTTCGCGGGGCCGCTGGCGTTCGCGATCGGCATCTACGTCACGGCGCTGCGGCAGCGGGTCGCGGGCTCAGCGAACTCGAAGGCAACGCCTCTTGCGCCACAGAGCGTGGGAAAGGTAGACACGTTCCCGCACCGTCCGTGACCCTCGGCGGCGCACGGGGAGCGAACATCAGCGGAGGCTTGTGATGAAGGAGCGTTGGCTGCCGGTCGGCCTCATCGCCGGGGGACTCTTCCTCGTCAACGTCGTCGCGCGGCTGGTCGTGCGGTTCGCCGCCGGCAACGACGACGACAAGCAGGTCACGATCGGCCTGTGGGCGCTGTTCGCGGTCGGTGCCGTGATGATCCCCGTCGCGTTCTGGTACGGGCGCCGCCACCCCATGCTCCGCCTCGTGGCCGACCTGGGCATCGCCGTGGTGTCCGCGTGCGTGCTCGCGGTGCTGGTCGGGCCGTTCGTGTCGGGCGCCACCCCGTTCGGCGACGGCGTCGGGCTCGTCTTCCGTCAGTTCTTCTACTTCGTCGGCCTCTCCGCCATCGGCGCGGTTCTGGGCGTGCTCGCGCTGATGACGCTCGGCTGGGACTACCGGTCGCAGTCGTGGAAGCGGTACATCGACCGCGCCGGCACCAAGCCCCGCCGCATCGTCCGTCGCTAGCCGACCCGCCCTCGCCCTGCCCGGCGATGTGGCCGGCGGCCCGCAAGCCGACGGCTCTGGTGCCCGTCGCCAGCCGGCTGTGAGACAGTCGTGGGGACGGCGCGGCGGCGTGCCCGGTAACTCGCGCAGCTTCGCCCGCCCGCCGTCCGGCTTCGCTGCCTGGATCAAGATCGAAGGACGACGGCTCGATCTGGGACGCCGTGACCAGTCAGCCGGTGGGCAGGACCCGTGTCTGGTAGACGTGGTGCGTGGTGAAGCCGAGCTTCTCGTACAGGGCGACCGCCCCCGTGTTGCGCTGCTCCACCTGCAGGTAGGCGTCGGTGGCGCCGGCTTCCATGGCCCACGCGGTCAGGGTGCCGAGGACGCGCCGGGCGAGGCCCTGGCGCCGGGCGTGTTCGTCGGTGCCGATCAGGGACAGGCCCAGCCAGCGGCCGTCGGGGTCGGCGACGCAGCCCCGGCCGGTGGCCAGCAGGGCGCCGGCCGGGTCGCGCAGCGAGGCGAACCGGACGGCCGCCACGCCGGTGAGGACGCCGCGGGCGGAGGGGGGCAGCGGGCCCTTCCGGCCGGCGACGGCGGTCAGCCACTCGTCCGACGGCGAGGCGTCGAGCGTCACCTGCGGATCGGCGGCGGCCGGCAGGTCGGCGAGGCGGGCGGTCATGAGCAGCGTCAGCGGCATCGGGGTCCAGCCCCGGCGGTCGAGCTCGTCGTCGATGCGCTGGAAGAGCGGCAGCGGGACGCTCATCGCCGGCGGGAGGGCGCGCTGCTCGTACCAGCGCGAAACCGCGTCGACGGCATCGGGCAGCGGCAGGTCGGGGTCGCCGACCGGGAGGGCCGAGTTGCCGCGCATGGTCCAGCCGTCGGTGGCGCGCAGGAGCCAGTCGCCGAGCTGGTCGCGCTCGCCCGCGGGCCAGCCGGCCGCGGCGGCGACCTCCAGGGACTCGGTGGGCGTGAGGCGGCGCCGGTCGGGCACGGGCTTGGCCCTGTGGATCTCAGCGATTGGAACGCGGACGGCGCCGGTCCGCCCACGCACTGTGAGATGCGTCTCGGTGATCTCGACGAGTCGGCCCAGAATGTCCGAGTAGAGGGGTCGATCGCCGCGCTGTCCCACGATGCGGCGCACGACGACCCGACTTCCCACATGCTGTGGACCGAGCACGCTGCACCTCCAGAACGGCGGGATACTAGGCTCGTACCGCCGCGGTAGGGATGCGGCGGGGTTCGCCAACCACGTTGGCAGCCTCAGGTGCGAAAGAGGGCGACCCGTGACATACATCATCGCCGAACCTTGCGTGGACCTGCTCGACAAGGCGTGCATCGAGGAGTGCCCTGTCGACTGCATCTACGAGGGCAACCGCATGCTCTACATCCACCCGGATGAGTGCGTCGACTGTGGTGCCTGCGAGCCGGTGTGCCCGGTCGAGGCGATCTTCTACGAGGACGACGTCCCGGAGAAGTGGAAGGACTTCGTCGGCGCGAACTACTCGTTCTTCGACGAGCTGGGCTCGCCCGGTGGCGCGTCGAAGGTCGGGAAGGTCGAGAAGGACGCGACGTTCGTCGCCGGCCTGCCGCCGCAGGAGCACGACCACTGACCGGCATCGTCTCGCACACGGGAAGTCCCGCCGCCCGGCGCTCGCTCGCCGCCGGGCTTCCGGACTTCCCGTGGGACCGCCTGGAGCCGGCGAAGGCCAGAGCCGCAGAGCACCCCGACGGGCTGATCGACCTGTCGATCGGCACGCCCGTCGATCCGGTGCCCGCGGCGATCCGTGCTGCCCTGGCGGCGGCGTCGGACTCGCCCGGCTATCCGCTGACCGCCGGCACCCCGCAGCTGCGGGTCGCGATCCGCGCCTGGGTGACCCAGTGGTGCGCGCCGGCCGGCGACGGCTTCGGCGTGCTGCCGACGATCGGCTCGAAGGAGCTGGTCGCGTGGCTGCCGACGCTGCTCGGGCTCGGGCCCGGCGACACCGTGGTCATCCCGCCGGTCTGCTACCCGACGTATGAGGCCGGCGTGCAGCTCACCGGCGCGACCGTGGTGCGGTCCGACTCGCTGACGGCGCTCGGCCCGGCGCGGGTCCGCCTCGTGTGGGTCAACTCGCCGTCCAACCCGACCGGTCGCGTGCTGCCAGCCGCCCACCTGCGCAAGGTCGTCGACTGGGCCCGCGAGCGCGGCGCCGTCGTGGCCAGCGACGAGTGCTACCTGCCGCTGCCGTGGGAGGCCGAGCCGGTCTCGATCCTGTCGGTCTGCGACGGTCGCTTCGACAACGTCCTCGCGGTGCACTCGCTGTCGAAGCGCTCCAACCTGGCCGGGTATCGCGCGGGCTTCGTCGCCGGCGACCCCGCCCTGGTCGACGAGCTGCTCGCCGTCCGCAAGCACGCCGGCATGATCGTCCCCGCCCCGGTCCAGGCGGCGATGGTGGCGGCCCTCGGCGACGAGGCGCACGTCCAGGAGCAGCGCGACCGCTATGCCGGCCGCCGTGCGGCCCTGCGCGAGGCGTTCACCGCGGCGGGGTTCACCGTCGAGCACTCCGAGGCCGGCCTGTACCTGTGGCTGACCCGCGACGAGGACTCCTGGGACACGGTGGCCTGGCTGGCGGAGCGCGGCATCCTGACCGCGCCCGGCGCGTTCTACGGCCCGGAGGGCAGCCGGCACGTCCGGGCCGCCCTAACCGCGACCGACGAGCGCGTCACCGAAGCGGTGAAGCGCCTGCAGTAAGGCCGATTCCCATGATCCGGTAGAGATGTTGTCGCCAGAGCGGCGATTTCTCTACCGGATCATGGGGAAGTCAGTTGGCGTGCAGTGCGGCGTTCAGCTCGATGCCGCGGCCCGCCCGCTCGCGGACCTCCAGACGGCCCGAGACCGAGTTGCGGATGAACAGCAGGTTGGACATGCCGGACAGCTCGCGCGCCTTCACGACCCGGTCGTCGGGCAGGGTGAGCTTCGAGCCGGCGGTGATGTAGCAGCCCGCCTCGACGACGCAGTCGTCGCCGAGCGAGATGCCGATGCCCGCGTTGGCGCCCAGCAGGCAGCGCTCGCCCAGCCGGATCACCTCTTTGCCGCCACCGGAGAGCGTGCCCATGATCGAGGAGCCGCCGCCGACGTCGGTGCCGTCGCCGACCACGACGCCCGCGGAGATGCGGCCCTCCACCATCGAGGTGCCCAGGGTGCCGGCGTTGAAGTTGACGAAGCCCTCGTGCATGACGGTCGTGCCGGGGGCCAGGTGGGCGCCCAGGCGCACCCGGTCCGCGTCGGCGATGCGGACACCGGACGGCGTGACGTAGTCGACCATGCGCGGGAACTTGTCGATGCCGAAGACGTTGAGCCGGCGCCCCGCGAGACGCTCGGCCAGCCGCAGCTCGTCGACCTGGTCGGGCAGGCACGGGCCGGCGGAGGTCCACGCGACGTTGGCGAGCAGCCCGAACTGCCCGTCGAGGTTGGCCTGGTGCGGCTGGATGAGCCGGTGCGAGAGCAGGTGCAGCCGCAGGTAGGCGTCGGCGGTGGAGGCCGGTGCGTCGCCCAGGGAGCCGATCTCGACCCGGACCACCTCGACGGACAGCGACGGCAGCGGCGCCGCGCCGGTCGGGGCGAGCGCCGGCACCTCGGCCGGAAGCGCGCCGAGGCCGAGGTGACCGGTGGGGAACCAGGCGTCCAGGACCTGACCCGAGGAGGCCACGGTGGCCAGGCCAAGTCCCCAGGCGGGGGAGTCGATGTAGGCGGTCGTCACGTGACCGAACGCTACCGCATCTAGGGTATGGGCATGCTGACGCGTGACGTGCTCGAAGACCCGGTGGCCCTGACCCGAGCCCTCGTCGACATCGAGTCGGTGTCCGGCGACGAGGCGGAGATCGCCGACCAGGTCCAGCACGCACTCGTCGGCACGGGGCTGAAGGTGGAGCGCTTCGGGCACACGATCGTCGCGCGCACCGAGCTGGGCCGGCCGGAGCGCGTCGTGCTCGCCGGGCACCTCGACACGGTCCCGCTCAACGACAACTGGCCGTCGCGCACCGAGGGCGGCCTCATGCACGGCTGCGGCACGTCGGACATGAAGTCGGGCACGGCGATCGCGCTGCACCTCGCGGTCACCGAGCAGGCGCCCCGCCACGACGTCACCTACGTCTTCTACGAGTGCGAGGAGGTCGACTCGGCGCGCAACGGGCTGAAGATCCTCGCCGACAAGCGGCCGGAGCTGCTGACCGACGCGTCGTTCGCGCTGCTGCTGGAGCCGACGCACGGCCTCGTCGAGGCGGGCTGCCAGGGCACGCTGCGGGTCCTCGCCCGCACCACCGGCCGGCGCGCGCACTCGGCCCGTTCCTGGCTCGGCGACAACGCGATCCACAAGGCCGCGCCGATTCTGCGGAGCCTTCAGGTGTACGAGCCGCGCACGGTCGTCATCGACGGCTGTGAGTTCCGCGAGGGGCTGAACGCGGTCCGGATCGGCGGCGGCGTCGCGGGCAACGTGATCCCCGACGAGTGCGTGGTCGAGGTCAACTTCCGGTTCGCGCCCGACCGCTCCGAGGAGCAGGCCGCCGCTCATGTACGGGAGGTGCTCGCCGGCTTCGAGTTGGAGATCGTCGACTCGGCGCCGGGCGCGCTGCCGGGCCTGGACGCGCCGGCGGCCCGGGAGTTCCTCGCCGCGATCGGGCAGCCGCCGCGGGCGAAGCTCGGCTGGACCGACGTGGCCAGGTTCGCGACCCTCGGCGTCCCGGCGCTCAACTACGGCCCCGGCGACCCGAACCTCGCCCACAAGCAGGACGAGCACGTCGAGCTCGACAAGATCGTCGAGGGCGCCGACGTGGTGCGGCGCTGGCTGACGGCAGGCGCATAAGGCCGCGCGGGACGCCGTAACCGGCCTCAGCGCTCGTGCGTTGAGGGATCCGGGGGTTCGACCTGTGGGCCCAGGGCGGCCAGCAGGCGGCGCACCGCGAGCACCTCGCGGATCCGCCGGTTCATCTGCCGCCTGCGACGGTCGTGCTCCGCACGAGTCATGCCGGTCACCCCCTACACCTTGCCGTCCGGTATATCGGGAATGACGCGATGAAACCGGCGAACGTTGCCCTCTGCACCTGATTTCTCACCGATGGCCGACGAACGACCTGATCACCGCGGTGCGGGCGGTCCCGTCACAAACGTCCTGCCGTCCGGGTACGGCCACGGGTTCCGCTCGCATCCCTCGAGACCGAACGTCTGCCGCGCCATCACCGGCGCCGGCGCGCCCTTGCGCGGGCAGACCGCGTGGCCGTTGCCGAGGAAGTGACCGACCTCGTGGTTGACGACCATGTCCCGGTAGTCGCCGAGCACCGGATACCAGGGGACGCCGAGCTGCCACCGCTTCAGGTTGATGATCACGTCGCGCCCGCCGCGGCAGGAGACCTCGCCGCGGGTGCGCACGCCCCGCCTCGCGCACATCGAGTCGGTCGTGGCGGGGGTCGCCAGGTGCACGGTCAGCTCGCTCGGCTGCCCGCCGGGCACCCGCTGGAAGGAGACCCGGCCACCGGCGATCCAGCTTCTCGGATCTCCCAGCGTCGCGTGCACCGCCACCGCGAACTCCTCCGGATCGACCCCTGAACCCTGTTCGGTGGCGACCGTGTACCGCACCAGCCGTCCGGCCCCGCCGGTCGGCTCGCCCGCGACGGCGCTGTAGTCGAACTTCCCGGTGCCGCTCGCCGGGACCGCGGTGACCACCGGCGAGGGCGTCGGCGACGGCGATGGCGATGGCGATGGCGAACGGGACGGCGAAGGGGACGGTGAGTCCGGGGGAGACGGCTGGGCCGCGATCGTGCCGTCCGGCACAGCCGCCGTGCCCAACCCGTACCAGACCGCGCCGACACCGGCGGTGACCGCGACCGCCAGTGCGACGACCAGTCCCCGCCGACGCCCCATGGCTGCATTGCATCACGACATCCACGTACGGTGGGGACCATGACCGAGGGTAGGACCAGTCAGCCGCGCGAGCGGCACCGCGGACCGGTGACGCTGCGCCGCGACTCGATTCCGCCGAGCACCGCCGACCAGCGGCTGCTCGACTCGCACCTGCGCGGCGAGTGGAAGACGAAGGACGCGTGGCGGGCGCTGCGGATCCTCAGCGAGTTCGTCGAGGGCTTCGACACCCTCGCCGACCTGCCACCGTCCGTGAGCGTCTTCGGCTCGGCCCGCAGCAAGCCCGACAGCCCCGAATACCGGCTCGGCGAGGAGCTCGGCGCGGCGCTCGCCCGGGCGAACTACGCGGTCATCACCGGCGGCGGCCCCGGCGTCATGGAGGCGGCCAACAAGGGCGCCGCGGACGCCGGCGGGCTGTCGGTGGGCCTGGGCATCGAGCTGCCGTTCGAGCAGGGCCTCAACGAGTGGGTCGACCTCGGCATCGACTTCCGCTACTTCTTCGCCCGCAAGACCATGTTCGTCAAGTACGCGCAGGCGTTCGTCGTGCTGCCCGGCGGCTTCGGCACCCTCGACGAGCTGTTCGAGGCGGTGACGCTCGTGCAGACGAAGAAGGTCACCCGCTTCCCGGTGGTGCTGATGGGGACCAGCTACTGGCAGGGCCTGGTCGACTGGCTCCGCGACACCATGCAGGCCGACGGCAAGATCGGCCCCGAGGACCTGGGCCTGCTGTACCTGACCGACGACGTCGACGAGGCCGTCCAGTACATCGTGGACGCCGGATCCGAGGAGATCGAGGTGGCGTCCGCCCGCCGGACCGCGCGGGAGGCGAGCGGCTGATGGCGGCGATCGGTGTGTTCTGCGCCTCGTCGCAGCGGCTCGACCAGCGCTGGCTCGACCTCGCCCACCAGATCGGCGTCGAGATCGGCCGGCGCGGTCACGAGCTGGTCTCCGGCGGTGGCTGCGTCGGCATGATGGGTGCCGTCGCCGACGGCACCCGCGACGGCGGCGGCCGCACCTACGGTGTCATCCCCCAGTCCCTCGTGGACCTGGAGGTCGCCGACACGAAGTCCGACGAGCTCGTCGTCACCGACGGCATGGCGTCGCGCAAGACGCTGATGATCGAGAAGGCGGACGCGTTCGTGGTCCTGCCCGGCGGGCTCGGCACCCTCGACGAGCTGTTCGAGGTGTGGACGACCGCCATGCTCGACCTGCACCGCAAGCCGGTGCTGCTGTTCGACGCCGACGGCTTCTACGCCGGCCTGCTCGAGTGGCTGCGCGGCCTCACCGCCCAGGAGTTCGTCCGCCCGTCGGCGATGACGATGCTGCTGATCTCCCGGGACGTGCCGGAGTCACTCGACCTGCTGGAGGCGAGCCTCCTCGGAGGAATTGTCGGACGGTCGTGATTGCATAGCGGCGTGACCGCGACCGCTGCCCCCCGCCGTGCCTTCCGTCTGGTGCGGCGCCCCGCTCCGGCGGCGGTCGCGATCGAGGCCGACCCGTGGCAGCGGCTCGTCGTGGAGCACACGGCCGGGCCGCTGCTCGTCGTCGGCGGCCCCGGCACCGGCAAGACGACCACGCTCGTCGAGGCCGTCGCCGCGCGGGTCGCCGAAGGGGTCGAGCCCGACAGGATCCTGGTGCTGACGTTCGGCCGGCGCGGCGCGGTGCGGCTGCGGGACACGATCGAGGCGCGACTGGGCCGCGCGGCGGGCCTGCGGACCACCGCCGAGCCGATGGTCCGCACGTTCCACGGCTATGCGTTCGGGCTGCTGCGCCGCGCCGCCGTCGAGCGCGGCGAGCCGTCGCCGCGGCTGCTCACCGGCCCCGAGCAGGACCTCGTCATCCGCGAGCTGCTGCAGGACTCGCGGGCGCCGTGGCCCGAGGCGCTGCGCGGCGCGCTCGGCACCCGCGCGTTCGCGACCGAGCTGCGCGACCTGCTGCTGCGCGCCGTCGAGCGCGGCGTCGGCCCGCAGGGGCTGGCCCGGCTCGCGGTCGTGCACCAGCGCCCCGACTGGGCCGCCGCGGCCGCGTTCTTTGAGGAGTATCTGCAGGTCCTCGCCCTGCGTGACGCGGCCGGCCGGGGCGCCGTCGCCTATGACTACGCGGAGCTGGTGCGGGCCGCGGCGGGGCTGCTGGCCGACCAGCCCGACCTCCTCGCCGCCGAGCGGCGCAGGATCGAGTGCGTCTACCTCGACGAGCTGCCCGACACCGACCCCGCCCAGATCGAGCTGCTCGACCTGATCGCCGGCTCGGGCGCGCACCTCGTCGCGTTCGCCGACCCCGACTCCTCGACGTTCGCGTTCCGCGGCGCCGACCCGGGGATCGTCGCCGACTTCCCCGACCGGTTCCGCACCGCCGGCGGGCGGCCCGCGCCGCAGGTGATCCTGCCCGGCTCGCGCCGGCTCGGCGACGGGCTGCTCGCGCCGACCCGGCGGGTCGCGTCGCGGCTGCGCGGCCCGTCCCGGCACCGGCTGCTGGAGGCGTCCCGCCCCGGCGGGACGGTGGAGACCGCGACGTTCGGCTCGGAGACGACGGAGGCGGCGTTCCTGGCGCACCGGCTCCGCGAGGCGCACCTGCTGCGCGGCGTGCCGTGGTCGCGGATGGCGGTCGTGGTGCGCTCCACCGCTCGCCAGCTCGCGCCGCTGCAGCGGGCCCTGCACTCGGCGGGCGTGCCGACCGTCACCGAGGCCGAGGACCTGCCGCTGCACCTGCAGCCGGCGATCGCGCCGCTGCTGCTGCTCCTGCGCTGCGCCCTGGACGCCGACCGGCTCGACGAGGACGCCGCGATCGCGCTGCTGCACTCACCGCTCGGCGGCGCCGACCCGCTCGCCGAGCGGCGCCTCCGGCAGGGCCTGCGCGCCCTCGCGCTCGCCGCCGGCGACCGCCGCCCGTCCGGGGTCCTGCTCCTGCGGGCGCTGCGCGACCCGGGCGAGCTCGCCGAGGTCGAGCGGCGGTGGGCGGCACCGGCCCGCACCGTCGGGCAGCTGCTGCGGGCCGTCCGCGACGCCGCGGCCCGGCCCGGCGCCACCGCCGAGGAGGTGCTGTGGACCGCCTGGCAGGGCAGCGGCCTCGCCGACCGGTGGACGGCGCTGAGCTCCCGCGGCGGCCACCGCGGCGCCGCCGCCGACCGTGACCTCGACGCCGTCGTGTCGCTCTTCGACGCCGCGGCCCGCTTCACCGACCGGCTCCCCGGCGCCGGCATCGCCGTCTTCCTCGACCACGTCGAGGGGCAGGACCTGCCCGCCGACTCGCTCGCCCCGTCCGCCGACCGCGGCGACGCCGTCCGCATCCTGACCGCGCACGCCGCGAAGGGCCTCGAGTGGGACGTCGTCGCCGTCGCCGGCGTGCAGGAGGGCGTCTGGCCCGACCTGCGGCTGCGCGGCAGCGTGCTCGGCTCGGAGCTGCTCGTCGAGGTCCTCGCCGGCCGCACCATGGAGACGGTCGGCCGGCTGTCGGCGCTGCTCGACGAGGAGCGCCGCCTCTTCTACGTCGCCGTCAGCAGGGCCCGCGAGCAGGTCCTCGTCACCGCGGTCGCCTCCGGCGACGGCGAGGAGCAGCCGAGCCGCTTCCTGCTGGAGCTGGCCGGTCTCGACCCGGACGCCGACGCCGGCGGCGGCGCCGTGTTCGAGCCGCCCCGCGCGCTGACCCTGCCGACGCTCGTCGCCGAGCTGCGGGTGGCCCTGATCGACCCCGACGCCTCCGCCGGCCGCCGCGCCGCGGCCGCCGCGATCCTCGCCCGGCTCGCCGCCGAAGGGGTGCCCGGCGCCGACCCTGACAGCTGGTGGGGCCTGCCGCCGCTGTCCGACGACCGCCCCCTCGTCGACGCCGGCGAGCCGGTGACCGTCACCCCGTCGACCGTGGAGAGCGTCGACCGGTGCAGCCTGCGCTGGCTCCTGGAGCGGCACGGCGGGAAGCTGGCCCCGTCGCCCGAGCAGTCGATCGGCAACCTCGTGCACGCCGCCGCGATGCTCGCCTCCGACGCCACCGCCGACAGGGCCCAGCTCGTCGCCTATGTCGCCGACCGGTTCGACGCGATCGAGCTCTCCGCGCGCTGGCTCGCCGGCCGCGAGCGCGACCGCGCCGAGACCATGCTCGACAAGCTCATCGGCTGGCTCGCCGGCAACCCGCGCCGCCTCGTCGCGATCGAGCAGGACTTCCTCGTCGAGCTCGCCGACCCCGACGGCCCGGTCGAGATCAAGGGCCGCGTCGACCGGCTCGAGCTCGACGAGCAGGGCCGTCTCGTCGTCGTCGACCTCAAGACCGGCAAGTCCATCCCCGCCAATGCCAACCTCGCCGAGCACCCGCAGCTCGCGGCCTACCAGGCGGCGATCGAGCTGGGCGCCTTCGAGGAGTCCACCGTCTCCGGCGGCGCCTCCCTGGTCCAGCTCGGCGGCGAGACCAATGCCGCCCGCGAGCAGGTCCAGGCCCCGCTCGGCGAGTCCGGCGACCCCAACTGGGCGCAGGCGCTGGTCCGCAAGACCGCCCAGACCATGGCGGCCTCCACCTTCAACGCGGTCGTCAACAACAAGTGCCGCGTCTGCCCGGTCAAGACCTCCTGCCCCGTCTCGGGCAAAGGCCGGCACGTCACATGACCCAGACCGAGCACCAGAGCGCCAGCGGCGGGAAACTCGACCGGCGGGTGAGCTTCCCGCCGGTCGAGCTGGCGAAGCTGCTCCGGCAGCCGGCGCCGACCGCCCAGCAGGCGGCGGTGATCGCGGCGCCGGTGGAGCCGTTGCTCGTCGTGGCGGGCGCCGGGTCGGGCAAGACGGAGACGATGGCGGCGCGGGTGGTGTGGCTCGTCGCCAACGGGCACGTGCGCCCCGAGCAGATCCTGGGGCTCACGTTCACCAGGAAGGCGGCCGGCGAGCTGTCGCACCGGATCCGGCAGCGGCTCGGGCAGCTGGTGCGGCGGCTCGGGCGCGACGACCTGATCGCGGGGGAGCCGACCGTCGCCACCTACCACTCGTATGCGGCGCGGGTGGTCCGCGAGCACGGTGTCCGGGCCGGCTTCGAGCCGAGCACGCGGCTGCTCACCGAGGCCGCGTGCTGGCAGCTTGCCGACGCGGTCGTCCGGGGGTATGACGGCGACATGACGGCGGTCGCGTCGGCGCCGTCGACCGTGGTGGACGCGGTGCTGCACCTGGCCGGGGACCTCGCCGAGCACCTGCGGGAGCCGGAGGACGTCGCCGCGTGGACCGGGCGGTTCTTCGCCGAGGTGAGCGGCAAGACCGGCAAGATGGCCAAGCCTGTCCGTGACGTGCTGTCCCGGCAGCAGGCCCGGCTGCAGCTGTTGCCGCTGATCCGGCAGTACCAGGAGAAGAAGGCGCTGCTGGAGGCGATGGACTTCGGCGACCAGCTGTCCAGGGCGGCCCGCGTCGCGCTCGCGCATCCCGAGGTCGGCGCCGTCGAGCGGGACCGTTTCCGGGTGGTGCTGCTCGACGAATACCAGGACACCAGCCACGCGCAGGTGGTGCTGCTGCGGTCGCTGTTCGGCGGCGGCCACCCGGTGACCGCCGTCGGCGACCCCTGCCAGTCGATCTACGGCTGGCGCGGCGCGTCCGCGGGCACCCTGGAGCGGTTCCCGACCGAGTTCCCGACCGTGGCCGGCGACCCTGCCGGCGAGCTGACGCTGACCACCAGCTGGCGCAACCGGCCCGAGATCCTCGACGTCGCCAACACGATCTCCGCGCCGCTGCGGGCGCACGGGGCCCGGGTCGCCGAGCTCGCCCCGGCCGACGTGCTCGCCGAGCCGGCGTCGACCGCGACCGTCCACTGCGCGCTGCTCGACACGTATGCCGGCGAGGCCGCCTGGATCGCCGACCGGGTCGTCGCGTCGTGGCGGCTCGCGGCGAAGGTCGCGCCCGACACGTTCCCGCTCGACATCCCCGTCGACGACCGGCCGACGACGGCGGTGCTGGTCCGCACCCGCGCGCAGATTCCCGCGCTGGAAAACGCGCTGCGCTCCCGCGGCCTGCCGGTCGAGGTCGTCGGGCTCGGCGGCCTGCTCGACACGCCCGAGGTCCGTGACGTCGTCAGCGTCCTGCGGGTCCTCGCCGACCCGGCCGAGGGAGCGGCGCTGCTGCGCATCCTGACCGGCCCGCGGTGGCGGATCGGGCCGCGTGACCTCGTCGCCCTGTACCGCCGGGCCCGCGCCATCGCCGCCGCCCGCCGGGCAGGGCCGGAGGACGAGGAGCCGGCCCTCGCCGACCGGCTCGACGAGGCGGTCCTGGTGGAGGCCCTCGACGACCTCGGCGACGCGGCCGCGTATTCGGAGCCCGGGTTCGCCCGCTTCGCGGCGCTCGGCACGGAGCTGCGCCGCCTGCGCCGGCGCCTCGACCAGCCGCTGCCGGACCTCGTCGCCGACATCGAGCGCGCCATCGGCCTCGACGTCGAGGTCGCCGCCCGGCCCGGCGACGCCGGCCTGGCCCGCGGGCACCTCGACGCGTTCAGCAACATCGCGGCCCGCTTCGCCGGCGAGTCGGAGGGCGCGACCCTCGGCGCGTTCCTGGCGTTCCTCGCCGCCGCGGAGAACGAGGAGCGCGGCCTCGCGCCCGGCGAGGTCGAGGTCGTCTCCGGCGCGGTGCAGATCCTGACCGCGCACGCCGCCAAGGGCCTCGAGTGGGACGTGGTGTCGGTCGCCGGTCTCTGCGCCGACGTGTTCCCCGGTCCGAGCAACGCCGGCGACCACTGGCTGCGCGGCCTGGGCGTGCTGCCCTTCCCGCTGCGCGGCGACAGCGGGGGGCTGCCGGTCCTGGACCTGTCGGCGGCCGCCGACATCAAGGGTGTCGTGCGGCGGCTGGAGGCGTTCACCGAGGACTGGCGCCACCACGACGTGCGCGAGGAGCGGCGCCTGGCCTATGTGGCGGTCACCCGCCCCCGCCGGCTGCTGCTGGCCAGCGGCTACTGGTGGGGCGACGGCGTCAAGCGGGCCCGTGGGCCGTCGGTCTTCCTCGACGAGATCCGGGAGCGGTGCGCGTCCGGCGCCGGCATGGTCGACGTCTGGGCCGCCGCCCCGGCCCCCGACGCGCAGAACCCGACGGCCGAGCAGGTGCCGAGCGCCAGTTGGCCCGCCGACCCCCTCGGCGCCCGCCGGCCTCTTCTCGAAGCGGCGGCGGCGATGGTACGGGCAGCGACCGCCGCTCTCACCGCGCCACCAGCGGAGACGGCCACTGCGGAGGCAGGGGCGTCCTCCGCGGCGGTCGGGACGGTCGCTGCTGAGGACGAGGTGGCTCCCGCGGCGGTCGGGACGGTCGCTGCTGAGGACGAGGTGGCTCCCGCGCCGGCGTCGGTGGCGCCGTCCTTCGCGTCGGACGTGGACGACCCGCACCCGGTCGGGACGGACGTTGCGGACGGAGGGGACGTTTCCGCGCCGGTCGGGACGGACGTTGCGGATGGAGGGGGCGTTTCCGCGCCGGGCGCGTCGGCCGCGCGGGGTGTCGCGTCGGATTCGGACGATTTGAGCCCGGCCTTGGCCGGTAAGGGCGTCGGGGAGGCGCTAGTCGTACATACGCCGCAAACGCCAAGAGTGGACTGGCCGGACGAGGTCCTGGCGGACGGGTCGGGGCAGCGCTGGGCGGCGGAGGCGGACCTGTTGCTGGCGGAGCGGGCCCGGATCACGCCGCAGCTCAACGCGCCGGTCGAGGTCGTGCTGCCCGGGCACCTGTCGGTGTCGCAGCTGGTGGCGCTGCGCCGTGACCCGCAGCGGCTGGCCCGGACGCTGCGCAGGCCGCTGCCGTCGCGCCCGGATCCGTACGCGCGCCGGGGCACCGCGTTCCACCACTGGCTGGAGCAGCGGTTCAAGGCGGAGCGGCTGCTCGACCTCGACGAGCTGCCCGGCGCCGCCGACGAGGGCGCCGCGCCCGACGAGGCCCTCGCCGAGCTGCAGGCCAGGTTCCTGGCGGGGGAGTGGGCCGACCGGGTGCCGCTGGACGTGGAGGTGCCGTTCGCCTCCGTCGTCGCCGGGGTGGTGGTCCGCGGGCGGATGGACGCGGTCTACGCGTATCCCGACGGCCGCTTCGACGTCGTGGACTGGAAGACGGGCGCCCAGCCCACCGGCGCCGACGCGACCGCCGCGGCGGTGCAGCTCGCCGCGTACCGGCTGGCCTGGTCGGAGCTGCGCGGCGTGCCACTGGAGCAGGTCGGCGCCGCGTTCTTCTACGTCCGCGACGGGGTGACGGTCCGCCCGGCCGACCTGCTCGACACCGACGGCCTGCTGGCCTTGATCGCGGCCCTGCCCGCGTCCGGTCTCTAACGAACTGCCGTCAAGCTTCCGACATCTCGCTGTCCACGGAACCTCGGCGTCCTCGAAGCTGTCCAAGGGGCATGCGGACGGGCATGCGAGGGGAAGTGCGCACGATGCAGGCATCGCACACGCGCGAGGTGGCACTGGTGGTCGGGGTGGCGACCGCTGGGGTGCTGACCGCCGCCCTGATCGTCCTCGGCCCGGTCGCCGCCGCCGACACGCCCAGATACCCGCAGGTCACCGACGTGCGCACGCCGGCGCAGCCGCAGCCATAGCCGCTTTTGGCAGACTGGCACCGGGCTGCGACACTTGCTGGTGAGATGACCGAGCAGCATTCACCGTGGGCTCAGCCGGACACGCAGGTCGTGCTGGCGCCCGTCGGGCCGGCGCCGACGATTCAGCGCACGGCCGAGCCGCCGCGCGCGGCGCCGGGTTATCAGTCCGGCCGGGTCTCGGGTCTCGGCGTGCCGCCGATCGTCCCACCCCCGTCGTGGGGCACCGGCGGTGGCGGCGGCGACGACGATGACGACCCGGTCAAGCGCAACAAGCGCATCCTGAAGCTACTCACCGGCGGCGCGATCGCGGTCGTCGCGATCGGCCTGGTCGTCGTCCTGGTCTCGCTGATGACCGGCAACGCGACGACCCCCGGCGGCCTCTTCGACCGCCGCGCCGAAGGCCCCAGCGACACCCGCCCCGAGCTGGCCCGCCGCTGCCCGCCGCCGACCATCCCACCCGAGCTCCCACCCGGTGGTGACCCGGCGCCCGCCGGCCCGCGGACCGTCGACGAGGAGTCGGGGATCTCCTACAAGGAGTACGGCGCCCCGTGGGGGCCGTGGGACAACGTCTGGGCCGACCAGGGCGAGCTGAAGGTCACCTACCGGACCGGCCAGCACTTCGTCACCGAGCCCGACTACAACGGCGGCAGCGACTACCACGCCACGATCCTCTCCGGCCACGTCCCGGCCGCGGTCAACGACGGCATGGTCCTGGACCTCAGGTGCGTGGGCGACCAGATCGCCGCCGACGTGCGGATCAGCTTCTACCCCAAGGGCAACCAGCTGGAGCAGATCTCCGCGAAGGACCTCACCCTCGGCGGGCGGCCCGGCCGGCTGATCAAGTTCCGCCTGCACTTCTCCCAGCCGGGCCTGCGCGCGAAGAGTGAGCTGGTCTCGATCGCCCTCGTCGACCTGGGCAAACCCGAGGCCGCCATCCTGTACGTGTCGATTCCCGACACCCACCGCCAGTTCGACTACATCGCCGACGAAGCACCCGAGTCGGTCCGGCCCGTCTAGCGCCGGACGGCCGACTGGCGCCGGTTGCGTCCATAGGTCACGCTGGCGCCGTGAAAAAGGCGGCAGTGGTTGCAGGGGTCGTGCTCGCGCTCGTTCCGGTGAGCCCGGCGCGCGCCGACGGCATCCGTGACGATCAGTGGCACCTGCAGTGGCTGCGGGTGAGCGAAGCCAACGAGAAGACCCGCGGCGAGGGCGTCACGGTCGCGATCGTGGACAACGGCGTCGACCGCAACCACATCGACCTGACCGCCAGCGTGCTGCCGGCGATCTACACCAACGGCTCGCCCACCCCGCCCGGTGACCCCGACGGGCACGGCACGGCGCTCGCCGGGCTGATCGCGGGGCAGGGGCACGGCGCCAACCGGCAGAACGGGGTGCTCGGCATCGCGCCCGGCGCCGACATCCTGCCGGTGGTCCTCGGCAGCCCGGCCACCCCCGACCCGGCCGGCGCCCGCACCGTCACCCCGGACCAGCTGGCCGAGGGGATCGAGCTGGCCACCGTCCGCGGCGCGAAGGTCATCGTCGTCGGCTACTCCGTCGGTGGGAGCGAGCGCCTGCAGCAGGCGGTCCGCGAGGCGCAGGCCGCCGACGCGATCGTCGTCGCCGCCGACGGCAACCGGGCCGGCGAGGCGTTCGAGCCCTACCCGGCCGCGTACGACGGGGTCCTCGCCGCGGTGCCGCTGTCGCGCGCCGGCGACGTGCTCGTCGCGTCGGACAGCGGCCGGAAGCTCGGGTTCGGCGTGCCCGGCGAGGAGATCATGACCACGAACACCGGCGGCGGCTACCGCGTCGACGCCGGGAACATGGCGGCCGGCGAGCTGGCCGCGGTGGTGGCGCTGGTCCGGGCGGCGTACCCGAAGCTGCCCGCCGACGAGATCGTGCACCGCCTGACGGTCACCGCCGTCGACGCCGGCGACAAGGGCGTCGACCCGCAGTTCGGCGTCGGCCGGGTCGACCTGGTGCCCGCGCTGACCAGGACGATCCCGCTCGCGAAGCCGCCGGCGCCGTCGGTCGCGCCGTCCCCGTCGGCCACCGCGTCGGCGCCCTCCGCCGGGCAGCCGGTCGCGGAGCCGCTCCCCGCCCGGTCCCGGGGGCCGCTGGGGTGGCTGCTCAGCCTGCCGCTGGTCGCCTTCATCGGGGTGCTGCTCTGGTACGCGCTGCGGGCCGAGCTCCGCCTCCGGCGCGCCGCCGCCACGGGTGAGCCGGCACCCGCCCGCGACGACGAGGCGATGGTGTGAACGCGACGGAACGGGACGAGTCGGCGGTCGGCGACGGCGGATCGCGCGGGAGGGGATAGATTCGACGGGTGCCTCGTCGTAGTCCCGCTGTGCGGATTCCCGCGTCCAAGTATCCGGTCGAGCGCCTCACCCTCCCCAACGGCCTGCGGGTGGTGCTCACGCCCGACCGGGCCGCGCCCGTCGTCGGCGTAGCGGTCGTCTACGACGTCGGCATCCGGTCGGAGCCGCAGGGTCGCACCGGCTTCGCGCACCTGTTCGAGCACCTGATGTTCCAGGGCTCCGAGAGCCTGGAGAAGCTGGCCCACTTCCGCTACGTGCAGGGCTCGGGCGGCACCTTCAACGGGTCGACCCACTTCGACTACACCGACTACTTCGAGACGCTGCCGTCCAACGCGTTGGAGCGGGCGCTGTTCCTCGAAGCGGACCGGATGCGCTCGCCCCGCCTGACCGAGGAGAACCTGCGCAACCAGGTCGACGTGGTCAAGGAGGAGATCCGGGTCAACGTGCTGAACCGGCCGTATGGCGGTTTCCCGTGGCTGCGGCTGCCCCCGGTCATGTTCGACACGTTCGCCAACGCGCACGACGGCTACGGGTCGTTCGACGACCTGGAGTCCGCGACCGTCGCCGACGCCGCCGACTTCTTCGACCGCTACTACGCGTGCGGCAACGCGGTGCTCGCGGTGTCCGGCGACTTCGACGTGGCGACCGCGACCGCGCTGATCGAGCGGCACTTCGGTGACGTGCCGGCGCGCCCGGCCCCGGCCCGCCCCGACTTCGCCGAGCCCGACCTGACGAGCGAGCGCCGCGACTCGTACGAGGACCGGCTGGCCCCGCTGCCGGCGGTCGCCGCGGCGTGGCGGGTGCCGGACCCGATCAACGATCTCGAGGGGTACCTGCCGTACGTGGTCCTCGCGGAGGTGCTCACCGACGGTGACGCGTCCCGGCTGGTGGAGCGCCTCGTGCTGCGCGACCGGACGGTGACCAGTGTCGGCGGGTATGTCGGCTTCATGGGCGAGCCGTTCGCGGTGCGCGACCCCACCGCGCTCGTCCTGCAGGCGCACCTGCCCCCGGGCGGCGACGTCGACAAGGTGCTGCGCACGGTCGAGGAGGAGTGCCAGCGCATCGCGACCGACGGCCTCGCGCCCGACGAGCTCAGCCGCACCCAGGCCCGCATGGCCACGCACCTGCTGCGCGACACCGACGCGGTGCTCGGCCGGGCGCTGCAGATGGCGGTGCTGGAGCAGCAGCGCGGCGAGCCCGAGCTGCTCAACCAGCTCCACACGCTGATCGGTGGCGTCACCGAGGAGCAGATCATCGCCGCGGCGGCCGAGCTGGTCCCGTCGCGGCGCGCCGCGGTCGAGGTCATTGCCGGAGGAGCCAAGTGACTGCCGAAACCCTGCTCCGCACCGTGCCGGTGCTCGGGCCCAACCGCCCGCTGAAGCTGCCGAAGACCGTCGAGCGGACCCTCGACAACGGGCTGACCGTGATCGCGCTGCGCCGCCCGTCGGTGCCGCTGGTCGAGGTGCGGCTGCGGGTGCCGTTCGCGAAGGCGCACCTGGCCCGCGCCGCGCTGCTGACGCAGACGGTGCTGTCGGGCACGACCGCGATGTCGACCGTCGACATCGCCGCGGAGCTGCAGAAGGTCGGCGGCGGGCTGTCCGCCGGCGCCGACCCCGACCGGCTGCTGATCTCCGGCAACGCCCTCGTCAGCGGGCTGGACCGGCTGCTCGACCTGCTCGCCGAGGTGCTCACCGACGCCAACTACCCGGCGGAGGAGGTCAGCACCGAGCGGGCCCGCCTGGTCGACCGGATCCGGGTCGCGCAGAGCCAGCCGAGCCACCTCGCGCGGGCCGCGCTGCTGAAGCGGATGTATGGCAAGCACCCCTATGCAGTGCAGACCCCGGCGCCGGAGCACGTCGAGGCGGTCACCCCCGGCACGCTGCGCACGCTGCACGCCGAGCGGCTGCACCCGGCCGGCGCGACCCTCGTCATCGTCGGCGACATCGCGCCCGACAAGGCGATCGCCGCCGCCGAGCGGATGCTGGCGAAGTGGGACGGCGCGGGCTCGACCGTGGAACTGCCGCCGACCCCGGAGCTGAAGCCGGGGCCGCTGACGCTCGTCGACCGGCCCGGGTCCGTGCAGTCGTCGCTGCGCCTGGCGCTGCCCGCGGTGACCCGCCGGCACCCCGACCACGCGGCGCTCCAGCTGGCGAACCTCGTCTTCGGCGGCTACTTCTCCTCCCGCTGGGTGGAGAACATCCGCGAGGACAAGGGGTACACGTACGGCCCGCACTCCCTCGTCGAGCACGCCGTCGCCGGGTCGGCGCTGGTCGTCGCCGCCGAGGTCGCGACCGAGGTGACCGGCCCCGCGCTGCTGGAGACGCTGTACGAGCTGGGCCGGCTGGCCAGCATCCCGCCGAAGGAGGACGAGCTGGAGCAGGCCCGCCAGTACGCGCTCGGCACCCTCCAGCTGGGCATGTCGACGCAGGCGGGGCTGGCCGGGCTGGTCTCCACGTATGCCGGCTTCGGGCTGCGGCTGGACTACCTGGCCGAGCACGCCGTCCGGCTCGCCCGCGTCAGCCGCGAGGACGTGGCGGCCGCGGCCGCGCAGTACCTGGCGCCGTCGCGGATCGCGGCGGTCGTCCTCGGCGACGCGGAGAAGATCGAGCAGCCCCTGGCCGCATTGACGGCGGTCACCCGAGCCGCATCATGAGCTCGCTGCCACGTGCCGCCGGCCCGGGCATGACGGAGGCGGGGGCATGACGGAGCTGGCGGCGCCGGCGTCCGTCGCCGCCCGGCCTGGGCCGCCGCTCGCGAGGGGCGTGCTCGACCGGGCGGCGCATCGCCGTACTGACCCGGAATGGCTGAAGGAGGCCTGGTCGCGGGCCCGTGTGGTGGTCGTCGACGACGGGCACCTGCTGGTCCGCGGCGACGACCCACCCGAGCTCGTGTTCGTGGAGCCGGCCGACGCGCCGCCGGGCGAGCGGTTCTTCCTGGGCGAGGACACCGACGGCACCGTGTATTTCGCGGTCGCCGCCGACGTGACGGCGCTGCCCGGCACCCGGCGGGTGTCGCTGCGCCAGGTGGGCCACGCGCTGCCGGACCTGCCGGCCGGGCTGTTCATCACCGCCGTCGGGCTGGCCAACTGGCACTCACGGCACCCGTACAGCCCCCTCAGCGGCAAGCTGACGGTCCCGGCGCAGGGTGGATGGGTCCGCACCACCGAGGACGGCGCGGAGACGCTGTGGCCGCGCACCGACCCCGCGGTCATCATGCTGGTCCACGACGGGGTCGACGGGCCTGACGGGCGGTGCCTGCTGGGCTGCAACGCGCAGTGGGCGCAGGCCGGCGGGGTCCGGCGCTACTCGACGCTCGCCGGGTTCGTCGAGCCGGGGGAGTCCGCCGAGATGGCGGTCGCCCGCGAGGTGCTCGAGGAGGTCGGCGTCGTCGTCGGCGGCGTCACCTACGTGGCGAGCCAGCCGTGGCCCTTCCCGGGGTCGCTGATGCTGGGCTTCCACGCCACCGCGCCCGTCGGGGCACCCGTCGTCGTCGACGAGGACGAGATCCTCGAGGGGCGATGGTTCACCCGTTCCGAGATCGCCGCGGTGCTGGACGGCAGCTCGCGAGCCTTCGGCCTGCCCTTCCCCGCGTCGATCGCGCACTACCTGATCACGGAGTGGCTCGGCCTCTCCTGAGCGATCACGGAGTGGCTCGGCTTCTCCTGAGCGATCACGGGGTGGCTCGGCTTCTCCTGAGCGCGTCGCGGTGCCACTGCGCGCACCAGCGGTCGAGGACCCCGGCGGCGTGCGCCGGGGTCACCTCGCGGATGTCGTAGTCGATCTTGTGTGAGCCGAACGCCTGCGTCGGGTGCCAGGCCAGGTCGCGCCACAGCGCCTCCTCCGCCACCTGCCCGGCGGGGTCGACGACCCGGCGCAGCAGCGACAGCGGCGCCTCGGGCGTCGTCTCGCCGTCGAGCCGGACGAAGTACGTGATCAGCGGCCGCGGGGCCACCGGCGGCCCGGCCCGCCACGCCCGCAGCGCGTCGTCGGTCAATCGAGGGCCCGGCTCCGGCTCGGGCGCGCGGTAGTCCTGCCGCACCATGTGCCGCAGCAGGTCCGGCTCGGGGGCGAGCCCGTCGTCGAGGACCTCGGCGACGAACCGCTCCGGCCAGACCCACACGCCGTCGGTGTGCAGCACACCCTGCCCGCGGCCGATCGTGGCGCCGCCGGACAGGTAACCGGCGATGCGCCGCCGGAGCCCCGGGTCGGCCACCCTCGGCCGCTCGGGCGCCATGACGGCACCCAGTGCGTAGTCGCGAGCCACCCGCATGCCGGCCACCGTAGTGAGCCGGCTGCGCGCTGTGAAGGCCTTGGTGCGGTTTTGTCCGTCAGCCGCTGATCGCGTTGGCCAGCTGTGCCTTCACCTGGACGATGGTCGGGTTGGTCAACGCCGTGCCGTCGTCGAACTTCAGGGTCGGCACGGTCTGGTTGCCGCCGTTGACGCTCTCGACGAACTTCGCCGCCGCCGGGTCCCGCTCGATGTCGACGACCTGGTACTGGATGCCCTCGCGATCCATCTGCGACTTCAAGCGGTGGCAGTAGCCACACCACGTGGTCGAGTACATGGTCAGCATCCGGTTGTCTCCTCGTCGGGATCGCTGTCGGTTCCGGTAGGTACTTTGGCGGAAACGTCATACCCGGCTGGAATGATGCCTACCTGTGGCGGACTCCTCAAACCCACTCGCAGGTCTTGACCCGGAGCAGGCTGCCGTGGTCACCGCCCCGGCCGGCCCGCTGTGCGTCCTCGCGGGCGCCGGCACGGGCAAGACCAGGGCGATCACCCACCGCATCGCCCACCGGGTCCGCTCCGGGCACGTCCGTGCCCAGCACGTCCTCGCCGTCACGTTCACCGCCCGGGCCGCCGCCGAGATGCGCGCCCGCCTCGGCCAGCTCGGCGCCGGCGGCGTCCAGGCCCGCACGTTCCACGCCGCCGCGCTGCGCCAGGTCCGCTATTTCGCCCCGCGGCTCTTCTCCGGCCGCGAGATGCCCGAGCTGCTGGACAGCAAGGCCCGCCTGGTCGGCCTCGCCGCCACCCGCGCCGGCGTCAAGATCGACGGCACCGGCGCCCGCGACCTCGCCAGCGAGATCGAGTGGGCCAAGTCGTCGCTGATCGAGCCCGCCGACTATGCGGTCGCCGCGGGCAAGGCGCTGCGCGAGCCGCCGTTCGACGCGGCCAAGGTCGGCGAGGTCTATGCCGCCTATGAGCGGGTCAAGCGCGCCCACGGCGTGATCGATTTCGAGGACATGATCCGGGCCGCGATCTGGGCCATGGAGGAGCACGAGGACGTCGCGGAGCAGATCCGCTCGCAATACCGGCACTTCGTCGTCGACGAATACCAGGACGTCAACCCGATGCAGCAGCGGCTGCTGGAGTCGTGGCTCGGCGACCGCGAGGACCTCACCGTCGTCGGCGACGCCAGCCAGACGATCTACTCGTTCACCGGCGCCAGCGCGTCCTATCTCGTCGACTTCAAGCGCCGCCACCCCGACGCCACCGTCATCCGGCTCGTCCGTGACTACCGGTCCACCCCGCAGGTCGTCGCCCTGGCCAACTCGGTCATCGGCCAGGCCCGCGGCGAGCTCGCCCGGCTGCGCCTGGAGCTGATCGGGCAGCGCCCGCCGGGCGCCGAGCCGGTCCTGCGCTCGTTCACCGACGAGCCGCAGGAGGCCGCCGCCGTCGCCGCCCGCTGCGGCGAGATCATCGCCTCCGGCACACCGGCCGAGGAGATCGCCGTGCTGTTCCGGGTCAACGCGCAGTCCGAGGTCTACCAGGAGGCCCTCGCCGAGGCCGGGGTGCCCTATGTGGTGCACGGCGCCGAGCGGTTCTTCGAGCGCGCCGAGGTCCGCCAGGCGATGATCGCGCTGCGCGCCGCGACCCGGTCGCTCGACCCCGACGCGCCCCTGACCGAATCGGTCACCAAGGCCCTGGAGGGCGTCGGCTGGCGCGCCGACCAGATCCCCGCCGGCGGGGCCTCCCGCGAGCGGTGGGAGGCGGTGTCGGCGCTCGTCACGCTCGCCGAGAGCATGCCGGCGCTCGGCCTCGAGGCGTTCAACGAGGAGCTCGCCCGCCGCGCAGCCCTGCAGCACGTGCCGACGGTCGCCGGGGTCACGCTGTCGTCGCTGCACTCGGCGAAGGGCCTGGAGTGGGATGCCGTGTTCCTCGTCGGCCTCGCCGAGGGCACGATGCCCGTCATCCACGCCCGCACCCCCGACGCGGTCGAGGAGGAGCGCCGGCTGCTCTATGTCGGCGTCACCCGCGCGCGCCACACCCTCTGGCTGTCCTACGCGGGCGCCCGCACGCCCGGCGGCCGCCCCCGGCGCGCCACCCGCTTCCTGCCGGCGCTGGAGCCGGGGCGCGCGTCCGGTGGCGGCTCCGGCTCTGGTTCGTTCGCGAGGAGCGCGCCGGGGATCGGCAAGAGCGAGGTGGCCGCCCGGGTGAAGCGCGCCGTCGCCGTCTTGTGCCGGGTCTGCGGCGCCGGGCTGCTCAGCGGGCCGGAGCGCAAGCTGGGCCGCTGCGCCGGCTGCCCGTCCGACCGCGACGAGGAGCTGCTGGCCAGGCTGCTCGACTGGCGGGCCCGGCTCGCCGCCGTGCAGAAGGTCCCGGCCTTCGTTGTATTCACGGATGTCACTCTCGCCGCGATCGCTGAGCGCCGTCCGGGCCGCCGCGAGGAGCTCGCCGTCATCGCCGGCATCGGCCCCCGGAAGCTCGGTCTGTACGGCGACGACGTGCTCGCGCTGGTGTCCGGACGCACCGTCGAGGACCTCGTCGGGAGCGACTGATGTCGATGGGCGGAAAACTGACAAGAAGTTTTCCCGGAAATTCGATTGCCCTACCCTGAAGAGGCGACATAGCCTGCGAACACGAACGCCGGAGCCCCGGCGGCCGAGCCATGACGAGTGTGGAGAGAAGGTGCGACCCGTGAAGCTCTATATCTCAGCCGAGCTACAGCCGGTGTTGCATGCCCTCTGCGCCCCGTCCCTGGCGTCGGCCTCCGCCCTGTGGCAGGAGTCCGCCGTCAGAGGCTCCTCCGCTTCGGCCTTCCCGGTCCCGACCGTTGCCTTCGCTCCGGCCGCTGCCCCGATCGCGTCCTTCGCGGTCACGGGTGGCGTCGCGGCCCTGGGCGGCGTCTTGGTCCCGGGCGGCGTCGAAGTCCAGGGCAGCAGGGTCTCCGCGACCGGTCTGGGCGGCGTCAAGGTCCAGGGCGTTTCGGTTCTGGGCCGCGAGGCCGGCCGTGGCACCACCGGCACCACCAGCACCATCGAGCGCGACCGCACCGTTGAGCAGATGCCCGCCGTTGGCGTCCAGCTGCTCGACCGGCGGGGAGTCCAGGTTCAGGGGACCAGTGGGCTCACCGCGAACGACAAGCACGACCTGACGGCTCCGAAGCCCAACGGCGGAGTCCGCGGCACACCACCTCGAGGCAGGCCGGTCTAACAGACCGACTTACCGGCTCACCTCGAGGCCGCGGAACCCGACACCGGGATCCGCGGCCTCAGTCATTTGCACCGACGATCACCACCAAACGATCGAGAAACAGAAAGGGGTGACCGGGATGAGCCTGGCCTTGGCATCGCGCGATGTGCGCGTTGAGAGCGCCGACGAGCGTCTCCTTGTCGCTGCTCGGGGCGTGAAGTCCGACCTGCCGTGCCGCACCTTCGACCCGGACCTGTGGTTCGCCGACTCGCCGGCGGAGCTCGAGCTGGCCAAGTCGCTCTGCGTGGAGTGCCCTCTGCGCGTCGAGTGCCTGGCCGGCGCCATCGAGCGCGCCGAGCCCTGGGGTGTCTGGGGTGGCGAGATCTTCGAGCGCGGTGCGGTCGTCCCGCGGAAGCGTCCGCGTGGCCGTCCGCGCAAGGAGGACGTCGCTCGCGACGCCGTCCTGCGGGTCGAGGTCGCAGCTCGCACCGCGGCCGTGGCCGCGAGCGTGGCGGCCTGACATGAGTGCACATCCGTTGCCAGCCAGCCGAGGCCTGCGCGCCGCGCAGCCGACCCGGCTTCAACTCACCGACGTTCGCACCATCTCCCTGAGGAGCTTGACCGTGTCTTTGCAACTACTCCACGAAGCACTCTCCCGAGCCCGAATGCGTCAGCCTCAGGCTGTCCGTCACTCTGAGGCTTCTTCGTCCGCCCGTCAGATCGCGATGCGCGCCCGCCGTGAGCAGGAGCGTCAGCTGAGCCGACACTGATCCGACCGCAACACACAGAGCGGGCCTCCCGGTGCCACCGTGGGGCCCGCTCTGCCTTGCTCTGACCGACCGCCGGCGCCGCCACTCACCGTCGTGGTGGCGGGCGTCGTGATCGATGTCGTCTGGTGGCTGTCCGGGCGACCAGGGGCGTCCTTCGATCATGGTGGTGGCCGGGTTTCGGTTGAGGATCCGCCTGCGGGTCGGCTGACGTCGCGTTGCTGTCCGCGTGCCGTCGTTGGTTTCGCGACCCAGTGCACGTCACATCGATCTTCGACCCAGCCCGCGTCGACGCTGGCTTTCGCAACCAGCGCAACGCGGCGGACGTCGTACACCCGCGGCCGTTGATGCGCGATCAGCGCGGCTTGCGTCGGCTGGCCCGGTGCCGGCGTTGCTTTCGGGGCGCCGATCTTCGCCCCGTCGCCGTGATCAAGTGACGGTTCTGGTCGTTCCCGCGGTCACTTGTGCTACTCCGACTTGCGGCGGCGGGTGGTCTTCTTCGGTTCGGCGAAGCCGGGCAGCCAGCGTTCGATGATCTCGCGGTACGGGGCCTCGGCCTCCAGCTGGCACAGCACGCCGATCGAGCCGAGCGTCACCCGGTGCGTGAGCATGTACGAGGGCGGGAGGTTGAGCTGGCGGCTCATCGCGTACGCGGGGCTCTTCGGGTTGGCGAGCCGGCCCGCCTCGGCGCGCAGCCACGCGCGGCTGAAGCGGAACCTCGGCTCCGCGACCGGGTCCAGCATCGGCCTGATGTAGCTCAGCACCGCCGCCGCGTCGATCTTCGCGTCGCGCTTCACGAAGCCCTCGTCCTGCAGGCCGGACAGGACCGCCTCGGCGTCGCCGGCGAGGGCGAGGCGGGTCAGGCGGCCGATCACCTCGGGGTGGCCGCCGGGCAGGCGGGCCACCGCGCCGAAGTCGAGGACCCCGAGGCGGCCGTCGGGCAGCATGCGGAAGTTGCCGGGGTGCGGGTCGGCGTGCAGCAGCTCAGCCCTGGCGGGGGCGGAGAAGTGCAGCAGTGCCATCCGGGTGCCCGCCGCGTCGCGCTCCTCGACGGTGCCGGACGCGATGATCGTCGACAGCGGCACGCCCTCGATCCACTCGGTGACGAGGACCCGGGGGGACGACGCGAGGACCTGCGGCACGCAGATGTCGGGATCGCCGTCGAACGCCGCCGCGAACGCGCGCTGCGACGCCGCCTCCAGCTCGTAGTCCAGCTCCTCGGTGACCCGGTCGCGGATCTCCTGCACGAGCGGCTTCACGTCGAGCCCCGGCTGGATCGCCTTGAACAGCCCGGCGAACCTGGCCAACTGGTTCAGGTCCGCCCGCAGCGCCTCACCGGCGCCCGGGTACTGCACCTTCACGGCCACGTCGCGGCCGTCGGCCCACACAGCCTTGTGGACCTGCCCGATGCTGGCCGCGGCGGCCGGTTTGTCGTCGAAGTCCTTGAACAGGTCCCGCCAGTCCTCGCCCAGCGACTCGCGCAGCACGGCGTGGACGCTGGCCGCCGGCAGTGGCGGAGCGGCCTCCTGCAGCTTCGTCAGCGCCGCCCGGTACGGCCCGGCGAGCTCCTCCGGCAGCGCCGCCTCGAACACGGACAGCGCCTGCCCCATCTTCATCGCACCGCCCTTGAGCTGCCCGAGGACGCTGAACAGGTGCTCGGCGGTGCGTCGCTGGACGTCGGCGGACACCACGTCGGCGGCCATACCGGTCACTCGCTTGCCCAGGCCGAGCGCGGCCCGCCCGGCCAGCCCGAGAGGAAGCGACGCCAGTCGTGCGGTGCGGGCGACTGCGCCCCTAGGGATCTCGGTCACACGTCATTCTTACCCGTTCTGCGCTGCACGACGACGGCGACGGCAGTCACAGCGCGGATGGGCCACCCATTCCCGGCGTCTCAGCTCACCGGCGCGGGGGATCTCGACGATCGCCGCCTCGGTCCGCGACGCCTCCCCGTCGAGGAACGCGAGCACCTCGTCGGCGGCGAACGCCACCCCCGCGAGCGCCGTCGCCGACGTGCACGGCTCCCCGTCGCCGGGCGGCGCCGTGGCGAGCTGGGCGGCGAGGACCGGCCAGATCGGGTCGCGATCCCGCCGGTGCAGGTCCAGGCAGGCATGGCAGGGGGAGGCGGCAGGTCGTACCAGCGGACCGACGAGCACCGTGCCGAGCCGGACGGTCAGCTCCAGCCGCGGGAGGCTCGCCAGCCGCAGCCCCCGGCCGGCGAGCGCGGGAGGATGGCGGTCGCCGACCCGCACCACGAGGTCGACGTGGTCCGTCCGGGCCGCGGACAGGTCCACCCCTGGCGCGTACCTGGCGACGGCGCCGCCGGTCGCGACCGCCCGTGAAACTCCCACCTCGTCGGCGAGCAGGCCGCCGACCAGGACGTCGCCGATCCCGGTGACGCCGTCGACGACCGGGTCGACGTGCCCGACCCCGCTGGCCGCGAGCAGCGCCGCGAGCGGCGCCAGCAGCGGGCCGTCCCCTGCGATGACGACGCGGGAGGCGTGCCGGCGGCGGAGCACCTCGGCGGGCGCGGTCCGTTCGGGTCTTCGCCGCGTGCCCTCTTTGTGCCTCGGTGTCCCGGTCGCGTCGCTGGGTGTCGCGTGGGGTGGCGGGGCCTGCCGGCGCAGGCGGAGGGCGATCGCGGCGGCCTCGACGCTCAGCCGGCGGTGCACCGGCGCCGGCAAGCCGGCCGGGACGAGTGCGTGCGCGGCGACGACCAGGCCCTCGTCGCGCAGCGTCTGTACCAGGCTGAGCACCTCCGCCGAGGTCAGGCCGAGCGCCTCCCCGGCCGCGACGACCGCGGCCTCGGTGTGCGCGCCGTCGAGCAGGTCCAGCACCCGGGCCAGCTCGGGCCGGCACAGGTGCAGCACGACGGCGCCGGCGGGGTCGGTGCCGAGTTGGACGGTCTGCTTGTCACGCCACAGGCGGCGGAGGTTCGGCAGGAGTGTCGGTCGCATGACCGGGAGACTGCCACCGGCGCAGGCTCCGGCCGGGGTGGTTGTCCACAGGGATATCCACCGCCGGCCGGACTTGTCCACAGCCAGCCGCCGAGTTGTCCACAGGGAAAGGCGCAAACGCTGTAAAGCGCGCGGGCCAACCTTGCTGCTCTAGCGCGACGATCTCGGGGCTCACGCGCCGGGCGGGGGCGGCGAGGAGCCGATGTGTACGGCCCGCCGACGGCGGCCGTGCTTGTTTGCGTCTCAGGCCTTACCGAGGATCCGGTTGACCGTGGTGCCGCAGACGGGGCAGGCGCCCTTGGCCATCTTCATGCCCGTCTTGGAGATCGCGATCTCGCCCTCGAAGTCCCGCTTCTCCTTGCACTTGACGCAGTAGCCGTTGTACGTCTCGGCCACGATGCCCTCCTCATCTCGGTCCGGTGCACGCACCGGTGTTGACCAGCTAGGTCGACGTGGTGAGTGTGCCTTGTCGGACACTCGGGGAAAGTGCGGTAAGACGGGACACGCCGAGCGTAATCGGAAGATCTTCCTCTAACCGCACGCTACACACTATGCACAGGCTGGGGATAACTGTGTGGGCAACGGTGTGGGTTGCTGTGGATGAATTGCCGCCAAGTGGCCTCACCAGGCCGACGACCGGTGGAATCTTTCCGGCGAGCCGCCACGAATGGGTGACATACGGGCGCCCTCCACAAGATTGGCCCTTGCGGAGGGATGGCCGTTTCCGGCTAGCGTTCCTCCGTGAGCGGTACCCTGAGGGGGCCGGCATGACACGTAAGCCGGTCATCGAGGTGCGGCGCAGCAAGCGCCGCCGACGTACGGTGTCTGCCTACCGTGATGGTGAGCGGGTCGTCGTGCTGATCCCCGCGCAGTTCTCCCGGGCGGAGGAGCGCGAGTGGGTCGATCGAATGCTGGAGCGCCTGGCCGTCCGCGAGCAGCGGGCCCGGCGCACCGACACTGAGCTGACGGCGCGCGCGCAGCGGCTCGCCACCCGCTACCTGCCCGACCACCCCAACGCCGCCCGCCCGACCAGCGTGCGCTGGGTGCAGAACCAGAACGGGCGCTGGGGCTCGTGCACGCCGGCAGACGGTACCATCCGGATCTCGCACCGAGTTCAGGAGATGCCCGACTGGGTGATCGACTACGTGCTGCTGCACGAGCTGTCACACCTGGTCATCGCCAACCACAGTGCCGCCTTCTGGGCGCTGGTCGGCCGCTACCCGAAGTCCGAACGGGCGCGGGGGTATCTTGAGGGGGTGTCAGCGGCAGCGGGTCTCGGGATCACTGAATGACCGGCCCGCTCTCCTCTCCGGCGGTCCCGGGAGTCTCGGCTGCCGTCATCGTCCTCCTCGTGCCCACCCCGTGGTCGCCACCCGGCGTGGACCCGTCCTCGTGGCGCGCCGCCCTGGCCGAGGACGTCGTCGACCTGATCGCCCCGCTGCCGCTCGTCCAGCCGGCGATCGCCGCGCTGCCCGCCGACCTGCCCCTGGCCTCGAAGATCGCGTGGCCGAGCATGCCGCAGTACGAGCTGCCGACCCTCTCGATCCGCGCCGCCCTCTCCGCTGCCGCAGCCGACGGCCACGAACGTGCCGTCGTGCTCATGGCCGACGCCCCCGACCTGCCGGCCATGCTGATCGGCAAGATGATCCGCCCCCTGTCGACCCGGACGGTCGCGGTCGCCCCCGCCGCGGGCGGCGGCCTGCTGGGCCTGGCGTGCCGCCTGCCGGTCCCCTCCTGGCTGCCTGACCTGGACCCCGAGACCGCGGACGTCGCGACCGCCCGCCGCCCCGCCCCCGAACCGACGATGGTCGCCGCCGCCCCCGGCTGGCACCGCCTCCGCACCCCCGACGACCTCCGCCACCTGGACCTAGCCCTGGACGGCTGGGACGCCACCCGTTCCCTGCTCTCCTGACCCCACGCCGACGCCTGACGGCTGATGCGTGAGGTCTGGACTGCGGAGAGTGAGACCGCCCAGATCAATTAGGTGACCTGAGGTACGGTGTGATTGACCGGTCAGCGCCGTTCGAACCTGGTCGCGTAACTCTCTTCGACGAGCGCCGCGGGCACATTCAACGCTTGGCCGCTCCCTTGGGGAAGTCGCTGTCCTCCGGCTCGTCACTGCGGTCGCCCGCCCGATAGGGTCGCCTGCGCGTTGGGGTCGCCCGTCCGCGTTGGGTCGCCCGTCGCCGCGGTCGCGTCGCTGCGGTCGCCGGCGTTCGAGTTGTGCTCCGGTCGCTCGGGTCGTGCTGGTCGCCCTTCCCACGGCCGGCCGCAGGGGCCGACGTCGGTTGCGGGTCTGCCCGCCACGAGGGACCGGGCGGCATGGTGCGGAAGCTGTTCGGCGCAGCGAGGATCGTCGGCGGCGATGATCCGCGGCCGCGCGACGGATCGGCGGCAGCGAGGACCGCTGCTTGGCCAGCTCGTCGCCCCTCTTTGCCAGCTCGTCGCCCTCGCCGCCCGCCGCCGGCAGCAAGAGGTGGTCGCCTCGGCGCTCCGCCCGCCGGGCAGCAGCAAGGGGTGGTCACCTCGGCGCCCCGCCCGCCGACAGCAAGAGGTCACCTCAACGCCCTTGCAGCTGGCCGGCAGTAGCTGGCAACACGAGGTCAGCTGGCCGTGCTTGCCGCTCTCGCCGCGCTGCCGGCAGCAGGGGGATCCGCTGGTCGTCAGGGCCGCCGCGGTGGCATCGCGGTCATGACACCGGCCTGGCGGGTGCCCGGTGGCTACAAGGCAGCGGCCCCGCTCAGACTGACTGCGCTGCGTCCCCCGACGGCTGCGAGGGTCGGGTGACTGCGCTGCGGCCCCGGCGGCTGCGAGGGGGCGCCGGTCGCGAGAGAGCGCTCGGGCCGGGCTGCTGCAGGTCGCGCGCGGAGCGGCGCACCACCCGTCGGGCGGCGAGGGTCGGCCGCCGGCGGTGAGGGACCGTGGGGTCGTGTGGAGCGGCGTGCGGCCCGTCGGGCGTGAGGGTCGGGCGGTGGTGAGGGACCGTGAAGGACGCTCGGGTCATGCCGGAGGGTGGGAGATCGGCACGCGGGCCTGGCAGCGGCGAAGGGCCGATGGCTACAAGGGGCGCTCGGGCAAGGGCGCGGGGTGTGGATCGGCACACGGGCCGCCGGCCACGCCACGAAGGCACGCCTTGGCCACGAAGGGCCGCCAGTCATGAAAGCCTGCTGGCCTGGGAAGGGGCGCCGACCTGCGGATGTCCCATGGTTGCGAGGGGTCGCCAGCCAGGAAGGCCCGTCGGGCTGCGAAGGCCAGCTGTCGCGAGAGGCCGCCAGTCAGGTTGTGAGGGGCCGGTAGTTGCGCGGGCCTGGGGTGTGTTCGAGCCGTGGGCGGGGTCGGGAGCGGGAGATCCAGGGGCTGTTGCCCGTCTTGGTGGATCTCCCGCGGTCGCCTCGCCTGTGATCAGGGCTTGGGCTCGTCGCCAGGCTCGCTGGGGCCGGGGTCGTTGTCCGGTGGGGTGTTGCTGGCCGCGGGGTCCGAGGTGTCCTTCGACGGCTTCTCGTCGGTGAGGCCGAGGCTGCTGAGGTCGTCGGCGAAGCCGAGGTCGCTCAGGTCCAGCTGGGTCCGGGCGAACAGGTCCGGGTCCGCGAACGCCTCCTCGTCGGGCAGCAGGTCGGGGTGGTCCCAGAGCGCGTCGCGGCCCGCGACGCCGCGGTGCTCGGCCAGGGCTGCCCACAGGGCCGTGGCCTCGCGGAGGCGGCGGGGGCGCAGCTCCAGGCCGACCAGGGCGGCGAACGTCTGCTCGGCCGGGCCGCCGGCGGCGCGGCGGCGGCGGAAGGCCTCGGAGAGGCGGACCACGTCGGGGAGGCGGTCGCCGGCGGCCCGGTCCACGACGTGGCAGACCCAGCCTTCGATGAGGGCGAGCGCGGTCTCCAGCCGGGCGAGCGCGGCGCGCTGCTGCGGCGTGTCCTCGGGGGTGAAGATGCCCTCCAGGACGAGCTCCTGCGGGTCGCTGCCGAGGGTCGAGGGGTCGATGCGGCTCATCGCCTCCTCGATCGCCTCGCGGTCGACGTGGATGCCTGCCGCATACGCCTCGACGGCTGCGAACACGTGGCCGCGCAGCCACGGGACGTGGCCGAAGAGTCGCTGGTGGGCGGCCTCGCGGAGGGCGACGTACAGGCGCACCTGGTCGTCGGGGATCTCCAGGCCACGCCCGTATTCGGCGATGTTGGCCGGGACGAGCGCGGCCGTGCCGGCGGGTCCGAGGGGCAGGCCGATGTCGCCGGCGGAGAGGACCTCGGCGGCGAGGGAGCCCAGGGCGGTGCCCAGCTGGCCGCCCAGCAGGGCGCTGCCGAGCGACGCGACCATCGAGGTCATGGGGCCCATCTGGGCGCGCATCTCCTCGGGGACCAGCTCGGTCATCGCCGACACCATCCTGGCGGCGACGGGGTCGCAGAGCTTGCGCCAGACGGGCAGGGTCGTGTTGAGCCACTCGCCCCGGCTCCACGCGGCGGTGGCGCGCACGCCGGACGGCAGGGCGGACTCGGGGTCGATCCACAGGTCGGCCAGGCGCAGCGCCTCGATGACCGCGGCGCGCTCCGCCGGCGTCACGGAAGGGTCACCGACCGGTTTCGCGGCGTCAGGATCGGCCGTGTTCGCTGGTGGCGTAACCGCGGTGCCGGGCATGGCGAAGCCGACGGGGAACTGGGCGAGGCCGCCGGCGGGCCCGCCGCCGGTGAGGTGGGCCTGCGCCAGCTGGCGTGCCAGATCCCAGTTGACCGGGCCGCCGCCGGGCGTGGCGAACAGTTGCTGCAGCTGGCTGAGGAATTGCTGCATCTGGCGCGGATCGTTGGGATCCGGCACCTCGCCGCCGGGCGGACCGAAGCCGAACGGGATGTCTGCGGGCATGTTCCAAAGGTACTCGCTTCCGATGTCAGAAATCGGAGAGCGCTAGGCTCGCCGCCATGAGACGTCGTGGCGTGACCGTGTTGGTCGGCGCGTTGCTGCTGCTGTTGCTGTCCTGGCAGACGACCGTGTTGAAGGTTCCTTACGTCGAGATGGGCCCCGGACCGACGTACAACACGCTCGGCGCCGGCGACGACGGCAAGCCGATCATCAATGTCAGTGGGGCGACGGTCACGAAGTCGGCCGGGCAGCTGCGGATGACGACGGTGTCGGTGCAGCCGCAGATGACGTTGCTCGAGGCCATGATCGGCTGGTGGCAGAAGGACCGCGCGGTCGTGCCGCGTGAGCTGATCTACCCGCCGAACCGCACGGAGCAGCAGGTCAACGAGGACAACAAGAAGGACTTCCAGGCGTCGCAGTCCTCGGCGGAGACGGTCGCGCTGCGCGAGCTCGGCTATCCGGTCCTGGTCGCCGTCGACGAGGTGTCGGAGGGCTATCCGGCGGTGGGCCAGCTGCAGAAGGGCGACGTGATCACCGCCATCGACGGCACCCCGGTGACGTCCCTGGCGAAGCTCACGGAGCTCATCCGGGCGAAGCCGGCCGGCACGACGCGGCAGGTGGAGTACACCCGCGGCGGCAGCAAGGCGACCGCGAGCATCGCGACGAAGGCCGGCGACGACGGCAACCCGCGACTCGGGGTCGTGGCCAAGACGTCCCAGCCGCACCCGTTCGAGCTGTCGATCCAGCTGGACCGCATCGGCGGGCCGTCGGCCGGGCTGATGTTCACGCTCGGCATCATCGACACGATCAAGGAAGAGGACCTGACCGGCGGGATCATCATCGCCGGCACGGGCACCATCGACGACGAGGGCAACGTCGGGCCGATCGGCGGCATCCCGCAGAAGCTGGTCGCGGCGAAGGCGGCGAAGGCCAAGGTCTTCCTCACCCCGGCGGCCAACTGCGAGGAGGCCGTCGCCAATGCCCAGCCGGGCCTGCCATTGATCAAGGTCGGCACCGCCGACGAGGCGCTCGCCGCACTTGAGCAGTTGCGGGCCGGTCGTACACCAGCGTTGTGTGGTCCATGACTACGCTGAACGAGTTTCCATACGCGAACGGGCGGAGCCGACCGTGGTAATGCGTAATCCGATGACCAGGGTGAGCCGACGCGGTCGGGTCACGATCGTCGTGCTGGCGATCGTCTTCCTGCTCTTCACCCTCTTCGACCGGATCGTCGGTGCCTGGACCGACTATCTGTGGTTCTCCGAGGTCAAATACGCGGGCGTCTTCTCGACCGTACTGACGACCCGCCTGTGGATGTTCGTGATCTTCGGCGTGTCGGTCGGGCTGGTCATCGCCGGCAACCTCTACCTGGCGTACCGGACCCGCCCGCTGCTGCGGCCGCACTCCGCCGAGCAGCACGCGCTGGACCGCTACCGCCTCTTCCTGCTGCCGCACATGACGATCTGGGTCGTCGCGGTCGCCGGGCTGATCGGCCTGTTCTCGGGCCTGTCGGCGCAGGGGCACTGGCAGGACTGGCTGCTGTTCAGCAACAGCACGCCGTTCGGGCAGACCGACAAGCAGTTCGGCGTGGACCTGAGCTTCTACGTCTTCGAATACCCGTTCTGGCGGTACGTGCTGGGCGTCGCCTTCACCGCGGTGGTCTTCTCGCTGCTGGGCGCGCTCGCGCTGCACTACCTGTTCGGCGGGGTGCGGCTGCAGGGCGCCGGCGAGCGCATGACGACCGCGGCACGCGCCCACCTGACCGCGCTGGTCGCCGCGTTCGTGCTGCTCAAGGCCGCCGCGTACTACCTGGACCGGCGCGGCCTGCTGCTGGACAAGTTCCCGACCCAGGATCTGTACGGCGCCGGCTACACCAACATCAACGCGCTGCTGCCGGCGAAGGAGATCCTCGCCTGGATCTCGATCGTCGTGGCGATCGCGATCCTGGTGTTCTCCAACGCGTTCATGCGCAACCTCGTGTGGCCCGGCCTGGCGCTGGGCCTGCTGGCGCTGTCGGCGGTCGCGGTCGGCGGGATCTACCCGGCCGCGGTGCAGTCGTTCACGGTGAAGCCGAGCCAGCTGCAGAAGGAGGCGCAGTACTTCCAGCGCAGCATCGACGCCACGAGGCTGGCGTACGGGCTGAACACGGTCGACGTCAAACCGTACGCGTCGCGGAACCAGGAGCCGCCGACGAACCTGCCGTCGTACGACGAGACGGTCGGCAACATCCGCCTGCTCGACCCGACGGTCGTCGGCGAGACGTACACGCAGCAGCAGCAGGTCCGCGGCTTCTACGAGTTCAACCCGAAGCTGGACATCGACCGGTACACGATCAACGGCAAGACCCAGGACTACGTGGTCGGCGTCCGTGAGATCAACTACAACCAGCTGCAGCAGAACAACTGGCAGAACCGGCACTCGGTGTACACGCACGGCTACGGGTTCGTCGCCGCGCCGGCCAACCAGGTCGTCTGCAACGGTCTGCCGTTCTACGTGTCGGGCTTCCTCGGCGAGCAGACCAAGCCGGTCGGCGACCAGGGCCAGCAGTGCGCGTCGCAGCAGGACCTGATCCCGGTGAAGGAGCCGCGGATCTACTACGGCGAGCAGATGGGCGAGGTCTACGCGATCACCGGCCGGGCGCCCGGCACCACCGCCGGCGCCGAGTTCGACCGGCCGACCGCCAACGCCGGCGACCAGTACTCCACCTACGACGGCGCCGGTGGCGTCTCGGTCGGCTCGTACTGGCGGCGGCTGCTCTACGCGGCGGAGTTCCGCGAGACGAACTTCCTGCTCTCGGGCGTGTTCAACGCGAACTCGAAGGTGCTCTACGTGCGTGACCCGGAGGACCGGGTCCGCAAGATCGCGCCGTTCCTGACGCTGGACAGCGACCCGTACCCGGCGGTCGTCGACGGCAGGATCCAGTGGATCGTCGACGGGTACACCACCTCGGCGACGTACCCGTACTCGCAGCGCATCGACTGGAACACCGCGATCCAGGACTCGTCGACCGGCAGCCGGATGTTCCCCGAGCCGCGCCAGGACGTCTCGTACCTGCGCAACTCGGTCAAGGCGACCGTCGACGCGTACAGCGGTGAGGTCACCCTGTATGCGTTCGACGAGAGCGACCCGATCCTGAAGGCGTGGAACAAGGCCTTCGGCAACAAGCTGGTCAAGCCGCGTTCGGCGATCTCGCAGTCGCTGCAGGACCACCTGCGCTACCCGGAGGACCAGTTCAAGGTCCAGCGTGACCTGCTCAGCCGCTTCCACGTCACCACGCCGAACGGGTTCTTCTCCGGCCAGGACTTCTGGGAGGTGCCGAAGAACCCGGCGAACCCGACCGCGGACCAGCCGCCGTACTACATCGTGGCCAAGCTGCCGAACCAGGACAAATCCCGGTTCCAGCTCACGACGGCGCTCGCCCCGCGCAGCCGCGGCAACCTGGCCGCGCTGATGTCGGCGTCGTACGTCGACGGCAAGCCGGTGTTCGAGATCCTGGAGCTTCCGCCGGACACGAACATCCAGGGTCCGGCGCAGATGCACAGCACGATGACCGGTATCGGCGACGCCAGACGGGAGCTGACCCAGTTCAGCTCCCAGAACTCCGAGGTCATGTACGGCAACCTGCTCACCCTGCCGGTCGCCGAGGGCATGCTGTACGTCGAGCCGATCTACACGCGGACGAAGAGCGACAAGACGTACCCGACGCTCCAGCGGGTCCTGGTCGCGTACGGCCCGAACTACAAGGCCTACGCCAACAACCTGGCCGACGGCCTAGCCGAGCTGGTGAAACAGGCGACCGGTCAGGCGCCAGTCCCCGGCAGCGGCGACAACGGCGAGCCGACCGTGCCGACGACGGGCAACCAGAGTGGGTCTCCGCAGGTACAGACGGCGATCAACGACATGAACAAGGCGATCGCCGACCTCAAGGCGGCCCAGGTCGCCGGCGACTTCGAGGGGTACGGCCGGGCGCTCAAGGCGCTGCAGGACGCGATCGGCCGCTACGAGGCCGCGGTGAAGGCCGCGACCCCGTCGGCGAGCCCGTCGGTGGGGGCGTCACCGAGCGTCTCGGCCGGCGCGAGCCCGTCGGGGTCGGTCTCGCCGGCGCCGTCAGGCTGAGCGACGTCGAGCATCGAGGGGCCGTCGCATTTCGGTGCGGCGGCCCCTCGTGACGCCGGACACGGTCACCCGTAAGCGATTTGGAAGACGCGACAGCCGTGCGCTAACCTGGACAAGCCGACGCGGGGTGGAGCAGCTCGGTAGCTCGCTGGGCTCATAACCCAGAGGTCGCAGGTTCAAATCCTGTCCCCGCTACAACCGCGACGCCCCCTGCTCACGCCGGGGGCGTTTCGCATTGGCGGTCTCCGCATTCCCCGCGCGAGCGGAGCTCGCTCCCCACAGGGGGAGCTTCGCTCCACCCTCGCCCCCTCAAAACCGGCGCGTGAGCGACGGGTTTGCCAGCCTTGGGGTCGGTCGGGGGATTGCTTGTTCTGCGAACTTCGCCGAACGTCGCGTGAGCGACGGGTTTGCCAGCCTTGGGGTCCGTCGGGGGGATTGCTTGTTCTGCGAACTTTGCCGAATGTCGGTTCCCGACTGATTGCTTACGCCCCCTGCGCCAGCAGAGGGGCGTTTCGCGTGAACGCAGCCACCACCCCCGTCACCCCCGTGCGGGTTGAGGCGGCTGGTGGCTGTGGTTCATGGCCGTCGATCCGGACTCCGGCAAGGCGGTGGTCACCTTCCATGCCTACAACCAGACCGACGTGAAGTCGATGACGCGCAACCCGATTGAGGAGAAGAAGAGCGGCGGCGGCACCGGCCCGGCGACGGGACCGTGGTCGGCGAAGACCCAGGACTTCTACTGGACCGAGGTGATCACCTTTCCGGTGGCGCCGAAGACAGAGAAGTAGCCGATCCGTGAAAGGGAGTCGATGAACATCCGGCCATGGGTGGCACCATTGGTGCTCGTGGTGCCGGCCGCGTGCGGCATGGGGCCGTCGGCCTTCCAACCGACCGAGCGGTCGCAGGTGCTCGGGGAGTGGTGCGGCGCCGACGGCGACCGTCTCCAGCTCGGCGACGACGGCAAGGCCGCCATCACCGGGATGTCGGCGAAGCTCGGGCAGCGGCTGATCGGCCAGTACGACCAGCCGATCACGCCGACGCTCAACGGCAGCTGGGGCTGGAAGGTGAAGGACAAGTCCTACGTGACGCTCACGTTCGCGCCGGTGCCTCCCTTCACCAACTCCAGGGTCGAGCGGCTCAGGGTCGCCAACGACGGCGAGAAGATCAGGCTCCTGGCCTACTTCGGTGACTTCGACTCCGGCTACGACTACTCGTTCGAGCGCTGCGCCTGATCTGGGCCTGACCCAGGAGGCGTGTCACGTATGGCCGCCGTCCCGTTCCCGCGGGGCGGCGGCCATGTCGCGTGTGCTGCGAAAACGGGAAACCGTACAGCGGCACGTGTTAGTGTCGACTCCTGCTGTGACGGCGAGGAGCGTCGGAATGTTCGGATCGGCGACGCTCGACGAGCGCGGGGTGCGGCCGGGGACGATGGCCGCCGGGCAGGTGCATCTCGGCGGTGCCCGGGAGGACCTCGCCGTGGGCGGGGTGACCGTGACGCTGATGACGGTGGTCAGCGGCGTCGAGGTCGACGTCCTGCGGTGCGACGTGTCGGCGGGGTTCACGCTGGCCGCGGGCCGGAGCCGGGCGATCCCGTTCGAGCAGCCGCTGCCGTGGGAGACGCCGTTCACGCACTTCGCGGGCGAGCACCTGCCGGCCGTGTCGGTGCGGCTGCGGACCACGGTCACCGTCGCGGGGAAACCTGTCGACGTCGGCGTGACGCCCGTGACGGTGCACCCGACGGGCGGGCAGTGGCTGGTGCTCGACACGCTGCGGCGGCGGGGGTGGACGTTTCCGCGCTGCGAGGTGCGGCAGGGGACGGTGCCCGGGGTCAGGCAGACCGACCCGTTCCTGCAGTGGTTCGAGTGCGAGGGCCCGGACGCGGGCGGCCCGCTGCGGCTGACGTTCGTCGCCAACCCGGTCGGCGTCGACGTCCTGATCGCCGGCGGGGACCATGACGAGCGGTTCGCGGTGCGGCACGACGCCGAGGTGCTCGAAGCGCTCGAGGCTCGCGCCACGGTTCTGAGCGCGTAGCAAAGGCGTACACGCGAAAGGGCGGCCACCGGAGCACCGGTGGCCGCCCGTGTTTCCGGTGTTGCTCAGCCGAGCAGTTCGAGCTCCGCCAGCTGGGTCTCCGCGGCCCCGTGGTTGGCCGTGATCTGCAGCCGGTAGCGCGAGAACGACGTGCCGTTGGAGATCACGAACGCTCTGGTCTGCCTGCGGTCGACGAAGTCGATGTTGGTGCGGGTGTCGACCGTCGTCCAGGTGACGCCGTCGTTCGAGCCCTGCAGGACCCAGTTCTTCGGGTCGCGGCCGGGCACGTCGTCGGCGGAGGTCAGCGTGTACTGCTTGACCGTCGCCGACGCGGTGAGCTGGCAGGTGATCGTGGCGGTGGTCGCGAAGGCCAGCCACTTGGTCATCGACGTGTCGTCGACCAGCATCGCGCGGCCCTCGGCGGTGCCGTTCTCCGCGGTGGCGGTGACGGTGCTTCCGGTCGCCTTGTCCTTGAGCTGGACGGGGGCGGCCGTGCCGGTGGTGAGCGAGCCGGGGATGTCCGAGGCGCCGGTGCCCCACGACGACGGGTTCGGGCCCATCACGAAGTTCAGCGTGCCGCCGGCGGTGAGGTCCGCGTGCGTCAGGTAGTTCTTCGTGTAGTTGACGCCGTTGAGGGTGGCGCTCTGGATGTAGCGGTTGGTGTCACTGACGCCGGGCGCGTTGACCGTGAACGTCCGGCCGTTCTCCAGCGTCATCGTCGTCTTCGGGTGCAGCGGCGCGCCGATCGTGTAGTCGGTCGAGCCCATCCGCGCCGGGTAGAAGCCCATCGCGGAGAACACGTACCACGCCGACATCTCACCGTTGTCCTCGTCGCCGAGGTACCCGTTGCCGGTGCCCGCACCGGAGTTGTAGAGGGTGGTGAGCACCCGCCGGACCTGGTTCTGCGTCTTCGCCGGGGTGCCGGCGTAGTTGTACATGTAGAGCATGTGGTGGATGGGCTCGTTGGAGTGCGCGTACTGGCCCATGTTCGTGTCGTACGCCTCGGACATCTCGTGGATCGTCCCGCCATAGCAGCCGGGCAGGAAGTCCCGGGACGCGGCGAGCACGGCGTCGATCTTCGCCGACAGCTGGGCCTTGCCACCGTAGAGGTTGGCCATGCCGTTCGGGTCCTGCGGTGCCGCGGTCGCGTAGTGCCACGGCGCGCCCTCGGTGAACTCACAGCCCCACTCGTTGGGCTTGAAGTTCGCGTCGGTGGTGCGCCACGCGCCGTTGCTCTGCTTGCCGCGGAAGAACCCGACGGACTGCGAGAACAGGTTGGTGTAGTCGAGGGCCTGGTTGCGGAAGTAGGCGGCGTCCTCGGTGTAGCCGAGCGCCTGCCCCATCTGCGCGATGCCGAAGTTGTTGGTCGCGTCCTCCAGGGTCCACGCCGCCGACTCACCGAGGACGTCGGTCGCCACGTACCCCTTGAACACCGACGTCTGGATCGCCTTGCGGCCCTTGTTGCCGGCGCCGGAGTAGGTGCTCGCGTTCTTCACCATCGACGCGTACGCCGCCTGGTAGTCGAAGTTGCGGACGCCCTTCATGTAGGCGTCGGCGAACGCCAGGTCCTGGTTGGTGCCGACCATGATGTCGATCGAGCCGGGCCCGGTCCAGCGCGGCGTCCAGCCGAAGTTCTTGTACGCGTTGACGATGCCGTCGAGCATCTCGCCCGTCCGGGTCGGCGTGAGCAGCGTGTACAACGGCCAGACCGCGCGGGACGTGTCCCAGAAGCCGTTGTTCACGTACATCTGGCCGTCGTGGATCGTGTTGTCGTAGGGGCTGTGGTACTTGCGGACCCCGCCGACCATCTCGGAGCGGTTGTTCGGGTACATGAACGAGCGGTACATGTTCGAGTAGAACGTGACCTGGTTGTCGCTGGTCGCGCCCTCGATCCGGACCTTGCCGAGCGTGTTGTCCCAGACCGTCGCGGCCTCTTCGCGGACCGTGTCGAAGCTCTTGCTGCCGACCTCCTGGTTGAGGTTGGCGGTGGCCTGCGCGACGCTCATGAACGAGGTGCCGATCTTCAGGGTCACCTGCTCGTTGGCGGCGGTGGCGAAGCGGACCCAGCTGGTCGCGCCCTGGCCGGTGATGGTGCCCGAGGCGGCGATCGCCTTGTCCGTGGTCGCCGAGATGTACAGCGTCTGGCCGCGGTGGTTGATCGAGCCCTGGATCGTCCGGTTGGCGTTGTTGACGGTGAGCGAGCCGCTGGCGCTGTCGACGGTGTCGAACAGGATCACCGACTCCGCCGCCGACGGGAACGTGAAGCGCATGACGCCGGCATGGTCGGTCGGCGCGATCTCCGCGGTGATCCCGTACGTGTCGAGCCGCGTCTTGTAGTAGTGCGCCTTCGCGACCTCGTTGGCGTGGGTGAATGTCGACTTGCGCGAGTCCGGCGTCGACTTCACCGCGCCGGTCATCGGCATGACCTGCAGCTGCGCGTAGTCACCGATCCACGGGCTCGGCTCGTGGCTGATCGCGAAGCCCTGCACGGTCGTGGCCTTGTACTCGTACAGCCAGCTGTCGTTGTTGCCGTTGGTCACCGGGGTCCAGAAGTTGAAGCCGTTCGGGACCGTCGTGCCGGGGAACGTGTTGCCGCGCGAGTAGCTGAAGCTGGAGTTGGAGCCGCGCCGGGTGTCGACGTAGTCCGACAGCCGGGCCGCGGTGCCGCCGTCGGCGCTGATCTGGATGTCGTCGAACCAGCCGCGGAACAGCCCCGTGTTGAGCGGCTGGTCGTAGGCGACCATGATCCGGTCGATCGTCTTGCCGGCCCGGACCGCGCCGATGTTCGACGTGACGTAGTTCCAGGTGTCGAAGGACAGGACCGAGCCGTTGCCCTGGAACGTCGGGTGGACCCGCACACCGTGCTGGTCCACCGCGCCGGAGTCGCGCAGGTTGGTGCCGTCGGTGAACACCAGGTCGACCGCGACGTCGAGGTGCCCGCCGGACTGGGGGTACACCCAGTAGGACAGCGTGCTGGCGGCACCGACCGGGATGTCGACGTCGAAGACCCGGTTGTACGAGAAGGACGTCGTCGCGCTCAGGTCGTTGCCGGAGTACAGCAGCGCGGTCGTCCCGGTGTGGGCCGTTCCGGTGCCCGGGATGCTCTCCATGCCGGTCAGCGCGCAGCAGTAGCCGCCGACGCCGTTGCTGTTCTCGACGCTGTTGGTCCAGGTCGGCTGCGGTTCGCCGGCCTCGAAGCTGGTCGACCAGTCGCCGGCGGCGGCGGCCGCGGGCTCGGTGAACGCGGTGGCGCTGATCAGGCTCGCGGCGAGGGCGGCCGCCGCGAACCAGGCACGTCTGCGGGTGGTGCGGGTGCGGGGGAGTGTCATGCGGCAACCTGCCGTTTCGGTGAGGGTTGTCTCGCCGCTTCCGACATCGTTGTCAGCGCGCGTGCCAGCACCAGCCGTCGACGCTGGGATGGCGTGCGCACACCTGGCGGGGCGGCGCTTCTCAAGGGGGCGGGACGTTCACTACGGAGATTCGCGCCGATATCGAGTTTTGTCAACTCTTGACAAAATCGCGATGGCGGGGGGCGGCGAACCGCCACCCCCCGCCATATCCACGGTCGTTACTGCTTCAGGAACACCTGCGCGGCGCTGCCGTTGCAGTCCCAGAGCTGGAGCCGGGCGCCGTTGCCGGTGGAGCCGTTCGGCGAGTCCAGGCAGCGGCCGGACTGCGGGTTGCGCAGCGAGCCGTTGGGCTGCGGCACCCACTGCTGGGCCCCGCCGCCGTTGCAGTCCCACAGCTGGATCAGGGTGCCGTTGGCGGTGCCGTTACCGGTCGCGTCCATGCACCGGTTGAGCGTGCGCAGCGCGGTGCCGTCCCACGCCCAGTGCTGGTCCACGGCGTAGGGCTGGCAGCCCCACAGCTGCACGGCGGCGCCGTTGCCACCCGTGTCGTCGGCGGCCACGTCGACGCACTGGCCGCCCGGGCCGTTGACGAACGTGGCGCCGGGGGAGCCGCCGCCCATGCGGAACACCTGTGCGCCGCTGCCGTTGCAGTCCCACAGTTGCAGCCGCGCGCCGTTGGCCGTGGAGCCGCTGGGGGAGTCCAGGCAGCGGCCGGACTGCGGGTTGCGCAGGGAGCCGTTGGTCTGGGGCACCCACTGCTGCGCGCCGCCGCCGTTGCAGTCCCACAGCTGGATCAGGGTGCCGTTGGCGGTGCCGTTGCCGGTCGCGTCCAGGCAGCGGCCCAGCGTCTGCAGCGCGTTTCCGCTCCAGGACCAGTGCTGGTCGACGGCGCTGAGCTGGCAGTCCCACAGCTGCGCCCCGGAGCCGTTGCCGCCGGTGTCGTCGGCCGCGATGTCGACGCACTTGCCGCCGGGGCCGGTGACCGGCGCCCCGGGCGGCGGGCCGGCGGTGTTGAGCCGCTTCGAGGCCGCGATCATCTGCTGGTTCGCGGCGCGGATGCGGGTCCCGTCGTACTTGAGCACCTGCCGGTCGTAGGTCCAGAAGCCGTTGAACTCGCCCTCGACGTCGAACGGCTGGGTGTAGACCATCCCGGCCAGCCCGCGCGTGTAGACCAGGTTGAGCGCCTGGGCCTGGACGGCGATGTACCGGTCGGTGGCCGACGTCCCGTTCGGGTGCGTCTCGTAGGCGAAGAAGCCGCCGTTCGGGCTGTACTCGTGCCCCGGGGAGCGCACGCCGAGGCCGCCGTACTCGCCGAGGACCGCCGTGCGGGTGCTGGTCGGCGTCGGGGAGTTGGGCCCGACGTACCAGTGCCAGTCCTGGATGTCGCCGTTGCCGGGGTCGCCCTTCGAGTTGCAGCAGTTGTAGCCGCTGTGCGCGTTGACGAGCCGGGTCGGGTCCTGGTTCTTGACGTTGTTCACCACGCGGGTCGTGTCGGCGAGGTTCCACTCGCCCCAGCCCTCGTTGAACGGCACGTACACGATCACCGCCGGCGACGACCGGTGCTCGTCGACGATCTGCCCGACCTCGGTCTCCCACTGCGCGTGCTGCGCCGCGGTGCCGGGCGCCTCGCCCATGCTCGGCATGTCCTGCCACACCAGCAGCCCGAGCCGGTCCGCGTGGTAGAACCAGCGCTGCGGCTCCACCTTGATGTGCTTGCGGACCATGTTGAAGCCGAGGTCCTTGATCTTCTGCAGGTCGCCGGCGAGCGCCGCGTCGGTCGGGGCCGTGTAGAGCCCGTCGGGCCAGAAGCCCTGGTCGAGCACGCCGGTCTGGAGCACGAACTGCCCGTTCAGCGTGGGCACGAGCTTGCCGTTGACCACGGCCTTGCCGACCTCACGCATGCCGAAGTAGTGCATGGTCTGGTCCACGGTCGCGCCGGCGCCGTTGCGCAGCGAGATCCGGAGGTTGTACAGGAAGGGGTCGTCCGGCGACCACCGCCGCGCGTTGGGCACCGGGACGGTGAAGTCGGTGAAGCCGCCGGTCGCGGTGCCGACCACGGTCGTGCCGTCCATCGCCTCGGCGAACACCGAGTGCCCGCTGACGTCGCCCCTGGTGAAGACCCGGATCCGCAACGTGTTGTTGGAGATGTTGGGGTACAGGTCGGCGCTGAAGATCGATGCTGTCGGCGTCGGCTCCATCCACACCGTCTGCCAGATGCCCGACGACGGCGTGTACATGATGCCGCCCGGGTTGCGCACCTGCTTGCCGCGGGCGATGTTGAGCCCGGGCGTGTCCGACGGGTCGTAGACCCGCACGATCAGCTCGTTGGTGCCCCCGTTGAGCTGCGGCGTGATGTCGAACTCGAAGCGGTCGTAGCCGCCGGTGTGCCCGCCGACCTGCACGCCGTTGACCCACACCGTGGTCTGCCAGTCGACCGCGCCGAAGTGCAGCTGGACGCGCCGCCCGGCCCACCCGGCCGGCACCGTGAACGTGCGGCGGTAGAACAGGTACAGCCGGTTGTCGTTCGCGGGCCGCTTGATCCCGGAGAGCGCCGACTCCACGGGGAACGGGACGTTGACCCGCTCCGGCAGCGCCTGGCCGAAGACGGGGTTGTCGTTGGTGGTCGACTGGCGCAGCTGCCACTCACCGTTGAGGTTGAGCCAGTCCGGACGGGTCATCTGCGGCCGCGGGTACTCCGGCAGCGGCTGGCCGGCGAGCGCCTGGCTCGTCCACGGGGTGGTGAGGGGCGACGGCTGGGCCGGCGCGGCCCCCGCGGGCGGCGCGGCGGACACCGCCGTCCCGAGGCCGAGCACCGCGGCGAGGACTGTGGTGAGCAGCCTCCGCCGGTGACGTGATGCGGACATGAGCGTTCTCCTTGGCGGACGGAGTCCGACACCGCTGGCGGCAGGTATCGGTGGATGCTGATTTCGCATGTTAACGATGTCACACAGAAATCAACAGAACCGCTCAGGAAATAGACTCGATCCAACCCTTTGATCGGAGCCCGAACTAAGGTCCGCGAGGTCGCGGGTCTCGCGTAGCGTGGCGGGGGTGGACGACCTCGCGTTCGACGGTGTGCCGCTGCGCTTCCGTGCCTCCGGGCCCCGCACCGCGTCGGCGCCGGTGCCCGTGGCCGGTGGGCTGCGGGTCTCGGGCGGGCCCGGTGCCGACCTGTTCCTGGACCCGGCCGGCGGGTCGAGCCGGCCCGACGCCGAGCGGTTCACCGCCCGCGTCGACGGCGACTTCCAGCTCAGCGCGCACGTCGAGCCGGTCCTGCGGGACACGTTCGACTCCGCGGTGCTGCTCGCCTGGATCGACGACGAGAACTGGTGCAAGATCTGCGCCGAGCTCGACCCCGAGGGCATCCCGCGCGTCGTCACCGTCGTGACCCGCGCCGGTGCCTCCGACGACGCCAACGGCTGGCCGTATGAAGGGTTCGGCGTCCACCTGCGGATCAGCCGGATGGGTTCGGTCTTCGCGCTGCACGCCTCCGGCGACGGCATCACCTGGCAGCTGGCCCGCGTGTTCGCGATGCCCCTCGCGCCCGGCGCGCCGGTCGAGGCGGGGCTGCTGGTCCAGTCGCCCCGCGGGCCCGGCACGACGGCCGACTTCTCCGCCGTCAGGTTCGCCCGGACCCGCCTCGCCGACCTGCGCGACGGGTCCTGACCTCCGCGGGCGGACCCGCCTACTTGACGGTCACGTCCAGCTCGGCCACGTCGGTCGGCTTCCGGGCGTCACCCGCGATGTCGACCACGCGCAGCTTGTACGTGCCGGGCACGTACTTGAACTGGAAGCCGAGGTTACGGGCGGGCGCCAGGTTCTCCGAGCCGGACGACATCGCCTCGTTCGGCGCGCTCTTCGGGGCGACCTCGGTGCCGTCGGGCAGGCCGAGCCGGAAGTGCTCCGCGCCCACGTACAGGCTGCTCTTGCCGTTGTAGCGGATGTCGAGCTTGCAGGTGAAGACCCGGTTGTCCTTCAGCGCCTGGCCGTTGTAGTCCAGGAAGCCGCCGCGCACGTCGCAGGTGGTGAACGTGACCTGCAGGTCGTGGATCGTGACCGACTTGTTCTGCAGCACGTTGACCGGCTCGTAGGCGACGACCTCGCCGCCGCCGAGCGGGATCTTGGCCTGGGCCTCCTTGCCGTCGCCGATGAGCAGCGTGCCGGTGCCGATGCTGGCCTTCAGCGGGTCGTACACGGCGAAGGACACGTGGAAGTTGCTCTTCTGGCCGCCGGAGACCTGCGACGTCTCCTTGAACCTGCCCGAGTACTCCTGGCCGTCGATCTGGAACGCCATCCGCACGCCGTAGGACTGCACGGTGTCGTCGCCGAGGTTCTCCATCTGGACCTCGGCGACCAGCGGGTCGTCGTCGGCGTCGGCCTCGTAGGTCATCTTGCCGAAGGTGAGCTTGACCTGGCCGTACCAGACGGCCTTGTTGATGTCGACGGTCTGCTGCTTCGCGCCCGGCTTGGCGTCCTTGGTGCTGGCCGGGCCGGCCTCGGTGGCGCCGCCGCCGGTGCCGCGGTTGCCGTTGCCGGTGCTGACGGTGGGGTTGTCGACGGGCTTGTCGTTGCTCACGGCCCGGTACGTGACGACGCCGCCGATGCCGAGCAGCAGCACGAGCGCGACCGCGATGCCGATGACGAGCCCTGGCCGGGCGCCGCTCGCCGGGCGCGGCGGGGGCGGGCCGAAGGGCGTCGCCCCGGGCGGGCCGCCGGGCGTCGCCGGGCTGCCACCGTGACCGAACTGGGCGGTCGCCGGGGCCTGGCTGCCGAACGCGGCTCCGGCCATGGCGCCACCACCGGGCGCGACGAAGCCCTGCGGGCCGCCGGGCGCGACGAAGCCCTGCTGGCCACCGGGAGGCGCGAAGCCCGGGTGGCCGCCGGGGGCGTTCAGGGGCGGGGCGCTCGCGGGCGGGCCGCTGGACGGCGGGCCGCTCTGCGGGAAGGCGTTCGGCGGGGCCGAGACCGGGGCGCCGGACGCCGGCGGGAGGCCACCGATCCAGGTGGGCGGCGACGAGGGCGACGCGGCCGGCGACATCGGGCCCGTCACGGGCGTGGACACCGGCGCGGCGGGTCCGCCGCCCGCGGGCCCGGAGACGGGCACGGCACCCATCGGCGCACCCATGCCCGGCAGGCGCGGCCCGGTCTGTGGGCCCGAGACTGGCCCCGCGACCGGCCCGGGGCGGCTCGGCATCGCGGCGATCGCGCTGCCCAGGGCCACCACCAGCTCCGGCTGCTCGATGATCGTGGGGGCGACGCCGAGCCGCTGGTGCAGCAGCGTGCTGACCATCGGGATGCGGCTCGACCCGCCGACCAGGAACAGCCCGGCGATCTGGTCGGTGCGCACGCCGGCGCGCTGGAGCGTGTTGGCGGTCAGGTCGACGGTGCGCTGCAGGTAGGGCCGCGACACCTGCTCGAACTCGGCCCGCGTGACGTGCAGGTCGACCTCGAACAGCGGCACGTGCACGCCCGCCGACGAGGTGCGCGACAGCTGCTCCTTGGCGGTGCGCACATCCTCGCGGAGCAGGAAGCTGCGCCGCCGGGAGATGTCGTCGGTGGGGTCGGTGAGCTGCCGCCACTGCTCGGCGTTGCCCATCGCGAGGCTCTGCCCGACGTCGGCGAGCAGGGCCGCGTCGAGGTCGACGCCGCCGACGTCGGGCAGGCCGTCGCTGGCGAGGACGTCCCAGCCGCCGTCGGGCCGCCGGCGCAGGACGGAGGTGTCGAACGTGCCGCCGCCGAAGTCGTACACCACCAGGACGCCGCCGGGAGCGATCTGCCGCCCCATGACGGTGGTGAAGTAGGCGGCGGCCGCGATCGGCTCGGGCACGAGGATCGGGGCGGGCATGCCGGCGCGCGCGGCGGCGTCGGCCAGGACGGACCGGCGGTGGGTCGCCCAGTTGGCCGGATAGGTGAGCACGGTGCGCACAGGCATGATGCCGAGCACCCGCGACGCCTCGTCGGCGGTGCGCCGCAGGACGGCCGCGAGCAGGTCCGACACCGGATAGTCGCGGGGGCCGAGCAGCACCGTGCCGTCGTCGATGCGGCGCTTCGGGTTGGGCTCGAAGCGGCTCGGGTCCAGGCGGGCGCTGCGCTCGGCGTCCTTGCCGGTGAGCAGGTGCCCGTCGACCTCCGCGAACACCGACGACGGCAGCAGGAAGCTCGCGTCGAAGAGCAGGGGCTGGCTGCGACCGTCGGCAGAGGTCAGCGCCGCAACCGTGTGGGTGGTCCCCAGGTCGACGCCCAACTGCGAGTCGGATTGCCTCGTCACGCCGACACGGTATCTCCTTCCATCAACGCCTGGTCCTGGTGGCTTCCTCCGTCCGGACGAGCGGGGTGTCGACGAGGTGCTCGGCCAGGAACCACGCCTGCAGCTCGCCGGTGCGGATCACCTCGGAGACCAGCATGTCGTTGGTGCCGTCGTCGCCCATCGCGCCCGTCTTCGCCGCCGCGTCGTGCGCCTCGGTCAGGATCATCTCGTGCGCCTCGAGTAGGCGCGACAGCATCGCCGGCACCTCCTCGGCCCCGTCCGGCGGCCGCGGCACCCGGGTGAGCTCCGCGACGTGCCGCGGGTCGCCGACCGCGATGCCGCCCAGGGTCTGCACCCGCTCGGCGACCGCGTCGACGAGCTCCAGCTGCTCACCGGCGTGCTTGTCGAGCAGCAGGTGCAGCTGGTAGAAGGTCGGGCCGCGCATCAGCCAGTGGTGCTTCTTGTAGAGCGCGAACAGGATCTGGGTGTCGGCGAGGACCTGGTTGAGCCGCTCGCAGGAGTACATCCGGGTCTCCGCGGACAGCGCGACCGGGAACTGCCGTACGGTGCCGAACCGCTGGATCTCGGTGCTCTGCTGGTGCAGCCAGGGCTGGCTGCCTTTCTTCTTCGAAGCTGCCTGCGTGCTGGTTTTCGCCGTGGCTGGCGTGGTGGTTTTCGCTGGTGGCATGGTGGCGCTCTGCCCACCGCCGCCGGGGGCAACCTCACCCGAGGGCGGAACCGGAGGGTGGCCCGGTGCGTCAGAGCCGGTATGACACAGCTGCGCGTGCTCGCCGCCACCCTGGCGCTCCCCCTGTTCATGGCCGCCGCCGGCTGCGGCGCCGAACCGGCCGGCGGCGGCACCTCGGCGGGATCGTACGGCGCCGACGACCTCGTCCTGCGCGTCGACGTCTCCGGCGGGCTGGTCCCGGTCGCGATGACCGTCACGGAGGTGCCGACGCTGAGCGTGTATGGCGACGGCCGGGTCGTCACCAACGGGCCCGTGATCGAGATCTATCCGGGCCCCGCCCTGCCGAATGTGCAGCTGCAGCGGATCAGCACCGCCGACGTGGCGAAGCTGGTCGACCGGGCGGTCGACGCGGGCGTGGGCAAGCAGGCCGACTTCGGCATGCCCAACGTCGCCGACGCGCCCACCACGCACATCATGGTCCGCACCGCCGCCGGCGAGCAGGTCAGTGACGTCCCGGCGCTCGGCATCGGCGAGGACGAGCTGTCCGGCTCGCAGCGCGCCGCCCGGGACCGGCTCAAGCGCCTCGTGGAGGCGCTCACCGACCTGCCGTCGACGCTGGGCAAGGGTGCGGTGTCGGAGTCGGCGGCGTATCCGGCGGCGGGCGTCGCGGCCGTCGCCGTCCAGTGGACCGAGGCGGGCGGCGACGAGGGCCTGCAGCCGCAGGCGCCGGTGGCGTGGCCGGGCCCGGCGCTGCCCGGCGAGCCGGTCGCGGACCGGCCGGGGGTGCACTGCGTGAGCGCCACCGACGGGCAGAGCGCCCAGATCCTGGCCGCCGCCGGGAAGGCCAACTCCCGGACCTCGTGGTCGTCGGCCGGCTCGAACTGGCAGGTGACGTTCCGCCCGCTGCTGCCGGGCGAGTCCAGCTGCGCCGACCTGACCCACCGCTGAGCCGGGCGCTAGGCCACCCGGGCGCGGACCTGGTCGGCGTCGGGGTGGCCGAGGTCCTCGAGGATGGTGAGGGCGGCGAGCCAGCAGGCGCGGGCCTCCGCGTCGGCGCCCGCAGCCCGGTGCAGGTCGCCCAGGTGGGTCTGGGTCTCCGACTCGCCGTAGCGGTCGCCGATCTCCCGCCACAGCTGCAGGGCCTGCCGGTAGCACTCGACGGCCGGCTCGTGCTCGCCGAGCTGGTGGTGGATGAAGCCGACGCTGTCCCAGCTGTAGGCCTCGCCGGTCCGGTCCCCGATCCGCTGCTGCAGCTCGAGGGCCTGATGGCAGTGGTCGAGGGCCTCCCGGTGCTCGCCTGACGCGGCGTACAACCAGCCGAGGTTCGCCAGCGCCGAGCCCTGCCCCGCCTGGTCGCCGGTGGCGCGCAGGAGGTCGAGGGAGCGCAGCAGGTGCCCGATCGCGTCGCGGGGGCGGGCCTGCCGGTCGGCGATGAAGCCGAGATTGCCGTGGGCGCGGGCCCGGCCGGCGTCGTCGCCGACGTGCCCGTACCGGTCGAGGGCCAGCTCCAGGTGGGTGGTGGCGGCGTCGTAGTCGCCCATCCGGATGCAGGCCCGCCCGAGCTGGTGGGCGCTGACCGCCTCGCCCGCGGCGTCGCCGGCCCGCCGCGCGGACGCCAGGGCGACCCGCTGCGCGGCGAGCAGGTCCGGCCAGTGGCCGCGCCGGTCGAGGTGGTCCACGAGCGTCCACGCGAGCCGCCACGCGTGGCCGTCGTGGCCGGTGGCGGCGGCCTCCCGGACGGCGGCGAGGAGCGTGTGGTGCTCGACGGCGAACCAGGCGAGCGCCTGCGCCTCCGTGCCGGGTGTGGCGGCGGCGGGCAGGCCAGGCAGCGGCGTGCGGTGCGGGTCGAGCAGCAGCGCCGCGGTGTGCGCGGTGTGCAGGGAGTGCTCCAGGAGCCGCACCGTGGCGGCGTCCCGGTCGGCCGGGTCGTCGAGGGTGCCGGACAGCTCGGCGGCGTACGCGCGGAGCAGGTCGTGCGCGACGAACCGGCCGGGCGCGTGCTCGGTGAGCAGGCTCGCGTGGGTGAGCTCGGCGAGGGCCCGCCACGCGCCGGCCGGCTCCCCGTGGACCTCGCCGAGCAGCGCGGCCGCGGCGTCCCGGCCCACGTCGGGGCCGGGGGCTAGGGAGAGCCGCCGGAAGAGCGTGGCGGCGGGGGCGCTCAGCCGCTGGTAGGACCAGTCGAACACCGGCCGCACGCCGGCGTCGTGCAGCACCCGCTCGGTCCGCAGCTCGTGGGCGAGGACGCCGAGCGGCAGGTCCGGGTGCGCGGCGGCGCGGGCGGCCACGATCACCAGCGCGAGGGGCAGCCGGGCGCAGGTGGCGGCGATCGCGTCGACGGCGGCGGGCTCGGCCTCGACGCGGGCGGCGCCGATCCGGGTGGCGAACAGCCGCCGGGTCTCCCCGGCGGTGAGCAGGTCGAGGGTGACGGGCACGGCGCTGTCGGTGGCGACCAGCCCGGCGAGCTGGTTGCGGCTGGTGACCAGGGCGAGGCTGCCGGAGCCGCCGGGCAGCAGCGGCCGGACCTGCTCCGCGTGGGCGGCGTTGTCGAGCACGACGAGCACCCGGCGGCCGGTCAGGAGGCTGCGGAAGAGCCCGATCCTCGCGTCCAGCTCCGCCGGGACCTGGTCGGGCGCGACGCCGAGGGCGGTGAGGAACGCCCGGAGCGCCTCGTCCGCGGTCACCTCCGCGCCCGCGCCGAACCCCCGCAGGTTCACGTACAGCTGGCCGTCCGGGAACCGCTCGATGACCCGGTGCGCCCAGTGCACCGCGAGCGCGGTCTTGCCGACCCCCGCGGTGCCGATGACGACGACGGTGCCGCCCCCTGGGCCGACACCAGGAGCCCCGCTGACGGCCGCGTCGAGCCGCGTGATCGCCGCGGCCCGGCCGGTGAAGGCGTCCGGCGCGGCCGGCAGCTGGTGCGGCACGGACGGGTCGGCGGCCTGCGCCGCCGGGCCCGGCTCGTCGGCGCGGGTGTGCTCCTCGACGCGGTCACGGGCGTCGGTGCGGGTGTGCTCCTCGACGCGGTCACGGGCGTCGGCGCGGGTGTGCTCCTCGACGCGGTCGCGGGCGTCGGCGAGCGCGCCGAGCTCCTCCGGCGCCACGTCGAGCAGCTGGACGAGCTCGTCGAAGCGGTCCGCCGGCGGGACGATCTTGCCGGTCAGGTAGCCGCCGATGCTGCCGTGGGACCAGCCGGTGCGGCCCGCGAGCTCGCGGTAGGTCAGCGGTGGCTCGCCCCGCCGCCGGGCCTGCCGCCGGCGCAGGTGCCGTAAGAGCTCGGCGAGCTCGTCGACGCTCTCGACCCTCGACGCGGTCGCCACGACCGCCGCGCTGTCGCTGTCCATGATGGAGCGGCAGGATACCAACCCGGCACCAGTCCTCCGGCCGGCGTCGATAGGGTCGCTGCATGCGTGTCGAGGAGCTGCTGGCGTTGGACCGGGCGCACGTCTGGCACCCGTACGGGCCGATGCCCGGGCGGAGCGCCCCGCTCGTCGCGGCCTCGGCGGAGGGGGTGCGGATCCGTCTGGCGGAGCCGTTCGAGGGCCACGACGAGCTGGTCGACGGGATGGCGTCGTGGTGGTCGGCGATCCACGGGTACCGGCACCCGGTCCTCGACGCGGCCGCGCTGGGGCAGCTCGGCCGGATGAGCCACGTGATGTTCGGCGGGTTCACGCACGAGCCGGCGGTCTCGCTCGCGGCGCGCCTCGTCGAGCTGACGCCGGAGCCGCTGCGGCACGTGTTCTTCAGCGACTCGGGGTCGGTGTCGGTCGAGGTCGCGGTGAAGATGTGCCTGCAGTACCAGCGTTCGCTGGGCCGCCCCGCGAAGCGCCGGCTGCTGACCTGGCGCGGCGGCTACCACGGCGACACCTTCCACCCGATGTCGGTCTGCGACCCCGACGGCGGGATGCACAGCCTGTGGACGGGGGTGCTGCCGGCGCAGGTGTTCGCGCCGGAGCCGCCGGCGGCGTTCGACCCGGCCTACGCGGCGGCGCTGACCGCGCTCATCCACGAGCACGCGCACGAGCTCGCGGCGGTGATCGTCGAGCCGGTCGTGCAGGGCGCCGGCGGGATGCGCTTCCACGCGCCGGAGTACCTGCGGGTGCTGCGGGACGCGACCCGCGACGCGGACGTCCTGCTGATCTTCGACGAGATCGCGACCGGGTTCGGCCGCACCGGCGCGCTGTTCGCCGCCGACCACGCCGGGGTCTCGCCCGACGTGATGTGCCTGGGCAAGGCGCTCACCGGTGGGTACCTGTCGCTCGCCGCGACCCTGTGCACCGCCGAGGTCGCCGACGGCATCTCGCAGGGGAGCGTGCCGGTCCTGGCGCACGGCCCCACGTTCATGGCCAACCCGCTGGCCTGCGCGGTCGCCGGGGCGTCGGTGGACCTGCTCCTCGGCGGCGACTGGCAGGGCGACGTGAAGCGGATCGAGACGGTGCTCTCCTCCGGTCTGGAGGAGGCCCGCGAGGTGCCGGGTGTCGCCGATGTACGGGTCCTCGGCGGGATCGGCGTCGTTCAGCTCGACCACGAGGTGGACATGGTGGCGGCGACGCGGGCGGCCGCAGCGCACGGGGTGTGGCTGCGGCCGTTCCGCGATCTGATCTACACGATGCCGCCGTACGTGACGACCGCTGCCGATCTGTCGCTCATCGCGGCGGGCGTCGTGGCGGCGGCTGCCGCCGGTTAGCGGCCCTGCAGCGACTTCACGTTGTCGCCGAAGGACCAGCCCTTCGAGCCGTCCCAGTTGATCGACCAGGTCATCAGGCCCTTGAGCTGGGTGTTGTACGCCTGCGACACCAGCGACGGGCTCATGTAGCCGCCACCCGCACCGGTCTGGGCGGGCAGGCCGGGGACCTGCTTGTCGTAGGGCACCCGGATCGTGACGCCCTGGATGGTGAGGCCGCTGTTGAGGCAGTTCGTCTGCACCTGGAAGCCCTGCACGGTGCCGGCCGAGTAGGAGTCACCGGCGCAGCCGTACATGCTGCCGTTGTAGTACTGCATGTTCAGCCACCACAGCCGGCCGTTGTCGACGTACTTCTTGATGATCGGCAGGTACGAGCCCCAGATCGAGCCGTAGGTGACGCTGCCGCCGGTCACGTACGCCGTCTCCGGCGCCATCGTCAGGCCGAAGTTCGACGGCATCTGCGCGAGCACGCCGTCGATGATCCGGATCAGGTTCGCCTGCGACGTCGACAGCGTGTTGATGTTGCCGCTGCCGGTGAGCCCGGTCTCGATGTCGATGTCGATGCCGTCGAAGTTGTAGGTCTTGAGGATCGGCACGATCGTCGCGACGAACCGGTCGGCGACGGTGCTGGAGCTCAGGTCGATGCCGGCCGCCGCACCACCGATCGACATGAGGATCGTCGCGCCGGCGGCCTTCGCCGCGCACATCTCGGCGGGCGTGGACACCTTGACGCCGGCGTCCATGCCGTCCTCCCACAGCACGGTGCCGTCGGACCGGATCACGGGGAACGCGGCGTTGATGACGTTGTACCCGTGCTGCTTGATCCGCGCGTCGGTGATCGGGACCCAGCCCATGCCCGGGTGCACGCCGTTCGAGGCGCCGTCCCAGTTCTCCCAGTAGCCCTGCAGGACCTTCCCGGCGGGCCGCGACTTCACCGCGCAGGTGCTGCCGCCCGGCGACGTCGACGTGGACGGGCTGCTGCTCGGGCTCTTGCTCGCGCTCGGGCTGGTGCTGGGGCTCCGGCTGGCGCTCGGGCTGGTGCTCGGGCTCCTGCTCGCGCTCGGGCTGGTGCTGGGCGTGCCGCCGGTGCACGCGCCGAGGTCCTTCCACAGCGACGGGGTCGACGCCGGGTTCCAGCCCGCACCCACGTACGCGGTGTGCGTGACCAGCGCCTGGTACAGCTTCCCGCCGTAGGTGACCTGCGTGCCGGCCGTGTAGGTGTTGCCCTCCGCCCACGCGGGCGCCGAGCACGCGACGGCGGCGGCGGCGTTGCTGGCGGCCTCCGCCTGGGTGACGGTGGCCATGACCATGCCCGCCACTAGCGTCACCGCCGCGCCGGCAATCAGGGCAAATGTTCGACGTTGCGCTCTCATAGCGAGCCCTCCACATCGATGGGATCGATGGGCAGGGACTGTATCAGTTAAGTTTCTTTCACAAAAGAAGTACCTCTATGTGCGCAGGTCGTAGCGTTGCGCGCTTTAAGGTTCTGTTACGTTACGGGCCGGCTAGCGGGCGCCGCCGTTGACGTAGAGGGTCTGGCCGGAGACGTAGGAGGCCTCGTCGCTGGCGAGGAACGCGATCACGGCGGCGACCTCCTCCGGCTGGCCGACCCGGCGCAGCGGGGTGCGGGCGGCGACCTCCTTCTGGTGGTCCTCCGGGGTGCTGCCGACGCGGGACGCGGTGGCGGCGGTCATCGGCGTGGCGATGTAGCCGGGCGCGACGGCGTTGACGGTGATGTTGTACGGGCCGAGCTCGATCGCCAGGGTCGCGGTGAGGCCCTGGACGCCGGCCTTGGCCGCGGCGTAGTTGGCCTGGCCGCGGTTGCCGAGCGCGGAGCGGCTGCTGAGGTTGACGATGCGGCCGGAGCGGGCCGGCACCATGTGCCGCTGCGCGGCGTGGCAGCACAGGAACATGCTGGTCAGGTTGGTGGTGAGGACCGCCTCCCACTCCTCGAACGGCATCTTGAAGAGCAGGTTGTCGCGGGTGATGCCGGCGTTGTTGACGAGGATGTCGAGCGAGCCGAGGTCCTCGACGACGCGGTCGAACGTGCGGTCGACCGCGCCCTGGTCGGTGACGTCGCAGGAGTACGCGGTGCCGACGCAGTCGGGGACGCGGGACGCGTCCAGGTCGAGCAGCGCGACGCGGGCGCCCTGGGCGGCGAGCAGGCGGGCCGTCGCCAGGCCGATGCCCTGCGCGGCCCCGGTCACCAGAGCAACTTTTCCGTTGAATCGCGACATGTCAGTTCTCCACGAGGACGGCGGAACCCTGCCCGACGCCGACGCACATGGTGGCGAGGCCGCGGGTGGCGCCGGTGCGGCGCATGCGGTGCAGCAGGGTGGTCAGGATGCGGGCGCCGGAGCAGCCCAGCGGGTGGCCGAGGGCGATCGCGCCGCCGGACGGGTTGACCAGGTCGGGATCGAGCCCCAGCTGGTCGGTGACGGCGAGCGCCTGCGCGGCGAAGGCCTCGTTGAGCTCGGCGGACTGCACGTCGCCGAGCTTCCAGCCGCTGCGGGCGAGGACCCGGGCGGTGGCGGGGACGGGGCCGATGCCCATCACGTCGGGGTGCACGCCGGCGGAGGCGCCGGCGACGTAGCGGCCGAGCGGCTCCAGGCCGAGCTCGCCCAGCGCCTCCTCGCTGACCAGGAGCAGGCCGGCGGCGCCGTCGTTGAGCGGGGAGGAGTTGCCGGCGGTGACCGTGCCGCCCGCCTTGAAGACCGGCTTCAGGTTGCCGAGCTTGGCGAGGCTGGTGTCGGCCCGGATGCCCTCGTCGGCGGCGACTCCCTCGACGGGGATGATCTCGTCGGCGAAGTGGCCGGCGTCCCGGGCGGCGGCGGCGAGCTGGTGGCTGCGCAGCGCGAACGCGTCCTGCCGGTCGCGGGACACGTCGTAGCGGGCGGCGACCTCCTCGGCCGTCTCGCCCATGCTCAGGACGCCGTGCAGGTCCTTCATGAGCGGGTTGGTGAGGCGCCAGCCGAGGCGGGTGTCGGCGAGGGTCATCGCGTGCGGCAGCGCGTCGTCGGGCCGGGGGAGCACGAACGGCGCCCTGCTCATCGACTCGGACCCGCCGGCGACGACCACGTCGGCCTCCCCGGCGGCGATGGTGCGGGCGGCGACGGTCACCGCCTCCATGCCGGACGCGCACAGCCGGTTGACGGTCGCGCCGGGCACCGACTCGGGCAGCCCGGCGAGCAGCACGGCCATGCGGGCGACGTTGCGGTTGTCCTCGCCGGCCTGGTTGGCGGCGCCCCAGTAGACCTCGTCGACGCGGGCGGGGTCGATGCCCTCGACCAGCGTCCGGATCACGGTGGCGGCGAGGTCGTCGGGGCGGACATGGCTGAGGCCGCCGCGCAGCTTCCCGATGGGGGTCCGCCGCGCGGCGGCGAAGTAGACGGCACGCATGCCCATTAAACTAACACTGTTAGTCTGCGTCAGGTAGGTTCGGCACCCTGTACAGCGCGCCACAGCCAGACCCCCGACGCACGCCGGGACAGCAGGCCCGTCACCCGGTAGGGGAACGGGGTGACCGACCCGTTCGGGTGGTGCTCGCTGCCGTCGGCCTCGGCGAGGACGAACGCGCCGCTGGGCACCGAGTGCACCGTCGCCGCGGTGGCCTGCCAGCTGTATGACTCCGGCCGGGCGAAGAGCGTCTCGAGGAGCTTCTCGACCGAGATGCGACCGGTCGCGGACTCGCCGGCCTCGCTGCCCACGTACGTGATGTCGTCGTCGGGGACGAAGCACGCCAGTACCGCGGAGACATCCTGCGAGAGGAACGCCATCCCCAGCCGGTCCACCATCTCGATCGGGTCGCTCATGACGGGCTCACCACCAGTTGTCTGGGCGAGCGCATGCCCGGCAGGAAGAGGAACGCGAAGGTGACGATCGCGCCGAGGACGCCCGCGCCCACAAGGGTGTTCTGCACGCCGATCGCCGAGGCCACGGGGGCGGCCATCGCGTAGGACAGCGGCACGAGGGCGATCGAGATGAACCAGTCGACGCTGGACACCCGGCCGAGCAGCTCCTCCGGCACGAGCTTCTGCTTCGCCGTCGCCCAGGCGATGGTGCCGGCCGCTTCCAGGCCGTTGACCAGGGCGCACGCGATGGCGAGGTGCCAGGAGGCGGTCGCCATGCCGTAGCCCGCGACGGCGAGGGTGGCGAGCGTCCAGGTGATGTAGATGAAGGGCATGTAGCTGCGCGGTACACCACGCTGGCCGACGATCAGGGCCGCCGCGATCGCCCCGATGCCGCCGCTGGCGAGCACCAGGCCGAGGTCGCCGGCGGTGCCGTGCAGCTCGTTCTTCACCACGAACGGCAGCAGGACCTCGGTCGGGCCGATGAAGAGCAGGTAGGCGAAGGTCGCGGCGAGGAAGGTGCCCCATAGCCACACGTTGCCGCGGACGTAGTTCATACCCTCCTTGAACTCCTCCCAGACCGAGCCCGCGGCTTCGTCACCCTGTTCGTTGCGCACCGGCCGCATCAGCCACAGGCAGGTCGCGGAGATCGCGAACGTGACCGCGTCCAACGCGAACGCCAACCCGCTACCCCCGATCGCGATCAGGATGCCGCCGATCGAGGGGCCGGCCATCTGCAGCGCCGCCGGCCGGACGAACTGGTCGAGGGCGTTCGCCTGGACCAGGTCGTCCTCCGGCACCAGCTGCGGCACGATCGAGTCGAAGGCCGGGCCGAAGAAGCCCGAGGCGGCCCCGTAGACCGCCACGAGCCCCACGATGTGCCACACCTGGACCACGCCGGTCAGGCTGAGCACGGTCAGGACGGTGAGCACCGCGCCCCGCACCAGGTCGGTGCACAGCATGATCTTCCGCCGGTCGAACCGGTCGCTGATCACCCCGCCGAACAGCAGCGTGGCGACCTGGGGCAGCGAGAGGGCGAACCCGACGACGGACATCGCCGCGGGCGCGCCGGACAGCGCGTACACCTGCCAGGCCAGGGCGACGAGCAGGATGCCGTCGCCGATCAGCGAGGTGCTCATCCCCGTCCACAGCAGGCGGAACTCCCGCTGCCGGAGGGGGACGAGCAGACCCGGGAGCTGTCGCGGGGCGCGGTGCTTCGCCATCAGGCCGCGTCGCGCAGCTGCTGGCGGTCGGCGAGCTCGGAGAGCACCACGTTGAGCTGGTCCAGCTCCTCGTACGTGTTCGCCGCCGTCACCTGCACGCGGAAGCCGACCTGGTCGCGGGGGACCAGCGGGTAGGCGGCCAGGGTGACGTAGATGCCCCGGTCCCAGAGGAACTGCCCGATCTCCTGGATGTCCTGGCCTTCCGCCAGGGGCAGCTCGATGATGGGCGTGGTGCCGGTGTTCGGCGTGTAGAGGCCGAGGGCCCGGACGTGGTCGAGCACGTGCATCGTCTTGCGGTAGAGGTCGGCGCGGATCTCGTCGCCGCGCTTGTCGTTGACGTCGAGGCCGGCCATGACGGTGGCGAGCGACGCCGTCGGCGACGGGCCCGAGTACAGGTACGGCGGGGCGGCGACCTTGAGGTGGTTCTTCAGCCACGTCGGCAGCGCCAGGAACGCCATCAGCGACGAGTACGACTTGGAGAAGCCGCCGACCAGCACGATGTTGTCGTAGGTCTCGCCGGCGTACTTGACGATCGCGTTGCCGCGGGAGCCGTAGGGTGAGGTCTCGTCCGGGGTGCGCTCGCCGATGACGCCGAAGCCGTGTGCCTCGTCGACGTAGAGCAGCGCGTCGTTCTCGCGGCAGACCTGCGCGAAGCGGGCCAGGTCGGGGGCGAGGCCGGTCATCGAGTTGACGCCGTCCATCGCGACCAGGCGGGTGACGCCGGCCGGCGCCGCCTTCAGCAGCTCCTCGAGGTGCTCCGGGTCGTTGGCGCGGAAGCGGGTGACGGTCGCGCCGAGGCCCTTGGCGTACATGCAGCCGTCGTAGATCGTCTTGTGCGACTGCGAGTCCAGGAAGATCATGCCCTGGCCGGCGAGGATCGGGATCACCGACATGTGGATGTGGGTGATCGTCGGCAGCAGCAGCGTGTCGGGGGCGCCGAGCAGCTCGGTGAGGCGCTCCTCGATCTCGATGTACGGCTTCGGGTTGCCCAGCAGCCGCGACCAGCTGGGGTGGGTGCCCCAGGTGCGGATGTACGGGTCGACCGCGTCCATGATCTCCGGCTCCAGGTCGAAGCCGAGGTAGTTGCAGGAGGCGAAGTCCGACAGCCAGTGCTGGCCGACCCGGATGCGGCGGCCGCTGATCTCCTCGATCGTGGCGTCGTACATCGGGCTGCTCGTGCGCAGGCGCTCGAGGTCGGCCCACCGCCCGTCACGGCGGATGTAGCTGGCCTTGGTGCTGTGCATCGGGCTGACGGTCATTCGTCCTGCCTTTCGGTTGAAGGGGTGTCGCAATCCATTGCAACGGGCAATTGGTGCGTCATCCGGTCCGGCGCGGTTGCTGTCCGGTTGGGTGACCTGTTGCACTGCGGCGGGGTCGCCGCGCTGGTGAAACGGTGTTTCAGGCCATCGCGGCGAAAGGTGCCGCCTTGGGGATCATGGCGAAGGCGTCCCGCTCGGAGAGCGGCTTCGCGAAGAGGTAGCCCTGGCCGTACGGGCACCCCATGTCGCGCAGGGCGAGCGCCTGCGCGGACTCCTCGACGCCCTCGGCCACGACCGCGAGGTCGAGCGTCTGGGCGAGGGTGACGATGGCGGTGACGACCGCCCGCTGCTGTTTGGACTCCAGCATGTCGTCGATGAACGACTTGTCGATCTTGAGCACGTCGATCGGCATGTGTTGCAGGTACGACAGCGACGAATAGCCGGTGCCGAAGTCGTCGATCGCGAGCCGGACGCCCATCGCCCGCAGCGCGTCGAAGTCGGCCTTGACCTGTTCGTCGTTGCGGAGCAGCAGGCTCTCGGTGATCTCCAGCAGCAGCGTGCCGGGCTCCACGCCCGAGGCCCGCAGCAGCTGCCGGACCTCCTCGACGAAGCCGGGGGTGCGGAACTGCCGGACGGAGACGTTGACGCTGATGTACCGCAATGCGCCCGGCGCCGAGGAGCGCTGCCACCGGCCGACGGTGTTGAGCGCCTGCTGGAGCACCATCCGCCCCATCGGCACGATCAGGCCGCTCTCCTCGGCCACCTCGATGAAGTGGCCGGGCGCGATCATGCCCCTGGTCGGGTGGTTCCACCGGACGAGTGCCTCGAAGCCCAGCGGCGAGCCGGTCTCCAGGTCCACGATCGGCTGGTACTGGAGCACGAACTGCTGCTCCTTGACCGCCTGGTCGAGCGCGGCGCGCAGCTCCAGCCGCTCGAGCACCGCAGTGTGCAGGTCCGACTGGTAGCGCCGCCACTGGCCCTTGCCGGCGCCCTTCGCCACGTACAGGGCGAGGTCGGCCTGGCGCATGAGCTCCTCGGCGGAGCTCGCGTCGACGGTGGTGGACAGCCCGACGCTGGAGATGCCGTTGACGTCCTGGCCGGCGATCTCGAACGGCTCGGCGAGCGCGAGCACGATCCGCTCGGCCGCGAGCTCCAGGTCGGCCATCGAGTCGGTCTCGATCAGCGCGGCGAACTCGTCGCCGCCGAGCCGGGCGACCGTGTCGGTGTCGCGCAGCGCCCCGGTGATCCGCTCGCCGACCGCGATCAGCAGCGCGTCGCCGACGGCGTGCCCCAGGGTGTCGTTGACGATCTTGAAGTCGTCCAGGTCGATGAACAGGACGCCGACCAGGCTCTCGTCGCGCTTGGACCGGGCCACGGACTGCTCCACCCGGTCCTGGAAGAGCACCCGGTTGGCCAGGCCCGTGAGCGAGTCGTGGAACGCCTGGCGGATCAGCTGCTCCTCCAGCTGCCGGCGCTCGGTCACGTCCCGCACCGTGAGCACCAGGCCGCCGACGGTCTGGTCGTCGCGCAGGTCGCGGCAGTCGACCTCGACCATGAGGCCGGCGCCGTCGACGCGCTCCGCGCGCAGGTCCATCTGGTTGTGCGCGTGCATCCCGCCACGGACCTGGGCGAGCAGCTCGGCGAGGCGGGCCCGCTCGTCGGCCGCGACGAACTCCCACAGCTCGTAGCCGGCGAGCCGCTCGTCGCCGAACACGGTGCCGGCGGACGGGCTGCAGTACTGGATCAGGTCGTGCTCGTCGACGATGAGGATCACGTCGGACGTGTTGTGGATCAGGGTCCGGAAGTACGCCTCGCTGCTGCGCCGGTTGACCTCGGCGGTCAGCGTCATGCGCTCCAGGGCCATCGCCGCCTGCGAGGCGAGCACCTCGAACGTGCTCTGCAGCGACTGCAGCGCCTCCGTCGGCGCGCCCACGTACAGCATGCCTTCGATGCCCATCGGGTGGCGCAGCGCCGAGCTGTAGCCGCGCAGCAGCTCCCGGACGTCCGGGTCCAGGCCCGACACGCGGACCAGCCCCGGCTCGTCGACCCGCTCGGCGCGCACCAGCGCGACCGCGTGGGCCACCCCTTCCGGCAGCAGCCGGTCCACGGTGTGCCGCACGGCGGCGAGGGTCTCCGCGGTGTCGGCGGCCGACACCAGCGTGGTCGTCGCCTCGCGGAGCTCCCGCTCGCGGGCCATCGACTGGCGGTGGTTGCCCATGACACCGGCGAGGCGGGTGAGCACCAGCACGAACATGAGGCCGGACATGACGGCGATGACGGCCGCGTCGCGGACCGTGCCGAGGCTCGCCTCGACCAGCAGCACCCCGGGCGCGATCAGCGACGCGGCGCCGAGCAGCGCGATCCGGCGCACGCCGACCTCGCCCGGCCGGGACCGGGCCGGCTCGGTGAGCTCCACCATCGACGGGTGCAGCGCGGCCGCGGCCCACGCCGAGTAGCAGAGCACCCAGCCGAGGTCCGTGGGGCCGCCGACGTGCCAGTCGCCGTTGAGCTGGATCAGGCCGTACACGACGTCGGCGACGAGCAGTCCGGCGGTGCCGGTGCCGAGGATGACGATCGACGGGCTGCGCCGCCCGCCGCCGGTGATCAGGCGGGCGAACACCGCGAGGGTGAGCACGTCGCCGAGGGGGTACGCGATGGAGACCAGCTTCTGCACCAGCGTCAGCTCGGTGCTGCGCACGTACGGGTCGATCAGGAAGATCCACGCCAGCAGGGCGATGCCGATGGTGAGCGTGGCCGCGTCGAGCAGGCTGTCGCGGTCGTTGCGGCCGGTCCTGGACCGGATGAAGCCGAGCAGGCCGCCCGCGACGAGGGGGTACATCGCCAGGTACAGCACGTCGTTGACCGAAGGGAACGGGTTGGTCATCCCGAACACGTCGGTGAGCAGGTTGTAGACGAAGTCGCCGGAGCCGAACGTGAAGAGCGCGGCGGCGAGCAGGTACCACGGCCAGCGGCGCCGGGGGCGGTGCACGGCCACGCCGACGACGACGCCGATGGTGCTGGACAGGCCGATCGCGCCCCACCAGAGCATGTGCTGGCCGGGCCACAGGTAGAACGCCACGGTGAGCAGCGCCATCCAGGCCGCGAACCAGGTGCTGAGCGTGCGTGTCAGCAAGTCCGCCTCCATTCCGCTCGCCGTCGTCAGGAAATTCCCCGCGATTGACCAGATCGGTCGCGCGGTGAAGGTCTGAACAATTACCGGGGTGCGGGTCGGGTCCTCTGAGTTGCCACCCGGGTCGCCCGAACGCCTGACGTCCGGTGCCCTCCGGCCCGCCCCGCCGTGTGCTTGGGGCGCCTGCCGGTCGTCCGGGCCAGCCAGCCGAGGGCGATCAGCGCCGCGAACGCGCCGAGCACCGGCAGCGTCCGCCCCTCGCGCAGCCACAGTGCCGGCAGGCCCGCCTTCGGCACCCGGAGCCGGGCGAGGCCGCGTACGCCGGTCGCCGGCACCGCCGCCGGGTCCTCCGTCGAGTTGGCGTCGCCCTTCGTGGTGAGGGTGCCGTCGGCGTTGCGCCGCACGACCCGGTGCACCAGCAGCGGGCCGGGCCGGGCCGGGTCCTCGACCACGACGACCTGCCCCGGCCGGACCCGCTCGGGGGCCACCGGCGCCGACACCACCAGGTCGCCGGGCGCGATCCCGGGCCGCATCGAGCCGGTCAGCACGACCTGGCTGTCCCACCCGGCTGGTGCTGCTGCTCGCGCTGCTGGCGCTGGTCGTCCCGGCCGGCGCCGGCGCCGCGTTCACCGCGAGCACGGCCAACACCGGCAACTCCACCACCGCCGCGGCGACCTTCCCGACCTACCCGGCGGCGGTGACGGGTGACACGCCGTGGGCGTACTGGCGCGGCGAGGACACGACGATCGTGGCCGCCGACGCGTCCGGCTCGGCGCACCCCGGCACCTACCAGGCGCCGGTCCAGGGTGCCTCGACCTGGTGGCCGGCGGACGAGGGCGCGGGCACCCGGGTCGAGGACCTCTCCGGCGCCGCGAACCGGGCCGGCCTCGGCGCCGCCGCCGGCTGGGCGACCGGCCGGGACGGGGTCCACTCGGCGATGTCGTTCACCGGCAATGCGGCCACCAGCTATGCCGCCGGTAGCCTGCCGGCCGTGCGCACCGACCAGAGCTTCACGGTGATCACCGCCGGGCTGCCCGGCGCGCTGCAGGGCGCCCAGCAGGGGCAGTCGGCGAGCACCGCGACCGGCTACCGCGGCGTCACGAACCTGTCCTCGAACACGACCGTCAGCAACCCGGGCCCGTTCACGGTCGAGGCATGGATCCGCACCTGGACGGGCGGCGCGGTGATCGGCTTCGGCACCGCCGCGACCGGCTACAGCGGGACCCGGGACCGGCTGCTCTACGTCGACAGCGGCGGCCGGCTGACGTTCGGCGTCTACCCCGGCTCATACGTGACGCTGCGCTCGCCCGCGGGCACGACCTACGCCGACGGCGCCTGGCACCACGTGGCGGCCAGCGTCGGGGCCGCCGGGCTGCGGCTCTACGCCGACGGGAACCTGGTCGCCGCGAACGCCGCGCAGACCGCCGCGGAGAGCTCGACCGGCTACTGGCGGGTCGGCGGGATCAGCCTCGCCGGCTGGCCGAACCGTCCGGCGAACGGCTACTTCACCGGGGTCATCGACGAGCCGGCGGTGTTTGCGGCACAACTGAGCGACCAGCAGGTCGCCTGGCAGGTTCACGCGAACCACTGAGCACGAGGGTCTTCGCCTCGCGGGTGATCGGGTGGTGGTGCTGCGGCTCGGCGTAGAAGCTGAGCCCGATCACGCTGCCGAGGGTGAGCACGAAGCCGGCCGCCACCAGCCACTCCTTGCCCGGCCACACGCCGTCGCCGAGGAAGAACAGGCCGACCAGGGCGGCGGGCACCGCGCCGGCGGCGTCCATGGCGGCGACCGCGGCGGTGGTCGAGCCGCGCTGCATCGCCAGGCCGAGCAGCAGCTGGCCGACGAGCGAGTGGGCGATCAGCAGGTAGGACAGCGGGTCGGTGAAGAACTGGCCCAGGTTGTCGGCGGAGGCGAGCGGGCGGGACGCGACGGCCGCGGCGCCGAACGCCACCCCGGACAGGGCGCCGAGCGCCACCGAGCCGGGCGCGCCGTGCAGCCGGCCGGCGAAGAAGCCGATGACCGCGATCACCCCGAGCGCGGCGACGAGCCCGGCCACGCCCGCCGTGCCGAGCTGCCGCGACGGGGCGGGCTTCGCGGCCAGTACCAGGGCGGCGAGACCGAACGCGAGCAGCACCAGCAGGGCGAGCTCGGTCCTCGGCAGCCGCCACTTGAGGATGAGGACGCCGAGCAGTGCGGTCACCCCGAGCCCGGCGGCCATCGCCGACTGCACCAGGAACAGCGGCAGGTCCCGGCGGGCGAAGAACGCGAGCGCGAAACCACCGAACTGGCACGCGACGCCGACGAGGTAGGACTTGTGCCGGCCCAGGCGCAGCAGCAGCATCGGGTGGAACCCGTGATGCAGGTCAGTGCGTGCGGCGGCTACGGATTGCAGCAGGTTGGCCACTCCGTAGGCAGCGATCATCGCGCCGAGGAAGAGCCAACTCCAAGATGCCACCCGGAGAGGATAGACCCGGTTCGGGGGAGTGGCATGCGGACCATTCGGTTTAGCCCGACAAACCAGACAATCTGGGGTTTCCCAAACGGGTGAGAACGTCCTCGTGAAGGTGACCGTTTGTAGCGATCGCGCTCCCGCCGCCCGGGCCCGGCTCGCCCTGCAGGTCGGTGAACGTGCCGCCGGCCTCGGTCACGATCGGCACCAGCGCCGCGAGGTCCCACAGCGACAGCTCCGGCTCGACCATGATGTCCACGGCGCCCTCGGCCAGCAGCATGTAGCCGTAGAAGTCGCCGTACGCCCGCTGGCGCCACGTCCGGCGGGTCAGGTCGAGGATGGCGTTGAGCCGCCCGGCCTCCTCCCAGCCGCCCAGCGACGAGTAGCAGAAGCTCGCGTCGGCGAGCCGGTCGACACCGCTCACCCGGATCGGCGTCGCCGCGGCCGTGTGGCGTCCGGCATACGCTCCGTGACCGAGCGCGCCCCACCAGCGCCGCCCGAGCGCCGGCGCGGACACCAGCCCGACCACCGGCTGGGCGCCCTCCATCAACGCGATCAGGGTCGCCCAGATCGGTACCCCGCGGACATAGTTCTTCGTGCCGTCGATCGGGTCGATCACCCACTGGCGCGTCCCCGGACCGGCGGCGGCCTCGGTCGCCCCGTACTCCTCGCCGAGGACCCCGTCGCGCGGCCGGGCCCGCTGCAGCGTCGCCCGCAGCGCCTTCTCGACCGCCGTGTCGGCCTCCGTCACGGGCGTCAGATCGGGCTTCGTCGACACGTGCAGATCCTGGGCCCGGAACCGGGGAACGGCGATCGCGTCCGCGGTATCGGCAAGCAGGTGAGCGAGGGCCAGGTCGTCCGCGTAGCGCGCCATGCGCGGAAACTTAGCCGACGATCGCCACCTTCTGGCAGTACTGTCGCCGTTTGTGACCACCTCGCCGGCCGCCCTGTGTGGCCTCCTTGCCGAAGAGGACCGGCTCCGGGTCTATGCCGCCGTGGTGCTCGGAGCGCCGGGGCTCGCCGCGATCGGGGCGGCGACCGGCCTGCCGGCCCGCGCCGTCGCGGCCGCCGTCGGACGGCTGCAGCAGGGCGGGCTGCTGACCGGCGGCGATGGTGCCCTGCGCGCCGACGTCGAGGTCTTCAAGGAGTCCGTCCGCGCCCACGCCGCGACCCCGGCCGCGGCGGAGCCCATGGACCCCGACCGCCAGCGCGACCAGATCCTGCGCACGTTCGTCGTCGACGGCCGGCTGACCCAGATGCCCGCCGCTCACGGCAAGCGCCTGGTGGTGCTGGAGCACATCGCGTCGTCGTTCGAGCCGGGCGTGCGCTATCCGGAGCGGGAGGTCAACGCGGTGCTGCGGGCCTGGTTCGACGACCACGCGGCGCTGCGGCGCTACCTCGTCGACAACCAGTTGCTCTCCCGCGCCGACGGCGTCTACTGGCGTACGGGCGGGCCGGTGGCCGTCTAGGCCTCGTCCTTGCCTGGGCCTCGTCCTTGGCTAGGCCTCGTAGGCCTCGTCCGTCGGCTCGGTGGGTTCCGCGGTGCCTTCCTTGGATGCGAGGAGGCGGCGGAACGAGGCGAGCCGCCTCGGGTCGGCGCCGCCCTCGGCGACCAGCATGTCCAGGCCGCACTCGCCGCCGGCGCCGGTGTGGTCGCAGTTGGGCGCGCACCGGGTCGACGCCTCGACCAGGTCGGGGAACCCGTGCAGCAGGCTGTCCGCCGACACGTGCGCCAGGCCGAACGACCGTACGCCCGGCGTGTCGATGATCCAGCCGCCGCTCCTCTTGCTTTCCGGCAGGCGCAGCGCCACGGCGCTGGTGGACGTGTGCCGGCCCTTGCCGACGGCGCTGACCACGCCGACCGCCCGGTCGGTGCCCGGCACGAGCCGGTTGACCAGCGTCGACTTGCCGACGCCCGAGTGGCCGATCATCACCGACACCTTGCCGCTCAGCGCCGCGACGAGGTCGTCGATGGGCTCGCCCGGCCGGCACAGCACATACGGCAGGTCCAGCTCGGAGTAGTAGTCCAGCACCGCCTCCGGGCCCGCCAGGTCACCCTTGGTGAGGCACAGCAGCGGCTCGATCTCGGCGTCGTACGCGGCGACCAGGCACCGGTCGATGAAGCCCGTCCGCGGCGGCGGGTCGTGCAGCGAGTTGACGATCACGAGCTGCTCGGCGTTGGCGACCACGACGCGCTCGAAGCGCCCCTCGGTCGAGCCCTCCTCGTCGTCGGCGGTGCGCATCAGCACCGACCTGCGGTCGTCGATGCGCACGATCCTCGCGAGGGTGTCGGGCCGCCCGGTCACGTCCCCCACGATCTGGACGTTGTCGCCGACGACCACGCCACGGCGGCCCAGCTCGCGGGCGCGCATGGCGGTCACGACCGCGTCGGTCCCGGCGATGTGGCAGGTGTACCGCCCGCGGTCGACCGCCACGACGAACCCCTCGACCGCGTCGCTGTGCTTCGGCCGGGTGCGCGTGCGGGGTCGCGAGGACCGGCTCGGGCGGACCCGGACGTCATCCTCGTCGTACTCGCGCTTGCGCGTCAGTCTTGTCCTCCAACCGAGCCCGGACCGTGCACCATCGTTGACCATAGCCGGGGGAAGTCCGGCAGTGTCTTCGCGGTGCATGTCACGTCGTCCAGCCGCACCCCGCCGACGGCGAGCCCGACGACGGCGGCGGCCTGCGCGAGGCGGTGGTCGTCCCGCGTGGGGAACGTGCCGCCGCGCAGCGGGCGGGGCCGGATCCGCAGGCCGTCGTGGTCCTGGGCGATGTCCGCGCCGAGCCCCGTCAGGCCCTCGACGAGCGCGGCGAGCCGGTCGGTCTCGTGGGCGCCCAGGTGCGCCAGGCCGTGCAGGTGCGACGGGGAGTCCGCGACGGCGGCGAGCGCGGCGAGCACCGGGGCCAGCTCCGCGACGTCGGCCAGGTCGGCGGTGAGGCCGCGGACCGTGCCGGTGCCGCGCACGACCAGCCCCTGCCGGGTGACCGCCGGTGAGCCGCCCATCTGGTGCAGCAGGTCCAGCAGCCGGTGGCCGGCCTGGATGCCGGAGCGCGGCCAGCCGGCGACGGTCACGGTGCCGCCGGTGACCAGCGCCGCGGCGAGGAACGGCGCGGCGCCCAGCAGGTCCGGCTCGATGTCCCAGGCGCGGCCGTTGAGCCGGCCGGGCTCGACCACCCACATGTCCGGCCGGCTGTCGTCGATGCCGGCCCCGGCGGCGCGCAGCATCTGCACCGTCATGCGCAGGTGGGGCGCGCGGGGCAGCGGCGGGCCGGCGTGGCGCACGGTGAGACCGCGGTCGAACTCGGGCGCGGCCAGCAGCAGCCCCGACAGCATCTGGCTGGAGGCCGACGCGTCGATCGTCGCCGCGCCGCCGGTGACCCGGCCGATGCCGTGCACCGTCAGCGGCAGCCCGGCGCCGTAGTCGACCCGCGCGCCGAGCGTGCGCAGCGCGCCGATCAGGGGCGCCACCGGCCGCGTGCGGCTGCGCTCGTCGCCGTCGAAGGTGACGGCACCGTCGGCGAGCCCGGCGACCGGTGGGAGGAAACGCAGGACCGTGCCTGCGGTGCCGACGTCGATCCGGGCGGGGCCGCACAACGGGCGGGGGCGCAGCACCCACAGGTTCTCGTCGGAGGTGGACACGTGGCAGCCCATGGCGCGCAGGCCCGCCGCCATCAGCTCGGTGTCGCGGGCCCGCAGGGGACCACGCAGGGTGGTGGCGCCCAGGGACAGCGCGCCGAGGACCAGCGCCCGGGCCGTCATCGACTTCGAACCGGGGAGCCGGACCGTGGCGGTGACCGGCGCCGAGGCGGTCGGCGCGATCCACGGCAGGGACACGGGGGCGGTCAGGTGAGGCACGCGTACAGTGTGCGGCCCGTGCCGCTGGGTAGCGACTGCTGACAATGCCTCATTCGTCACGGGTACCGTAATGGGCATGTGTGGTCGGTATGCGACATCCCGCAGCAACGTTGACCTGAGCGCGCTGTTCGAGGCCACCGACGAGACGGACGGGCTCGAGCCGGACTACAACGTCGCCCCGACGGACCAGGTCCCGGTGGTGCGCGTCTCCCAGTCCGCCGACGGCCGCGTCCTGAGCAGCGCCCGCTGGGGTCTGGTGCCCCCGTGGGCCGCCGACCTCAAGGTGGGCGCTCGGATGATCAACGCCCGGTCCGAGACGGTCGCGGAGTCGAAGGCGTTCGCGCAGTCGTTCGCGAAGCGGCGCTGCCTCGTGCCCGCCGACGGCTGGTTCGAATGGAAACGCGGGGACGGCAAGGACAAGCAGGCGTATTTCATGACGCTCGGTGACGATGAGCCGTGCGTGTTCGCCGGCATCTGGACGGTGTGGGGGAAAGGTGACGACCGGGTGCTCACCTGCAGCATCATCACCGCGCCCGCCGTGGACGATCTGGCGCTCATTCACGACCGCATGCCGCTGATGCTGCCGCCGTCGCGGTGGGACGAGTGGCTGGCGGCACCCGTCGATGAGCGGCTGCTGGCCCCGACGCCGTCCGAGCACGTCGCGCGGCTGGAGCTCCGCCCGGTCGGCGCGCGCGTGGGTGACGTACGTAACGACGGCCGTGATTTGCTCGACCGCGTGCCGGCGCCGGCCCTGCGATCGAGTGACGTCGAGCCGATCGATCTGACCCTCTTTTAGGCTGTACGTCCATTTCCTCCCCGGCAGGTTTTGCCTATCCGCGTGAAAACTCTTGTATTTGCAGGTGTTTGTGCGATAGAACACAGCGCCGGTAGGTCAATGTCGGATGGGGGCATCCCGACGTTTTCCTGCCTTGTGTTCGTTTGACCCACGGGGGAGGTGGGTGTATGACCCGGGCGAGGATGCCACGCCCGCATGAGGTCGCTGCCGCCAAGCGTGATCCGCGTCTGTTGCGCGCGGTGCGCGAGCAACAGGGCGATGATGCCTGGCGGACCCGCGGCGCATGCCAGACAGTTGATCCGGAGACGTTCTTTCCGGCCCCGAGCGAGCCCGCCGACGCTGCCGTCGCGTTGTGCCGCACCTGCGACGTCCAAGGCGCATGCCTGGCCTGGGCGCTGGAGGTCGGCGACTGCCACGGTGTGTGGGGAGCGACCACACCGCGTGAGCGGCGTGCGATGCTCGTCGCATGGCGCAGCGACGCTCCACAACCCGCGTTGACGGGCCAGCCACAGGCAGCCGAGCACCGGATGGGCCCGATGGCATGCCTGCCGTTGGTGCCGATCCAGCGCGTGGGCCGGACCGCGACCGACCGGCGCGATCCGGTCGGCGCCGCCAGCGGCTGACCGACGGGCCGGCCGGCGCCCTTCCAGGCTCCCCGGCCGGCCCTTCTGTTCGTACACCGGCGGGCACTTCTGCTGCACGGGCGGGCCGTTCTGGTGCGCGGGTGAGCTCCTCTGCTGCGCCGGCGGGCTCTTCCGGTGTGCCGGTTGGTCGGCGGAGCAGGTCGCGGGCCAAGCGGTCGCTCGTCGGGCAGGAGGTCGAGACCCCGCACGGGGTCGCGCGCTTCTCGCTCGACGTCCCGGCGGGGTACACGGGGACGCTGCTCGTCCTGGGCCACGGCGCCGGCGGTGACGTCGACGCCGTCGACCTCGTGGCGGTCCGTGCCGCCGTGCTCGACGCCGGGGCGGCCGTCGCCATGGTGACGCAGCCCTACCGGGTCGCCGGCGCCCGCCGCCCACCGGCACCCGCCAGGCAGCTCGACGCCGCCTGGCTCGCTGTCGTTGCTGAGCTGCGCCGCAGGGTGGCGATCGACACCCTCGTCGTCGGCGGCCGGTCCAGCGGCGCCAGGGTCGCCTGCCGCACCGCGGCCGAGGCCGGCGCCGACCGCATCCTGGCGCTCGCCTTCCCGCTGCACCCGCCCGGCAAGCCGGACGTCACCCGCGCGGACGAGCTGCGCACGGGCGTGCCGACCCTCGTGCTCAACGGCGACCGGGACGCCTTCGGCGTGCCTTCGCCGGGCCCGGCGGTCCACGTCGAGGTGCTGCCCGGCGAGACCCACGCGCTGTCGAAGGCACCCGACCGGCTCGCCGCCATCGCCGTGGCGTTCGTCACCACCGCCGACCCGGCTCGTTGAACAGTGTGTGACCGGTGCAAACCGGACACGCTCTCCACACCGCGGACCGATGTCGTTCCGCAAACTCCCAGGCCCTTCCTGTTCCCGGTGGCCGGCCGGTCCCAATCCAAAAGGCCGGCCGCCGGGGCAGGCGGGTAGGAATTGCGGGGGTGGCGCGGTTGTTACACGGAGCGTGCGACGCTGCCGAGGCGTTGCCTGTGGAGGGAAGTCAACTCGTGGCAACACTTGAGCGCGAGGATCAACGCATCCGCGAGCTGCTGTTCAGCCCGTCGTGGCCGGCGGCGACGGACGCGGAGCCCGATCCGTCCTGGCAACCGATCGCCCGCGAGAGGTTGACGGGCGCCACAAACTCTGAAGTCACTCAGCAACTCGGCGTATCCTCGGCAGGACGGTCGAGGGTTGGAGTCGCACGAGTGGTCAGCAGCGAGAGCGCGGTGCAGCAGCGCATTCGGTTCGAGCACGACGCGTTGCCCTTCATCGATCAGCTGTATGCGGCGGCCCTGCGCATGACGCGCAACCCGGCCGACGCGGAGGACCTCGTCCAGGAGACGTTCCTCAAGGCGTATGCGGCGTTCCACCAGTTCGAGACGGGCACCAACCTCAAGGCCTGGCTCTACCGCATCCTGACCAACACCTACATCAACTCCTACCGTCGCCGTCAGCGCCAGCCCGTCCAGGCGCCCACGGAGGAGATCACCGACTGGCAGCTCGCCGAAGCCGAGTCGCACACGTCCAGCGGGCTGCGCTCCGCCGAGACCGAGGCCCTCGACCGGCTGCCCGACTCCGACGTCAAGGAGGCGCTGCAGTCGCTGCCGGAGGAGTTCCGGCTCGCCGTCTACCTCGCCGACGTCGAGGGCTTCTCCTACAAGGAGATCGCCGACATCATGAACACGCCCATCGGCACCGTGATGTCCCGTCTGCACCGCGGCCGGCGCAACCTCCGCCGTTCGCTCGAGACTTATGCTGCCGACCGGGGTTTCACCCGCACCCCGTCCGCTGAGCCGAGCGAGGTCTGAGTCCGATGAGCTGTGGAGACCCGCACGAGACAGACTGCGGCGCCGTCCTCGCCGAGGTGTATCTCTACCTCGACCTCGAGTGCACCGACGACCGCCGTTCGCTCATCCGCGACCACCTCGACGAGTGCTCGCCCTGCCTGCGCGAGTTCGGCATCGAGCAGGAGGTGAAGGCGCTCGTGGCCCGCTGCTGCGGCTCCGAGCTCGCCCCCGCCGACCTCAAGGACCGCCTCCGCTCCAAGCTTTCCGAACTGGTCGTCAACGCCGAAGCCCGCGAGCTCCGCACCGACTGACCCTCGTCCTCCACAAACCCCGTGCGGTTCTGGCAGCCCCGGCCCCCGGAACCGCACGGCTCCCGCCCGCGCCCTTGGTAACCCGCGGGTCAATCGCGGTCGTGGCCCTCGTGATCGAAGTCGCGTAGTGGCTGTCCGGGCGGCCAGGGTCGTCCTTCGACCATGGTGGCTATGGTGCTCGGCCGAGGGGTTCGGCATCCGGGTTGGGCTGTCCTGGTTGCTGTTCGCACGCGGGTCCGCTGATCCGTCCGGCCGCAGGTCAGGCCAGCGCGGAGGGTGGGTTCCTTCCGTCCGGCTGGAGGCCGGGCGCCAGGTGGCGTGGTTGCGGTCCGTGCCGTGGTTCGGTGATGTTCCCCGGCCGCCGTCCGCGCATGATCCAGCGCCGTTCGAGAGCGTAATTCGGTGCTTCGACCCCGTCGTTGGCGTTCACAACCAGTCCACATCGCACCCATCGCCGGCGTCGCGCTCGCCGTCATGGTTCACAACCAGTGCTGTCCCACTCTGATCGCTGAATTCGCGCGTGCGGTCTCGGTAGCCCGCGGGGCGATCGTGGTCGTGGTCGTCGTGATCGATGTCGCGTGGTGGCTGTCCGGGCGGCCAGGGTTGTCCTTCGATCATGGTGGCTGGGTGCTTGGCCGCGGGGCTCGGCATGCAGGCTGGTTGTCCTGGTTGCTGTCCGCGTGCGGGACTTGGCCTCCGCCGTCGCGGTCTTCTCCGCGGGGCGGTCGGGGTCGTGGTTGGCGTGATCGAAGGCGTGTGGTGGCTGTGCGGGCGGCCAGGGGTGTCCTTGGATCACGGCGGGTGCGGGTGGTCGTCGAGTCTGGGGGTCAGCGGAGGCGGAAGACGGGGCCTCGGGGGGTGAAGAGGAGGCGGGTGGTTTCTGGGATGAGGAAGGCGTGTTCGCGGCGTACGCGGATGGGGTCGCAGTAGCCGTCGGTGATGATCAGGATCGGGGCGTCGGCGGGGAAGTCCGGGGCGCGTTCCAGGAGCTTGATGGCGGGCTGCAGGATGGTGCCGCCGCGGCCCTTCACCTTGACCCGGCCGGCGATGTCGGCGACGGGGAGGTAGCCGGCGTCGTACGCGGCCGCGTCGCAGAACACGACGCGGGCGGCCGGCACGTCGCGGGCGGTGGCGTAGGAGGCGATCGCGCCGAGGGCCTTGCCGAGCAGGGTGCGGTCCATCGAGCCGGAGGTGTCGAGCACGACGCCGAACGTGGCGTGGAAGGACTCCTCCTCGGGCCAGAGCCAGCCGGGCCGGGGGATGTGCGGCGTGGAGCTCTGGCGGCGGGAGGCGCGGGCGTAGGAGCGGCGCGGGGTGGGGGAGCGGACATGCTCGGCGAACCAGTTGGCGAGCTGCGCGTCCCACGGCAGCGGCGGGTGGTCCAGGGCGCGGATCTCCTCGACCAGGCCGGACGGCAGGAGGCCGCGGCCGTTGGACTCGTGGAAGGCCAGGCCGGTCGCGAGGGCGCGGCGGTAGTACTCGTCGAGCTCGGTGCCGCGGTGGGTACGGCGGGCGTCGCTGAGGATGTCGCCCAGGCCGCGGCCCCGCAGCGTGCCGAGGCGGCGCAGGCGGCGCAGGTCGGTGGCGATGAGGTCGTACACCTCCTCGGCGCCGGCGTCCTTGAAGCGCGGGTCGTACAGGACGCCTTCGGGCAGGTCGCCGACGGCCATCTCGACGAGCCAGCCGTTGATGACGTAGTCGGTGGCGACGTTCCACAGGTACGGGTCGCGGTGCGCGATCCGGTCGCCGTGGCGCAGGGCGGCGTGCAGCATCTCGTGCGCGATGACGAAGCGGCGCTCCTCGGTGGTGAGCGGCGCGAGGGGGTTGACGTAGATCTCGGCGGCGGACGGGTCGACGGCGGCGACGGTGATCGACAGGTCGCGGGCCACGGCGACGTCGCTGACGATGGTGAAGCCCGCGGCCAGGCCGGCCAGCAGCGGGTACGACGACACGAACCAGCGCCGGGCGACCTCCCACGCCTCGTCGGTCTTGCGACTCGCGACCGGCCGCAGTGCCCCGGCCTCGTCGACGGCCTCGGCCGCGGCCTGGCCGAGGCCCAGGGCGAAGCGGTCCGGCCACGAGAGCGTGACAGCCGGAAGAGACGCAGCGGAAGTGGCAGCCGGAAGAGACGCGGCGGAAGAAGTCGGGAGCGATGCGGGCGGCACGAGGTCGGGGCCGGCGCCGCCCGCGGAACAGCCGGACAGGCCGGAAGGAATGCCGGAGATCCGCCAGCGCTCGGCGAGCTGCTCCTCGAAAGCGGTCGGCAGCGGCGGCAGCAGCACCGGAGGGCGGCCGAGCCGCAGCTCCGCCTGGAACCGGGCCACGACAACGCAGCGCGCGACGGCAAGCTCGGTGTCGGGCGGTGAAGCGGCATCCGCCGGCCCGAGGCAGAGGTGGCCGAAGCCGAGGTGCAGCGCGCAGTGCGCGAACACCCAGACCCACTCGTCGGGCTCCAGCGGCGAGTGCTTGTTGGCGATCACCGTGCCGTCGGCGTAGACCCGGGCGTGGCCGCGGTCGCGGATCAGCTGCGTGTCCTCCGCCCACTGCATCCGCAGCGCCCGCGGGTCGTTGCCGGTCGGGTCGCTGGCGAGGGCGCGGAACATGGGGTTGCCGGACACGGCGGACCAGGCGTGCTGGGCCGCCTCCAGCCGCCGGTCGACCTTCCCGGCGCCACGAGCGGCGGCACCACGAGCGGCGGCGCCGCCGGCGGCGCTCATGCCCGGGCGGCGACGAGGCGCGGCAGGTCGCGGGTCACCTCGACCAGGAACCACGCGGGCAGCGCGGGCATCCCGGACTCGTCGGCGGCGATGACGAGCTGCGCGCACTCCAGCGAGATCTCGGCCAGCTCGACCAGCAGGCCCTTGGCCCGCACCGAGAAGCGGCGCACGGACGGCGAGGCGTGCTCGCGGCTGGCCGGCAGGTCCTTCACGAGCCGGGCCCGGAAGGCCTCGGCGAAGAAGTACAGCAGGTCGCGGTCGGTCGGGTCGCGGGGCCAGGACGCGTCGCCGCGGACGATGGCGTCCAGGCCGTAGCGGTGGCGGACGGTCTTGACGTACGCACAGAACGCCGACGCGTGCGAGGGCGTCAGCGTGCCGGCGGTGAGCACCCGGAGAAGGTCCTCGTCGATGTCCTGGCCGAAGGAGAGCAGCGCGTCGGAGAGCATGTGCCAGGAGCGCGGGGTCGAGAACGGCTCCTCGGTCTTCGGCGGCTTGGACCAGAGGTGGTCGGGCCGCTGGGTGAGGTAGTCGGTCACCCACTCGTGCAGGCCGGCGCCGGCCGCCCACAGCAGCCAGTCGTCGGCGCTCGCCCGCAGGTGTACGTGGATGAGCCGGTTGAGCAGAGCGGACGCCATCGGCCGGGCGAGCGCGTTGTCGGAGGACCGGTTGCCGGCGCCGATCACGATCGATCCGGCGGGCAGCTCGTACGAGCCGATCCGCCGGTCGAGGATGAGGGAGTAGAACGCCTTCTGCACCTCGGGCGAGGCGGAGTTGAGCTCGTCGAGGAAGAGGCAGTAGGGCTCGTCGCGGGCGATCGACTCCGGTGGCGCGAAGCGGCTGCGGCCGTCGCGCAGCTCGGGCACCCCGATGAGGTCCTCGGGCGCCAGCTGCGTGCCGATGAGGGTGACGCAGTCCAGCCCGAGGGCCGCCGCGAACTCCTTCACCAGCGAGCTCTTGCCGATGCCGGGCTGACCCCACACGAAGACGGGCCGCACCACCGCGACATGCAGCAGCACGCCGGGCAGTCCCGCCGGGGTCACCGTGATGGTCGATTCCACGGGGCCATGATGCGTTCGCCGTACAGTCGAGCGCGACCGGGTTTCGCGCGGATATGCTGCGGTTCGCAATCCGACGTCAAAGGAGACCGGGATGTCCGACGAGATCCGTGCCGAGATGGTGGCCAACGTCTGGAAGATCACCACTGAGGTCGGTGCCGAGGTCAGCGAGGGCGACACCCTCGTGATCCTGGAGTCGATGAAGATGGAGATCCCCGTCGTCGCCGAGTCGGAGGGCACGGTCAGCCAGATCGCCGTCAACGAGGGCGACGTGGTGCAGGAGGGCGATCTCATCGCCGTGATCGGGTGACGCGGCAGCCGCCGCTGGTCCGGCGGGCGGACCCGGAGGACCACGCCGGCGTCGCGCGGCTGACGGTGGCGGCGTATCGCGCCGACGGCCAGCTCGACGACGAGCACGGCTATGCCGACGTGCTGGCCGACGTGACGACCCGGGCGGCGCACTGCGAGATTCTGGTCGCCGCCGATGGTGATGTACTGCTGGGCGCGGTCGCGTTCGTGCTGCCCGGCACCCGGTATGCGGAGCTGTCGCGCCCGGGCGAGGCCGAGTTCAGGATGCTGGCCGTCGATCCGGCGGCGCAGCGGCGGGGGGTGGCGCGGGCGCTGGTCCGCGCCTGCATCGACCGCGCGACCGTCCTCGGCTGCGGGTCGATGGTGATCTGTACGCGGGACCGCAACAGCGCCGCGCTGGCGCTCTACGACACCTTCGGCTTCGTCCGCGAGCCGGCGCTGGACTGGACGCCGGTCGAGGGCGTCACACTGCTCGGCCTGCGCCTGAAGCTGCCGACCACCGCGACCTGAGCCCCGCGGCGCGGGCCGGCCGCCGCGCAATCACCGCGACCCCGGGGCCGGCGGCGCGGGTCGGCGGCTGCCGACCACCGCGACCCGGACGTCACTCGCCGGCGGCCGCCAGGCGCATCAGGTCCTCGGCGACCACCAGGGTCGCCTCGCGGCGGTCCTGGGGGCTGAGGTCGTCGTGCCCGCGGAGCACGAAGTGGCCCGCGTGGATCGTGAAGATGGCCATGGCCCGGCGCAGCTGCTGGACCGTGGACTCCGCCGGGTCCATCAGGAAGCCGAAGACGCGCTCCATCTGACCCTTCATGAGCTTGCCCGCGGGCAGCGTGTTGATGAGCGTCTGGTTGCGCTCGAAGAAGCGGATCACGTGCTCGTGCTTGGCGACGTCGTGCAGCACGAAGTACCGCTGAAGGAACTCGATCCGCGTCGCCTCCGTGCGCGGCTGCGCCTCCGCCCACTCCATCAGCGCGTCGACGGCCGCGATGCGGTGCTCGATGAGGCTGTTGACGATGTCGTCCTTGGTCGGGAAGTGGTAGTAGAGCGCGGCCTTGGTGACGCCGAGCTTCTCCGCGATCTCCCGCAGCGAGGTCTTGTCGTAACCGTCCTCGATGAACATCTCCAGGGCGACCCGCTGGATGTGCGCGCGCACGTCCTCGGTCTCGGCGTCGTCGGTCCGGATCCGGTTCCGCCCCCGCACGACCCGCGCTGCTGCCTGCTGGTTCTGCTCCATCGGGACCATCCTACGTGAACTGACTTGACGAGCGGCTAGTACGAACTTACCGTACGGCTAGTAAGTCAACTAGCCGGCCGACAAGTAAGGTGTGCCACGATGTCTGACAAGCGCCTCAGGGTCGTTCTGCCAGGACTGCTCATGGCGATGCTCCTGGCGATGCTCGACAACGTGATCGTCGGCACCGCGATGCCCCGCATCGTCGGTGACCTGGGCGGCGTCGACCACCTGTCGTGGGTCGTCACCGCGTATGTCCTCGGTTCGACGGTGTCCACGCCGATCTGGGGCAAGCTCGGCGACCTGTACGGGCGGAAGACGGTCTTCCTGACCTCGATCGTGCTGTTCCTGCTCGGCTCGGTGCTGTGCGGCTTCGCCCAGGACATGCCGCAGCTGATCGGCTTCCGCGCGTTCCAGGGCCTCGGCGCCGGTGGTCTCATGGTCGGCGCGATGGCCGTCCTCGGCGAGCTCGTGTCGCCGCGCGAGCGCGGCAAGTACCAGGGCCAGTTCGCCGCGGTCATGGCGGTCGCGATGGTCGGCGGCCCGCTCGTCGGCGGCTTCATCACCGACCACGCCGACTGGCGCTGGGCGTTCTTCGTCAACCTGCCGCTCGGCGGCGCGGCGCTGGCGCTGCTCGCGTTGAAGCTCGACATGCCGAAGAAGCGCACCGAGCACCGGATCGACTGGCTCGGCGCGGCCCTGCTCTCGGCCGGCGTCACCGCGCTGGTCCTGATCACCACGTGGGGCGGCAACCAGTACGCGTGGGGCTCCGCGCAGATCGCCGGCCTGGCCGCCCTGGCCGTGGTGTCGCTGGCCGCGTTCATGGTCGTCGAGCGGCGCCACCCGGAGCCGATCCTGCCCCTGGCCATCTTCCGCAACCGCAACTTCAGCCTGGTCGCGGGCATCGGCTTCCTGGTCGGGTTCGCCATGTTCGGCGCGATCACGTTCCTGCCGCTGTACCAGCAGATCGTGCAGGGCGCCTCGGCGACCAACTCCGGTCTGCTCCTGCTGCCGATGATGGGCGGCCTGCTGGTGACCTCGCTGGTGGCCGGCCAGATGATCACCAAGACCGGCAAGTACCGGATCTTCCCGGTGATCGGCGGGTTCGTCATGATCGTGGCGATGGTCCTGCTGTCGCGGCTTGACTCGGACACCTCGAAGACCGAGTCGGCGATCTACATGGCCGTCCTCGGCCTGGGTATGGGCTTCCTGATGCAGACCTCGATGCTCATCGCGCAGAACAGCGTGGAGCTCAAGGATCTGGGCGTGGCGAGCAGCACCTCGACGTTCGCCCGCTCGATCGGCGGCGCGTTCGGCGTGGCGGCGTTCGGCGCGATCTTCAACCACCGGCTGCACGACCTGCTCGCGGAGAAGGTCGGCGACCAGGCGGCGGACCAGCTCGCCGGCGGCGGTGGCGGCGGCGCCTCGATCGGCCCGGCGACGCTCGGCCAGCTGCCCGCCGGGGTGCGCACCGCGGTGATCGACGCGATCGCCGGCGCGACGTCCAGCGTCTTCCTCTGGGCGATCGCGGCGACGGTGCTGGTGCCGTTGCTCGCGATCTTCATCCGCGAGGTCGCGCTGCGCGGCGGCCCCGAGGCGCCCAACGAGCAGGCGGAGAGCACGCTGGTTGCGCAGGAGGGCTAGTTTCGCGCACGCTGTGCGCGAAGTTGCTCCGAAAACTGGCGTCTGGTGCGCGAAGCTGCCAAACTTTGAGCAGTAACGCGCATCAGACGCCAGCACATAGAGGAGTAGCCGTGACCGAGCAGCCCGGTGCCGGGATGCAGGCGGACATCGCCGAGCAGCCGGCCGTGTTCGCGAGGCTCGTCGACGAGCAGGCGGGCGCCATCGCCGCCGTCGCCGAGCGGATCGCGCAGTGGCAGCCCCGCAACGTGATCTTCACGGCGCGCGGCACGTCGGACCACGCCGCGCTGTACGCGGCGTACCTCACCGAGATCCGCCTCGGCGTCCCCGTCGGCCTCGCCTCGCCGTCGGCGATGACGCTCTACGGCGCCCGCCCCGACCTGCGCGACACGCTCGTCGTCGGCGTCAGCCAGAGCGGCGGCTCGCCCGACCTGCGCGAGGTGCTGCGGGTCGCCGGCGAGCAGGGCGCGCACACCCTCGCCGTCACCAACAACGCCGAGTCGCCCCTGGCCCAGGTCGCCGAGCTGCACGTCGACGTCGTCGCCGGGCACGAGATCGCGGTCGCCGCGACCAAGACCTACACCGCGGAGCTGCTCGCGCTGCTCATGCTGGTCGAGAGCATCAAGGGCGGCGGCACGCTGCCCGCCGAGGAGCTCGCCGCGCTGCGGGAGCTGCCCGGCCACGCGGAGCGCGTCCTCGCCGACGACACCGCCGCCGACCTCGCCGCCCGCTACCGGTTCGCGGACCGGATCGTGACCACGGGCCGCGGCTACGCGTACCCGACGGCGCGCGAGACCGCGCTCAAGCTGATGGAGACGTCCTACGTGGCCGGTCTCGCGTTCTCCGGCGCCGACCTGCTGCACGGCCCCCTCGCGATGGCCGACCCCGACGTGCCGGTCCTCGCCGTCGTCGGCGGCGGCCCCGCCGGCGCGTCGATGCGCGACGTCGTCGGCCGGCTCGGCGAGCGCCGCGCCGACGTGGTCGTCTTCGGCCCGTCGAAGGTCGACGGCGCAGCCGGCTGGGTGCCGACCCCCGAGGTCGACGAGCGCTACGCACCGCTGCTGGACATCCTGCCGCTGCAGCGCCTCGCCCTGTCTCTCGCCCTGCACCGGGGCGAGAACCCTGACGCGCCGCGCGGCCTCAAGAAGGTGACGGCGACGCTGTAACGGCGACATCGACGACGGCGGGGCGGCCTTCGCGCAGCGCCCGCGTCTCGAACGCCACCGGGGGCCGGTCACCGACCAGGATCTGGTAGGTCGGCCGGCTCCCGGACAGGTTCAGCAGCTCGAACGAGAAATTGCAGCGGTACGCCCCGCCCGTCGCCGCCAGTACACCGGCCGCCAACGTCGTCACGGCCACCACCTTGCCGTCCTGATCAGCCACCTTCACCGTCGCCCCGGAGGCGACGTCCGGCACCGGGGCGAGGCACGGGGTGCCCGGGACGCCGGTCGCCGCGCCCGCCACGCTCACGTAGCCGTGCAGCTGGAACCCGTCAGGCTTGCTGGTCTCGTCGGCGCGGCCCACCCACCCGCAGCCGCCGAGGGTGAGCACGAGGACAAGGGCAGGCAACAGGCGACGCACGGGCCCACCATAGTCTGTAACGGTGTCGACCCTGCGTGACCTCGTCGAGGAGCACACCTCCCTCGCGCCCGAGGACATCGAGCACCTGCACCGCCTCGCCGGCGACTGGCAGATCGTGTCCGACCTGTCCTTCGCCGACCTGCTCATGTGGGTGCCGATCGCGGACCGCGGTGAGTTCCTGTGCGTCGCGCAGGTGCGGCCGACGACCGCCCCGACCGCCTATCAGGACGACCAGGTCGGCCGGGTCGCCGGCGGACCCGAGGTGGCGCACCTCGCGATCGTCCGGGCGCAGGGCAGGATCTGGCGGGAGGGGGATCCCGTCTGGTACGGCGACATGCCCGCCCGCCACGAGGCGATCCCGGTCCGCCGCCGGGGCGAGACGCAGGTCATCGCCGTCGTCGGCCGGGACACCAACCTCAGCACCGCCCGGACCCCGGCGCAGCTGGAGCTCAACTACCTGACCACCGCCGACGACCTGGCGCAGATGATCGCCGACGGCACGTTCCCGCCGCCGCGGCACCCGGGCGAGACCACCAGCGCCCCGCGCATCGGCGACGGCCTGGTCCGGCTCGACGCGTCCGGCAAGGTCACCTACGCCAGCCCCAACGCGCAGTCGGCGTACCGGCGGCTCGGGCTCGCCGCGCACCTCGTGGGCGAGAGCCTCGCCGAGATCACCGGCCGGCTCTGCGACGACCCCCTCGAGGGCAAGGACGCCACGGACCGGGTCCACTCGGCGCTGCGCGGCGACGCGCCCGCCCGCAAGGAGCTGGAGGCGCGCGGCGCGACCGTGCTCATGCGGGCGCTGCCGCTGATGCCGGCGGGCGTGCCGATCGGGGCGCTCGTCCTGGTCCGCGACATCACCGAGGTCCGCCGCCGCGACCGGCAGCTCATGACGAAGGACGCGACGATCCGGGAGATCCACCACCGGGTCAAGAACAACCTGCAGACCGTCGCCGCGCTGCTGCGGCTGCAGGCCCGCCGGGTCGGGGTCCCGGCCGCCCGGCACGCGCTGGAGGAGTCGGTGCGGAGGGTCGCCTCCATCGCCCTGGTGCACGAGACCCTCTCGATGTCGGCGTCGGACACCGCGGACGAGGCGGTCGAGTTCGACGGGATCGTGGACCGGGTCGCGGCCGCGGCCGTCGAGGTGGCCGCCTCCGACTTCACCGTGGCGCTGCGCCGGGACGGCGACTTCGGCGTGCTGCCCGCGGAGATCGCCACGCCGCTCGTCATGGTCCTCAACGAGCTGCTGCAGAACGCCGTGGAGCACGCGTTCGAGCCGCGTGGTGAGCACGACCCGGAGGTCGTCGTCTCCGTGCACCGTTTCCGCAAGCAGCTGCACGTCACCGTCGCCGACAACGGCCGGGGCCTGCCCGACGGGTTCGACCTGGACAGCAGCGAGCGGCTCGGGCTGCAGATCGTGCGGACGCTCGCGACGGGGGAGCTGCGCGGCACGATCGAGCTGCGCACCCGGGCCGGCGGCGGCACGGAGGCTGTGATGGTCGTCCCGCTGGCGAAACGCTGAAACCTACCGCACTGTGGGACCGCCGGCCATTGCCGGTCGGCGGCCTGCCCATTCTGGTCTATATTTCCTATCGGCTGAGTCTTCTTTGGGTTACGTCCCGGTGACGCGGGTTTGAGACAACCCTCACGCCGACGTGGCGTAAGGACCGGTCGACGTGGAAGACTGCACCCTATGCACGCTGCTTCTCTGCGGCTCGTCAGCCGCCGACACGTCGACTACGGTCGCGTGCGCAGCGCCATGTGTCCGGCTTGCTGAACGCCGCCCGTTAATTCTTTCTTCGGGCGCGCGACTCGCGCCGGATTCTTCATGACATTGACGTCATCCATCGCGCATCTTCCGCGATAGGCCGGCGCAGGCTCGCGTGCTCTCAACCCTGAGAGGACGCCGACATGACGGTGAACACCGTCCCGGCAGACAACGCCGCACCCGCTCCCCGTCCTGCCGCCCGCGGCGCTCGGGCCGGAGCCGGTGGGCGCCCTCGCGGCGAGGGGCAGTGGGCGCTCGGCCACCGGGAGCCGCTCAACCCCAACGAGCGCAGCAAGAAGGACGACAACCCGCTCAACGTCCGGGCCCGCATCGAGTCGATCTACGCGCACCGCGGCTTCGACTCGATCGACCCCGCTGACCTGCGCGGACGGTTCCGCTGGTTCGGGCTGTACACGCAGCGCAAGCCCGGCATCGACGGCGGCCGGACCGCGATCCTCGAGCCCGAGGAGCTCGACGACAAGTACTTCATGCTGCGCATCCGCAGCGACGGCGGCCAGCTGAGCCTCGCCCAACTGCGCACGATCGCGTCGATCGCCACCCGCTTCGCCCGCGACACCGCCGACATCACCGACCGGCAGAACATCCAGCTGCACTGGATCCGCGTCGAGGACGTTCCGCAGATCTGGCGGGAGCTCGAGGCAGTCGGCCTGTCCACGACCGAGGCCTGCGGCGACACCCCGCGGGTCGTGCTCGGCAGCCCGATCGCCGGCGTCGCGGAGAGCGAGGTGCTCGACCCGACCGAGGCGATCAACGAGATCACCGAGAAGTACGTCGGCGACCCGACGCTGTCCAACCTGCCGCGCAAGTTCAAGACCTCGATCTCGTGGCTGCCGGACACCCCGTACGAGGCGAACGACGTCTCCTTCGTCGGCGTGATCCACCCGGAGCACGGCCCCGGCTTCGACCTCTGGGTCGGCGGCGGCCTGTCGACGAACCCGATGCTGGCGGTGCGCCTCGGCGTGTGGGTGCCGCTGCACGAGGTCGTCGACGCGTGGCACGGCGTCATCCAGATCTTCCGCGACTACGGGTACCGCCGCCTGCGCAGCCGCGCCCGGCTGAAGTTCCTCGTCGCCGACTGGGGCGCGGCGAAGTTCCGCGAGGTGCTGGAGACCGAGTACCTCAAGCGCCCGCTGATCGACGGCCCGTCGCCGGAGCTGCCGGAGAAGCCGATCGACCACATCGGCGTGCACAAGCAGTGGGACGGCAAGTACTTCGTCGGCGCCGCGCCCATCGCGGGCCGCAGCTCCGGCGCCCAGCTCGGCAAGGTCGCCGACCTCGCCGAGCGGTTCGGCAGCGACCGGGTGCGGCTCACCCCGTACCAGAAACTCATCGTCCTCGACATCGCCGAGGCCGACACCGAGGCGGTCGTGCTGGGCCTGCGCGAGGCCGGGCTGGAGGCCCGACCGTCCACCTGGCGGCGCAGCACGATGGCCTGCACGGGCATCGAGTTCTGCAAGCTGGCGATCGTGGAGACCAAGGCCCGCGCCGCGGAGCTCATCGAGCACCTCGAGGCCAAGGTCGCCGAGCTCGACGCCGACATCTCCATCCACCTCAACGGCTGCCCCAACGCCTGCGCCCGCACGCAGGTGGCCGACATCGGCCTCAAGGGCATGCTCGTGCGCGACGACGCCACCGGCGACATGGTCGAGGGCTTCCAGATCCACCTGGGCGGCGGCCTGGGCATGGCGGCGGGGCAGAACGCCGGCTTCGGGCGCAAGCTCCGCGGCCTGAAGACCACCGCCGCCGACCTGCCCTCGTACGTCGAGCGGGTCGCCAACCACTACCTCGCCGGCCGTTCACAGGGCGAGTCCTTCGCCCGCTGGGTGATGCGGGCTCCTGAAGAGGAGCTCCGATGAGCGAACGGATGGCTCCTCTGTACTGCCCGTACTGCGGGGACGAGGACCTACGACCGCACGAAGAGACCCACGGCGCTTGGGAGTGCCGCAGCTGCGCACGGGTCTTCTCACTGAAATTCCTGGGGCTCGCGGCACGAATGTTGGAGGCGAAGCGATGAGCACAGCCGTTGCACGTACCCGAGAAGAGTCCATCGCCCTGGCCAAGGAGGCGTCGGCCCAGCTGGAGGGCAAGACCGCCGACAAGATCGTGGAGTGGGCCGCCGCTGAGTTCGGCGACCGGTTCTGTGTGACCAGCTCGTTCGCCGACGCCGTGCTCGCCCACGTCGTGTCGAAGGTCGTGCCCGGCGTGCCGGTCATCTTCCTCGACACCGGCCTGCACTTCGCCGAGACGCTCCGCGTGCGCGAGGTCGTCCAGCGGACCCTCCCGGTGACGGTCCGCTCGATCCGCCCGCGGCAGACCGTCGCCGAGCAGGACGCCGAGTTCGGGCCGCGGCTCTACGCCCGCGACCCCGACGAGTGCTGCTTCCTGCGCAAGATCGAGCCGCTGGAGCGGGCCCTCGAGGACTACGACGCGTGGGCCGCCGGCCTGCGCCGCGACGAGTCGCCGAGCCGCGCCAACACGCCGATCGTGAGCTTCGAGCAGGCCCGCAGCAAGTTCAAGGTCTCGCCGCTGGCGCAGTGGACGCAGGCCGACGTCGACGCGTACATCTCCCGCTACAACGTCCCGGTGAACGCCCTCATGCGGCAGGGGTACGCCTCCGTCGGCTGCTGGCCGTGCACCCGGCGGACCCCTCCCGGCGGCGACCCGCGCGGCGGGCGCTGGCCGATGTTCGACAAGACCGAGTGCGGTCTCCACACCGGGTGAAGGTTCGTAGCGCGAAGCATGGGGGGTGTGGGGTGGCGCAGCCCCCCTCGGAACCGCCGGCGAAGCCGGGGGAGCTGGTAACAGCTGTCTTACTGGTGGCGCACGGGTCCTCCGACCCGCGGGCGGCGGCTTCGACGAGAGCCCTCGCCCGCGCGGTCGCGGCCCAGCGCCCGGGGCTGGACGTCCGGACGTCGTTCCTCGACCATGCCGGCCCCCGTCCGGACGCTGTACTGCTCGACATGCAGCGGCTCGGTCATCGTTCGGCGGTTGTCGTACCGCTGCTGCTGACCTCGGCGTTTCACGGCCGGATCGACCTGCCGGCGGTCATCGACCGGGCGGTCTCCAGCGGTCTGTCCATGCGGGTGTACGTCACGGACGTGCTCGGACCGGTCGGCGGCGTCGTGCCGCCGCTCCTCGTCGCCGCGCTGCGCCGGCAGCTTCCCGCGGTCGAGGCGGACGGGGTCGTCATGATCGCCGCCGGTACCCGCGACGACCTGGCCAGGCACACCGTCGACCTGACAGCGGCCGAGCTCGGGCGGTCGCTCGGGCTGCCGTGCCGCGCGGCGTTCGCCTCCGGGTCGCCGGTCACCGGCGCGGTCGCGGTGTCGGCGCTGCGTGCCGGCGGCTGCGCGCGGGTGGCGATCTCCTCGTACTTCCTGGCCCCGGGCAAGCTGCACGAGGCCGCCGTCGCCTCCGCTGTGTCCGCGGGCGCCCTCGAACCGGCCGCGCCGCCGCTCGGTTGCGCGCTCGACCTGGCCCGGCTCGTCGTCGCCAGGATCGGCCGGGTGTCCCCGGAGACCGTGGATCTCGCCGCCTGAAGGTGGCCTTGGAACCCGGCGGCTACCGTGGACGTATGCAGATGACATGCCCGAAGTGCCGCGGCGAGATGCGGCAGTACGAGCGCAGCGGTGTCACCATCGACCAATGCCTGGAGTGCCGGGGGATCTTCCTCGACCGCGGTGAGCTGGAGAAGATCACCGACGCGGAGAACGCCTGGCGCGGGCGTCAGCAGCAGCCGGGCGCCCCCGGTGTCCCGCCCGGCACCCCCGGATTCCCGCCGCCCGGCTCGCCGCAGGCATACCCGCAGCAGCCCGCCTATGGCCAGCAGCCGTACGGCCAGCCGGTGCACGGTCAGCCGGTGCACGGCCAGCCGGGATACGGGCAGCCGGCCTATGGTCAGCCCGCATACGGCCAGCCGCACCACCCGCAGCAGCACGGCCACTATGGTCACTATGGGCATCACAAGAAGCGCAAGAAGCACCACCGCGAGAGCTTCTTCGAGGAGCTGTTCGACTAGCCACACCGTCCGGGTCGCCTGCGGAAACGGCTGATCTCGCGCTTGGTGGCCGAGGGCTACCTTGGGGGTATGCAGATGACATGCCCGAAGTGCCGCGGCACGATGCAGCAGTACGAGCGCAGCGGCGTCACCATCGAACAGTGCCTGGAGTGCCGGGGAACGTTCCTGGACCGCGGCGAGCTGGAGCGGCTGATCGACGTCGAGTCCGCCGCCATGCGCAACCAGGGATACCCGCCCGGCTACCCGCCGCCTGGATACGGCCAGCCGCCCTACGGCGCCCCCGGCTACGGCGGTTACGGTCAGCCCGGCTACCCGCCGCCCGGATACGGGCAGCCCTACTACGACGGCCCGAACTTCCCGCCGCCCGGCCCCAACGACCCCCATTATCGTGGGTAGGCAGATTGGTCGTGGCCCGCACGTGAAACGCCCCGGCGCATCGGCCGGGGCGTTTTCGTCTTCGCTGCTGCTCGGGTGTTCGATGCGCTTTAGGCTTGGGTGCGCTTCGGTGCCGGGCTGCGTTTTTTATGGTGCTGTTATGGCTCAGGCTATGCGGAGTGAGCGCGGACCCGCAGGCCGCCGCGACGCTTCATCAAACGACGCTCGTCTTCGCTCATTCCGCCCCAGACGCCTGCGTCCTGACCGGAGTCGAGTGCCCACTGCAGGCAGTCGCTGGTCACGGAGCAGCGCTGGCAGACCGCCTTCGCCTGCTCGACCTGCAGCAACGCCGGGCCCGAAGTTCCGATGGGGAAGAACAGCTCCGGGTCCTCGTCGCGGCAGAGGGCATGGTGGCGCCAGTCCGACATGGCGGCAACACTCCTTGTTGTTTTCGCGGATCGTTGTTAGTGATTCCCTATGTGCATCTCGCGTAACGTCTCGGCTAGGCGGAGCCTGAAGATCCGTAACGCGTGTGCGGGCAACGCTCAGTGTTCGTATCGCTTGTGAATGCTTTCACGAACTACCGCGATGTCAAGGGGTCCAAACCAAGAAAATCCAAGTCGGTGAGCAAGCTCACGCACTGTTTGTCCGATTTTATTGCGTTTAGGGACCCTGAATCGCAACAGTCAGTTACCAATGTAGTACGGTTCGGTCAACGATCGGAGGGGTTTCGGAGATGCGGTCGCGGTGTCTCTGTCGCGACTCTCTGCAACTTTCTCCCCCTTCGGTGGACGACCGCCGGGAGTGACTCAACACACTACGCGTAACGCTCCCGGCACGGACGCGAAATCCAACTTGTCGCACTCTCCGAGGTACTCCCCGTCGACCTGGAAAGCGATCGGTTTGGCGGCGGTGAGCGTGAACCCGGCAAGATCGTGCATCCGCAGCACCTGCTTGCCCTTCAAGTCGGCGCCGCGAACCAGCTGCGCCATCGTCCGGGCCGTGCTCCCGGCCTGCATCTGCAGCAGGCCCAGCACGTCGAGCCCCGTGTCGAACGAGGCACGCGGATTCGGATCCACCGGCCGCTCGCCGATGTATGTCCATGGTGCAGTGTTCTGCACCAACATCCACGTTAGCCCGGACTTGGCAGGTTCGCCCGGGAGCTCGAGCGTGAGCAGCGGCACCCGGCGGTTCGTCGTCACGTATTGCTGCGCGATCGACCGGAAGTACAGCCACGGCGTCGACGTCGAACCGCGGTGCCGGGCCTGATCCACGCGCCGTACAACCTCCGCATCAAGGCCCATACCGGCGCAGAACGTGAAATACCGGTCGTCGGCGCGGCCGAGGCCGACGATCCGCTCCCGCCGGTCCCGCAGCGCCTCAAGAATCGCGCCGGTGCCCTCGGCCCAGTCGCTCGGCAGCCCGAGCGCCCGCGCGAACACGTTCGTGGAGCCACCCGGCACGACCGCGAGCGCCGGGCGCTCCTGCGCGCGCCCCTCGGCCGGGCCGGCGTCGAAGGTCATCAAACCGTTGACCGCCTCGTTGACCGTACCGTCGCCTCCGAGCGTCACGACGAGGTCGAAGCGCTCCCGGGCGGCGTCGCGCGCCAGCTCCACGCCGTGGCCTTTGCGCTGCGTGTATGCCACCTCCAGGTCGACCTGGCTGCGCAGCGCACGCACCAGGATGTCCCGTCCGCGCTCGGTGGTGGTCGTCGCGTTCGGGTTGACGACCAGGAGGGCTCGCATGGGCGGCACTGTACCCGCTCTCCCGCGCGCTAAGGTGAGGTGCACGGGAGAGGGCCGACTGAAGGGAATGCCAGGTGAGCGGCCAGCGGAGCGGCTCGGGTCGCGAGCCACGCAATGCAGGGTCGGCTCGGGCTGACGCCGGAGGCGGCGACGCGAGCGGCGCGGTGACGTCGGAGCGGGAGCCGGCGACCCTGCGGTGGGCGGTGCGGCTGCTGTTCGCGGAGGGCGTCGGGCTGGCCCTGCTCACGCTGGTGATCGTCTATCTGGATGTCACCAGCAAGTCGACGTTCCTCGCCACGGCGCTGTCCTTCACCGGCTACCTGGCGCTCATGACCCTGCTGTTCCTGGGGATCGCCGTCGCGCTGCACCGCCGTCAGCGATGGGCCCGCGGCCCGGGGATCGTCACGCAGATGCTGCAGATGCCGATCGGCTGGACGATGCTCACCCACGGCCAGCCCTACATCGGGGCGCCGCTCTTCGCGCTGGGGCTCGCCGGGGCGATCCTGCTGTTCGCCCCGTCGACGCGGATCGCGCTCGGCATCCGCTGAACGTACGACCTGTGGCGTTGCTGGTCCCGCCGATGGCAGGCGTGACCTACGCTCGGTGGTCGTGACGGTCGCACCCGCCTATCAGGTCCTCGCCGACCGGCTCCGCGTGGAGATCATGTCCGGTCAGCTCCTACCCGGTGCCCGGCTGCCGACGGAGCCGCAGCTCTGTGAGCAGTCCGGGCTGAGCCGGTCCACCGTCCGCGAGGCGCTCCGCCTGCTGAGCAGCCAGCACCTGATCGTCACCACCCGAGGTGTCAACGGCGGCAGCTTCGTCGCCGAGCCCGACGCCCGCACGCTCGGCGAGTCCCTCACCGACGGCATCGGGCTGCTACTGGCCAGCGGCGCCGTCAAGGGCGACGACTTCCTCGAGGTCCGCCGGATGCTCGAGGTCCCCGCCGCCGGCCTCGCCGCCGCCCGCCGCGAGCCGTGCCATCTGCGCGACCTCGAGGCCGCGATGTTCGACCCCGAGACCGCGACCCTCGACGAGCGCATCGCCGCGCACTCGGCGTTTCACCTGGCTGTCGCCGCCGCGTCGGGCAACACGCTGCTCTGCCTGATGGTGCGTCCGCTGTACACCGTGAGCGACCGCAAAGCCGCCGCCCACAACGCCCCGTTGCCGATGTGGAGGATCATCGACCGGGATCACCGTGCGCTGCTGGCAGCCATCGGGGACCAGGACATCGAGCTCGCGATGGAGATCGCCCGCGGGCACATCGACCACGTCAGGCCGGCGGAGCTCCCGCCGGAGCACGCCCGCACCCCGGTCCCCGGAGTCGCCGCCCTGAAGGAGCGCCCTCTGTAGGCGCTGGTTCCGGTGGCCCGGTCCTACTTCAGTCGGCCCCTTTGGCCCGGTCCTACTTCAGTCGGCCCCTTTGGTACGGGCCTACTTCGGGAGGCCCCTTTGGTCCGGGCCTACTTCGGGCGGCGCTTGGTCAGGCGGATCCGCGCCTGGAGGCCGTCGACCGACGCCGACACCTCGTCGGCGAGCGCGCTGAGCACCTGCCACGCGAAGGACTCACCCCCGGGCAGCCGCTCCGTCGGCGACCCGAGCGGCACCGACGTCTCGACCGTCAGCGCGTCCGCGGTGACCGTGAACCGGCAGGCCAGCTCGACCGTGTCGCCGAGCTGCGGCGTCTCGCTCGCCACCGCGAGCAGCATCGCGCACGCCTCGTCGACGGCGATGCGCAGGTCTTCGATCTCGTCGAGCGTGAACTGCAGGCGTGCCGCGAGACCCGCAGTCGCGGTGCGCAGCACCCCCAGGTAGGCGGGCGACGCCGGCACGGCCAGCAGCACGACGTCGTCGGCGTCGGATCCGGACCTCTTCGAAACGACCTGAGTCACGCGATGAACCCCCTTGCCCGCGACTCTACGACGTCGCCGCACGCGCCGTGGCGGCGAGTGCGTCCCCGGTGAGCCGGTAGGGCAGCCAGTCCGACTTGTGCCGCGCGCCGAGCGCGTCGTAGAAGCCGCGGGCCGGGTTCCAGTCGAGCACCGCCCACTCCAGCCGCGGGTAGCCGGACTCCACACAGATCTGCGCCAGCTTCGCCACCAGGGCCTTCCCGGCTCCGGTGCCGCGGGCGGCCGGCCGCACGTACAGATCCTCCAGATAGATGCCGTGCACGCCCTCCCACGTGGAGTACGTCCGGAACCACAGCGCCATCCCCACCGTCTCGCCGCCGGTACAGGCGACGTGGCAGAACACCGCCGGCGCCGGAGCGAAGAGCACCGCCCGCAGCTGCTCCTCCGTCAGATGGCACTCCTCGAGGGCCTTCTCGAACTCCGCGAGCTCATACACCATCCCGACGATCGCCGGCACGTCCTCGTCCGTCGCCACACGAACTTCCACGCTCATCTATGCACCTCGTCCATGAAAAAGCCCTCCACCCCGCCGTGACGGGGTGGAGGGCACCTCTGGCAGGTCAGGCCTGCTTCGTCTCCCAGAAGATCTTCGCGATCTCATCGATCTTCGCCAGCAGCTGCTCGGCGACGGCCGGGTCGGCCGAGCCCTTCGCGCCGGACGCGCCCGCGAGCTTCGTCGCCTCGTTGAAGAGGCCGTGCAGCTGCGGGTACTTCTCGAAGTGCGGCGGCTTGAAGTAGTCGGTCCACAGCACCCACAGGTGGTGCTTGACCAGCTCGGAACGCTGCTCCTTGATCACCAGCGCCCGAGTGCGAAACTCGGGGTCACTGTTGGCCTGGTACTTCTCGCTGATTGCTTTGACGGACTCGGCCTCAATACGGGCCTGCGCCGGGTCGTAGACACCACACGGCAGGTCGCAGTGGGCGCTCACCACGGTGCGCGGGGTGAATAGCCGCGACAGTCGCATCGAACCCTCCAGGGTGATTTGCGATGATCCTCAGTTGCTGACCCTACTCCTGTCCAAACTCGGGGATTTCATGCGGCTACCGTGGTTCACGGCACTGGTGCACGGCCCGTCGATGGCACCGACGTTGCGCCATGGTGATCGGATTTTCGTTCGCCGCGTCGGGACAGCGCGGCCCGGCGACGTCGTCGTCGGGTGTTTCCGCAGCCGGCCAGGCCTCTTGGTGGTGAAGCGCGTGGCCCGGGCGGAGGCCGGCGGATGGTGGCTGACCGGCGACAACCCCTTCGGATCCGATGGTTCCGAGGTGTACGGGCCGGCCGACGTCATCGGACGTGTGACATTTCGCTGGTGGCCACAACCGGTGCGGCTGCGGCGCGGCGCAGCGTAAGGTGATGCGGATACCGGGTCACCCCCGCTGAATCGCATCATGAGCGCTTTCACCACCCATGCGCTTGGCGGAAACACCAGCATTGTCAGACGTGGCAAAGGAGCCCCCGTGTCTGCACCCGTGACCAATCACGCCCTTGAAGGGCCAGTTTTCGACCTCCATCAGGGCGGCAAGATGTCCGTCCAGTCCAGCGTCCCGCTCGCGACCCGTGAAGATCTCGCCCTGGCGTACACGCCGGGCGTCGCCCAGGTCTGCGAGGCCATCGCCGCCGACGAGGCGCTCGTCCACGAGCTGACCTGGGTCGGCCGGGCCGTCGCCGTGGTCACCGACGGCTCTGCGGTGCTCGGACTGGGCAACATCGGCCCGCGCGCCGCGATGCCGGTCATGGAGGGCAAGGCCGTCCTCTTCAAGCAGTTCGGCGGGGTGGACGCGGTGCCGATCTGCCTGGACACCCAGGACCCCGACGAGATCGTCGCGATCGTCACCGCCCTCGCACCGTCGTTCGGCGGCATCAACCTCGAAGACATCTCCGCGCCGCGGTGCTTCGAGATCGAGCGCCGCCTGGAAGCGACCCTGCCGATCCCCGTCTTCCACGACGACCAGCACGGCACCGCGATCGTCGTGCTCGCCGCGCTGCGCAACGCCGCCCGCGTCCTCGGCCGCGAGCTTCACGACCTGCGCATCGTCGTCAGCGGCGCCGGCGCGGCGGGCGTCGCCGTCACCAAGATGCTCATCAGCGGCGGCGCCGACGCCGGCGAGATCGTCGTGCTCGACTCCCGGGGCTGCCTGCACACCGGCCGCACCGACCTGAACCCGGAGAAGTCAGCGCTCGCGGCCCGTACCAACGCCGGCGGCATCACCGGTGACATCGTCAACGCGCTCCGTGGTGCCGACGTCCTCATCGGCGTCTCCGGCGGCACCATCGGCGAGGCGGCGCTGGCCGGCATGTCACCCGGCGGGGCGATCTTCGCCCTCGCGAACCCGACGCCCGAGGTGCACCCGTCGATCGCCGCGCGCTACGCGTCGGTCGTCGCCACCGGCCGCAGCGACTTCCCCAACCAGATCAACAACGTGCTCGCGTTCCCCGGCATCTTCCGCGGCGCCCTGGAAGCCGGCGCGACCCGGATCACCGACGGCATGAAGGTCGCCGCCGCGTCGGCCATCGCCTCGGTGCTGGCCGCGGACGAGCTCTCGCTGGGCACGATCGTGCCCAGCGCCCTGGACCCGCGCGTCGCCCCGGCCGTGGCCGCCGCGGTCGCCGCCGCCGCCCGCGTCGACGGTGTGTTGAGATAACCGTCATGCGTGCAGCTTTCGCGTCCAGTTTCAACGACGCCGACCCCCTCGCCGGCCTCACGGTCGGCGAGGCCCCGGCGCCTGTCCCGGGTGACGGCTGGGCCGTGGTGGACGTGCGCGCCAGCGCGCTCAACCATCACGACCTGTGGTCGCTGCGCGGCGTCGGCCTCCGCCCCGAGCAGCTGCCGATGATCCTCGGCTGCGACGCCGCGGGCATCGGCCCCGACGGTGCCGAGGTCGTCGTGTATCCGGTGGTCTTCACCCCGTCGGGCGAGGTCTCGATCCTCTCGGAGTTCTACCAGGGCACCGTCGCCGAGCAGGTCACCGTCCCCGCGTACAACCTCGTGCCGAAGCCGGCGGAGCTCACCTTCGCGGAGGTGGCCTGCCTGCCCACGGCGTGGCTCACCGCATACCGGATGCTCACCACCAAGGGCCGCGTGGAGCCAGACCAGGCCGTCCTGGTCCAGGGAGCCGGCGGCGGCGTCGCGACCGCCGCGATCCTGCTGGCCCAGGCCCTGGGCGCCCGCGTCTACGCCACCTCCCGCGACGCCTCGAAACGCGAGCGCGTCGCCGCCCTCGGCGCCACGGCCCTGGACTCCGGCGCCCGCCTCCCCGAACGCGTCGACGTCATCATCGAAACCGTCGGCGAGGCCACCTTCGACCACTCGATGAAGTGCGCCAAACACGGCGCCCGCATCGTCGTCTCCGGCGCCACCAGCGGCCACCTCCCAAAGGTCAACCTCCGCCGCATGTTCGCCCTGCAACTGGAGATCCTGGGCACCAGCATGGGCACCCCCGAAGAGCTGTCCGCCCTGATGACCCTCCTCGCCAACACCGGCGTCCGCCCCGTGATCGACTCGATCATCCCCTTCTCCGAAGCCCGCACCGCCTTCGAAAAACTCCACTCCGGCGACGTCTTCGGCAAGATCGTCCTAGACCACACCACCTGACCCTCCCACCCACGCCGCAACCGTGGGCGTGCCCGGCCCACCCCAGGCACGCCCACCAGCGCCCGCCCGGCCCCCACCAACCTGGCTGGAGCCCGCCCCTGACCAGCGCCAGACCTGCCCCCGCCAGACCTGCCCCCGCCGGACCTGCCCCCGCCGGACCTGCCCCCGCCGGACCTGCCCCCGCCGGACCTGCCCCGCCGGACCTGCCCCCGCTGGCCTTTGACTCGGCCGGATCTCGCTGGTCTCGGCCCTGGCTGGCGTCAGACTTGATCGGCGCTGGACTTGACCCCGCTGGACTTGATCGGCGCTGGGCTTGACCTCGCTGGATTGACCCGGCCGGATCTCACTGGTCTCGGCCCTGACCGGTGCCAGACCTGACTCGCGTCAGACTTAACCCGCACCGGTCCTGAATCCGCGCTGGCTCTGACTCCGCACCGGCCCTGACCCCGCGCTGGACGTGGCCCCGTGACCCGCGCCGGACCTGGCCAGCCGGCCCTGGCCCGCGCTGAACCTAGCCTGCGGCGCAAGCGGTGGCGTCGAGGCGATGGGCGTACGACGACGGCCCGACTGGCGTCCCGTGGAACAGGCTGTTGCCGCCGGTGGGTGATCGTGGGCGGGTCGTCTTGGTGGCGCTCGATTGCGGACTCGAGCCAGAGCAGGTGTGCGGTTGCCCGTCTTGGTGCCCGCGGTGAGGCTGCCGGCCGGCGACGTGAGGCTGTGACTTGCGAAGCGACGAGTCGGCCGGCGGATCAGCCCCAGGCAAGCCGCACGGCCGTTGTGCGTTGGTGACGGCGGTGCGGGTGGCCGGCCCGGTCGCGGTGGTGCGGCCGGACGTGCTGCTGATCGGACGGCCCGCGATGGCGATAGCGGTGCGAACGCTTGGTGCGCTGGAATGGTTTGCGATCCTGGCCGGGTCGTCGGGCCACTGGGCACTGACACCACCTCGGGCGGTGGCGGCGTTGCTGTCCTGCCGACGGACCGCGGCCGTGGCGGCGTTGCTCCCCTCTGGGCGAGTTGTGGTGGCGGCGTCGCGCCCGCTTGGACGGGCGGTGGCGGTGTCGTTGCTTCCCTGCGGGTGGGTCGCGGCGGAGGCGTTGCGCCCCCGTGGACGGACTGTGCTGGAGGCGGCGTTGCTGCCCTGCGGACTGACTGTGCTGGCGGCGGTGCGGCAGGCCGCGGGTGAGGTGGGGCATCCGGGCGCGGCGCCGTGCTCACGCTTCTGGGCAGTGCGGTCTCCGGCGCGGGACGGGTTGCCGGGGCGGGAGTCTGAACGGTGGGCCGTGCTGGTGGCGGTGCGGCGCAGCCCGGCGACGGCGACCCAATAGCGGCGGCGCCCGGCGGGGTGGGGTGGAGGCCGGCCAGGACGCGGGCGTTGCGCAGGCGGGTCAGCTTGGTCGCATGGCGGGTGGCCAGGCCGTGCCTGCGGGCCTCGGCGAACTCCGCCCTGGCCTGCTGCCGCTCCTCGCGACGGCGGGTGTGCTCGGCGGCCTGGGCTGCCAGGCGGGCGCGCGAGTCGATCTGCCCGGTGGCGCAGCGGCCGGCGCCAGGCGCTTCCAGCGAAAAATATGGTCGTGGCACGGCTTGCCTCCCCCCGAGAGCCGAACCCACTGCCTCGATTCCTATGCTAGCATATGACCATAGCGTCTCAGGATCACAGGCGATCGTCGAAGGAGGGGCCTTGCGGGAGTTGTCGGCGGGCCATGGGGTCTCCGTAGAGCTCGAGGCGCAGGAACGCCAAGGTCACCGAGCGGACCTCGGCGTAGGAGGTGACGTCCGGGCGGAGATAGGGGTCGTTGTGGTTGCCGCCGGGGACGGTCAGCATCGCCTTCGACCAGGGGACCAACTCGTAGGTGGCCCTGCCGGAGGCGTAGGAGACCAAGGGGTCGGCGTCGCCGTGGACGAAGAGGAGCGAGGCCGGGGTGCCGGTGAAGGCGGTGCCCACGCCCAGACCGCTGCCGGCCAGGACGATGCCGGCGTGGAGGCGGGCGTCGCGGCTCGCGGTGAAGAGGCCGACGGTCGTGATGGCGCCGGCGGAGTGGCCGGCGGCTGCGAGGCGGGTGTTGTCGATGCGTTTGCCGAGTGGGCCGGCGAGCACCTGGCTCAGCACGAAGCTGGCGTCGGCGGGCTGGTTGAGCACGTCGTAGACGTCCAGGCGGGGGGCGCTGCGGGTCGTGTTGGGATACGCGGGGGCGATCACCGCGAAGCCGGCCGACGCCCATGCGGTGAGCAGCGGTGCGAAGGCCTCGGGGGTGCCGTTGAGGCCGTGGCTGAAGATGACCGCCGGCACGCGGGTGGTGGACGAGGGCATCCAGATGACGGTGCGCAGGACGCGGCCTTCACGGCTGTAGGTCACCTCCTGGCGCGACACGTCGAGCGCGGCCCGCGGCACGGGGAGAGGGGGTAGCGGCGTGACGTGGGCGAGTTGTGGGGCGACGGTCGCGGCCGGGGAAGGCGACGGCGTGACCCACTTGGCCGGTGCCGGCTGGCCTGTGCAGCCAGCGAGACCCGGGGTAGCGAGGCCGGCGAGGCCAGCGGTCAGCAGGGCCACGACGAGACGGCGCATGGCATCCAAGGTACGAGGCGGACACCACGAACAAGGCTGGCCCGGCGGGCGATTTACGGCTAGGTTGCGGCGCATGTCCGTCGTCTTCCGGGTGCTCACCGCGGTGAGTGCGCTGACCGGGATCGTCCTGCTGCTCGACTTCACAAACGGCGACGGGGGAGTGTTCGTCTACTTCACCGTGCAGAGCAGTGTGATCATCGCGGTGGTGTCGGCCGTGGCGGCGCTGCGGCCGGTGCCGGGGTGGGTGCGTGGGGCGGCGACGCTGTACAGCTGCATCACCGGCACGGTGTATCACTCGTTGCTGGCGAATCCGTCCAGCCCGTTCCACGTGGTGGATTCGGGGGCGCACGCACCGCACAACCTGCTGCTGCACACGGTGACGCCGATCCTCGCCGCGGTCACCTGGCTGTTCGTCGACAGGGAGCCGGTCCGCTGGTGGTATGCGGCCGTATGGCTCGGCTACCCCTTGGCGTATCTGGCCTTTGCGCTCGTACGAGGTGCGATCGTCGACAAGTATCCGTATCCGTTCGTCGACGCGAACGAGCTCGGCTACGGCGGTGTGACGATCTCGGCGCTCGGCTTCACCGTGGCGTTCTTCCTGCTCGGGCTGCTGCTCATCGGGCTGGGCGAGGGAATCCGGCGATTAACTGGGCAACAGCGCGCCAGGGTTGAGGATCCCGCGGGGATCTAGCGTGCGCTTCGCGGCCCGCAGCACGTCGGTGAAGAGGGGGTCCCGCTCGAGCCACGGCAGGTGGTCCCGGCCGACCGCGTGATGGTGGGTGATGGTGCCGCCGGCGCTGGTGATGGCCGTGCTGACGGCGGCCTTGATCTCGTCCCAGATCATGACCTCGGCGCCGCGCCGGGCCGGCGTGATGATGGTGAAGTAGGGCGCCAGGCCGTCCGGGTACGCGTGAGTGATCCGGCAGGTGACCACGGCGACGCGGGCCGGGGCGGCGGCCTGCGCGGCGGCGATCACGGCCGCGTGCAGTGCCTCGAAGCGGCTCCACGTGCACGCGGTCTCGACGGTTTCGACGATGAGGCCGAGCCTGATGAGGGCATCGCGGGTGTACGGCGCCCGCAGAAACGACGATCGCCAGTTGCCGACATCGCCGCTCCGCCCCGAGCTGCCGCCGGCGACGCCTCTACCTGAACGGCCGGAGCCGGCAAAGCCACCGCTGGACCGGCTGGAGGCACCGGGGCCGCCGCTGGAGAGACCGCTGCCGGAGCCACCCGGACCAAGGCCGTCGCCGGAGCCGGCAGCGCCGCCGGAGCGTTGATCAGCGCTGTCGGAGTTGGGAGTGGAGGCGCTGGCGTTGTGGGCGGGGCGGTTGGAGTCACCCGGGTCGGGGATGTAGTCGGTGTCGGGGGCGCTGTCGGGGCGTTGAGCAGCGGCGTCGGGGTGGTGAGCACTGCCGTTGGAGTGTTGAGCGGCGCTGGCGGGGTTGGGAGTGGAGGCGCTGGCGTTGTGGGCGGGGCGGCTGGAGTCACCCGGGTCGGGGATGTAGCCGGAGTCGGCGGCGCCGTCGGGGTGGTGAGCGCTGCCGTAGGGGCGGTGAGCGGCGCTGGGGGAGTTGGGCGTGAAGCCGCCGGTGTTGGGGGTAGGGCGGCTGGAGTCACCCGGGTCGAGGGTGTCGTCGGCGCCGGTGGGGCGGTGAGCAGTGCTGGCGGGGTTGGGCGTGGAGGCGCCGGTGTTGTGGGCGGGGCTGGTGGGGTGGGGAGTGTGGCCGGGGGTGGTGGGGGTGCCGCCGTGGTCGGCGCAGAGGGTGAGGGCGTCGTCTAGGAGGGGCACGGTCGGGCCTTCGAAGCCGAGCAGCAGCCGGGCCTGGCCGTCGGTGGCGCCGGCGTTCAGCATCGCCTCCACGGGGTCGAGGAGGCGGCAGTTGCTGGGGCGGAGGCCTGCCTGCAGGAGGGCGCGCATGGCGGCGATGCCCTGGTCGTACGCAGGGAAGGCCACCGACGTCGAAGCCTTGGCCGTCGGGCGAGGCGTGACGCGCAGCCACGCCTCCACGATCACCCCCAGCGTCCCCTCCGAGCCCGCGAACAGGCGGTCCGTCGACGGGCCGGCGCCGCTGGACGGCACCCGTAGCGACTCCACCGGGCCCTGCGGTGTGATCACCCGCAGGGCTGAGACGGCGTCGTCGATGCGGGTCGGGCCGGTCGCGTAGTGGCCGGCGGCGCGGGTCGCGATCCATCCCCCGACGGTGGAGAACTCGAAGCTCTGCGGGTAGTGGCGAAGCGTCAGGTCGTGCGGGCGGAGAGCCTGTTCGAGGGCCGGGCCGGAGACGCCGGCCTGCACCCGGACGGCGTGGTTGACGTCGTCGATCTCGAGGACCCGGCCGAGGCGGGACAGGTCCAGCGACACCCAGGGGGCGTCCCCGCGGTATTCGACGCCGCCCACGACGGAGGTGCCGCCGCCGTACGGGACGACGGCCGCCCCCACCGCCTCGGCCCAGTCGAGCGCGGCGACGACGTCGTGCCCGGTCCGCGGGAAACAGACCAGGTCAGGAGGGTTGTCGAGCCGGCCGCGCAGCGCTCGGATCACGTCGCGGAAGGCCTTGCCGTACGTGTGCGACGCCCGCGTCATCGAGTCGGCGGCGAACGCCTCCTGCATGATCGACGGAGGAATCAGGCGCGGCGGGGGCAGGACCGGGTCGTACGGCATCGGCAGCACCGACCCGTCGATGGGCATCCACGGCCGCAGCGACGTCTCGGCGAGGCGCCGGCAGGCGTCGTCGTCGAGGGCCTCGTCGGCCCAGCCCCAGCCCCACCACGACCGTTCCCGCCACGCGGTCATTGACGGAGAGTGCCACAATCCGACACGTTCGGCCACTGTCCGAGGGGCAGGTCATCGGTATTCTGTCGGCCATGCCCGATGAGCGCATTGACCCAAGCCAGAACACTCAGGCATTTCAGGCGTGGGTGGACAACAGCAACAACGAGCCGGCTCAGCCCGCCGCGACCGGCTCCAAGGTCGGCCTCATCGTGGCCGGCGCCGTCGTCGCGGTCGTGGTGATCGTCGTCGTGGTGTTCGCGCTGCTGTAGATACCCACCGATTCGAAGCGGGTCACCCCGTCGAGCCGGGCGTCGTCGTCCAGCCTGGCCTGGGCGATCTCGTCGCCGTCGAGCGCCCAGGCGAGGAAGTTCAGCAGCGTCGCCATCGCCTGGTGGTGCCCGCGCTCCGGGTCGTTGGTGGCGGCGCCGTGCTCGCCGCCGATGATCGTCAGGAACGCCTTCGGCCACGGGTCCGCGGCGTACGACGTGCGCCCCTGCTCATACGCCACGACCGGGTCCTTGTCGCCGTGCACGAACAGCAGCGGCACCGGGCTGCCCTGGTACTTCCCGGCCGGCCGGCCCGCGAAGATGACCCCGGCCTTGAGGCGCGGGTCGCGGTGCACCGTGAACAGCCCGTCGGTCGTGGTCCCGCCGCCGGAGTGCCCGATCGCCGCCATCCGCTCGGAGTCGATGCTGTCGGCCAGCGGATTCCCGGGCTGCAGCATCTGCGTGATGACGAACGACGCGTCCAGCGACTGGTTGGGCACGTCGAACTTGTTGAACTTCGGCGTGTCCTTCTTCGTGAACGGGTACGCCGGGGCGACGACCACGTACCCGGCCTCGGCCAGGAACTTGGTCATGCCCTCCTGCAACTGCGGGTTGCTGTAGAAGCCGTGGCTCCACAGGATCAACGGCAGCTTCCCCGGCAGCACCTCGGCGCTGACCTGCACCTGCCCCTTGCTCCGCCGGGAGGAGCCGCGCGTCGGGTACCACACGGTGGTGGGTAGCGGCCGGTCCTTGCCCCGGGCAAAGTCGAAGTGCCGCACGCCGATGGCATGGCCGCTGACCCGGGTCGCCTCGGCGCTGGCTGCGGCGGCCAGGGGCTGCTCCTCCGCTGCCCCTGAGGCCGAAAAAGCGCCGCCCAGAAGGAGCAGGGCGGCGGCCAGGAGCGACACGGTTGCGGATCGGTTGCGACTTCGGGGCACGTACAGAATGTAGGTGCCCCATGCGCTACGCCGGGATCACCCGACTGGGGACAATCGATTGTCTTGCCGGACTACACCAAGTTGTTCCCGAACGACCCAATTGGCGGATGCGCCCGCAGCCACATTGATTTGCAGCGCCCGATTGCACTGATAAATCGGATATGTCCGTCATCCGGCGACCGCCAAAGCCGACCGTTGTGGTCGCTGCGGCAGGTGTACGACCAGTGCCCGCGCGGGCGTGGACGGACATCGGTCAGTCCTCGTCGTCGTCCAGGCGGGCCAGGTAGACGGCGAGGCGTTCGATCGGCGTCTCGAACTCGGGGTTCTGGTCGACGAAGTCGCGGAGGCGCTCGGCCAGCCACTCCAGCGTGACCTCCTCCTCGCCCCGGCGCTGGGCGAGCTCCTCGATGCCGCGATCGGTGAAGTACATGGGCACCTCCAAAGGAACCGGGGAGGGCGCGAGCCCTCCCCGGAACGGAACGAACGAACGAACGAACCAACAGATGGAACCAGCGAAACGACAGAGGGTCAGCGCTTCGGCAGCGCGGCCTCGATGAGCGCCTGCTGCTCGGCGTCGTGGAGCTTGGTGGAGCCGACCGCCGGAGCGGCGGCGGCGGGGCGGGAGATGCGGCGTAGGCCGACGCCCTGGAGGTGCTCCAGGAGGTTGAGCGCGATGAACGACCACGCGCCCTGGTTGGCCGGCTCCTCCTGGACCCAGGCGAAGTCCTCCGCGTTGGGGAACTGTGCCAGCGCCGCGCGCAGCTCCTCCACCGGCATCGGGTAGAGCTGCTCGACCCGGATGATGGCGGTGTCGGTGATGTCCCGCTCGGTGCGCGCCTGCAGCAGGTCGTAGAAGACCTTGCCGGAGCAGAGCAGGACCCGCTTCACCGCGGCGTTGTCCAGGCCGGCGCCCTTGATGCCCGGGTCGCCGAGGACGGTGGCGAAGGTGCCGCTGGTGAAGTCCTCGACGGGGGAGACGCAGAGCCGGTGGCGCAGCAGGGACTTGGGCGTGAAGACGACGAGCGGCTTCTTCTTCGGCGACAGCGCCTGGCGGCGCAGCAGGTGGAAGTGGTTCGCCGGGGTCGTCGGCACGGCCACCCGCATGTTGTCCTCGGCGCACAGCTGCAGGTACCGCTCGAGCCGCCCCGACGTGTGGTCGGGGCCCTGGCCCTCGTGCGAGTGCGGCAGGAGCAGCGTCACGGCGGTGCGCTGGCCCCACTTGACCTCGCCGGAGGAGATGAACTCGTCCACGATGGACTGGGCGCCGTTGACGAAGTCGCC